>JAFEDY010000009.1 GCA_018241405.1 Pseudomonadota bacterium | reverse complement strand
TAACACCCTTGCCACTCACGGTAGGAAATTTTTTGTCTTTCCCCTTGTTGCAGCCATCCAGCACTTTCGGGAGTGACTTTCGCTGCAGCCCGCCCGCTAGTATAGCTGGAAATTCGTCAACTACGGCAGTTTTGTTTTCTTTTTGAAACCGTGCAGCTCTCACCAGCGCCACTTCTGTATCAGCTTGTCCGGTGTCAGGTTGTCGTAGCCTTCGAAGGGCTGATGGATCCATGGGTTGGTGGGCAGGAATTCCACAGAGTAGTCGGGCGTGAAGGTGGACAGCCCCTTGGTCCAGATCACGGCGCTGCGCAGCTCGGTGATCGGCTGGTAGTTGCTCTTGAGCATTCGGACCACCGCGTTGAGCGTGTGGCCGGAATCTGCCAGATCATCCACGAGCAGCACGCGCCCCGCAATTTCACCCTTGGGTGTGGTGATGAAACGCGCAAGGTCAAGATGTCCTTGCACCGTGCCCGCCTCTGCCCGATAGGAACTGGTGGACATGATGGCCAGAGGTTTGTCAAAAATTCGGCTCAGGATGTCGCCAGGGCGCAAGCCACCACGGGCCAGGCACAGGATGGTGTCGAACTCCCAGCCGGATTGGTGCACCTTTAATGCCAACTTCTCAATGAGGCCATGGTATTCGTCATAGCTCACGTACAGATGCTTTCCGTCCTCTGTCAGCATGCATTACTCCTCAATTAATAGCTAGAGGCGCTTTATGCGCAAGTGTTATCACCGAATTTTTCCGAACACTCTTAGGCCACATAGGGGTTGTGCATCAAGATGGTGTGGTCACGATCGGGGCTGGTCGAGATCATGGCAATGGGCACGCCCGTCACCTGTTCAATGCGTTCCAGATAGCGGCGCGCATTCACAGGCAGGTCGTCATAGCGCGTGACCCCCACCGTGGACTGTGTCCAGCCAGCCAGTTTTTCGTAGATGGGCTGGCAACGGGCGATATCGTCGGCTCCCATGGGCAGCAGGTCCAGACGCTGGCCGTCGATCTCGTAGCCCACGCACAGCCACAGCTCTTGCAGGCCGTCGAGCACGTCGAGCTTGGTGATGCACAACCCCGACAGACCATTGACCTGCGCACTGCGCTTGAGGAGGGCCGCGTCAAACCAGCCGCAGCGACGGCTGCGACCCGTGGTCACGCCCTTTTCGGCGCCCACGGTGCTCATGTGATAGCCCGGCGTGCCCGGTTTTTCCCAGTCCAGTTCGGTGGGGAATGGGCCGCCGCCGACGCGCGTGCAATAGGCCTTGGTGATGCCCAGGACGTAGTGCAGCAGACCCGGTCCCACGCCCGAGCCCGCGGCAGCATTACCTGCCACGCAGTTGCTTGACGTCACATAGGGGTAGGTGCCGTGATCCACGTCCAGCAGCGTGCCCTGGGCGCCTTCGAACAGCAGGTTGGCTCCCGCCGCATGGGCCTCGTTGAGTTCACGCGACACGTCGGCCATCATGGGCTTGAGCAGCTCGGCATGGCGCATGGCCTCCTGGTACACCGGCTCGAACTGCACCTGCCCGTCCTGGATGTAGGGCTTGAGCGCATCGCCGAACTGGAAGTTGGCCGACCCCAGGAAGGTGGTCAGCACATGATTGTGCAGGGCCAGCAGCTCGCGCAGCTTGGCGGCAAAACGTTCAGGGTGCTTGAGATCCTGTACGCGCAGCGCGCGGCGCGCAATCTTGTCCTCATAGGCCGGGCCGATGCCGCGGCCGGTGGTGCCTATCTTCTCGGCGCCGCCATGCTCGCGCGCGGCCTCGCGGGCCACGTCGAGGGCCGCATGGAAGGGCAGGATCAGCGGGCAGGCCTCGGAGACACGAAGGCGCGAGCGCACCTCAACGCCAGCCTTTTCCAGCCCCTCGATTTCCTCGAACAGCTTGGCCGCCGACAGCACCACACCATTGCCGATATAGCACTTGACACCGGGGCGCATGATGCCGCTGGGGATCAGGTGCAGCGCCGTCTTGACGCCGTTGATGACCAGCGTGTGGCCCGCGTTGTGCCCGCCCTGGAAGCGCACCACGCCTTGCGCGCTTTCGGTCAACCAGTCCACCAGCTTGCCCTTGCCCTCGTCACCCCACTGGGTACCGACCACGACAACGTTACGACCCTTGCTTGCTTTCATGTCAAACCCGATTCAAATGCTGAAGAATTTCAAAGGCTGCGGACCTGCCAATGCCCATCCACCTGCGCCAACTCGCGGTCGCAGCGGAATTCATCGACCTCGCTGCCATGCCCCGGCAGCATGCAGACCACCGTCTCGCCTTGCTGGCGCAGGGCGGCGATGGCCGCGTTGACATCCGGCGCCTCACCCCAAGGAGCCCGAATGGCGGCCTTGAGCGGTCGCGGAGAAACCACGCCCACCACCTGTTTGACGTCCAGGCTGAACCCAGCCGCCGGTCGGTTGCGGCCGAATACCGCCCCCACCTCGTCGTAGCGACCGCCGCGCACGAGAGCATCGCTAGCGCCCCTGGCATAGACCGCAAAGCGCGCGCCGCTGTAGTAGGCGTAGCCGCGCAAGTCTGCCAGGTCGACGGTGACCCGCGCACTCTCGATGCGCGCCGCCATGGCCCGCAAATCCGATAGCACCTGGCGCACGCCGGATATGGATTTGAGCGCGATTTCGGCTTCATCCAGTACGGACGCGTCACCATACAGCTGCAGCAGCGCCAGCAGGCCCTCGCGCGCCTGGGCCGGAAACGCGCTCGCCAGGGAGGACAGTTCACTGGAATCCTTGGCGGCCAGTGCGGCATGCACCCGCGCCAGCGTCTGCAGGCCCACCGGCAGTCCGGCAAGCAGGCTGCGCACGATGCGCACATCGGCCAGATCCACGCTGACATCCTGCACCTTCGCGCTGCGCAGGCATTCCAGGGACAGCAGAACAGACTCGATATCGGCCTCTATGCCCGGGTGGCCATAGATCTCGGCGCCAAACTGCAGCGGCTCGCGCGTGGCGTGGGGGCGGTCGGGCCGGGTGTGCAGCACGGGGCCGCAGTAGCACAGCCTTGTCACGCCGCGGCGGTTCAGCAGATGGGCGTCTATGCGCGCCACCTGCTGGGTGGTATCCGCGCGCAGGCCCAGGGAGCGGCCAGAGAGCTGATCCACCAGTTTGAAGGTCTGCAGATCCAGCGCCTCGCCGGTGCCGGTCAGCAGCGAGTCCAGATGCTCCAGCAGTGGCGGCATGACCAGCTCGTAGCCATAACTGCGGGCCGTATCCAGCAGCCCGCGGCGAAGTTCTTCGATGTGCCGCGCCTCGGAGGGCAAGACATCGGCAATGTGATCCGGCAGGACCCAGGCAGACATGGGGAGAGGGAGGCTGTTAAAAAGGGGATTCTACCGGCTCAGGCGTGGAACGCCCTGACCGGACATGTGGCGACTACAAGAGCAGCAGGAGCAGTCCGCCCGCAAGAATGCTCAGCAGCGCACAGAAACGGATCTGCCCGTCACGCAGCTGCAGGAGCTGCGTGAACATGCGGCGCCAGCCAGTGGGGGATACAAAGGGGAACAACCCTTCGATCACCAGAACCAGGCCCAGCGCGACCCAGAAGCTGCCCGCCCAGTCCATGGCTTGGCCGCCGCGCGTATTCAGGGCTTGCGCGGCGCTGCTGGGGACGCTGCGGCGGCCCCAGTAGACGCTCCTGCCCCCGCTGCCGCGCCGCGGAAGACCTTGAAGAACTCGGTCGTCGAGGGATCGAGCACCACCAGATCGCTCTTGCGATTGAAGCTGGCCTTGTAGGCCTCCAGGCTGCGGTAGAACTGGGCAAACTGCGGGTCGCGGCCAAAGGCCTGGGCATACTGACGCGAGGCTTCGGCATCGCCCTCACCCTTGATCTTCTGTGCGTCGCGGTAGGCATTGGCGATGATGACCTCGCGCTGGCGATCGGCGTCGGCGCGGATCTTCTCGCCCTCTGCGGCGCCCGTGGAGCGCAGCTCATTGGCCACGCGCTTGCGCTCGGCCTCCATGCGGCGGTACACGGACTCGGTGATGGCCTCCACATAGTCCACGCGCGTGATACGCACGTCCACCACATCCACGCCCCAGGGCTTGGCGCCGCGCACGGCCTCCAGCACCTCGCGCTTGACATCCGCCATGAGCGCATCGCGCTTGGTCGATAGTAACTCCCTGACGGTGCGGCGGTTCACCTCCTCCTGGAACGCATTGCGCACCACACGGTTGAGCTGCAGGGCACCCGCGCTCTCGTCCAGCCCGACGTTGCGGATGTATTCCGACGGCTCGCTGATGCGCCAGCGCACATACCAGTCGATCACCACGCGCTGCTTCTCTGCCGTCAGCATGGACTCGGTGTCCGAGCTGTCCAGCGTCAGCAGGCGCTTGTCGATATAGCGCACGTTCTGGAACGGGGGCGGCAGCTTGAAATACAGGCCAGGTTCGGTGATGACGTCTTTGATCTGCCCGAGTGCATAGACTACGCCAAACTGGCGTTGGTCCACCACGAACATCATGGAACTGGCCAGCGCCAGCAGCACCAGAAACGTCGAGACAATGAATCCGATTCTGTTCACGCAGATCTCCTATCGGGAATCGCGCTCACGCGAGCGGCTGGCGTCGCGCGAACGGGCGTCGCTGGGAAACGAGGGGGAGGTTGCCGGCGGCACGGTGCTGGAGCCTGCTGTCGGCGGCACTTCAAGGGCCGGGGCGGCCGGCTGCTGGGCCACGCTCTGCATGATCTTGTCCAACGGCAGATACAGCAGGTTCGAGCCCTGGCGCGAATCCACCAGGACCTTGGTGACGTTGCCATAGATTTGCTGCATGGTCTCGATGTACATGCGGTCACGCGTGACCTGCGGAGCCTTCTGGTATTCGGTCAGGATGTCGCTGAAGCGCTGCCCATCGCCCTGGGCCTGGGCAACGATGCGCGCTTTGTAGGCGGCCGCCTCTTCGCCAAGCCGCGACGCCGCTCCGGCCGCACGCGGCACGACGTCGTTGGCATAGGCCTGCGCCTCATTCTTGGCGCGCTCGCGCTCCTGGCCGGCCTTGAGCACATCGTCAAATGCTGCTTGAACCTGTTCCGGCGGACGCACCCCCCCTTGTTGCAGGTTGATGCCTACCACCTCTACGCCAATCTTGTAGCGGTCCAGGATGGTCTGCATCAGCTTGCGCACGCGCGGCGCGATCTGGTCGCGCTCCTCGGCAAGGGCCGTGTCCATCTTCATCTTGCCGACGACTTCGCGCACCGCCGTTTCGGCCACCTGCACCACGGCGTCGGCCGGGTTGCGGCTCTCGAACAGCCAGGCACGCGCATCATTCAGGCGGTATTGCACGGCAAACTTGATCTCGACGATGTTCTCGTCCTCCGTCAACATGGCGGATTCGCGCAGACCCGTGCTCTTGATGATGGTGTCACGCCCCACGTCCACCGAGCGGATCTGGGACACATAGACCAGTTCATGGCGCTGGATGGGATAGGGCAGGCGCCAGTTGAAGCCGGCATTGACCGTACTCTTGTATTTGCCGAATTGGGTGATCACGGCCTGCTGACCTTCCTGCACGATGAAGAAGCCCGTACCCAGCCAGATCAGTACAGCAATGGCGGCAATCAGGCCCACGCCCACGCCGGCGTTCTTCATATCGGGCTGAAAACCACCGCCGCCGCCGCCGCCCGACGACGGTCCACGTCCACCGCCATTGCGCCCGCCAAAAAGTCCGCCGAGCTTGCGGTTCAAATCCTGCCAAAGCTCATCGAGATCGGGCGGCTGGCCGGAGGAGCCCTGCCCGCGCCCGCGACCGCCCTGCGGCTGGTCCGAGGAGGGGCGCTCCGGCTCCTGGCCCTGGCCGCCCTCGCCCTTGTCGTCCCCACGTCCCCAGCGCGGGTCGTTGAGATTGAACATCCCCCGGATGCGCCCGGGCAGCAACGCCCAGCGGGAGGCTCGGTTATGAAGATTCATGCGCTAGTTCTCTTGTTCTCAGTACACCTGTTACATACGGCATTGTGCCCAATCAGCCCGGCAGGCCCGGCAATTCAGCAGCTGTTCCAGGGGGCATGCCATGCCCCGCGGTCGCCTCGACCATATGGGCCAGCTGCGCGCGCAGCGCCGCAACGCCCTCCCCCTGGCGCGCACTCACGAAGATCCGCGGAACCTGACGTCCGTCGAGCGCATACATATCCCGCAGCCGGGCGGGTCTGGTCTCATCCGCCATGGCATCGAGCTTGTTGAACACCAGCAGCTGCGGAATTTCCGCTGCGCCAATCTCGGCCAGCACCAGTTGCACCTGGGCGATCTGCTCAGGGTAGCCGGGGTTGGCGCCATCGACCACATGCAGCAGCAGATCGGCGTCCACCGCCTCCTGCAGCGTGGCCTGGAAGGCGTCCACCAGGCCATGGGGCAGGTCGCGGATGAAGCCCACGGTGTCGGACAACGACACCGAGCCCGCAGCCTCGCCCAGGTAGAGCTGGCGCGTGGTGGTATCGAGCGTGGCAAACAGCTGGTCGGCCGCATAGGCGCGGGCCTTGACCAGCGCGTTGAACAGCGTGGACTTGCCCGCGTTGGTGTAGCCGACCAGCGAGATATTGAAGGTGTCGCGGCGCTCGCGCTGGCGGCGCTGCGTGGCGCGCTGCTTCTTGACTTTCTGCAGACGCTCTTTGGTGCGCTTGATCGCATCGTCGATCATGCGGCGGTCCAGCTCGATCTGCTTTTCGCCGGGGCCGCCGCGCCCGCCTATGCCACCCATCTGGCGCTCCAGGTGGGTCCATCGGCGCACCAGGCGCGTGGCCACATACTGCAGCCGCGCCAGCTCCACCTGCAGCTTGCCCTCGTGGCTGCGCGCACGCTGGGCAAAGATCTCCAGGATGAGCAGGGTTCGGTCGTTGACCGGCAGTTGCAGATGGCGCTCAAGATTGCGCTGCTGCGCCGGGCTCAAGGCCTGGTCGAACAGCACCTCCTTGGCACCATGCATTTGCGCCAGGGTCTGGATCTCGTCCGCCTTGCCGCTGCCCACGAACAGGGCCGCGTCGGGCGCCTTGCGTTTGCAGGTCAGGCGCGCCACGGGTTTGAGGCCCGCGGTCTGGGCCAACAGACCCAGTTCCTGCAATTCGGTATCGAAATGCGGGAAACCGAAATCCACACCGACCAGGAGGACCGGTGTGAATGAGGAATCGGATGATGGCTTGGAACTCAAGGCTGCTGGCCCTTGCGTGGGAAACGCTTGCGCCCCGGCGCAGCCCCGGGCGGCGGCATGGGTTACTGGTTGTCCCCGTCGGGGTTTTCCGCCGTCGAGAAGTTGACGGCACGGCCCGGCACGATGGTGGAGATGGCGTGCTTGTAGACCATCTGCGTCACGGTATTGCGCAGCAGCACCACGTATTGATCGAAGGACTCGATCTGCCCCTGCAGCTTGATGCCATTGACCAGGTAGATGGACACCGGCACATGCTCACGACGCAGCACGTTCAGGAAGGGGTCTTGAAGCAGTTGACCTTTATTGCTCACGATATTCTCCGTGTTCAGAAATGTTGTTGTAAACCGGCACCTTACCACAGTCATGGCGCCCTGCACGGCTCAGGGGCTCAGGATTCGCGCCTATCCGCGTACGGATTGCTGGAGGTCTTGAGCTCTATGCGCAGCGGCGTCCCGACCAGGTCAAATTCCTTGCGGAATCTTCCCTCCAGGAAGCGCTTGTAGGCGTCGGTGACATGCTCCAGCGAGTTGCCGTGGATCACAATCACCGGTGGATTCATGCCGCCCTGGTGCGCATAGCGCAGCTTGGGGCGGAACATTCCGGAGCGCTTGGGGGTCTGGAACTGCACCGCCTCTTGCAGCAGGCGCGTCAACACCGGCGTGGGCATCTTGCGATTGGCGGCCTTGTAGGCCTGCGCGATGGAGGTCCACAGCGGCCCTATGCCCTGGCGCTTGATGGCCGAGATGAAATGCAGCGGGGCGAACTTGAGGAAGGACAGGCGCGTCTCGATGGAGCGCTCCAATTGCTGGCGGCCATAGTCGTCCACCGCATCCCATTTGTTCACGGCAATCACCACGGCGCGGCCGCTTTCCAGGATATAGCCGGCGATATGTGCGTCCTGGTCGGTGACGCCCTGGGTGGCGTCAAGCAGCAGGAGCACCACGTTGGCCGACTCGATGGCCTGCAGGGTCTTGACGACGGAGAATTTCTCGATGGCCTCGAACACCTTGCCGCGCCGGCGCAGGCCTGCGGTGTCGATGAGCTCGAACTTCTGGCCATTGCGCTCGAAGGGCACCGAGATGGCGTCGCGCGTCGTGCCCGGCAGGTCGAAGGCCACCAGGCGCTCCTCGCCCAGCCAGGTGTTGATCAGCGTGGATTTACCGACATTGGGGCGCCCCGCCACGGCCAGGCGTATGACGTTGGTCTCGGCGTTGACGTCGCCCTCGTCCACCTCAGGCAGTGCCAGGGGCTCAAGCGCCAGATCCACCAGGCTGCGAATGCCCTGGCCATGCGCGGCCGAGACGGGGTACACCTCGCCCAGGCCCAGCTCGTAGAACTCGGCCAGGTGGATGCTGTCCTGCATGCCCTCGGCCTTGTTGCCGGCCAGCACGCAGGGCTTGCCCAGCCGGCGCAGGTAGTTGGCGATGTCGTGATCCTGGGCCGACAGACCGCCGCGCACGTCCACGACGAAGATCACCACGTCGGCCTCGGCGACGGCCTGGCGCGTCTGCTTGGCCATCTCGCGGTAGATGCCGCTCTCGGCGTCGGGCTCGAAGCCCCCCGTGTCGATGACGATGTACTCGTGCTTGCCCTGGCGACCGTTGCCGTAGTGGCGGTCGCGCGTGAGGCCTGCAAAGTCGGCGACGATGGCGTCACGCGACTTCGTCAGGCGGTTGAACAGGGTGGATTTGCCCACGTTGGGCCGCCCCACCAGGGCGATGACCGGTTTCATCCCAGCTTCCTATAACTATCAGTCCGGACGAAAGCCGTAGACGGCTCCCTTGCGCGTCACCACCACCAGGGTATCGCCCGCCGCCACGGGCGCAGCCGCGATGCCCGAGCCGTCCGTGGTCAATCGGTTGAGCGGCGCCGCATCGGTACGTGACAGCAGATGCACCAGCCCGGTGTCGTCGCCTATGACCACGGAGCGGCCGAGCAGCAGCGGCGCCGTGAGCTTTCTGAACTGCAACCGCTCGGACGTCCAGGCGCGCGCGCCATTGGCGCGCTGCCAGGCGACGACCGTGCCATTGCTCTCGGTGCCGAACAGCATGTCGGCATCGCCATCTATGCCCTCGTTGCCGCTGGCCGGCTGTGTCCACAGCACGGCGCCGCGCCCCGCATCGATGCAGCCCACGGCCGCCTGGAAGGCGCGCGCGCACAGGTTGTCACCCACACGGCTGGTGCGGCCGACGATTTCGACCAGGCGCTCAACGTCGTTGGTTCCGCGCGGGCTGGCCAGGGGGGCCTCCCAGCGCACCACACCGTTGTCGGGGTTAAAGCCCACCAGGCGCCCGGACAGGCCGGCCACCAGGGTGTCGCCCACGGCCATCAGCACCCCGCCCTCGCGCAGGATCAGTGGTTCGCCCGGGCGCTGCTGGCGCCACAGCCGGTAGCCCGTGGCGGCATCGAAGGCTGTAATCGAGCGGTCTGCTGCCAGCACGAAGACGCGCTGCCCCGCCACCAGCGGCGCCGTATAGGCCTGCGCAGGCAGGGGCTTGCGCCAGATCTCGCGTCCACCGTCGAGGACGATGACCTGGCCACTCGTGGAGACCACGGAACTCCAGCGGCCGTCGCTGCCCACACCCGCGGCCAGCGGCAGGTTCAGCTGGGTACGCCAGACATCACCACCCGTGCGGGCGTCGATGGCCGCTACCTCGCCATTGCCGGAGGCCAGCGTGAGCACGCTGCCGTTCACATGCGCTTCGAGCACCAGGCCCTCCGCCGCGCCGATGCGGGCCGTCCAGGCCTGGCGCACGCCAAGCACGGGCACATTCGGGCCGAGCTCGGCCGGCTTCGGCTTGGACGAGCCGCCCCACAGGGAGCAGCCCCCTAGGCCGAGCAGACCCGCCAGCGCGAGCGCACCCAACAGGGCCTTGCAACCTTTGCGCGCCGCACTCACTGCGCACCCCCTGCCGGGGCGGCGGCCACGGTCTGGACCTGGGCGCCGAGCGCGTTGAGCTTGGCCTCCACCAGGCGCCGGTATTCGACGCCGTCACCGAAGGCTTGGTAGGCGCGCTGGTATTCGGCAATCGCCTCCTGCTTCTTGCCCTGCAGCGCCAGCACGTCGCCCTTGCGATCGGCCACGGCGCCGGCAAATTCGGGTGGAAAGCGTTGCGACAGCTGGGCCAGCGCGTCGTCATAGGCCTTTTCCTCGACCAACACCCCCGCCAGGCGCAGCCGGGCCAGGGCGGCATAACCCTCGTCGGAGGCCTTGTCCGCCACCCAGGTCAGCACGCCCTTGGCGGCATCCCATTTGTCGGCATCGGCCAGGGCCTTGGCCGCCAGCAGGCCGGCCTGACCGGCCTGGTTGGTGCCGCCGTAGCCGGACTTCAGGTCGCCAAAGGCCTGCTCCACGCGCGCCAGGTCGCCCGTGCGCCCTGCCAATTCCACGGCCTCCTCAAGGGCCGTGGCCTGCTGGGCCTGCCGGTTCTGCCACATCTGGTAGCCATTCCAGGCGGCAAAGCCGCCGAGGATGAGGGTCAGCACCCAGGTGATGGGCGTGCCCCATTTGTTCCAGAAATGCTTGAGCTCCTCAAGCTGTTCTTGTTCTTGCAGGTCGAAGTTGTTGGCCATGTTGGTGGTTTCTCGTTCAGCGCGGCGATTGTAGGCTGGCGGCCCAGTCGGACAGGGTGGCCAAGGAACGTTCGGCCTGCTCGCCGCCGTCGCGCAGGGGTTTGATGGTGACGGCGCCGCGTGCCAGCTCGTCGGAGCCGAAGACCAGGGCAAAACGGGCGCCGCTGGCGTCGGCTTTCTTGAACTGCGACTTCATGCTGCCCATGCCCTCGCCCGACTGCGCCGGCGCATGCATCTGCACGGCCACGCCCAGGGCGCGCAGCTGCTGCAGCGCGGCCATGACCTGGGGCAGGGCCGAGGCATCGGGCACGACGGCGTAGGCGTCGGCCGCGAGGCCCTGCGCCTGCGTCTCCTGCTCCTTGATGAGCTCCAGCACGCGCTCCACGCCCAGAGCCCAGCCCACGGCGGGCGCGCTCTTGCCGCCGATCTGCTCGATCAGGTAGTCGTAGCGGCCGCCGCCGCAGATCGTGCCCTGGGAGCCAAGCTGGTCGGTGATGAACTCGAACACCGTGAGGTTGTAGTAATCCATGCCGCGCACCAGGCGCGGGTTCAGGCTCCAGGCCACGCCGTTGGCGTCCAGGATGGCCTTGACGGTGTCAAAGTGCCTGAGCGAGGTCTCGCCCAGGAAGTCGATGAGCCGGGGCGCCGCATTCACCATGTCCTGCATGGCCGGGTTCTTGGTGTCCAGCACGCGCAGCGGGTTGGTGTACATGCGGCGCCTGGCTTCTTCGTCCATCACATCCTGGTGCTGCTCCAGGTAGGCGATCAGGGCGGCGCGGTGGGCGCGGCGCTCGTCGGGCTGGCCCAGGCTGTTGAGCTCCAGGCGCACGTCCTTCAGGCCCAGCTCGGCCCACAGCGCGTGGGCCAGCAGGATGATCTCGGCGTCCACCTCTGGGCCGCCGAAGCCCAGAGCCTCGGCCCCGATCTGGTGGAACTGGCGATAGCGCCCGCGCTGCGGCCGCTCGTGGCGGAACATGGGGCCCATGTAGTACAGGCGCTTGCCTCCGTCGTAGAGCATGGTGTGCTCGACCACGGCGCGCACCACGCCGGCCGTGGCCTCGGGGCGCAGCGTGAGCTGCTCGCCGTTCAGGCGATCCTCGAAGGAGTACATCTCCTTCTCGACAATGTCGGTGACCTCGCCCAGACCGCGCACAAACAGCGGCGTGGGCTCGACGATGGGGGTGCGGATGTTGCGGTAGGCGTAGCGCGCCATCAGCGAGCGCACCATCCCCTCCAGCCATTCCCAGCGCGCCGAATCGGGCGGCAGGATGTCGTTCATGCCCTTGATGGCAAGCAGCTTCTGCATCTTGTGTGAATCTTTGTTTTTAATGAAATCGGCCTCCAGCGCTTATCCATCAAGTGCCGGCAGCTATTATTTTTATAGAACTTCCTGAGTGGCACCACCAAAGCGCCGGGCGATGTAGTTCTCGACGATGGTCTGGAACTCCTGCGCGATGTGCTCGCCGCGCAGCGTCAGCGCCTTCTCGCCGTCGATGAACACGGGGGCCGCGGGCGCCTCGCCGGTGCCGGGCAGGCTGATGCCTATGTCGGCATGCTTGCTCTCGCCCGGGCCGTTGACGATGCAGCCCATGACGGCCACCTTGAGTTTTTCGACACCCGGATAGCGCAGTCGCCACACGGGCATCTGCGCGCGCAGGTAGTCGTCGATCTGCTTGGCCAGCTCCTGGAAGGTGGTGCTGGTGGTACGGCCGCAGCCGGGGCAGGCGGTGACGCTGGGCACGAAGGCGCGCAGGCCCAGGGCCTGCAGGATCTCGGAGGCCACGACCACCTCCTGGGTGCGCGCCTCGCCGGGCTGGGGCGTGAGCGACACGCGGATGGTGTCGCCAATGCCCTCCTGCAGCAGGATGGACAAGGCCGTGGTCGAGGCCACGATGCCCTTGGTGCCCATGCCGGCCTCGGTCAGGCCCAGATGCAGCGCGTAGTCGCAGCGCCGGGCCAGCTCACGGTACACGGCGATCAGGTCCTGCACGCCGCTGACCTTGCACGACAGGATGATCTGCTCGCCCCTGAGCCCCATTTCCTCGGCGCGCCGCGCCGATTCGATGGCCGAGGTGATCAGCGCCTCGTACATGACCTGGCGCGCGTCCCAGGGCACGCTGCGCCGGCCGTTGGCGTTCATCAGGCTCGCCAGCAGTTCCTGATCCAGGCTGCCCCAGTTGACACCAATGCGCACGGCCTTGTCCCAGCGCACGGCCGCCTCGATCATCTGGCCGAACTGCCTGTCGCGCTTGTCGCCCTTGCCCACGTTGCCGGGGTTGATGCGGTACTTGGACAGCGCCTGGGCGCAGTCCGGATACTCGGTCAGCAGGCGGTGGCCGTTGTAGTGGAAGTCGCCCACCAGCGGCACGTTCTCGCCCATGCGGTCGAGCTGCTCGCGGATATAGGGCACGGCCTGTGCGGCCTCGGGCGTGTTCACCGTGATGCGCACGAACTCGGAGCCGGCCTGCGCCAGCTCCTTGACCTGTATGGCCGTGCCTATCGCGTCCACCGTGTCGGTATTGGTCATGGACTGCACGCGCACCGGCGCGCCGCCGCCCACTGTGACAACGCGGCTACCCCAGACAATGCGCGCCTGGCGCGTGTGGCGCGTCAACGGCGCGGCCATGGGAATGGGGGGCGCCGTGTCGGACATGTTCATTTACTTCACCTCGAAACGCGCAACGTTGTTGCGCGCAACAGCCTTCAGGTCCATGGGCTCGCCGCGCACGACGACATCGGCCGCGTCGGCCCTGCCTATCACCACATGCCAAGGGGGCGAACCTTCGGCGGAAAAGCTCTCGCCGGCCTCCAGGGCCTTCTGCAGCACCACGCGGCCGGCGCCATTGCGTACCTGCACCCAGGTCTGCGCCTTTGCGCGGATGACAAGTGCGCCGTCGGACTCGGGCGCCTGGGCCGCAGCGGCAGCCGCTGCTGCGGGCTCGGCCTGGGCGGCCGGTGCCGGAAGCTCCTGCGCCATGGTCAGGCTGTGCTGCGCACCTGCGGCATTGACCGGTTCCTGCGCGTCCCGCGGCGGCGCTGCCGGCTTGGCCTGCTCCACGGCAGGGTCGGCCGCCTCTGACTTGTCGTCCGCGCCAAAGGGCAGGTAGGCCATGGCCAGCGCGGCGGCCAGCAAGGTCACCACGGCAATACCCACCAGGCGCGAGCGCGGCGGCTCCAGCGAGCCGCCCTTGCCGCCGCCCCGACGCACCGGGTCCTTGAACGAGGCGTTGATGCTCTTGTCGGGCGGCAAATGGGCAGGTGCGCCCTGGGGCAGCAGCGCCAGCACAGGAGCGGCATCGGCCTTCAGCACCCGGCACACGCTCGACGCCAGGGCGCGCATGAAAACGGCGTCAGGGAAGGCCTCGGGCTGATCCGCCTCCAGCGCCTGCAGCTTGGCCACAGGCACCTTCAGGGCGCCGGCCAAGGCATCGATATGCACGCCCGCAGACTCACGCACCTGCTTGAGTAATACGCCTGCCGTCACGCCGCTCACCGGCACCGCACCGTCCTGCGGCAAATGCTCACCGCCCTGCGTCGCCATCGACTCACTCATTGAAGGCCCCCCTGTCGAATGCTGATGTTTCCTTGGCGTTGGGAAAGCGCTTGTGCAGCTGGTCGCCCAACTGCCGCACGGCCACCGCGTCGCCCAGCGCGCGCTCCACCTTGATGCCCAGCCAGAGCGACTGGGCATTGGCAAAGTCGCCATTGTTGACACGGCGAATATAGAACTGCGCCCGCTTGGCCTCGCCCCGTTCCAGCATCACGGAGGCCAGCTGATAGCCCACCACCGGATTGCCAGGTTCGAGCTCATAGGCGCGCAACAGTGCCTGCTCGGCCTCGGCCGCACGGCCGGCGCGCTGGTAGCACAGGCCCTGGGACATCAGCGTCTTGCCGCGGGCAGCATAGGCGGGCGTGGCCAGGGCGCGTTGGAACAGCTGATCGGCCTGTTCGTACTGCTGGCGCTGGCACAGCAGCCACCCAAAGTTGTGCATGATGTCCGGGTCGGCGGGCTTCATGGCCTGGGCGCGCTTGAAGCTGTCTTCGGCCAGCGCCAGATCGCCCATGCCCATGTACACCAGGCCACGCAGGTGGAAGGCATCGGCGTAGCTGGGGTCGGTGGCCAGGGCCTGGCGCACCTCTTCGAGCGCTACCGTGGACTGCCCCATCTGCATGTAGTTGGCGGCCAGTTCCAGCCGGATGCGGGCGCGCCGGCGCACATCGGATTCAGCGGCACCGGCCACAGGCTCGGTAGCCCCAGGGTCGGCCGCGGCCTGATGGGCGCAGCCCGCCACGCCGGCCACTACCGCCGACGCCACGCAGGCAGCCGAAAGCCAACGCCCCACCCAACCCAGATCCGCATGCCACACCGTCATGAATAGCCTCTCTTCGCTGTGCGCCGTCAGGCGACGGGTTTGATCGTGATGGTGCGCAGCCTGGCCATGCGCTCACCCACCCGCGTGCGGTCCTTGACATCACCGGCCAGCTGACCGCAGGCCGCGTCGATGTCGTCGCCGCGCGTCTTGCGCACCGTGGTGACGATGCCGGCGTCCGACAGCAGCTGGGCAAAGGCCGACACCGCCGCCGCCGGCGAGCGGCGCAGGCCCGATGCCGGAAACGGATTGAACGGAATCAGGTTGAACTTGCAGGACACGCCGCCGTCCGCCGCCCTGCGGTGTACGAGGGCGATGAGTTCGAGCGCATGCTCGGGCTGGTCGTTGACGCCGTCGAGCATGCAGTATTCGAAGGTGATGAAGTCGCGCGGCGCGTGGTCCAGGTAGCGCCTGCAGGCCGCCAGCAGCTCCTGCAGCGGGTATTTGCGATTGAGCGGCACCAGGTTGTCGCGCAAGGCGTCATTGGGCGCGTGCAGGGACACGGCCAGCGCCACGGGGCAGTCCTGGCCCAGGCGATCCATCATGGGCACCACGCCCGAGGTGGACACCGTGACGCGCCGACGTGACAGGCCATAGCCATGGTCGTCGAGCATGACGCGCAGCGCCGGCACCAGGGCCGAATAGTTCTGCAGCGGCTCGCCCATGCCCATCATCACGACGTTGGAGATCACGCGCTCGCCATCGCCGCGGCGCTGGCGTAGCACATGCTCGGCCTGCCAGAGCTGGGCGACGATTTCGCCCGTGGTCAGGTTGCGGCTGAAGCCCTGGTGGCCCGTGGAGCAGAAGCGGCAGCCCACGGCACAGCCCGCCTGCGAGGAGATGCACAGCGTGCCGCGGTCGTCCTCGGGGATGAAGACCGTCTCCACGGCATTGCCGCCGCCCACGTCGAACAGCCACTTCACCGTGCCGTCGGCCGAGACATGCTCGCTGATGGCGGTCAGGCCCGTCACATGGGCGCAGCCCTTGAGCTTTTCGCGCAGGGACTTCGCCAGATCGCTCATCTGGTCGAAGTCGCTCGCGCCACGCTGATGGATCCAGCGGAATAGTTGCGTGGCCCGGAAACGCTTTTCTCCCAACCGCTCGCAGAAGGCGGCCAGGGCATCGAGGTCCAGGTCCAGAAGGTTCGTGGTCATAACGGTAGTCGCCTGTCCACGCCCACGGGGTGCGCCCCGCGCGCGTCAGGGCCGGCCACGGCCCTGCCCGGCGCACGGAGCCACTGCATCAGCGTGCGTAGACGTTCAGGCCGGGGAAGAAGAAAGCCACTTCGACCTGGGCGGTCTCGGCGGCGTCGGAGCCGTGCACGGCGTTGGCATCGATGCTGTCGGCGAAATCGGCACGGATGGTGCCGGCGTCGGCCTTCTTGGGGTCGGTGGCGCCCATCAGATCACGGTTCTTCAGGACGGCGTTCTCACCCTCCAGCACCTGCACCATCACCGGGCCGGAGATCATGAAGTCCACCAGGTCCTTGAAGAAAGGACGCTCCTTGTGCACGCCATAGAACTGCTCGGCCTCGGCGCGCGACAGGTGGATCATGCGGGCGGCCGCGATCTTCAGGCCGGCGGCCTCGAAGCGGGCGTAGATCTGGCCGATGACGTTCTTGGCGACGGCGTCAGGCTTAATGATGGAGAGGGTACGTTCGATAGCCATGTTGCTTTTCCTAGAGAGATGGGTATTGCGGTATTTTTGCCTCGCGGGCAAAACCGTGCATTCTAACTTTTCACCAATCCCTTAGAGCGTGTTCACGATCTCCGTGGTGCCCGCAAGGCAGCAAAAGCCGCAATCTAGGCGCTTGCCACGGGCGGCCTGGACAAAGGCGCGCAACGACGAGTGCGGCTTTTTGCTGCCTTGCCCGAAGGATTGCCCCGCAAAGACAGCGTCTGCGGGATAGCGGGCGCCACGAAGAGATCGAAACACGCTCTTAGCGCCCACCGCGGCGCGAACCACCACCGCGCTGCTGCTGCTGGCGGTGGCGCGAGAAACTGTCGGCACCGATGTAGCCCAGCGAGGTCTTCATCGGATCGGGCTGCGAGCCGCCCGACGAGCGCCCTGTGCGCCCCGCGTTCTTGTCCCGGCCGCTGCCGCCCTGCATTTTCGTCCCCATGGGCTTGCGCTCGCCGCGGCGGCCATTGCCGCCCCTGCCCTCGGTCCTTGCGGCGCCCGCCGCGTCGGCCGGGACGCCCGCGGCCTGCATCAGGGCGCGGATGTCGTGCTCATCAAGCTCCAGCCAGGCGCCACGCTTGAGGCCGCGCGGCAGCATCATGGCACCGTAGCGGATGCGGATCAGCCGACTCACGGCATGGCCCACGGCCTCGAACATGCGCCGCACCTCACGGTTGCGCCCCTCGGAGATCGTGACGCGGTACCAGCAGTTGGCGCCCTCGCCGCCGCCGTCCTCGATGGAGCCGAAGGAGGCCATGCCATCGTCGAGCTGCACGCCGTCGAGCAGGCGCTGGCGCTCTTCATTGTTCAGGGCGCCCAGCACGCGCACGGCGTACTCGCGCTCCAGGCCGAAGCGCGGGTGCATGAGCTGGTTGGCCAGCTCGCCGGAACTGGTGAACAGCAGCAGGCCTTCGGTGTTCAAATCCAGGCGCCCCACCGACTGCCATTTGCCCTGCTGCAGCCGCGGCAGCTTGCGAAACACCGTGGGGCGGTTCTGCGGATCGTCGTGCGTGACGACCTCGCCGACGGGCTTGTGGTAGGCGATCACACGCGCCGGCGGCGGCGCGATGCGAAAGCGGATCGGCTTGCCATTGACCTTGATCTGGTCACCAAACTGCACGCGCTGGCCGATATGGGCGGGTTCGTTGTTGACGGAGATGCGCCCTTCCAGGATGAGCTGCTCCATCTCCAGGCGCGACCCCATGCCTGCCTGGGCCAGCACCTTGTGCAGCTTGGGGCTTTCGGGCTGGGGCAGCAGCACGCGCTTGGGCAGCACCACCTCGGCGTTACCCTCGTCCTGATCCAGCTGCCCGGACACCACGTCGGCAAAGCGGTAGCCGTCATCGCGCCGGCCATGCTGGCGCGCACCATCGCGCCGCTCGGCGCGCTGCGGCGGCTGCGCCGCCTCTGCGGGCGCCGGCGACTCCCGAGGCTCCTGGTGCCCCTGGATCTGCGCCGTGGCTTCAGATGGCTCGGCCGAAAGCTTCTCGGCGGGCGCGAGGTCTTTGTTCGAATCGTTCATGTCAACTTCCTGCGACGCCGTCGTCGCCGTCCAAATTGGTCGCCGCAGCCGCCAGTGCGGATGCGTCTGTCATTTCCTGTGCAACGGGTACGCCGTCCGCACCCGCCTCGTTCCCCTGCGGCATAGCTGCCGTACCCGCCAGCGCCTCCAGCATATGGGCCTGCACGCCGGGCTCATCCAACATGGGCAGCTGGTTCAGCGCCTGCAGCCCCAGGTCGTCCAGGAACTGGCGCGTGGTGGCCAGCAAGGCCGGGCGCCCCACCGTTTCACGGTAGCCGATCACCTCGACCCAGCCCCGGTCCTCCAGCTGCTTGATGATCAGGCTGTTGACCGTGACGCCGCGGATCTCCTCGATGTCGCCGCGCGTCACCGGCTGGCGGTAGGCAATGATGGCCAGGGTTTCCAGAGTGGCACGCGTGTAGCGCGGCGGCTTCTCCGGGTGCAGGCGTTCAAGATATTCGCGCATCTCGGGGCGGCTCTGAAAGCGCCAGCCCGTCGCCACCTGCACCAGCTCTACGCCGCGCAGCGCCCAGTCCTGCTGCAATTCCAGGAGCAGCGCCTTCACCGTATCCGAGCCCAGCGCATCATCGAACAGGGTGCGCAGATCGCGCACCGTCACAGGCTGGAGGGCGCAGATCAGCGCGGTTTCGAGAACCCGTTTGGCTTCCACCGAATTCATGGTCCAACAGTTCCAAAAAGGGGAGCCACGCGCCATGGCGGGGCACTGACCTGGGGTTGGAGAATGTTCTTATTTGCGCCGCGGAGTTGGCGGGGCTTGGCGCCGCAGCCTTCACCGGGCCGGCATGGCATCCACAGCATGAAGCCCAAATGCCTACGGCAGAGCAGCCGTTATCGCTAATTGTAGCGCAAGCCCCAGAAATCAAGGGCCTGGCGCATGTCCTGGGGCGGCGCGGCATGGAATTCCATGGCCTGACCGGTCACGGGATGGGTGAATGCCAAGCGGAAAGCATGCAGCGCCTGGCGCTGCATGGGGCCGCCCACGGCCCCGCCATACAGGGCGTCGGCCACCAAGGGGTGGCGCATGGAGGCCATGTGCACGCGTATCTGGTGCGTGCGGCCCGTGTGCAACGTGCAGCGCACCAGGCACACCTCGTCGCCGCCCGCAAGCAGCTCGAAATCGGTGCGCGCCTCCTTGCCCGCATGCTGGGCAAGGTCCACCACCGCCATACGCAGGCGGTTGCGCGGATCACGCCCTATGGGTGCCTGTATGCTGCGCCGCGCCGGGCCAGTCCATGCGCCCCAGGCCAGGGCCAGGTACTGGCGGCTGACCTCGCGCGCCGCAATCATGCGGACCAGCGCGTCCATGGCCGCGCGCGTGCGCGCCACCACCATGAGACCGCTGGTGTCCTTGTCAAGCCGGTGCACGATGCCGGCACGCGGCACCTGCAGGGCCTGCGCGTCGCGTCCGAGCAGGGCGTTGAGCAGGGTGCCGCTCCAGTTGCCCGGCGCCGGGTGCACGACCAGGCCGGCGGGTTTGTTGACGACGAGCAGATGCGCGTCCTCATAAACCACGTCGAGCGCCAGCTGTTCGGGCTTGAAGGCCTGACTCTGCTGCGTGGGGCGCATCTGCACCACGAGCGCGTCGCCGGCCCGCACCTTGTGGGCGGGCTTGGCGGCGCTCTGGCCATTGAGAAGCACGTCGCCCTGCGCGAGCAACTGCTGCAGGTAGCTGCGGGAAAACTCCGGCACCAAATCGGCCAGGGCCTTGTCCAGACGCGCCAGGTGCTGCGCGGCGGGCACGGTCACCGTGCGCAGCTCGCCCTCCACCGCCTCCGTTTCGCAGGACGAAGGCTCCTCGCTCAGGACTTGCGCGTCGGCTTCCTCTTCCGGCCACGGCAACCCATCGCCGGCCACCTTCTTGCTCAACGTGCTGGCAGGTAGCGCGCGGGATCGACCGGCTTGCCCTGGCGGCGGATCTCGAAATGCAGCTTCACACGGTCGGCGTCGGTGCTGCCCATTTCGGCGATCTTCTGGCCACGGCGCACGTTCTGGTCCTCCTTCACGAGCAGCGTCTGGTTGTGCGCATAGGCCGTGAGAAAGGTGTTGTTGTGCTTCAAGATCACCAGGTTGCCATAGCCGCGCAGGCCCGCGCCGGCATACACCACGCGGCCATCGGCGGCGGCCAGCACCGGGTCGCCGGCCTTGCCAGCGATGTCGTAGCCCTTGTTGCGCGCCTCATCGAAGCCGGCCAGCAAGGTCCCCGACGAGGGCCAGATGAAGTGCATATCGTCGGGGCCCGCGGCGGCAACGGGAACAGGTGCCGGCGCCGGCGCGGGTGCCGATGCCACCACGGCCGGTGCCGACGCCGCCGGCGCAACCGCAGATGCCGCAGACGCCGCAGACGCCGCTGATGCGCTGGATACGGCAGCAGTGGCAGGAGCGGCCGCCGCGCCCGGCTTGGGCGCGCTTGCAGCCGACGCAGACGCCAGCGGTGAGGAGGTGACCGGCCGCGTCACCACACCCGTATCGGCTGCCACTGCCACCGCACCGGGCGGAACCACGCGCAGCACCTGGCCCACCTCGATGAGGTTGGCGTTTTCCAGGTTGTTCCAGCGCGCAATATCCTTCCAGCTCTGCCCATTTTCCAGGCCGATGCGAATCAGGGTGTCTCCGGGCTTGACGGTGTAGTAACCCGGTTTGCCGGCGTTTTCGGCGCCCGGCAGGGGCTTGACCTCCGGGACGGCCGCCGCCGCACCTGCACCACCATTGGCAAAGGTGCCGCGATCGACCACTGGTGCCTTGTTCACGGGCGCGTTGCAGCCAGCCAGCAGGCCACCTGCCAGCACGACAACGCCCAAAGTCACAAGACTACGCGATACCAACATAAGCAATTCCTTCAAACGACGCCCGATTTTAGGGGGACGAAATGCACGGCCTCGAGCACACTCTGCTTCAAGCCCTGCGGTGTCTTGTCAACTACAAGCAACATCTGGCGTCCGTCGGCCCCGGCCATGGGCGCCACCAGGCGCCCGCCCTGGGCCAACTGCTCACACCACTGCGGCGGCAGGCTCTCGCCACCGGCCGCAGCAATGATGCCCGCATAGGGTGCGCCGCCGGCATAACCGAGCATGCCGTCGCCCAGGATCAGGTGGACGTTGGCCAGGCGCAATGGGCGCAGATTCTCCCGCGCCTTCTCATGCAACGCACGCAGGCGCTCTATGGTGTACACCTCGTGCGCCAGCCGCGCCAGCACGGCCGCCTGGTAGCCGCAGCCGGTGCCGATCTCCAGCACCCGGCCCAGGCCCCGCGCTTGGACGCAGGGCGCACCCAACAGCAGCTCCGTCATGCGCGCCACCACGCTGGGCTTGGAGATGGTCTGGCCCAGGCCTATGGGCAGGCTGGTGTCCTCATAGGCCTGGTTGACCAGGGCGGTATCGACGAAGCGATGCCGCTCCACGCCGCCCATGGCCTGCAGCACCGGCGCCGCGGCTATGCCTCCCGCCGCCAAACGCTGCACCATGCGCGCGCGCACCGCGGCCGAGTCCAACCCCACACCCTGGGGCGTGGGAGGCGGCGTGTCGCGCCGATTGCGCGCCGGCGTGACTGCGGGGGCCGGCGCCGCATCCTTTTGCCAGTCGATGCGCGCGGGAAAGCCGGGCCGGCGCTGCATCAGCCGCCCCCGCCCTGCACGCGCTGCGGCACCAGGCGCGCGGCGGTCTGCGCCCAGTAGCCCAGGCCGTCATGGTCGGTCAGGTCCACCTTCAGGGGCGTCATGGACACATAGCCGTGGGCCGTGGCATGGAAGTCCGTGCCCTCGCTGGCGTCCTTGGCCGGACCGGCGCCGCCTATCCAGTACATCAGATCGCCGCGCGGGCTTTGCTGCTCGATGACGCGCTCGGCCGCATGGCGCCGCCCCAGGCGGCACAGGCGCAAGGGGCGCAGCGCGTCGAACGGCATGTTGGGGATGTTGATGTTCAGCAGCCACGACGCCGGGCCCACCAGCCGCTGCTGCTGCATCTGCTCTACGATCTCGCGCGCCTTGCGCGCCGCTGCGTCGAGCTCGCCCCAGCCCTTGTCCACCTGCGAAATGGCCATGGACGGAATGCCGAACAGATAGCCCTCCATGGCAGCGCCCACGGTACCCGAGTAGATGGTGTCGTCGCCCATGTTGGCGCCATTGTTGATGCCCGAGACGACCAGGTCGGGTCGGTAGCCCAACAAGCCCGTGAGCGCAATATGCACGCAATCGGCCGGCGTGCCGTTCACATAGCGAAAGCCATTGGCCGCGCGGTGCACATACAGCGGCGCGTTCAGCGTCAGGGCATTGGACTTGGCACTGTTGTTGTGCTCGGGCGCCACCACCTCGACATCGGCAATGGTCTTGAGTGCGTCATACAGCGCCACGATGCCCGGCGCCTGGTAGCCATCATCGTTGGAAATGAGGATTTTCATGGTCACAGTGACTGAATGCAACGCATTGTAGAAGGCCATACGGGCTGCCACCGACGCACGCTGCCAACGCCCGGGCAAGTACCGGCTATTCAAGCCGGCTGCACCCTGTCACACTTCGCAATATTTGCTTCTTCTTGCCTGCCATGCGGATGGATTCAGTCAAATCACCCTCCGAAATCGCGCGTGACACCCTCAAGCTGCTGGCCACGCGCCGCCTGCCTCCCACCCCGGAAAACTACCAAAGCCTGTACGAGGAGGTTTCTGGCAGCCGTTCCCCGCCGCAATTTCCTACCGCCCAGTTGCGCCAGATTCTGCGTGTAATGCCCGGACAGACGCCGGGGCAGAAGCGGTTGCTGGACCAACTGGAAAGCGCCATCACACAGCAGGACTGGTCCATGCTGAAAAATGTGCTCGTAGGCTATGCCAGCCTGGGCCTTGCGCCGGCCGCAACCCCGGCACCCGTCAAGACCAGTATCGTCCACCTGCCGGCCACGCTGGCGCAAAACCTGTCGCGGCTGGTGAACAACAGCCTGCCGGCCCTGGGCGACGATGACCCGCGCGTGCATGAGCTGGCCAAGGAACTGTGCACATTTCTGCGCGCACCCGAGCCCCCCGTGGCGACGGCAGAGCGCCTGCTGAATGACTTCGGCTATCGCCTGTCCTTCGCGGCGGAGGACCAGGCCGCCATTCGCCAGGGCCTGCTCGCGCTCTTGCGCCTGGTGTTCGAGAACATTGCCGCCCTGAGCATGGACGAGCCCTGGCTGCATGGCCAGGCCGAGGCGCTGCTGGCCGCATCCACGCCGCCGCTGACACTGCGCCGGCTCGACGACGTGCAAAAACGCCTCAAGGACGTGATCTTCAAACAGTCCGAGGCCAAAGACCGTTCACTGCAGGCGCAGACCCAGATGCGCGAGCTTCTGGCCACCTTTATCGAGCGCCTGGCTCAGATGGACGAGTCGAGCAGCAGTTACAACGAAACGATGGAAAGCTGCGCCGAACGCATAGGCCATGCGACGCAGCTGCAGGACATCACGCCACTCCTGGAAGAGGTCATGGCCGCCACGCGCGCCATGGCGCACAGCAGCCGCGTAACCCGCGGCGAGCTGCAGGAGCTGCGCGAGCGTGCCGAAGTCACGCACGCCGAGATCGACCAGCTGCGTCGCGACCTGGACCACGCCAGCGCCCAGGCGCGCCACGATCCGCTGACCGGCGCACTGAACCGCAAGGGATTGGACGAGGTCATGGAGCGCGAGATTGCGCGGGCGCGCCGCCAGGACGCGCCGCTGTGCGTGGCCTTGCTCGATATAGACAACTTCAAGTCCATCAACGACCGTCTGGGCCACGCCGTGGGCGACGAGGCGCTGCTGCACCTGGTGCAGGTCACGCGCGAGGTCATGCGCCCCCAGGACCAGTTGGCACGCCACGGCGGCGAGGAATTCGTGCTCATCCTGCCCGACACCGACCTGGCCGACGGCGTGAAGGCCATGGAGCGGCTGCAGCGCGAGCTGACCACGCGTTACTTTCTCAAGGAGCAGGAACGCCTGCTCATTACCTTCAGTGCCGGCGTGGCCCAGGTAGCGGGCGAGCAGGACAGTGCCGACGCCATCCGCCGCGCCGACCAGGGCATGTACCTGGCCAAGCGCACGGGCAAGAACCGCGTGGTCGCCGCATAAGTTGCAACGTGCAGCCGCGCGTTCCCATGGCCACGCCACTCCAGGTCCCGGACCGCCGCCGATTTTTGCAACAGGCGGGCTGGGCGGCCCTGGCCACGCAGCTGCCGCGCTGGGCATGGGCCGGGCAGCCCCTGCGGCACGACCCCTTCGGCCTGGGCGTGGCCAGCGGCGAGCCACTGCCCGACGGCGTGGTGCTCTGGACCCGCCTGCTGCCGCCCGACCCCGCCGATGCCGGCGCGCCCTGGGCCGGCCCGCTCACCGTGCGCTGGGAGGTCGCCGACGACCCGCAGTTTCGCCGCATCGTGCACCATGGCAACGCCACCGCCCTGCCGGACCTGGCACACAGCGTGCACGTCGAGGTGCGCGGCCTGCAGCCCGGCCGCTGGTACCACTACCGCTTCATGCTGGGCCACGCCGTCAGCAGCGTGGGCCGCACGCGCACGGCGCCCGCTTCCGATGTGCTGGCGCCACGGTTGCGCCTGGTCCAAGCCTCATGCCAGCGCTGGGAGCATGGCTACTACGCCGCCTGGCGCCACGCCCGCGCCGACGAGCCCGACCTGATACTGTTCCTGGGCGACTACATCTACGAATACGCCACGCCGAAAGACACGAGCGGGCTGGCGCGCACGCACAACCTGCACCTGCCGCGCAATCTGGCCGACTACCGCGCCCGCTATGCCCTGCACAAGAGCGACCCTGACCTGCAGGCCGCCCACGCCTGCGCGCCGTGGGTCGTGACCTGGGACGACCACGAGGTGCTGAACGACTATGTGGGCACCCATGGCCGCGGTGACGCCGCCGAATGGCTGCCCCTGCGCGCGGCGGCCTGGCAGGCCTTCTACGAGCATATGCCGCTGCGCGCATCGACCCTGGTGTCGTCCAGCTTTCAGGGCCTGCAGATCTACCGGCACCTGGCCTGGGGGCGGCTGGCGCGGCTGCATGTGCTGGACGCGCGCCAATACCGCGACCTGCAGGCCTGCCGCAAACCGGGCACAGGCTCGGCCGGCGCGGTGCGCCCCGAAAGCTGCGCTGAGCTGGCCGACCCGCAGCGCAGCTTTCTGGGCTGGCAACAAGAGCAATGGTTGCAAGCCGGCCTGGCGCAGGATGCGCACGACCAGTCCACACGCTGGAGCGTGCTGGCGCAGCAGACCCTGTTTGCGCCGCGCCACTACCCCTCGGGCGTGCAGTCCACCGACAGCTGGGACGGCTACCCCGCGGCACGCCAGCGCCTGCTGCAGGCACTGGCCCAGCAGCCGCCGCGCAACACGGTGCTGCTGGGCGGCGACATCCACCAGAACTATGTCTGCAACGTGACGGCACAGCCCGAGGGCGGTGGCAGCGCACGCACTCTGGCCAGCGAGTTCTGCGGCACCTCCATCAGCTCGCGCGCCGGCACCACGCAAGACAAGGTGGACGCCATCCGCCGCAACAACCCCCATGTACTGCTGGCGCGCTGCGACGAGCGGGGCTATGGCCTGTGCGACATCTCCCCCAAGCTCTGGACGACACAGCTGCGCGCCATCACCAACCCGCTGGATCCCGCCAGCGACGCGTACACCCTGGCCCGTTTCGTGGTGGAAGACGGCCGCCCTGGCCCGCAGCCGGCCTGAACGCCAGCCCCCGGTTTCCTATCCTGTTGGGGTGTGAAAGCCGGCTGGCGGTGCGTGAGGAAAAAAGTAAACATACGCAACACAACGCCCGTCAGCGGCCACTATGTCGAAGCTTACCCAAGCCCGGTGCGCGCTTCACAGGCTGTCTCGCACCAGGGATAGCGGCCTACGCAGAGCACGACAAACCTGCGCCTGAATCACAGGCATTTCAACGTCCGGAGCCGACGGCGACACCCGCCTCTGAAACGGTGTTGCCCGTGTCGGCTCAATTAAACAAACAGTATCGAACTCCACACGCCCTTGACTGCATAGTGAGGACTAACTCATTCACCGCGATGACAAAGTGCCAGTGGTGAAGTCACCTCACTCGAGGCCCTGAATATGACATTCGAGCAAGGCAAACCAACCACGGACAAATCGCGCGTCGCGCCGATCCTCGGGCTCGATGTCCTTGGGCAGCACCGTATCGTCGCCGAGCAGCGGCTTTTGGTCGGCCGCCATATGTCAAGGCCCGGCCTGGACAGGATGCGCGCCGTAGAGCGGCATGGGCTGGGTTGCGCCGTAGCCTGGGACGCCTGCACCACCGTGCTGCCAGGTGGAGCCGCGCCCTTTGAGCATTCAATGGGCTGAAATTTCACGACGTGGTCACCCATGGAACACGGACACGCCGAATCATCGCGCCTGGAAAGTCCTCCCGGCCCATGGGTGGGATTTCACCCATCGGTGCCCGAGTCCCTGCGCGAATCGGTAACCGCCCTGCTGGCGCGCTCGGGCCTCAGGTTGTCTGTGATGCCCGACGACCCCGAAGGCCACGGGCTCATGGTGATTTGCGAAGTGAACGAGTGGGTGTTCAGCCGCCTGCATGCGTTCAGTCCCCGTGCCGTGATGCTGGTGATCGTCGTCACGCCGATGGGCCGGGTGCCGGATGCGCAGCACTGGTCACTGCTGCAAGCTGGCGCTGCCGACGTGCTGTCGTGGCCCGTTCTACCGGACGATGCACGCGCGGTATGCGCACGTTTCGAACGCCTGGCTACCGTGCACCGCCTGTGCAAGGCCGCGTCGGTGGCCGGCACGCTGGTCGGCATCAGCCCGGCCTGGCGCAGCCTGGTCCGCCAGGTGGTCGAACTGGCGGTATTCACAGGCGCGCCGGTACTTGTCACTGGCGAGAGCGGCACCGGCAAGGAACTGGTTGCTCGCCTGATCCACGAACTCGACCCGCGGCCAGCCAAGCGCGAGCTCGTCGTCGTTGACTGCACCACGATCACGCCCGAACTGTCTGGCAGCGAGTTCTTCGGCCACGAGCGCGGCGCCTTCACCGGTGCATTGAGCGCGCGCGAGGGGGCATTCGCCCAGGCGCACGGCGGCACGCTGTTTCTCGACGAGATCGGCGATCTTCCGCTGCCGCTGCAGGCGCAGCTTCTGCGCGTGGTGCAGGAGGGCAAGTACAAGCGCGTAGGCGCAAACGCCTGGCAGGACACCCACTTTCGCCTGGTCTCGGCGACACACTGTGACCTGCGGGCGCGCGTGGCCGAAGGGCGTTTTCGCGCCGATCTGTACTTCCGCATCGCCGGTGCAGTCTGCCGCACGCCGCCGCTGCGGGAGCGCAGGGACGACGTGCTCACACTCGCACGCCATTTTCAGTCAGGCATCGACGGCAGCGATGCAGGCCGGGGCTTCGACGAACTGGTGTGTCAGTACCTGTTGGCGCGCGACTACCCTGGCAACGTACGTGAGCTCAAACGTGTTGTCGAGCGTCTGTGCCTGCGCCACGCGGGTGACGGTCCGATCACGATCGGCGACGTGCCGGAAGACGAGCGGCCGTCCGACGCAGGCCCGTCGCGCGCGACGTTGCAGGAATGCTGGGACAACGCAGCGCGCGAAGCAATTGGTCTCGGGATGGGTCTCAAGGAGATAGGCCAGCTTGCCACGGACTGCGCAATCGCCGCCGCGCTCGAGCGGGAGCACGGCAACCTGCATCGCGCGGCGGCACGCCTGAATGTCACCGATCGCGCGCTGCAGCTGCGTCGGGCGCAGCAGCGGCCACTGCAGTGAGCCGCGCCCGCGGCGTGATCCGCAGCAGGTTGCCGCCGAGCACCAGGGCCTCCTGCGCCGGTGCCAGCCCCAAGAGGCGAATCTTGTGCAGCTCAAGCGCAGGATGCAGCCAGGGCCCGTCGGAGCCAAACAAGATCTTGTGCGCGCCCGCGCGCCGCACGGCCTGCAGCAGCAGGTCGAAGCGGCGCACGCCCGAGGTATCGGCATGCACGTTTGGGTGCCGTTCCAGGTGGTCTATCAGCGCCAGCTGCGCGCGCCAATCGTCGGCAAAGCTGCCCAGGTGGGGAATGATGAAGTTCACGTCCGGGTACTGATCGGCCAGCAGTTCGACCACCGACACCTCGCCAGTGACGTCGTACAGCACCGGCACGCCGAGCGCGCGCGCGGCGTCGCAGACCTCGCGCGTGATCGGCGCGTCGTGACGGTGCAGCTTGATGCCGGCCAGACCGCCCTGCTCGATGGCGCTGCGCAGCATCGGCAACACGCGGCCGCGATCACGCTGGGCGTGCACCATCGCAAAGCCGATCAACCGCCGCGGATCACGCGCAACGATGCGCGCCAGCGCACGATTGGCCCGCGCGTAGTCCGAATGAAACGCCGGCAGCAGCACCGTGCGCGCGATGCCGGCGCGTGCGGCGCGCCGCAGGTAGTCGGCCAGCGGCGCCGCAGTGTCCCACGGGCCGGTGAAGCCGTCGCCCAGGCCGGCGTGGCAGTGGCTATCGATGATGGTCGCAGGGGTCAGCGTCGGCAGCGTGCGCGTCGAGCGCCCGCCCTCGAACTCGGCTTCGAATTCGGCGGCAGCAGGCGGCGCCCAAGCGAACGGCGCGACTTCTAGATCAGCGCATTTCATGGTCATCGTCCGGCTCGGTCACCTCAAGCTGCCGATCGACTCGCGGTAGCGGTCGCGGGCGAACTTGCAGTGGTACAGGCTCGCTGCCAGCTCGCTGCGCGCTCCTAGCTCGCGCTTGAGCTGGGCCTTGTGCGAGCGGCTGTAGACCTCGGTCCCCGTGAGGAGGTAGTAGGCCTTCTTCATGCCTTGCAGCATGTCGTACCGAATCTTCTGCAAGACGTTCACGATATCGGCGGTGCGGACGGCGCGGTTCGTTTCCCGCAGCGAACGTATCCGGCGCTTCACCGTCGCCCACCCACTGGAGAAGTACTGCGGGTACAAAGGCTTCTTGTCGCCGATGAAACGTCTCATCCGTTCGTCATCGACGTAGCCGTCATCGACGCCGTCGGCGAGCAGCTTGCGCGCGAGGCAAATCTCGTCGGCATAAAGTCCGGCGTATTCGCTCATCCAATCCAGCGCCTGCCGCAGCTTGTAGCGCACCTGTTCGTCGGTGACAGGTTCCGGCGGCAGCTTGCGCACCACGACGCGGCACGGTGCCGGCCGTCCGTCGGCGCCGGGCGGCGCGGTACGGGTCAGTGCTCGCAACTTGCGCTCGGTCTTGACGCCGACCCAGCCGTCCGGATTGAGCCCCAGCTTGTGCTGCAGGCTCTGAATCGCGCGTCGCGTCGGTCCGCTCGCGCGATCCATGATCGATTCGGCGCGCTTCGCGCCTGCATCGAGCAGTCCGCCCTTGATCAACGCGTCCTGTACCCATGCGGTGTATTGGCTGTCGACATGGTTCAACTTGATCAGGCGATTTTGCGTCGCCGCATCGACCGTGCCATGGTCGGGCAGACCGTTGTCGAGTTGAAATCTGCCGACCACGGCCCGATAGGCCGGCGAGTCGCTGCCGTTGACGGCGATCGGCCAACCACTGCGCGCGAGGGACCGCCGCACCCAACAGATATAGACGTCCTCAGGTGGGATCGGACCTTTGCTTGGGCGGAACATGTCAGGCTCCTTCACGGCATAGGGCGGCCCCAGCTCACACGCCGTGCAGCACGATGTACCGACCGCGGCGTGTCCAGCGGCCCGACATCGCGCCGCCGGCTGCGCCCGGATACGCGCCTTCGTACTCCTGCGCGTACTCGCCTTCGCCTTCACCTTCGTATTCGCCCTCGTACTCGCCTTCGCCCTCATAGCCCAGCTCGGCCTCGGCCTCGGCCATCAATTCCGCCTCGTTGGCGGCGAAGGTCGGCAGATGCGCGCGCACCGCGGCCAGCAACGCGTCGCGCAGCAGCGCGTCGGGCGGCGCACCGGGCGATGCGGCGCTTGCCTGCTGCGCCGTGGTGGCGGCAATGCGCACCAGGCGACGCGCGATCTCCAGTTCGGCTTCTTCGCTCTCGAGTTCGCCGAACTCGAGCTCGAGCGCCTTGCTGACGGCACCGCCCAGCGCCGTGCCAAGCGCGGTACCGACGCCGGGGATAGGAATGAAGGAGCCGAGCGCGCCGCCCACGAACGGCAGCGCCTTCTTCGCCAGCCCCTTGAGCGCGCCACCGACTACGGGCAACACCTTGCGGCCGATGAAGCGGCCCACCTTCTTCAGCCCGCGCCCGATGCCGCGAAACAGCTTGCCGAGAAACTGCTCCATTTCGTCCTCGTTCGAGACGCTGAGCAGCTCCATCGCCAGCTCCATTTCCTCGGCCTCGCTGAGCAGCTCGCCGGACGCCGGGCCTGCTTCAAATCGTTCGACGGCAAACGCACGATCTCGCGCCGCATGGCACTTCGCGCAGCCGCAAGTGGACTTGTGCATGATGATCTCCTTGGGAATGAAGCGAGCCTCAGAACTCGCGGGACTTGACGTTGGCCAGTGGCCCGCCCTGCGCGGCGCGGCCAAAGCGGCCGATAACGGCCGACTCGACGCGACCCAGGTGCACCGGAGAAGCCCCGGCCAGCGGCGTCAGCTTGACGCGGAAACGCCCGGTTCCCAGTTTCAGGTGCGTCAGGCAAAGCAGGTGTTGCTGCAGGCGCTGGCGCAACTCGGTGGCGCGGCCTACGTAGACGCGCTGCCCGTCCTTGAACAGCGTGTAGACCCCAGGCGAGGCGGCGCGCGGGTCAGCGATTGCCGCCGGCAGCGTCATCAGGCCGGCCGAGGGAGTCTCGAACTCTCCCTCACCCTCGCTCTCAAATTCACCTTCGTATTCACCCTCGTATTCGCCCCCGAGCTCCGGGCTGCTGGCGGCGCGGCCCCAGGTACGCCATGCATCGAGGATGGGCTTGCCGCTGCCGATCTTGAAGCCCGGGCCACCGTCGGACAGGCCCAGCGTATCCACCGCCCACTGGCCGACGTGGTACCAGACCTCGGGCCCGGGGTCGTTCTCGCGCATATTGCTCGACTGTCGGTGCGCCAGCACGACACGCAGCCCCATGGTGCGCACCAGATGGCGGATCAGGCAACGCCCGGCTTCGAGCTGCGCCGCCGTCGGCCGGTTGCGACCGTAGGTCTCGCCCTTCCACCAACCACCTTTGACATTGGGAAAATTGCCCGCAAATTCGACCGCCACGCTCTTGCTGTTGAAGCCGTGCGAAGCCCATAGCAGCGCCGACACCGGATGCAGCTGCAGGATCTGGCCCTCGGGCAAGATGGCGAAGTGCGCCTTGATGCCCAGGTAGCTGCGCAGCGGGTCGCGGCGGCGAAAGCAGCACGCCATTTGGTGCAGCACCAATGCGTACACGCTCTTCGGGTCGCGCGTGGCCTTGCGATGGCTGCGCTCGGCCTGCGCGGTGAGGTCGATGATCTTGCAGTCGGGCGCGACGCCAGACTCGTACTCGTACTCGTCCTCATATTCATCATCGTAGCGCCCCCCGGTTTCGAACTCGCCCGGTTCGCCGCCGGCGGCCTGCGCCGCGGCATCGCCGTCGGGCGCTGCAGCATCGGGCTCCGGTGTCGGCGCATCAGGCGCTGCCGCGCCTTGCGGCGCGAGGCCAGCCTGGCGGTTGAAGCAGGCCTGCACGCAGCGCCAGCGCTCGTCGTCCGGGCTGGCCGAGCCGCCCGATGTCCCGCCCAGAGGCGCGGGCGTCGTGCCGTCACTGCGCTCGATCACCGCCGGCCAGACGTAGCTGGCGCCGTACGGCGGCCACGACGGAGGCAGCGGCAACGGCCGCAGCCGTGGGCGCACGCGGGGCTTGGGCTGCAGCGGTGGGCGCGCACGCGGCGGGGTACGGCGCGCAGGTGCGCGCGGTGCTGCTGCCCGACGCACGGGCGCCCGTGTGCGGGCGCCGCCGGTACGGCCGCGTTCCTGCTCAATGCCGGTCTCGTCTTCGTACGGCTGCGCGGGCAGCGCCGCAAGGATTTCGAATTCGTTCATGGCGGTTCCTCAGCCACGCGCCACCAGCGCGGCAATGGGATCGATGTCGGCCGCGCAGTGGCGCGCGGTGACGAGAAAGCTCAGGCGCGGCGCCGGGCCGCGGCAGCCGCGCGTCAGCAGCGCCTGCACGCCGGCGTCACGCAGGCGCTGCGCCAACTGCCACAGCGTCGCCGCAGCCGGCGCACTGCGCGGGAGGAACGACTGCGCCGGAAACGGCAGCGCGCCCACCGCATCAAGCCCAGCATGCACCAGTGCCGTGCGCAGGCGCTGCACCAGGCGCAGCAGGCGCACGCGCCACAGCTCGCCCTTGCTCGCGTTGCGCGCAAGCGCGGCGCGTGCCGCCTGCACCACGGCCACCGGCGGCGGACTGCAATGCATGCGCGTGCCGCTGTCCTGCACGAAGCGCCCGACCAGCTCGCAGCCGCCGGCCAGCACCGCCAGCGGCGCACCGAAAGCCTTGGCCAGCGACGCGCCCATGGCGATGTGATCGCCGCCCAGGCCGTGCCAGCGCAGCGAGCCGCCGCCGCCGTGGCCGTAGGGACAGGATGAGTCTGGCGCGCGGCCGAGCACGCCGAGCGCCTGCGTGTCGTCGAACACCAGCAGGCCGCCGCTGGCCGACGCGATGCGCGCATAGTCGGCCAGCGGCGCGGCGCGGTTGCAGCCCGTGCAAAAGCCGTCGCAGACGATCACCGGCCGCAGCCCGGAGCGCACGGCCTGGCGGGCACGCTCCGCCAGCGCCGCGGCGTCGTGGTGCGCGAAGCGCTGCACGCGCGCCCCGGCAGCGACCGCGCCATCGGCAGCCCACTGCAGGATGGGGTAGGCGCCGGCATCCAGCAGCAGTGCCGAGCGCGCGCTTTTGGCAAGCTGACGCAGCAGATCCCAAAAAAGGTGCAGCGTGGAGGGCAGCAGCGTGGCTGCCGCAGCGCCCGAGAGGCACGCCAGCGCTGCGGCCGCGTCCAGCGCGCCGGGCGGTTCGGCCAGCACGGCCGGGCGGCCCAGCGTCAGCTGCGGCCAGCCGGGCAGATCAAGGCTGGCATGGCGCAGCCCGAGGTAGCGGGCATCGGTGAAGTCGGCCATGGCGATGCTCCAGCGGCGCTCATGCGAACTCGAGTTCCTTGCGCACCGCCATGTCGGTGCAGCGCTGCGTCACGCGCGCCGGCGGCCTGCGGCGGTTGGCCTCGAACGCGAACTGCACGATGCAGTTGATGCCACCGAACTTGCCGGCGTTGGCCCGGTGCTCAGTCACCTCGCGGCCGAAAAATATGTGGAACGGCTCGTGCATCAGCGTCGACAGCATCGACGTCATGCGGCCGGCGCGCATGTCATCCCAGAACGGCTGGCCCAAACAGATCACGCGGTGCTTGCCGAAACTGGAGCAGGCGAAGGGGCTGTTGTCGTCGCCGCAGTCGGGGCAGTTGGCCGCGGTGACGCGGCAGAAGAACTTGATGCGGCCCGACGCCAGCAGGTCGGCCACACGTTCGCAGCGCACACGCACCACGTCGCCGCGGTCGCGGATGTTGGCCGTGGTCTTCAGCCAGGTCGGCACGAAGCCCGGCCGCACACGGAAGATCTTCAGGAACAGGTCGCTGGTGGCCGTGCTGCGGCTGCCGCGCTTGAGGTCCGCCGCGGCCTTGCGCAGCAGCTTGATGGCAGTGGCAATCTGCAGGTCGATGATCGCCAGCGCCTGCGCCCGGGTCTTGCGCGCGCGCCGCAGCGCGGCCGCGCACTCGGCCGGCGGGCCCGAGAAATCCTTGACGAAGCGTCGCGCCGGCGCGCGCCCGGGTGCCTCGTTCGGACCCTCATGCTCACCTTCGAACTCGCCTTCAAACTCACCTTCGAATTCGTCCTCGTACTCGTACTCGTATTCGTATTCGCCGGCCTGGGCCGGCGTCTCGAACGACATGATCTCGAAGCTCATGGCAGTCTCCTGTGGTTTATGCCGTGCGTTGCTGCAGCCCCAGCCGGCGCTGCAGCAGCACCGATGGCAGGGTCGAATCGACACGCTTGTCGGCGGTGTCAACAGTCAGATCCACGCCAGTGACCGCGCGGTAGGCATGCGCATAGCCCTGGATCTGCGGGCGGAAGAAACGCAGCCAGTTGAAGGCCTGCAGCGGCTCTTGCACGTCGCTCCAATGGCCCCAGCGGATCGACAGCAGCACCTGCTCGCCGAAGATCGCCAGGTTGCGAAAGTGCAGCACGCTGGCATCGCTCCAGCCCTGCAGTTTCTTCATCGCATCGACCCGGTCCATCCACGGCTCGGGGTAGGCGGTCATGATGCGCGTGGGCAGGAACTCGCGGAACTCGGGGCGCGCCAACAGCCACTGCTCCATCAGCATCTCGATGCGCGCGGTCGATGGCAGGTCGCCAAACTGGTTGTGCGCGCCCTGCGACAGGATCAGGTGCACCTCCTTGAGCGCGTTGAGCACCGGGAAGGCATCGGCCTTGACCGTGGTGTCGTCGTCCTGCTTGAAGAACACAACGGCCAGCCGCAGCAGGTTGTGAAAGGCCTCGATGAAGCGCGAGCGGCTGTCGGCCGGCCGCATGTTCTGCACCGCGCGGCCTTCCAGCCGCAGGCCGTAGTGGTGGTCGTACTCGTAGTTGCGTCGCACTACCGACAGGCGGTGCTGCTCGTCCTGCACGAAGCCCCACAGCACGTTGTTGAGCGGGCGCAGCGGGTCGATCTCCAGGTTGGCCAGCGGATCGCGCGCGCTGGTGCGCACGTTCTGGAACCGGCGCGTGATCGCGTTCATGGTCTGCGCCAGCATTCCTTCCTCGTGCCAGTACGACCAGATCAGCTCCAGCAGGCAGGGGTTTGTGAGCTTCTCCTGCAGGATGCCGGTGCACTGGCCGACGCGCTGGCTGTCAACGTCGTCGATCGGGTTGAACTTGATCGAGATGTCGGGCAGCTTGGCGCGGATCACCGCCAGGTAGGGCAAGGTCTTGTCGTCCGGCGCACCGCCCAGCACCTGCACCAGGTAGTCCTCGGTGAACACGTCCTCAAGGCGCCCTGCGGGCACGGGCAGGTCACGCCGGCGCAGGTAGTCGGCGTCGCGCACGTCGTCGAACGGCCGTGGCGACGCGAGCACGCCGCAGTTGACCATCACGAAGGCCTCGGTCGCGGCCTTGATCACGCGATAGGCGTCGGAGTCGGTGAAGGGCAGCAGGCGGCGCGAGCGCAGCCGGTCGTGCAGTGCGCGCTTTTGCTCAAAGCGCTGCCGCTCGAACCCGGGCACATCGCTCAGGTCGCTTTCGCCGCAGAACAGCAGGTTCATGAAGCGCAGATAGTTGTTGAACGACATCTGCTCGGTGCTGTTCAGGATGCCCTGCCAGAACGACACATCGGCGGTAGGCGCGGTGGCGGTGCGCGACATCGCCACGCCTATGTTGCCCGAGATCGGCTGCGGCGTGCGCTCGCCCACATCGATCGACAGCGCCGTGGGAACATGCGCTGGCGCGGCCTGCGCCGGCGCACCCGGGGCACCGGCGACGTAGGGCGTCAGCACGGTGAACCGGTACTGCTGCCTGCCGGCCGCCAGCACCACGCGCGACGATCGCGGGTCGTTGGCATCGACGCGCGCGCTTCCGGGGTGGCGTACCACCAGCTTGAGCTGGTCGCTGTTGGACCAGTCCACATGCAGCTCGGCCTGGTCGCCGCTGCAGGCCTGTGCGCATTCGATGGGCGCACAGTCGCGCTGCAGCGCGAAGCTGGCGCTGACATGCAGGCCGAGTTCGAAGCAGGCCTCGTGCGCGCAGCCGGCCTTGACTTCTACGTCCTGGTCTGCCGGCCGCGGCTCGTGGTGGCATTGCACCTTGTATTGCCCTGCGGGCTGCGGCGCGAACTCACCGTGGCCGTCCGGGCCGGTGGTGGCGCTGGCCACATATTCGTAGCGCATGGCACCGCCGCCAGCGCTTGACCCAGCGGCATGCTTTGCCGGCGCCGCGGCGAGCACTCGGTACAGGCTGCAGGTGGCACCGGCCACGGGGCGGCCGTCGTCGTGCACGCTGAAGTGCACACCACCCAGGCGAACCTCGGCGGAAGGATGGGAAGTGGCAGGCATATCGCTCTCCTTAGTGGACCGTGAGTCCGGGTTCCTGCCGTGGGCGCACAGCAGGGGTGGTGTCGTTCAGCGCACTGCGCAGCGCCCAATGCGTCAGCAGCCGGCCAAACAAGTGGCTCTCTTCTTCGGGTGTCAGGCGTGCGTTGGCGCGTGCCTGTCCCAGCACCGCGAACACCAGTGACGGCGCTGCGCGGTACATCGCCGACGGCGCGCGCTGCCACTGGCCGAACAGTGCATCGAGCCGCGCCGGCTGGCGCTGCGCGACGCCCAGCGCTTCCTGCAGCGAGCGGCCGCGCAGCGCCGGCGGGCGGTGGTTGGCGAGCAGCCCGACGAAGCCCGGCGTCGCTGCCAGCACCTCGGCAAACAACTGCCGATGTGCAGCGTCGAGTCCGTCCAGCGGGTAATACGCGCTCCACAGCTCCTCAAGGCGCCGCCACTGTGGGTGCGGGAACATCGCCATGCCCATCGCGCACGACAGGCGCACGCGCAGCCAGGGCACCGGGTGCGGGTCGTCCAGGCTCAGGCGGAACACGAAGGGCCGCGGCAGGCCGACCACGCTCATCAGTCCCAGAGTGGCCGATATGCCCAGCCGCGCGCACGACCAGAAGTCGCTCAAAATCTCGCCTATCCAGCGCTCGAACAGTTTCCAGGCGTTGCCGCCGCCGCGCTGCATGCCCTGCAGCAGCGGACGCAGCGAAGTCGTCAGGTCGAGCAGGGCCGAGGCTTGGTGGCCCACCTCGTGGATCAGCGACGATGCGATGCCGCTGCCGACCATGCGCTCGCGCGGCACACGGATGATCGCCACCGGGCTCTCGCCGCCGCCGGGCAGCCGCGTGCGGGCACGGCGGATCGCCGCGCCGATGCCGCGGTCGAGGTAGCACATCAACGGCGGCGACTGATAGACGCCGGGCAGGCGCAGCGCGTCGGCGGCGACCACGTCGAGTCCGCACAGCCAGACGCCGATGTCGCGCTCGCTGCGCTGCGAGATCACGTCGTTGAACAGATCGAATTGCGTCAACACCGCGTTGAAGCGGAGGCGCAGCAGGGTAAAGCGGCGCTGCGCCTCGGCGGCCGTGGCGTGGCCCGCGCGCGCGCCCTGCAGCCAGGCAAGAAAGTCGAGCACCAGCGCACGCAGCGCGCGCCGGCCAGCCAGCAGGTAGCGCTCGGTCGCCACCTGCGCGTCGGGCTGCAGAGCAGCGGCCGGCAGCATGGGCTCGATCAGCGCGAACGGCTTGACGTGCGCCAGGCGCGTCAGCAGCGCGCGCGCTTCCTGCGCGAGCATCCATGCGGCAAACGGGCTGATGACCATGGTGGGGCCTCTTGCGTTGGCTGGCGTCAGCTGCACGCGGTCGTCACGCGCCGTACAGCACGATGCGGTTGCCGCGCCGCACCCAGCGGCCCATGCGCCCGCGCGATCCTGGTGCCGGGCGCGCCGCAGCGGCGCCGCCAATCAACCCCGGCGCGTGCCTGCCGGCGGCGGCGATGGCCGCGTTCTGCGCCGTGCTGCGCGGGTCGGCCGCCGGTGGCGCGACCGCGGCCTGCCTGACCGTGTCGGCGCCCAGGCGCACAAACTGCTTGGCCCCTTCGAATTCACGGTCTTCCTGTTCCAGCATCTCGCCTTCAAGGCCCAGCGCACTGCCCGCGGCCGACGCGAGGCCGCTGCCGATCTTGGCGCCCAGCGGGCCGCCGATGGCACCGCCCAGGGCGGTGCCGGCCAGCGGCAGCGCCTTCTTGGCCACGCCCTTGAGCACGCCGCCCACGGCCCTGCCGAGCGGCGAGCGCACCGCCTTGCCGACGGCGCGCGCGGCGCGGCTGAGCAGCTTGCCGATGAAGCGGTCAAGCTCGGCCTCGTTGGTGACTTCAAGCAGCTCGGCGGCAAGCTCGGCTTCCTCGGCTTCGCCGAGCACGGTCTCGCCGTAGGTCTCCCAGCTTTCGCCTTCGTACTCTCCGTACTCACCCTCTCCTTCGCCCTCGCCCGACCATTCCTGCTCGTTGAATTCGAGGTTCTCGGCCTCGTAGCCCGACATTTCGGGGCTGTATTCCATCTGGGTGCGATCGATGTCATGCATGGTGGGCTCCTTGGACGAGATGAGGGCGTGAACGCCCGGCGGTGACGATTGGCCGCAACAGCACGGCCGACCACCCCGGAGCGAAGCGCTTGGCTGCGCGCGAGGCGGCCAGCCGCGCCGCGGCTGCCGGTTGCACATGGGAGGGCGCGTGCACCGCATGCGCCGCGGTGGCACGCACGAGCTCAATGAAATGGCGCGCGCTCTCGAACTCCTGGTCTTCGGGACTGAGGCCTTCGAGCTCGATGCCGAAGAAGCGCCCCGCGCGTGCCGCAACATTGCGTGCCGCGAGCGTGCGCGGCGCCGGCAGTGCGATGCACGCGGCGTGCTGCAGCAGCCTGATCAGTTCGACTTCGAGCGGGCCGTCGATGCTTCCGCCAGCGGCACGCGCCGCGCTGCGCAGCAGACGGCGGAGCGCGGTCGGCAGCATCGGGCACCCGACTGCTTCAAGCAGCTCGGTGGCAGCCTCGGTTCGGTCGTTCGCAAGCGCCAAAGGCTCGCGCCCGCGTGACGTCGCTGCACGCAGCCGCGCATCAGCGAACAAATCGAAGTCTGGGTCGTAGCCAAGCAGTAAGCGGTTCATGGTGATCCGCTATTTGCATTTGCCGTGCCAGCATCGCAGCGCCTTCACGGCGCGCGATATTTGCCGCTGGGGCGCGAAGCGCGTTTCGTTTTGGACGCAGGAACCGTGTCGATTCGCGAAGCGCGCTTCGCGGCGCTCATTGCGAGCGGTCCGCGAGGGGCCTGTTTGGTTCTCCAGGAGCCGCCCCCCTTTTTTTGCACGGGCTCATGTGCAAGGACACAGCACTCACCCAGGCCAGCGCACGGTCGCACACGCCATCACTTGCTGCACCTCGGCAGCGCCTGATCCTGCCCGGCAGCACTGGCAAAATACATCGACGATGCCCTGATTTGTCCCTACGCGATCCGGGAAGAAACGCAAGCCACTGATTTTCATGGACAAATTCGATATCTCCGGGCACACCCCCATGATGGCCCAGTACCTGGCCCTCAAGGCCCAGCACCCGGACACGCTGCTGCTGTACCGCATGGGCGACTTCTACGAGCTGTTCTACGCCGACGCCGAGAAGGCGGCGCGCCTGTTGGACATCACGCTCACCCAGCGCGGCCAGTCGGCCGGCCAGCCCGTGACCATGGCAGGCGTGCCCTTTCATGCACTGGAGAACTACCTGGGCCGCCTGATCAAGATGGGCGAATCCGTCGCCATTGCCGAGCAGGTGGGCGAGGTGGGCGCGGCCAAGGGGCCGGTCGAGCGCAAGGTGGTGCGCGTGGTCACGCCCGGCACGCTCACGGACAGTGAGCTGCTGTCCGACAAGAGCGAATCGCTGCTGCTGGCCGTGCACCAGGGCGCGCGCGCGCGCTGCGGCCTGGCGTGGCTGTCGGTGACGCAGGGCGTGGTACAGCTGGCCGAATGCCAGCAGGCCGAGCTGGGCGCCTGGCTGGCGCGCATCGCGCCCAGCGAGCTGATCTACAGCGCCGGCATCACGCAGCGCTTTGAGGAGCAGCTGAACCAGCTGCGCCAGGGCGGCGCCTTCACCTGCCCCATGAGCCTGCGGCCCGACTGGCAGTTCGACGGCGCCCTGGGCGAGCGCAAGCTGCTGGAACACCTGGGCGCGGCCGGCCTGCAGGCCTGGAATGCCGAGGGCCTGCACGACGCCCACGCTGCCGCCGCCGCCCTGCTGCAATACGCCGAGCACACGCAGGGCCGGGCCCTGACCCATGTGCACGGCGTGCGCGTGCAGCAGAGCGACGCGCTGATCCACCTGCCGCTGGCCACGCGGCGCAACCTGGAACTGGTCAAGACCCTGCGCGGCGAGGATGGGCCCACGCTGTTCTCGCTGCTCGACACCTGCATGACCGGCATGGGCAGCCGCCTGCTCAAGACCTGGCTGCTGGAGCCCGCACGCGATCGCAGCGCCGCGCGCCAGCGCCTGGGCGCCACGCAGGCGCTGCGCGGCGCGGGCAGTGGCCAGGGCCCGTGGCAGCTGCTGCGCGGCGAGCTCAAGGGCGTGAGCGACGTGGAGCGCATCACGGCGCGCATCGCGCTGCGTCAGGTGCGCCCGCGCGAGCTGGTGGCGCTGTGCAAGACGCTACAAAAGGCAGAGCTGCTAGCGCTTAACAGTCAAGCGCCAGAGCCGTTTTTGGCGCAAATCTTCGGCCAGCTGCAGCCGCCCCAGGCAGCCACCGAGCTGCTGCGCGCCGCCATCCTGGAGGAGCCCGCCGCCCTGGTGCGCGACGGCGGCGTGATCGCCCCGGGCTTCGACGCCGAGCTCGACGAGCTGCGCGCCATACAGAACAACTGCGACGACTTCCTGCTGGAGCTCGAAGGCCGCGAGAAGGCGCGCACCGCCATCCCCAACCTGCGCGTGCAGTTCAACAAGGTGCACGGCTTCTACATCGAGGTCACCGCCAGCCATGTAGACAAGGTGCCCGATGACTACCGCCGGCGCCAGACGCTGAAGAACGCCGAGCGCTTCATCACGCCCGAGCTGAAAAGCTTCGAGGACAAGGCCCTGTCGGCCCAGGAGCGGGGCCTCTCACGCGAGAAATGGCTGTACGAACAGGTGCTCGACCGGCTGCAGCCCCATGTGCCGCAGCTCACAAGGCTGGCGCAGGCGCTGGCCCAGCTGGACGTACTCTGTTGCCTGGCCGAAAGATCGCTCACGCTCGACTGGTGCGCGCCCCAGTTCGTCGATCAACCCTGCATAGACATAGAGGCCGGCCGCCACCCGGTGGTGGAGAACCGGTTGGCCGAGACGTCGAGCGGCGCCTTCATCCCCAACCACACGCGCCTGAATGCCAACACGCGCCTGCAGATCATCACCGGCCCCAACATGGGCGGTAAATCGACCTATATGCGCCAGGTGGCCTTGATCGTTTTGCTCGCCAGCATGGGCAGCCATGTGCCGGCCGCCGCCTGCCGCCTGGGCCCCATCGACGCCATCCACACGCGCATAGGCGCGGCCGACGACCTGGCCAACGCCCAGTCCACCTTCATGCTGGAGATGACCGAGGCCGCGCAGATCCTGCACGGCGCCACGCCGCACAGCCTGGTGCTGATGGACGAGATCGGCCGCGGCACCAGCACCTTCGACGGCCTGGCGCTAGCCAGCGGCATCGCCACGCACCTGCACGACAAAACCCGCGCCTTCACGCTGTTCGCCACGCATTACTTCGAGCTCACCGAGCTGGCCGCGCGCCACCCGCATGCCGTGAACGTGCATGTGGGCGCCACCGAGTCGGGCCACGACATCGTCTTCCTGCACGAGATACAGCCCGGCCCGGCCAGCCGCAGCTACGGCATCCAGGTCGCAAAACTGGCGGGCGTGCCCGCCGCCGTGCTGAACCACGCGCGCCACACGCTGGCGGCGCTGGAGGAGCGTGCCGGCGCGGACGATCTGCAGGTAGACCTGTTCGCCCCGCCGCCCGCGCCCGAGATCCAGGCAGCGAGCCCCGTGGAATCGGCCCTGGCACAGATCAACCCCGACGCCTTGAGCCCGCGCGAGGCGCTGGATGCGCTCTACCAGCTCAAGCGGCTGGCCCCGCCCTGACACTGATGGAATCGGCCGCCAGCGCCCAGCTGACAGGCGCTGCGGGCTATCATTTCCATATCACTTCACGCCTCAACGCCCTGCCACCTTTTGGAGCAGGCGGTTCGCAGCCCGCCCTGCGCGCAATGCAAAAGCCCCCAAGGCGCGGCGCGGGCCGAACTTGCGAAACATGCTCCCCCCTACACCATGGCCACCATCGTCTTCTCTCACGCCAACAGTTTTCCCGCCGGCACCTACCGCGTTCTGTTCGGCGCGCTGCGCCAGCGCGGCTTCCATGTCAGTGCCGTGGAGCGCTACGGCCACGACGCGCGCTACCCCGTGACCAACAACTGGCCGCACCTGGTGCAGCAGCTGGCCGACTTTGCCGCCGAGCAGCAGCAGCGCACGGGCGAGCCGGCCTTCCTCGTGGGGCACTCGCTGGGCGGCTTCCTGAGCGTCATGGCGGCCGCGCGCCACCCGGAGCTGGCGCGCGGCGTGGTGCTGATCGACTCCCCCCTGATCGGCGGCTGGCGCGCCAGCGCACTGGGCGTGGCCAAGCAGGTACAGGTGGTGGGTGCGGTAACGCCCGGCCGTATCAGCCGTGCACGCAGAAACAGCTGGGCCAGCACCAAGGAGGCGCTGGAGCACTTTCGCCGCAAGAAGGCTTTTGCCCGCTGGGACCCGCGCGTGCTGCAGGACTATGTGGACTACGGCCTGCAAGACCAGGACGGCAAGCGCGTGCTGGGCTTTGACCGTGCCATCGAGACCCAGATCTACAACACAATGCCGCACAACCTGGGGCGGTTATTGAAGGCACACCCGCTGCAGTGCCCTGCCGCCTTCATCGGCGGGCGCGACTCGGTGGAGATGCGCCAGATGGGCATGGCGCTGACGCAGCGCATCACCGAGGGGCGCGTGATGATGCTCGACGGCAGCCACCTATTCCCCATGGAGCAGCCTCTGGCCACGGCGGCGGCCATCGAGGCGACGCTGCTCAACCTGGGGCGGCTGACAAACTGAAGCCCCCTCAATCCGCCCAGGTCACCACGCCCGTCCAGGCCGTGGCCAGCACCAGCAGGCCAAACGCAATGCGGTAGTAGGCAAACGGCACAAAGCTGTGCGTGCTGATGTAGCGCAGCAGCCAGCGCACGCACAGCCAGGCGCTGATGAACGAGAACACCAGGCCCACGGCGAACAGCGGCACATCGGCCATGGAGAGCAGCGCGCGCTCCTTGTACAGGCTGTAGACCCCCGCGCCGATCAGCGTGGGAATGGCCAGGAAGAACGAATAGTCGGTCGCCGCCTTGCGCGACAGGCCCAGCAGCATGCCGCCGATGATGGTGGCGCCGCTCCTGCTGGTGCCCGGAATCATGGCCAGGCATTGCACCAGGCCCACTTTCAAGGCATCCCATGGCCCCATGTCGTCCACCGATGCAATGCGCACCGCCGCCTGCTGGCGCCGCTCGGCCCACAGGATGATGAAGCCGCCGATGATGAAGGTGGACGCCACCACGGTGGGCGTGAACAAATGCGCCTTGATGGCCTTGCCCAAGAGCAGGCCCAGCACCACGGCCGGCAGGAAGCCGATCAGCACGTTGAGCGCAAAGCGCCGCGCCTGGCGCTGGGTGGGCAACGCCACCAGGGTGCCCCAAATGCGCTGCCAGTACACCAGGATGACGGCAAAGATGGCGCCGGTCTGGATGGCGATGTCGAAGACCTTGGCCTTGGCGTCATCAAAGCCCAGCAGCGAGCCCGCCAGGATCAGATGGCCGGTCGACGAGATGGGAAGGAATTCGGTCAGCCCTTCGACCACGCCCATGATGGCGGCCTTGAGCAGCAAGAGAGTGTCCACGCAAGCGTCCTGACGGAAAAAAGCAAAACGCGGATTATCGGCGCCTGCGCGCCCAGTCCCGACCTACCGTCAATCCACATGGCGCCCGCTGCCGGTGTAGCCTTGCGGCCATGCCCGATGCCCGCAGCTCTCCCGCCGCCATGCAGCCAGCCCCCATGCCGCCGCACGCGGCCCTGATGATGCTGGTGGCGCTGACCTCGGGCTTTGCACTCAGCTCGGCCTTTCGCACCGTGGCTGCCATCCTGGCCGCGCCGCTGCAGGCCGACTTTGGGCTCTCGCCGCAGGCGCTGGGGCTGTTTGCCGCCACCTTTCATTTCAGCTTTGGCGCCATGCAGCTGTTCATGGGCATTGGCATAGACCTGTACGGCGTGCGCCGCACCATCCTCGCGGCGTTTCCGCTGTGCATCGCGGGCGCACTGCTGTCAGCGCTGGCGCCGGGCTATGGCCTGCTGGTGCTGGGGCAGGCGCTGATCGGCGTAGGCTGCGCGCCGGCCTTCCTGGTGTGCACGGTGTTCATTGCGCGGCATTTCGCGCCGCAGCGTTTCGCCGCCATGTCGGGCATGGCCATGGCGCTGGGCACGCTGGGCATGCTGTTCACGGGCACGCCGCTGGCCTGGATGGTGCAGCTGTGGTCGTGGCGCGCGGGCTTCTGGGTGCTGGGGCTGCTGGCCGCTCTGGCCTGGCTGTGGATGTGGCGCGCCGTGCGCGAGCCCGGGCGTGCCCCGGAGCATGACGCGCCGCGCGAATCGGTGCGCGAGGCGGTGGCACGTTTTGCCGCCCTGTTTCTGCTGCCCCACACCTGGGGCATCGTGGCGCTGGGCGCCGTGAGCTATGCGGCCCTGATTTCGCTGCGCGGGCTGTGGCTGGGGCCCATGCTGATCGCGCGCCACGGCTTCTCGCTGGTGCAAAGCGGCAACGTGGCGCTGGCGCTGTCAGTGGTGGCGCTGCTCGGCCCCATGCTGTTCGGCCGCCTGGACCCGGGCCAGGCCAACAGGCGACGCTGGATCGTGGCCTGCACGCTGCTGCTGGCGCTGCTCTTTGCCGCCATGGCCTGGCTGCATTCGGCCTGGCTGGACGTGAGCTGCATGCTGCTCGTGGGCCTGCTGTCGGGCTTCATCGTGCTGCAGTACGCCGACGTGCGCGCGGCCTACCCGGCGGCGCTGACGGGCCGGGCCATGGCGGTGTTCACCATGGCCATGTTCCTGGGCGTGGCCGCCATGCAGTGGCTCACGGGGCTGGTGGCGTCACTGGCTCCGGGGCTGGGCCTGGACCCATTCGTGGCAGTGATGGGATGCATCGCGGCGCTGTTGGTGCTGGGGGCGGCGGCGTTCCGGCTGCTGCCGAGTCCACCGCAGGCCGATTCTTGAGGTGAAAAATGCCCGTAGCGATTGCCCATCAAGCGCTACAAGCTATAACAATTATAGTATTCAAGCCGCGCCCGTCACAGCGCGCTGGCACCATCGCCACGGTAGAGCCAGGGCAAGTCCAGCAGGCGCTCTCCCAGCAGGCGCATCGCCAGATCGCGCCCCCAGCGCATGGGACCGGTGGCGTGGAAGATGCGGCCGTTCGCGCGCGAGCGCTCCTGCACGCGCGCGTTGCGCTGCCAGCGGTTGAGCGCGTAGCGGGCCAGGCGCAGGCCTACCTCCAGGTCGTGCATGGCCAGGGCGCGCTGCAGCTCGGCCGCGTCCTCTATGGCCATGCCCGCGCCCTGGGCCAGATAGGGGCGCATGGGGTGGGCGGCATCGCCCAGCAGGGCCACCAGGCCGCGCGCCATCTCCTGCGGGCCGGCGACGGGCGGGCGGTCAAGCAGCGGCCACAGGCGCCAACCATCGCCCAGCTGGGGCACGGCGCGGACCAGGTCCTGTAGCGGCGTGCAGGTAGGGGCCAGGGCGGCCTCCAGGTCGGCAGCGTTGGCGCCATGGTCCCAGGCGTCGAGATCGGTCGGCGGTCGGCCGTGGCGTATGGCCACCACGTTGAGCAGTTCGCCGCGGCGCAGCGGGTACTGCACCACATGCAGGCGCGGGCCCAGCCAGACCGTGACGGCGCTGGACCGCAACGCCTGGGGCAGCCGGTCCTGGCACAGCACGGCACGGTAGGCCAGGTGGCCCGAGACGCGCGTGGGCGCCTCGCCCAGCAGGCACGCGCGCGTGCGGCTGCGCAGGCCGTCGGCGCCTATGAGGGCGTCGCCCTCCACCTCCAGGCTCCGGCCATCGCCGCAGTCCACGCGCGCCAGAACCGCCCCGCCCTGCTCCGCGTGCGCCTGCACCGTCTGCCCCAGGTTCAGGTGCACCAGGGGCAGGTCGCGCACCGCGGCCAGCAGCAGGCCGTGCAGGTCGGCCCGATGGATGGTGGCGTAGGCTGCGCCGTAGCGCTCTATGGCCCGGCTGCCCAGGCGCAGCGCGCCCAGCTCGGCGCCCGTGAGGGCGCTACGCACCTGCAGCCGCTCGGGAAAGGCCGCCACTTCCTGCAGCGCGCGCTGCAGGCCCCAGGCCTGCAGGCGGCGCACCACGTTGGGGCCGATCTGCACGCCCGCGCCCACCTCGGAAAACGCGGCGGCGCGCTCGAACAGCCGCACCTCCCAACCCGCACGCGCACTGCCCAGCGCCGCGGCCAGGCCGCCTATGCCGCCGCCGGCAATCAAGACTTGTTTCTGCATGCCGCGATTGTCGGCCTACGCAAGGGCCGCCCCGCCGCGCAGGCGGCGTCCCCCTTTCAGGGGGAAGGCGCGAAGCGCCACAGGGGGTTACCCCAAAATTTGCCGCAGCACATAGGGCAGGATGCCGCCGGCGCGGTAGTAGTCCACCTCGATGGGCGTGTCGATGCGCAGCGTCACCGCCACTTCCTGGCGCGAACCATCGGCGCGGTGAATGACCACGCGCGCCTCGCTCTGCGGCGTGAGCGCGGCGTCGGGCAGCACGTCGATGACCTCGTCGCCCTTGAGGCCCAGGCTCTCCCACGAGTCGCCAGCGCGCAGCTGCAGCGGCAGCACACCCATGCCGACCAGGTTGGAGCGGTGGATGCGCTCGAAGCTCTTGGCGATGACGGCCTTGATGCCCAGGAGCTGCGTGCCCTTGGCCGCCCAGTCGCGGCTGGAGCCGGTGCCGTATTCCTCGCCGGCAAAGACCACCGTCGGCGTCTTGCCTGCGATGTACTGCATGGCGGCATCGAAGATGGACATCTTGCTGCCGCGCTGCACGCCCTCGCCCTGGTACAGCGTCATGCCGCCCTCCTCGCGCGAGCCGTCGGCGAGCGGCGGGATCATCAGGTTCTTGATGCGCACGTTGGCAAAGGTGCCGCGCATCATGACCTCATGGTTGCCACGGCGCGCACCGTAGCTGTTGAAGTCGGGCTTGGCCACGCCATGCTGCAGCAGCCACCGGCCGGCGGGCGAGCTCTCCTTGATGGAGCCGGCGGGCGAGATATGGTCGGTGGTGATGGAGTCGCCAAACAGCGCCATGATGCGCGCGCCGCGCACGGCCGCACCATCGCCCTGCCCGGCCCCGGATTCGAGGGCAAAGTCGGCAAAGAACGGCGGCTCGGCGATGTAGGTGCTGTCGGGCCAGGCGTAGACATCGCCGCTCACGCCATGGATCTGGTCCCACAGCGCGCCGGGCTCGGTCTTGACCTTGGCGTAGTTCTCGCGGAAGGCCTTGCCGTTCATGGCGTATTGCATGAGGGCGTGCACCTCCTCGCTGCTGGGCCAGATGTCACCCAGGAACACGTCACGCCCATGCGTGCCCTGGCCCACGGGCTCGGTCATCAAATCCTTGAGCATGGTTCCGGCGATGGCATAGGCCACGACCAGCGGCGGGCTGGCCAGGAAGTTGGCCTTGAGGTTGGGGTGGATGCGCGCCTCGAAGTTGCGGTTGCCCGAGAGCACGGCCGCGCACACCAGGTTGTTCTGGGTGATGGCCTCGTTGAGCTCGGCCGTCAGGTCGCCCGCGTTGCCTATGCAGGTGGTGCAGCCATAGCCGGCGACGGCAAAGCCGAGCTTCTCCAGATAGGGCAGCAGGCCGGTCTCGGTCAGGTACTCGGTGACGATCCGCGAGCCCGGCGCCAGCGAGGTCTTGATGTGCGGCTGTACCTTGAGGCCCGCCTCCACCGCCTTCTTGGCGAGCAGGCCCGCGGCCAGCAGCACACTGGGGTTGGAGGTGTTGGTGCAACTGGTGATGGCCGCGATCAGCACGTCGCCGCTGCCCACCGTGGGGTGGGAGCCCCTGGGCGCATGGTGCATGGGCGCGTCGATGTGCTGGACCTCCAGGCGCGGCTTGTTGTGCACCATCTCGGCCTCGGAGCGCGGCGCGCCTTCGACGGCCTGGCGCTCGTCGGGCACGGCCGGGGCGGCGGCATGGTGCTGCGGCACTGGGTAGCGTTCATGCAGGTGCCCGGGCGGCAGGTTGAAGCCCGCTTCGGCCACCGGCTTGGAGAACAGGCTGGTGAACTGCTGCTTGACCTGGCCCAGGTCGATGCGGTCCTGCGGGCGCTTGGGGCCGGCCAGGCTGGGCGTGACATCGCCCAGATCCAGGTGCACGACCTGCGAATAGTCGATGTCGCCCGCGCGCGGGATGCCAAACAGGCCCTGGGCCTTGAAGTAGGCCTCCAGGGTCTCGATCTCGGCCTCGCTGCGGCCCGTGCCGCGCAGGTAATCCATGGTTTTTTCATCGACCGTGAAGAAGCCCATGGTGGCGCCGTACTCGGGCGACATGTTGCCGATCGTCGCGCGGTCGGGCACCGACAGCGTGCGCGTGCCCTCGCCGAAGAACTCCACGAACTTGCCCACCACCTTGGACTTGCGCAGCAGCTCGGTCACGGTAAGCACCAGGTCGGTGGCCGTCACGCCCTCACGCAGCCGGCCCGTGAGCTCCATGCCCACCACGTCGGGCGTGAGGAAGTACACGGGCTGGCCCAGCATCGCCGCCTCGGCCTCGATGCCGCCCACGCCCCAGCCCACCACGCCAATGCCGTTGATCATGGTCGTGTGGCTGTCGGTGCCCACCAGGCTGTCGGGGTAGTAGACGCCGCCCTCACCCCGGTGCACGCCGCGCGCCAGGTATTCCAGGTTCACCTGGTGCACGATGCCAAAGCCCGGGGGCACGACGCCAAAGGTGTCAAAGGCCTGCATGCCCCATTTCATGAATTCGTAACGCTCGCGGTTGCGCTGGAATTCGAGCTTCATGTTCAGGCCCAGCGCCTGCCTGCTGCCGTAATGGTCCACCATGATGGAGTGGTCCACCACCAGGTCCACGGGCACCAGGGGTTCAACCTTCTTCGGGTCGCGGCCCAGGCGCCCGGTCACGCTGCGCATGGCGGCCAGGTCCACCAACAGCGGCACGCCCGTGAAGTCCTGCAGCACGACGCGCGAGACCACGAACGGAATTTCTTCCTTGCGCGGCGCCTTGGCGCCCCAACTGGCCAGCTGCGCCACATGCTCGGCCGTGACCTTGCGCCCATCGCAGTTGCGCAGCACGGACTCGAGCACGATGCGTATCGACACCGGCAGCCGGTTCACGCCCGGATACTTGTGTGCCAGCGCAGGCAGCGAGAAGAACTTGCCCTTGCTGCCCGAGGCCGTGGTGAAGGTCTTGAGCGTGGAGGCAAAGGCGTGAACTGGGGTGGTGGATGCAGCCATACAGTAACTCCGATGGAAGGCAAGAACGTCCCATTCTGGCAGTTGCAGGCCCCAACGCCTATGCGCCAGCGCAATAACCACGGCGCCAGCACCGGGGTGCAACCCGGGTGCAAACCCGCTATTGACGAGGCGGCCGACATTGCCGGCCGATGATATGCCGGCAGGTACCGGGAAGAATGCGCCACCCACGCCCGTATATTGCGCGACCCGCCCCAATAAAAAACCCGCCGGAGGCGGGTTGTTAGTGAGCGCAAACCATGCAGGTTGACTCACCCCATTGTGCTTGGCCCGCGGCGCGGGCCATGCATGCCAGGTTTAAATGGCAAAGTCCTGGCGGTTCTGGTTTTGAATCCATTTCGGCGGCTTGCCACGGCCCGTCCAGGTCTGGCCGGTTGCGGGGTCGCGGTATTTTGGCGCCACCTTGACGCCGGTGGCTGCGCCGGTTCGCGCGGCGCGGCCCACGGGAAACACATCCTGCTGCGTCAAATCAAACGCGGCAATCAGTTCACGCACCTGGGCGACGGCCTGGGCCATTTCGCGGCGCCTAGCCTCGGTGATTTGTTGCTCAAGGGCTTCGCGCTGCTTCAAGAGGTCTTGGTAGCTTGCAGTCATAGCAGTATATGGAGGGTTGAGAATTAATAACCGGTGTCGATTATAGGGAAACATTCGTAGACCTGTTACGACCTTCTGCTGTTTTATGTAAATGGATCGAAAACCCAAAGGCCATTCGGCCTTGTCATGCACCAGACCCATGCATGAAGCCACCTCCGACCGCACCATGCTTAAAAGCACCGGCCGGTATGTGGCGTTCATCACCTGCCGATTTGATTCACGCAGTTACTAACCCATGCAGGACTATCTTTTCCAGACCCGGCCCTGTGCCTGCAAGACATGCGGGCAATGAAACCCGCGCGACAATCGGCGTCCACATTGGCATCAAACGAAAACGACATGGCACTTTATTGCGTGGGCGACATACAGGGTTGCGACGCGGCCTTTGAGCGGCTGCTTTGCGAGATCGGTTTCTCGGCCAGCCGCGACACGGTGTATCTGCTGGGCGATCTGGTCAACCGCGGCCCCGGCTCGGCCGCGGTGCTGCGCCGCTGCATGCAGCTGGGCGATAGCGTGCGCGCGCTGCTGGGCAACCATGACCTGCACCTGCTGGCCGCCGCCCATGGCGTGCGCCCGCCCTCACGCCGCGACACGCTGCAGGGCATCCTGCAGGCGAGCGACCGCGAGGCCATGCTCGACTGGCTGCGCCGGCAGCCGCTGGCGCGGCGCCTGCGCCATGGCGGCGAGGATCTGCTGCTGGTGCATGCCGGCGTGCTGCCGCAATGGACGGCCGACGATGTGCTGACGCTTGCGGCCGAGGTCGAGGCCGAGCTGCGCGGCCCGCGGCTGCCCGGCTTTCTGCGCCAGATGTATGGCAACAGCCCGGACCTCTGGGGCGCGGATCTGCAGGGAATGGATCGCTTGCGCATCATTGTCAACGCACTGACGCGGCTGCGCTTTTGCACGCCCGAGGGGCGCATGGAATTCGACAGCACCGAGAGCGCCGCGCAGCCGCCCGCCGGGCTGCTGCCCTGGTTCGATGCCCCCGACAGGCGCACGCGGGGCACGCTGATCGCCTTCGGTCACTGGTCCACGCTGGGCTGGTTCAGCCGACCCGACGTGCTGGGCCTGGACACGGGCTGCGTCTGGGGCGGTTGTTTGAGCGCCGTGCGCTTTGGCGCCACGCTGGCCGAGCGCGAGCAGTGCATGGTGCAATGCACGCAGGAGCAACGGCCCGGTGGGTGACGCGCTATATCAACGCAAGCTTCTTGCGCTGTAAAGACGGTAGTTTTAGATAAAAAAACCCGTGAAACCAGTCAACAGCATGCGCAAGCAGCTATGGTTTTAGACGTCTATCGGTTTCAGCGCCTGCGTCATGCCGCGCGACTGCCACAGCACGCCATCGGCGCCCGCAGCCAATACGGCGACGCCGGGATGGCGTGCGCTCCATGCCGGCACGGCCGCCATGCCCTGCACCATGAGTGCCGTGCCCCAGCCGTTGACGGCCTGCACGTCGCGCGCCAGCAGGGCCACGCCATGCACGCCGGTGGTGGGCCAGCCGTTGTGCGGGTCCAGCACATGGTGCAGGCGCCGGCCCTGGTGCACAAAGCCGCGCTCGTAGTCGCCCGAGGAGGCGACCACGCCATGGCCCTCGACCTCGATGGCGCCCAACAGCCTGTCGGGCGCACGCGGGTCGCGCACGCCCACGCGCCAGGGCCGGCCCTGTAGGCGACCGCTGGCGAGCACATCGCCGCCGCCGTTGATGAGGGCGTTGGTGACGCCCTCGCGTTCGAGCACCCGCAGGCCCGCCGCCAGGATGGGCAGCTTGGCGATGCCGCCCAGGTCGAGCGCCATGCCGGGCTCGGCCAGGTAGGCCGTGCCCGCGCGCTCGTCCAGCCGCAGCTGGCGCGCGCCCACATGGCGCAGCGCCGCGGCAATCTCGGCCGGCGCGGGCATGGCCTGCCGACCGGGCTCGAAATGCCAGCCCGACAGCGCCCCCACCGTGGGGTCGAAGGCGCCCGCGCTGCCCTGCCAGACGCGTTGGGCGCTGACCAGCACGGCCATGACCTCAGGCGCCACGGCCACCGGATGGCGCCCTGCCGCCTGGCCTATGCGCCGCACCGCGCTGTCCTCGCGGTAGCGGCTCAGCAGGCCTTCCAGGCGCTGCATTTCCTCGAAGGCCAGGCCGATCGCGGCCTGCAGCTGGCGGGCATCGCCGCCGTCGGCCACGATGTCCACGCGCGTGCCCATGAGGTTGCGGCTTGCGCGCTGCGGCCCCGCGGCCCGCGCCATGCCCGGCAGGCCCCAGGCCACGGCGCCCAGCAGGGGCAGCGCCAGTGCCAGGCGCCGCCGCGACAGGCGGCCGCCTTGCCATCCGTTGTTCATGGCCGGCTCCTCATGCATTACATCGACTGGTCGGCCATGAAGTCCACGGCGGCCTTGACCTCGTCATCGCTGAGCGAGGCAGCGCCGCCGCGCGCCGGCATCTGGCCCTTGGCGCCGGTGAAACCCTCGATGGCGTGCTTGTACAGCGTGTCCTTGCCCTGGGCGATGCGCGGGCCCCAGTCGGCTTTGTCGCCGGGCTTGGGCGCGCCGGCCACGCCGGCGGCGTGGCACATGGCGCAGGTCTTGCCGTAGACGCCCTTGCCGACGGTGTTTTCCGCAGCCGGTGCGGCGGGCGCGGGGGCCGGGGCCTGCGCGGCAGGCGCGGGCGCGGGGGCTGGCGCAGACGCCGGGGCCTCGTTCTTGCCGCAGGCGGCAAGGGCCAGGGTTGCCGCGGCCAGGGCCAGCGTGAGAGATGTCTTGTTCATCGAAGAAGCCTTTCGTGTGCTCGGACGTACACCGTCAGGAGGCATCGCGGCGTGCGCACCATGCGACGCGCCTGCCCTCTGGCATGGCCGCCAGTTTGGTAGTTTCCAGAATTGATTGATTGATGCAAATCAACATCCAAAGAATCATTTGAAGGGAACATTTGCCTGCCATCGCCACAGGGGCGACGCACATGCAATGAACACCAGAACCCGTACTGCCTTCATGGACAGCCTGCGCTCCCCGGACCGCCTGCGCTGGTGGATCGTTGCGTGGTTCATCTTCAGCCTGGGAGCCACGCTGGCCACCCCCGTAGTGCAGCCACGCGGCGTGGAGTTGGTGTGCTCGGCAATCCACGGCGCCGCCCTGGTGGTGCATGCCGATACCGGTAACGCCGTACTCGACACCCTGGGCATGGACTGCCCGCTGTGCCTGCTGGGCAGCGCCCCGCCACAGCGCACTGCCAACACCCCATCGACCCTGCCGCACGTTCACGTGGCGCCTGTTGCGCCGCCGCTGGTGTTCGCGATGGCGCCCATGGCCACGCCACCTCCGGCGCGCGGCCCACCTTCGTTTTCCGTTTAACACACCCTGAAAGAGGATCTCATGAGCAAGAAACAAGACCTGGGCAACGAAACCGTCGGCATGGGCCGGCGCCGTTTCATCAACACCGCCGCGCTGGCGGGCCTGACGGTGGGCGTTGCCGCGTGCAACGACAAGCCCGCCGCGGCCCCGGCGGCATCGAACGCCCCGGCAGCCGCACCGGCATCCGCAGCGGCGGCAGCCGCCGGCAGCATCAACGTACACCTCAAGCCCGGCGAGCTCGACACCTACTACGGCCTGTGGAGCGGCGGTCACAACGGCGATGTGCGCGTGCTGGGCCTGCCGTCTGGCCGTGAGATCCACCGCATTCCCTGCTTCGTGCCCGACGCGCTCGTGGGCTGGGGCATCACCAACGAATCCAAGGCTGTCATGGGCACCAAGCCCGACGGCCACCTGCGCTACACGGTGGCCGACACGCACCACCTGCACGCCTCGTACAAGGATGGCAACTACGACGGCCGCTACGCCTGGGTGAACGACAAGATCAATGCCCGCATCGCACGCATCCGCCTGGACTACTTCATCTGCGACAAGATCACCGACCTGCCCAACGTGCAGGGCTTCCACGGCATCTTCCCCGACAAGGCCGACCCGGTGGATCCGGCGATCAACTACACCACGCGCGTGTTCTGCGGTGGCGAGTTCGGCATTCCCCTGCCCAACGAGGGCAAGGACGTCAACAACCCCGAGAAATACCGTTCGCTGTTCACCTGCGTCGATGCCGAGACCATGGACGTGCGCTGGCAAGTGCTGATCGACGGCAACTGCGACCTGGTGGCCACCTCGTACGACGGCAAGCTGGCCGCCACCAACCAGTACAACACCGAGAACGGCGTGCACTACGAGGACATGATGTCCGCCGAGCGTGACGCCTGCCTGTTCTTCAACGTGGCGCGCATTGAAGAGGCCGTCAAGGCCGGCAAGTTCAAGACCTATGGCAACAAGGTCCCCGTGGTGGACGGCACGCACGAGGCCAACAAGGACGCCAAGACCGCATTGGTCGCTTACGTCTCGGTGCCAAAGAACCCGCACGGCGTGAACGCCTCGCCCGATGGCAAGTATTTCATCTGCGCCGGCAAGCTCTCGCCCACCACCACCACCATCGAGCTGGCCAAGGTGCTCGACTGGTTCGACGGCAAGATGGAAAAGCTCGACGACGCCATCGTCGCCGAGGTCGAGGTGGGCCTGGGTCCGCTGCACACGGCCTTCGACGGCCGCGGCAACGCCTACACCACGCTGTTCCTGGACAGCCAGATCGTCAAGTGGAACGTGGACAAGGCCATTGCCTTCCACAAGGGCGACAAGAACGCCAAGTACGTGGTGGACCGCATCGACGTGCACTACCAGCCCGGCCACATCAACGCCTCGCAATCCGAGACCAAGGCGGCCGACGGCAAGATCCTGGCCGTGGGTTGCAAGTTCTCCAAGGACCGCTTCCTGCCCGTGGGACCGCTGCATCCCGAGAACGAGCAGTTGATCGACATCTCGGGCGAGAAGATGGTGCTGCTGGCCGACCACCCGGTGCGCGGCGAGCCGCACGACTTCATCATCTTCAAGCGCGACATCATCAAGCCCAAGCAGGTCTATGAGCTGGACGAGTCGCCCATCGCCATCAAGGACGCCAAGGAATCGGGCGTGTTCCGCAACGGCAAGAAGGTCACCGTCAAGCTCACGTCGCAGGCGCCAGCCTTCAGCATGCGCGAGTTCACGGTGAAGAAGGGCGACGAGGTCACGCTGATCCTGACCAACCTGGACAAGATCGAAGACCTGACGCACGGATTTGCGCTACCCAAGTACAACGTCCAGTTCGTGATCAATCCGCTGGAGACCAAGTCGGTGACCTTCATCGCCGACAAGCCGGGCGTGTTCTGGGCCTACTGCTCCACGTTCTGCCACGCGCTGCACCTTGAGATGCGCACGCGCATGATCGTCGAGGCCTGACGGCCCCTGCAGCAGGCGCTGTGCCCGCGCACGGCGCCTGCCATTCATTGGATAGTGTGATGATTCCCCTGGGTCAACGGCTTCTCGCCATTCTTTCCGTGTTGTTCGTGGCGCTGGCACTGCTGGCGCCGCCTGCGGCCCATGCAGGTGCCTACGAGGCCGAACTGCCGGCCAACCTGACGAGCACGCCCGACATGTGCTCGCTGCTGCCCTGCACCGAGGTGTTTCCCGGCGCCACCCATTTCTCCGAGCGCAAGGGCCAGCCCCCCTATGTCGAGGCCTACGACAACGACTCGGCGCAGAAGAAGCTGCTGGGCTACGTCATGCTGTCCACCGACATCACCGACACGCCGGCCTACTCGGGCAAGCCGGTGGTCACGCTCATCGGCATGGACAAGGCGGGCCATTTCGTCGGCATGAAGGTGCTCAAGCATTCCGAGCCCATCCTGCTCTTGGGTATTCCCGAGTCGGCCCTGATCAACTTCAACAACCAGTACATCGGCAAGTCGGTGACCGACACCATCGAGGTCGGCCCCTCGCGCCCCGATGAGAACATCACCGGCGTCGATGCCATCTCCGGCGCCACCGTCACCGTCGTCGCGCAGAACCAGGTGGTCATGACCTCGGGCGCCGCCGTGGCGCGCCAGACCGGCATCATCGCGCCCACGGTGCGCGCGCCGGCCAAGTTCGTCAGCACGGGCCAGAAGTACGACTGGGCCCAGCTCGTGAAAATGGGCGCGGTACAGCAGTTGCTCGTCAGGCCCGAGCAGGTCGGCCTGCCGCGCGGCCCCGAACCTTTCATCGAGCTGTGGTTCGGCGACCTGAACCAGCCCGACCTGGGCCGCAGCCTGCTGGGCAACAACGCCTTCGACAGCCTGCGCTCGCGCCTGAAGGACGGCGAGAACGCGCTGTTCGTCGTCAAGACCGCGGGCCAGGAATCGTTCAAGGGCTCGGGCTTCGTGCGCGGCGGCATTTTCGACCGCGTGCAGGTCAAGCAGGGCGCAGACTCCTTCACCTTCCGCGACCTGGATTCGATGAACCTCTACGGCCTGGAAGCGGCCGGCGCGCCGAGCTACACCGAGTCGGCAATTTTCATCATCCGCTCGTCCTCGTTCTCTGCCGCCTACCCCTGGAAGCTGGCCTTCCTCGGCAACCGCGTCGATCGTGCCACGGGCCATCGCAGCTTTGCCGTGTTCGAGACCAAGTACTGGCTGCCCGCCAGCAGTCTGGAAGGCGGCCGCCCCCATGTCGAGGAACCTGCCGCCCCCTGGGTGCGCATCTGGAAGTCGCAGGCCCTGCCGATCGGCCTGTTCGGTCTGCTGCTGACGGCCGTGGCCGTGGTCTACGCCTTGCGCGAGAAGCTCACGCGCCTGTCCACGCACAAGAACAAGTGGCCGGTCAACGGCTTCAAATACACGTTCTGGGCCATCAGCATCTTCTGGGTGGGCTTCGGCTACATGGCCCAGCCCTCCATCACCCAGGTGCTGACCTGGTTCCATTCGCTGCTGTTCCAGTGGACCTGGTCGTTGTTCCTGTCCGACCCGTTCATCTTCCTCTTCTGGATCTTCATCATCGTCACGGTGTTCCTGTTCGGCCGCGGCCTGTTCTGCGGCTGGATGTGCCCGTTCGGCTCGCTGCAGGAAGGCATCTTCAAGATCGCCGAGGCGATAGGCCTCAAGCGCTTCCAGACCGCGCTGCCGCAGAAATGGCATGACCGGCTGAAGTGGGTCAAGTACGCGGTGTTCTTCGGGCTGCTGGCGGTGTCCATGTTCTCCATGGGCCTGGCGGAAAAGCTGGCCGAGGTCGAGCCCTTCAAGACCACCTTCCTGGTGGGCGTGATGAACCGCGCCTGGCCCTACGGCCTGTTCGTGGCCGCCATCCTGGGCGTGTCCATCTTCATCGAGCGGCCCTACTGCAAGTACATCTGCCCGCTGGGCGCGTCGCTGGCCATGCCCAGCACCTTCCGCTGGTTTGGCCTGAAGCGCAAGCAGGACTGCAACAGCTGCAAGGCCTGCGCCGTGGGCTGCGGCTCGCAGGCCATCGACGCCGATGGGCGCATCGACCACCGCGAATGCCTGCACTGCCTGGATTGCATGATTTTGTACACCGACACCAAGGGCTGCCCGCCCCTGGCCAAGGAGCGCAAGCGCCGCGAGAAGGACGGCCTGGAGATCACGCCCATAGGCAAGAACGGCTACTTCATCCCCATCCACCCGGCCAAGGTGGAAGACCAGATTGCGCCGCGGGCCAAGGACGGCGTCGATCCGCGCATGCCCACCGACCGCACCCTGCCCGCGCACAAGGAGGATGTGGGCCTGCTCGAATGGCTGTGGCTGGAGCTGCGTGACCACCTCTGGCCCTGGAGCCGCGAGGGCTGGCACAGCCAGCGCGCGCTGCAGATCGCCGGCCTGGCGCTGGCCGTGGCCGCCAGCATCGCCTGGGTGCAAGCCGCCCTGGGGCACCTGTCGTCGGGCGCCATCATCGGCTGGTGGTTTGGCTGGAGCGTGTACGAAGTGATGATCCGCCTGTCCGGTCGCCGTTATGTGAAGGATGGCCCGTGGTGGCGCGACCAGTACCGCGTCGCCGGCGTGATGGACATGATGAGTTACGTGGGATTCAAGAACCTGATGATCGGGGCTGCACTGTTCCTGGTGCTCAAGACCCTGGGCTGGCTCATCGCATGAGCGCCCTGCCCCACTTAAGTGCGGCCCTGGCGCTATGCATCGCCGGGGCCTGCCAGGCAGCCACGCTCAGCGTGCACCCCGGCGACGACCTGGCCGCCGCCGTGGCCAAGGCCCGGCCGGGCGACGTGGTCGAGGTGGCGCGCGGCCGCTACCGCGCCAACCTCGTGATCGACAAGCCCCTGACCCTGCGCGGCCTGGACCGCCCCACCATCAGCGGCGGCGAGCAGGGCGACACCATCCGCGTCACGGCACCCGACGTGGTCATCGAGGGCCTGATCGTCAGCGACTCGGGCGACGACCTCAAGAACCAGAACGCCGGCATCTACCTCTACCCCGGCGCGCACCGCGCCATCGTGCGCCGCTGCGACCTGACCTACAACCTGTTCGGCCTGTGGATAGAGAAGGCCAACGACGTGCTCATCGAGCACAACACCATCACCGGCAAGCGCGAATACGCATCGTCCCAGCGCGGCAACGGCGTGCAGCTGTACAACACCAAGGGCGCGAAGATCCTCCACAACAACATCAGCTTCGTGCGTGATGCGCTGTACGTGGACGTGTCGCACCACGCGCTATTCAAGGGCAACAAGCTGCACCATAGCCGCTACGGAACGCACTACATGAACTCCTACTACAACCTGTGGGAGGACAACGACACGTTCTACAACCGTGGCGGCCTGGCGTTGATGGAGGTGCGCAACCAGGAGGTGCGCAACAACCGCGCCTGGGGCAACTCGGACCACGGCATCATGCTGCGCACGCTGCAGGACTCGGTGATCGAGGGCAACGTGGTGGCCGGCAACAACCGCGGCTTCTTCATCTACGACGTGGAGTACATCCAACTCAACAACAACCTGGTCGTGGACAACACCGTCGGCGTGCACCTGTCGGCCGGCTCCACGCGCAACGAGGTCGATGGCAACGACTTCATCGGCAACCGCGAACAGGTGCGCTACGTGGGCGCGCGCGACGAAGTCTGGGGCCAGAAACGTGGCAACTACTGGAGCAACTACCTCGGCTGGGACCGCAACGGCGACGGCGTGGGCGATGTGCAGTACGAGGCCAACGACATGGTGGACCGCCTGACCTGGCGCCACCCCGCCATCAAGCTGCTGCTGGCCAGTCCTGCCGTGCAGGCCCTGCGCCTGGTGGGCCAGCAGTTCCCCGTGTTGCGCGTGCCCTCGGTGGTTGATCCCCACCCACGCATGCGCCCCTACCACCAAGATTGGAGTCAATGGCGTGGCAAGCATTTCCCCGGCCAGTAAAGAACAACTGGCCATCTCCCTGCGCGGCGTGCACAAGCACTTCGGCGCGCTGCACGCCGTCGATGGTGTTGATCTGGACATTCCCCCGGGCGAGATCTTCGGCCTGATAGGCCACAACGGCGCGGGCAAGAGCACGCTGTTCAAGATGATGCTGGGCCTGCTGGCGCCCACTTCCGGCCAAATCCTGGTGGCCGGCACACCCGTCGGCGGGCGGCATTTTCGCGCGGCGCGCAGGCAGCTCGGCTACCTGCCCGAGAACGTGGTGCTCTACGACAACCTCGACGGCCTGGAGACGCTGCATTTCTTCGCGCGCCTCAAGGGCGCGCCGCTGGGTGAGTGCCCGGCCATGCTGGACAAGGTGGGCCTGGCCCATGCCGGCAAGCGCCCGGTGCGTGAATATTCCAAGGGCATGCGCCAGCGCCTGGGTTTTGCCCAGGCCCTGCTGGGCAAGCCACGCGTGCTGTTCCTCGACGAACCCACGAACGGCCTGGACCCCCAGGCGATACGCGACTTCTACGCCACGCTGCGCGGCCTGCAGGAGCAGGGCGTGACCATCATCATCACCTCGCACATCCTGGCCGAGCTGCAGGAACGCGTCGATCGCCTGGCCATCCTGTCCTCGGGCCAGGTGCAGGCCGTGGGCAGCGTGCAGGAGCTGCGCGAGCGCACCGGCCTGCCGCTGATCGTGGAGGTGGACATGGCCCCGGGCGACTGCCACGAGGCCCTGCACGCCCTGCGCGGCGCCACCGGCGCCAAGCCGGCGCAGACGCCCACCGGCCTGCACCTGCAATGCGCGCGCGACCAGAAGATGGCCGTGCTCGCCGCTCTGGCCCCCCTGGGCGCACGCGTGCGCGACCTGCGCCTGCAGGAGCCCTCGCTCGAAGACATGTTCTTCGGGCTTTCCGCATAAAGCCTGCCATGGAACTGACCCCTATCCTCACCGTCGCGGCCAAGGAGTTCCGCGACCGCATGCGCAACCGCTGGGTGCTGGCGGTGGCGCTTGTCTTTACCATCTTCTCGCTGGTCATCGCCTACTTCGGCGGCGCGCAGCAGGGCCAGGTGGGCTTTCGCTCCATCGAGTTCACCATCGCCAGCCTGGTCAGCCTGGTCATCTACCTGATCCCGCTGATCGCGCTGCTCTTGGGCTTCGACGCCATCGTCGGCGAGCGCGAGCGCGGCTCTCTGGACTTGCTGCTGGCCCTGCCGATCACGCGGCTGGAATTGCTGCTGGGCAAATACCTGGGCCTGGCGCTGGCGCTGACGCTGTCCACCGTGGTCGGATTCGGCCTGGTGGCCGTGCTGCTCTACAAGCACATGAGCGCCAACGCCCTGTTCCACTACGGCGGCTTCATGCTCAGCTCGGTGCTGCTGGGCCTGGCCTTCCTGAGCCTGGCGGTGCTGATCTCGGTGCTGGCGCGCGAGCGCACGCGCGCCTCGGGCCTGGCCATTGCCGCCTGGTTCTTCTTCGTGCTGGTGTTCGACCTGCTGCTGCTGGGCCTGTTAGTGACCACCGGCGGGCAGTTCGCGGGCGACGCCTTCGCCTGGCTGCTGCTGCTCAACCCCGCGGACGTGTTCCGCATCCTCAACGTGTTCTCGCTCGACGACGTGCGCACGCTCTACGGCCTGGCCAGCGTCGTTCCTGCGTCGCTGGGCAACCCCGCGACTATGGGCGGCGTGATGGCTGCCTGGATTGTGGTGCCACTCGCCCTTGCCAACTGGAGATTCAAGCCATGACCTGTTCCTGCATCACCCGCCGCCGCGCCCTGGGCCTGGCCGCCCTCGCGGCGTTGTCCGCCGGCGGCCTGCTGGCGGGCTGCGGCGACAAGGCCGCCGAAAAGCAATCGCTCGCCCCCGTGGAGATAGACCGCAGCACGAGTTGCGAGCTCGACGGCATGCTGCTCGCCGACTATCCCGGCCCCAAGGCGCAGATCTTCTACGCAGGCCAGGACAAGCCGGCCTTCTTCTGCGACACGGTGGAGCTGTTCCACACCCTGCTCGCAAGCGAGCAGGTGCGCGCCGTGCGCGCCGTCTACGTGCAAGACATGGGCCAGGCCAACTGGGACGAGCCCAAGGGCCACTGGATCGACGCCAAGACCGCCGTCTACGTGCTGGGCAGCAAGCGCAAGGGCTCCATGGGCCCGACGATTGCCAGCTTTGCCCAGGAGCAGGACGCGACCAAGTTCGCCGGCGAATATGGCGGCAAGGTGCTGCGCTTTGGCGACATCAAGCTGGACATGGTGGATCTGAGCGGCGGCGCGCTGCACGACACGCGCATGTAAGCCCTGCCTCACGCCATGCACATGCCTGACGACTCCATGATGGCCCCGCAGCGCCGCAGGCGCCTGCTGGCCCTGGGACTGCTCACGGGCCTGGCGGCGCTGGGGGCCAGCGCGCCGTGGAGTCTGCCGGCCATGCGCAGCACACTTGCTCCCCAGGCCACGCCAGCAGCAGTACCCGAACCCGATGTCTGCATCGTCGCCCCGCCCACACGCTACGACCCGGCATCCGGCCTGGCGCCCACGGCAGCGCGTGCCGTGCCGTCCGACGCGCGTTGCCCCGTCTGCGGCATGTTCCCGGCGCGCGCGCCCGAATGGGCGGCGCAGGTCATCTTCAAGAACGGCGATGCGCAGTTCTTCGACTCGCCGCTGTCGCTATTCATGTACCTGCGGGACGTGGCGCGCTACAGCCCCGGTCGCAGCGCAGGGAGCATCGTGGCGCACTACGTCACCGATGCCACGACGCCCATGGCAGGCGGTCAGACGCGCTGGATCGACGCCCTGGGCGCCTACTACGTGCATGGCTCATCGGCCAAGGGCCCCATGCGTGCAGGCAACCTGCCCGCCTTTGCCTCGCGCGAGGCGGCCCAGGCCTTCGCCGCGCGGCGCGGCGGCACGGTGCTGGCCTTCGGTGCCATCGACGCGGCGCTGGTCGCGCAACTGGCCGGAAGCGGCGGCCATGGCCATCACTGACACACTCTTGAAACAATAGCATTCTACGCTTGCTGAACAAGCGCTTGAGCCACTTTTTTCGACATCAACGGTAACCCCGCCGGGCTTTCAGACGCCTATTGCGGCTGAGGCTCGACCAGCGGCTGCGGCGCCTTGAACAGCGCCGCCAGCTTGCGCTTAGGCTTGATGTTGGCCGAAATGCTGCCGCGCGCCACGGCCGCCTTGGGGGCCACCTCCCAGCTCGCGGTACCGCTACTGCCACCGCTGGCCTCGTAGGGCTTGTCGAAGAAGGCATCGCGCGCCACGACCGGTGCGTGCCGGTAGCCGCCGCGCTCGCGGCCGGGGCGTGGGGCTGCGCCGCCGCCCTCGCCCTCCTCGCGCCAGGCGCGCCGACCGTCGTTGAAGCGCCCGCGCGGACGCTCGTCCTCGAATTCGATGGCCTCGATCTCGATTTTCTTCTTGATCAGCTTCTCAATGTCGGCCACCAAGCGCGTATCGCTGCCCGCGACCAGTGTCACGGCCAAGCCCGACGCGCCCGCGCGGCCCGTGCGACCGATGCGGTGCACATAGTCCTCGGCGTTGAACGGCACGTCATAGTTGAACACCGCGGGCACGTCCTTGATGTCCAGGCCACGCGCCGCCACGTCGGTGCATACCAGCAGATCGACCTCGGCGCTCTTGAACGCCTCCAGCGCCTTCAGGCGTTCATCCTGGCTCTTGTCGCCATGCAGCGCGGTGGCGCGCAGGCCGTCGCGCTCCAGGGCGCGCGCCAGGCGCGCGCAGCCGAGCTTGCTGTTGACGAAGATGAATGCCTGCTTCAACTCGCGCTGCTTGATCACCTGGCGGATGGCGCGGCGCTTGTCGTCGTCGTTGGCGCTCAAAAAGCGCTGTTCGACGGTGGACGCGGTCTCGTTGGGGCGCGCCACCTCGATGGTGACCGGGTCCTGCAGGTAGCTGCCGGCCAGGCGCTTGATCTCGGGCGAGAAGGTGGCCGAGAACAGCAGCGTGGTGCGGCTCTTGGGCAGGTAGGACAGGATGCGCTGCAGGTCCGGCAGGAAGCCGATGTCCAGCATGCGGTCGGCCTCGTCGAGCACCACGTACTCGACCTGGTTCAGCACCGCGTTCTTGGCCTCGATATGGTCCAGCAGGCGCCCGGGCGTGGCCACCAGCACCTCGACGCCTTTTTTGAGCTCCAGCGTCTGCGGCTTCATGTCCATGCCGCCAAAGACCACGGTGCTGCGCAGCTTGGTGTACTTGGCATACAGCGCGACCTGCTGCGCCACCTGGTCGGCCAGCTCGCGCGTGGGCAGCAGCACCAGGGCGCGCACCGGGTGGCGCGCGGGCGAGGCGGAGCTGTTCTCGTGCTTGAGCAGGCGCTGCAGCAGCGGCAGCGAGAACGCCGCCGTCTTGCCGGTGCCGGTCTGCGCCGCGCCCATCACGTCCTTGCCGGTCAGCACCACAGGGATCGCCTGGGCCTGGATCGGCGTCATGTTCTCGTAGCCCATGTCGGCTACGGCGCGCTTGAGCGGTTCGGCAAGCGCTAAGGTGGAGTACGGTTGTGTCATCAAGTCCCTATTGTCGCATTGCAGCGCAACATGGGCCATAGACCGCCCCGCATACCAGTCCGCAAAGGGACGAAAACACTACAACGCACGCACGCTGAAGGTGTCGCAGGCCTGCACGTTGCCGGTCTTCATGCCCTGGGTGAACCAGCGCACACGCTGTTCGCTGGAACCATGGGTGAAGGCGTCGGGCCGCACGGTGCCGGTCTGGCGGCGCTGCAGCGTGTCGTCGCCGATCTGCTCGGCGGCATTCATGGCCGACTCGATGTCGCCCTGGTCCAGCCAATGCTTGGCCTGCTGCGAGTAATGCGTCCAGATGCCGGCGTAGCAGTCGGCCTGCAGCTCGAGGCGCACTGACAGCGCGTTCTGCTCGCGCTGGCTCACGCGCCCGCGCATGCCGTCCACTTTGGCGGTGGTGCCCAGCAGGGTCTGCACGTGGTGGCCGACCTCGTGGGCGATGACGTAGGCGCGGGCGAATTCGCCGGGCGCGCCGAGCTGGCGGCTCATGGTGTCGAAGAAGTCCATGTCCAGGTACACCTTGTGGTCGCCCGGGCAATAGAACGGCCCCATGGCGCTTTGCCCCGTGCCGCAGGCCGTGGGCGTGGCGCCGCGGTAAAGCACCAGCTTGGGGTCCTGGTAGCGCGCCCCGCCCTGCTGGAAGATCTGCGCCCAGACATCCTCGGTCGAGGCCAGCACCGTCGAGACGAAGGCCGCCTGGCGGTCGTTGCCCGGTGGCCGGTGCGCCGGCGCCTGTTGCTGCTGCACCTGGGGCGCGCCGCCGCCCGACAGCAGGCCTATGGTGGTGAGCGGGTTGATGCCGAACACCCCCCAGCCAATCAGCGCCACCACCACGGTGCCTATGCCTATGGTGCGCCCGCCGCCAAAGCCGCCGCCACCACCGCCTCCGTCACGCCGGTCCTCCACGTTGTCCGATTCGCGATTGCCTTCCCATTTCATGGGGCGTCTCCAATGCGCACAGGGCGCCAGCGGTCAATGTTACGCCGGCTGGCCATCACGCCTTGGGCAGGGTCACGCCATGCTGGCCCTGGTACTTGCCCTTGCGGTCCTTGTAGCTCACGGCGCACTCCTCGTCACCCTGGAAGAACAGCACCTGGGCGCAGCCCTCGCCCGCGTAAATCTTGGCCGGCAGCGGCGTGGTGTTGGAAAACTCCAGCGTCACATAGCCTTCCCACTCGGGCTCGAAGGGCGTGACGTTGACGATGATGCCGCAGCGTGCGTAGGTGCTCTTGCCCAGGCACACGGTGAGCACATCGCGTGGAATGCGGAAGTACTCCATGGTGCGCGCCAGCGCAAAGCTGTTGGGCGGAATGATGCAGTAATCGCCCTCGAAATCGACGAAGCTCTTTTCGTCGAAATTCTTCGGGTCCACCACGGTGCTGTGGATATTCGTGAAGACCTTGAATTCGCGCGCACAGCGTATGTCGTAGCCATAGCTGCTGGTGCCGTAGCTGATGATCTTCTTGCCGTCACTCTCGCGGATCTGGCCGGGCTCGAAGGGCTCGATCATGCCGTTCTGCTCGGCCATGCGCCGGATCCATTTGTCGCTCTTGATGCTCATGGGTGAATACTCCTGGCGCGCATTCTGCCACGATGCTTATCGCCAATACTCACAAAAAAAGAGCTGACTGCGCTTGCCTGACAAGCGCTGCAGCCCTATTTAATGCACAACACCCATCAAGGCGCGACCGATGCGCCCCCTTCGTACCAGCGCTTGAAAGTATCGACCTCCGCGGCCGACAGAGCGCCGGGGTTGCCAAAGGGCATCTTGCGCAGCTGCACGACCTGCTGGTAGATCTGCTGCGCATGGCTCTTGACGTCCTCCGGGGTGTCGAATTTCACATTCTTCTGCGCCACGGTGTTCGCACTGTGGCAGACCACGCACTGCTTTTGCATGATGGCATGTACCTGTTCAAAACCTGCGGCCGTCTGGGACGTGGCCGCCTGGGCAACAGCAGCCTGGGGCGCGGGCTTGAGCCAGCCCAGCACACCGAGCAGCGCCACCACGCCAACGGCCGCATAGGGCCAGGGGTGGGCGTTGCGGCCCAGCTTGAAGCCGTGGCGCATCACGAAGAACTGGCGAATGGCGGCGCCGGCGAACATCATGAGGATCAGCACCAGCCAGTTCTGCGGGTGGTTGTAGAGCCAGCCATAGTGATTGGACAGCATGGCAAACAGCACGGGCAGCGTGAAGTAGGTGTTGTGCACGCTGCGCTGCTTGGCGCGCTTGCCATGCAGGGGGTCAACCGGCTGGCCGGCCTTGAGGGCGGCCACCACCTTGCGCTGGCCGGGGATGATCCAGAAGAACACATTGGCGCTCATCGAGGTGGCCAGCATGGCGCCCATCAGCAGGAAGGCCGCCTGGCCGGGAAAGATATGGCAGGCCAGGAAGGCTGCGATACACACCAGCACCAGCACAAAGCCGCCCACGATGGCGTCACCATTCTCTCTTTGTCCGAAGATGCGGCAGATGGCGTCATAAAGCAGCCAGAAGACCACCAGGAAGGCCAGCGCCGCCACGATGGCCATGGAGGACGACATCAGCGGGTTGGACGGGCTCACCAGGTAGATGCCGGCATTCCACAGGTAGGACACGGTGAGCAGGGCGAAACCACTAAGCCAGGTGGTGTAGCTCTCCCAATAGAACCAATGCAGGTGATCGGGCAGCTTCGGGGGCGAGACGTTGAATTTGACCGGGTGGTAGAACCCGCCGCCATGCACGGCCCAGAGCTCGCCGCTGACGCCGTCGCGCTTCATGCGCTCGTCCACCGGCGGCGTGAGGCTGCTGTCGAGAAATACGAAGTAGAACGACGACCCGATCCAGGCGATGGCGGTAATGACATGCAGCCAGCGCAGCAGCAGATTGGACCAGTCCAGAAGGTAGCTTTCCATGGGGCTTCAACCTTGGTGGCATGCAAAGGCCACCGGCAAGCTGCTCACCACTGCGGGCGCTCTGAGCAGAAAACAATGGGCCGCGCACCTTGGCATATTGCTACTAGGGCACCGCTGCGACCAACTTTGTGGACAGTAAGTGTATGCACTTTTTGCCACCAAAACCATCGCCCATAGGACGGGATTACCCTGCCCCACCAGCCCTTATTGTTGCAAGACGTAATCGTCGCGTATTCACCCCGCCTGCGGCAACGAGGCAAGCTCACGCACAACCCACATCGGCGAGCTGCAACAGCTGCGCGGCCACGGCCACGGCGATAACCTCGGGCTCCTTGCCCGCGATGCCGGGCACGCCGATCGGGCAGGTCACATGCGCTAGCTCCTCCTGCGAAAAGCCGCGTGCCAACAGGCGGTGCTGGAAGGTGGCCCATTTGGTGCGACTGCCAATCAGGCCGATGAAGGGCAGGTCGGCGCGCTCGCGCTGGCGCAGCAGGCAGGCCGCCACGATGTCCAGGTCCTCGGCATGGCTGAAGCTCATGATGAGCACGCGGGACTGAGGCGCCAGGTCCGGCACAGCGGCCTGCACCGGGTCCGAATGTTCGCAGACCATGTCGCTATCGACCTGCGGCGGGAAAACGCCCTCGCGGCTGTCTATCCAGTGCAGCGCAAACGGCAGCGGGGCCAGCGCCCTTGCCAACGCGTGCCCGACATGGCCGCCGCCGAATAGCGCCACCGGCCGCAGCCTGGGCGCCAGGCGCTGGCGCAGGGCCGGCACGTCGGCCGCGGTCACACATTCAAAGCGCAGATGCACCACGCCGCCACAGCACTGCCCCAGGCTGGGGCCCAGTGCCCGGCGCACCACGGCAGCCCGTGCCGGCCGGCCGGCCAGGTGGTCGGTCAGGCGCTCGCGCGCCTCGTGCATGGCCTGCAGTTCCAGATGCCCCCCGCCTATGGTGCCCAGCGGCTCGTCCTCGCCATCGAACAGGGCCATCCATGCACCGGGTTCACGCGGCACCGAGCCTTGGGTAGACTCCACCGTCACCAGGCATGCGGGTGCGGCCTCGATGCGCCGCAATAGACAATCCAATACCGCCACTCGCAGTTACCTCCAGTTCGTCCGCAGCACGGATGAGCGGCGCAACCGGCTCAGCATACCAAGCCCGTCCATGTCCCAGCCCCCCTCTGACACTCACGCCCCCAAGGAACCGGCAAGACGCCGCTTTCGGCTACCGGCCAGCCTGATGGCCGCCGTGACGGCCATCGTGGCCGCCTGCAAATCCGGCCCGCAGGCACCACCTCCGCAGGACAGCGGGCCGACGGACGTCAACGCGCGCGCGGCGCCGCCAGGCACGCCGCGCAGTTCTGCAGCAACCACGCCGCGCGCCTACCGGCAGGATGCGGCGCGCCATCTGTACAGCCTGAACGCGCAGCGCATCTACCAGGGCAAGCTGCCACCGCTGCTGTACGCCATCGGCGTCCTGGAGGTGGACATAGACCGCAACGGCCGCGTGACGTCGCTGCGCTGGATGCGCCCACCGCGCCACGCGCCCGAGGTAGTGGCCGAGATCGAACGCACGGTACGTGCCGCGGCGCCCTTCCCCGTGCCCTCGCGCATGCAGCGCGTGACCTATACAGACACTTGGCTCTGGGACCAATCGGGGAGCTTTCAGTTGGACACGCTCACCGAAGGCCAGCTCTGAAAGCGTTCAGCGTTGGGCGGGTATCCACACGCAACACCCACTCTTCAACGCTGAGCCTTCACCGTCGCACGCAGTCCCTAAAAACTCACGATCCGCGATAGGTGGAGTAGCTCCAGGGACTGACCAGGAGCGGCACGTGGTAATGCTGGTCGACATGGGCAATGCCGAAATCCAGGCTCACGCGATCGAGAAAGTTGGGCTCAGGCAGCACCACGCCCCGGGCCTTGAAATACGCGGCCACATCGAAGGTAAGACGGTAGGTGCCGGTACGCAGGCTGTTGTTGTCGAAAAGCGGTGCATCGGTACGCCCGTCATGGTTGAGCACCAGCCGCTTGATGAGCGTAGCTTGCTCACCCTGCGTGGAATACAGCGCAATCGCCATGCCCGCCGCTGGGCAGCCATGCATGGTGTCTAGAACGTGGGTGCTGAGGCCCATGGATATCTCCTGAATCGTTGGCCGCGCCGGACCAGATGGAATTTGGCGCAGAGCAAAGTGTATACATTTTTTGTACACGCTTGTCATGATTCGTGCAGGCGTTTACCCTGCAGTCTGCCTCACAACCACCTGGAGACATTGATGCAGTTTCGTTCGACCTTGCAGGCCGCCGGCCTGGCACTGGCGCTGGCCAGCCTGTTTGCGTGCAGCAGCCCGCAACCAATTTCCGCCCCGCTCGCCGCGCCACCTGCCGCAGCACAGCCCAGCGCCGCACAGGCAGCGGCCGCGGCCTATGACTTCGACATGGACATCTTCCACCCCGTGGCGGCTGCCAACGGCATGGTGGCCAGCGAGCAGGAACTGGCATCGCGCATCGGCCTGGACATGCTCAAGGCTGGCGGCAACGCCGTGGATGCAGCCGTGGCCATGGGCTTTGCGCTGGCCGTGGCCCTGCCGAATGCGGGCAACATCGGCGGCGGCGGCTTCATGATGGTGCATGACGCCAAGACCGGCCGCGACATTGCGCTGGACTTCCGTGAGGTGGCCCCCTCCAAGGCCACGCGCGACATGTACCTGGACGCCCAAGGCAAGGTCATCGACGGCAAGTCGCTCTACACCCACTACGCCGTGGGCGTGCCGGGCACGGTAGCCGGCATGGAGCACGCGCTCAAGAAATGGGGCACGCTGCCGCTCGCCAAGGTGATCGCCCCCGCCGCCGCGCTGGCAGACAAGGGCTACCCCGTCAGCGAGACCCTGGCCAAGATCCTGCAGCAGGAACAGAAGAACATGGGCCGCTGGCCCGCCACGCAGGCCATCTTCTGGAAGAACGGCAAGCCGCTGCAGCAAGGCGACACCCTGGTGCAGAAAGACCTGGCGCAGTCGCTGCGGCTGATCGGCGAACAAGGTGCCAAGGCCTTCTACGAAGGCGCGATCGCGCAAAGAATAGCCGCCGAGATGGCGCCACACGCGGGCGCCATCTCGCTGCAGGATTTGAAGAACTACAAGGTGGCAGAGCGCGAGCCCGTGCGCGGCAGCTACCGCGGCTACCAGATCGTGACCATGCCGCCGCCGTCGTCGGGCGGGGCGCACCTGATCCAGATCCTGAACATGATGGAGCGCTGGCCCATGAACCAGTGGGGCGTGAACAGCGCCAAGAGCATGCACTACATGGCCGAGAGCATGAAGCTGGCCTACGCCGACCGCGCCGAGTACCTGGGTGACCCCGATTTCGTGAAGGTGCCGCTCAAGGGCCTGACCTCCAAGCGCTATGCCGACGAGCTGGCCGCCACCATCAACCCCACCCAGGCGCGCGCCGCCAAGGACATCAAGCCCGGCAAGCCCCAGCCCTACGAGAGCGACCAAACCACGCACTACTCGGTGGTGGACAAGGCCGGCAACGCCGTGGCCGTGACCTATACGCTGAACACCAACTTCGGCAGCGGCATCGTCGCCCAAGGCACGGGCATCATGCTCAACAACGAGATGGACGACTTCTCGGCCAAGCCCGGCGTGGCCAACGCCTACGGCCTGGTGGGCGGCGAGGCCAACGCCGTGGCCGCGGGCAAGCGCCCGCTGTCGTCGATGACGCCGACCATCGTGCTGAAAGATGGCAAGCCCTGGCTGGTCACGGGCAGCCCCGGCGGCGCGCGCATCATCACCACGGTGCTGCAGACCGTGGTCAACGCCATTGACTTCGGCATGAACCCGGCAGAGGCCGCCGCCACGCCGCGCTTTCACCACCAGTGGACGCCCGACGAGCTGCGCATAGAAAAGGGCTTCAGCGCCGATACCCTGGCCCTGCTCAGGCAATGGGGGCACAACGTGGCACTCAAGCCCAGCATGGGCCGCACGCAGACCATACAGATCCGTGACGGCATGCTCTACGGCGCGTCCGACCCGCGCAACCCCGACGGCCAGGCCATGGGCTACTGACGCCCTTCAGAGCGTGTTCACGCCCTCAGAAGCGTAAAAAGGCCGCGCCCACCGGGCGCGGCCTTTTTACTGCAGGACGGCGGTGCACCACCGCCGCCCTCCCCACCAAGCGTTTCAGGCCGGCGCCTTCTGCCCCACCTCGAAGTTCGCCATCTTCTCCAGCGCGCGCACCATGCCCGAATGGTCCCAGCCCGCGCCGCCGTGCGCCACGCAGGTGCTGAACAGCTGCTGCGCCGTGGCGGTGTTGGGCAGGGCCACCCCGAGCTCGCGTGCGCTCGACAGCGCCAGATTCAGGTCCTTTTGGTGCAGCGCAATACGGAAACCCGGATCGAAGGTGCGTTTGATCATGCGCTCGGCATGCACCTCCAGAATCTTGGAGGAGGCGAAGCCGCCCAGCAGGGCCTCGCGCACGCGGGCCGGGTCGGCGCCGGCGCGCGATGCAAACAGCAGCGCCTCGGCCGCGGCCTCGATGTTCAAGGCCACGATGATCTGGTTCGCCACCTTGGCGGTCTGGCCGTCGCCGTTGCCACCGACCAGCGTGATGTTCTTGCCCATGCGCTCGAACAGCGGCTTGATGCGTGCGAACACATCGTCGGGGCCACCCACCATGATGGACAGTGTGGCGTTCTTGGCGCCCACCTCGCCGCCGGAGACCGGCGCGTCCAGGTAGCGCGCGCCCGCGGCCTCGATGCGGCGGGCGAAGTCCTTGGTCGCCACCGGCGAGATCGAGGACATGTCCACCACCACCTTGCCGCTACTGCCCTTGAGGCCGGCGGCCACGCCGTCCTCGCCGAACAGCACCGCCTCCACATCGGGCGTGTCGGGCAACATCAGGAAGATGATGTCGGCACGCTCGGCCACACCGCGCGCCGTGGTGCACTGGGTGGCGCTGCCCTCGGCAATCTGCGCCGGCACCTTGCCGCGCGTGTGCACGAACAGCTGGTGTCCGGCCGCGATCAGGTGGCAGCACATGGGCGCGCCCATGATGCCCAGGCCGATGAAACCCAGCTTCAGCGAGGATGCGTTCATGGTGTCTTCTCCTTGTCTCATTTACTATTAAATCGATAGCTTGTAGCGCACATCAGACGTGCGCCGCAGCCTTTTTTCCTGCAATCTTCTCCAGCCACACCAGGCCGGACTCGGTGTCCCTGGCGGGCTTGTATTCGCAGCCCACCCAGCCGGCATAGCCGATGCGGTCCAGGTGCGCGAACAGGAAGGGGTAGTTGAGCTCGCCGGTGCCGGGCTCGTTGCGCCCGGGGTTGTCGGCCAGCTGCACATGGGCGATGCGCGCCAGGTGCTTCTGCAGCGTGTTGGCGATCTCGCCCTCGGTGCGCTGGGCGTGGTAGATGTCGTACTGCACGAAGGCGTTGTCGGCGCCGACCTCGTCCAGGATGGACAGCGCCTGGTCCGTGCGGCTCAAGTAGAAACCGGGGATGTCGTAGTTGTTGATGGGCTCGATGAGCAGGCGCAGGTTGGCGGCCTTCAGCGTGGTCGCGGCAAAGCGCAGGTTGGCGACGAAGGTGCTGCGCAACTGGGCCGCATCGACGCCGGCCGGGGCCTTGCCCGCCAGGCAGTTGAGCTGCGGCACGCCCAGCGCCGTGGCATAGGCCACGGCCTTGGACACGCCGGCGCGGAATTCATCGACGCGCGCCGGGTCGCAGGCGATGCCGCGCTCGCCGGCGTCCCAGTCGCCGGCCGGCAGGTTGTGCAGCACGATCTTCAGGCCCGTGGAGTCCAGGCGCTCCTTGATCTCGGCAACGGTATGGGCATAGGGGAACAGGAACTCCACGGCTTCAAAGCCGGCGTTGGCGGCGCGCTCGAAACGGTCAAGGAACGGCACCTCGGTGAACAGCATGCTGAGGTTGGCGGCAAAACGGGGCATGGGAAAACTCCAGTCAAAAAATGAATCGGTCAATCAAGCATGGCCAGCGCGCTGGGCACGTCGGCGCCGCTGTGCGCCAGCTCTTCGAACTCGACCACGTTGTCGATTTCCGTACCCATGGAGATATTGGTCACGCGCTCCAGGATGCACTCGATGACCACGGGCGTGCGGTGCTCGGCCATCCAGGCCTGGGCCTGCTGCATGGCGGGGGCGAAGTCCTCGGGACGGTGCACGCGTATCGCCTTGCAGCCCAGGCCCTCGACCACCTTCACGTGATCGACGCCGTAACCGCGCGCGGCCTCGCCCTCGTCCATGTTGATGTTGTCGAAGGCCAGCTGCACGCAGTAGTCGATGCTGAATGCGCGCTGCGCCTGGCGTATCAGGCCCAGATAGCTGTTGTTGACCAGCACGTGCACGTAGGGCAGCTTGAACTGCGCGCCCACGGCCAGCTCCTCGATCATGAACTGGAAGTCGTAGTCGCCCGACAGCGCGACGATGGGGCGCTCAGGATCTGCCACGCGCACACCCAGGGCCGCGGGTACGGTCCAGCCCAGGGGGCCGGCCTGGCCGCAGTTGATCCAGCGGCGCGGTTCGTACACATGCAGGAACTGCGCGCCCGCGATCTGGCTCAGGCCGATGGTGGAGACGTAGGTCGTGTCGCGCTCCAGGCTGCGGTTCATGCACTGGTAGATGCGCTGGGGCTTCATGGGCACGTTGTCGTAGTTCGTCTTGCGCAGGTACTCGACGCTGTTCTTGCGCCCCTGGCATTCGGCAACCCAGCTGCTGCGGTCCTTGAGCCTGCCTGCGGCCTTCCACTCGCGTGCCACCTCGACAAACAGCTTCAGCGCGGCGCCGGCGTCCGAGACGATTCCGAAGTCGGGCGCGAACACGCGGCCGATCTGCGTGGGCTCGATGTCCACATGCACGAACTTGCGGCCCTTGGTGTAGACCTCGACCGAGCCGGTGTGGCGATTGGCCCAGCGGTTGCCTATGCCGAAGACGAAGTCGGACGCCAGCATGGTGGCGTTGCCGTAGCGGTGGCTGGTCTGCAGGCCGCACATGCCGACCATCAGCGGGTGGTCGTCGGGAATGGTGCCCCAGCCCATGAGGGTGGGAATCACCGGCACGTTGAGCAACTCGGCCAGCTCGACCAGCAGCTCGGACGCATCGGCGTTGATCACGCCGCCGCCCGAGACGATGAGCGGACGCTCCGACTCATTGAGCATGCGGATCGCCTTCTCGGCCTGGTTGCGCGTGGCCGCGGGCTTGTACACGGGCAGCGGCTCGTAGGTGTCGATGTCGAATTCGATCTCGGCCAGCTGCACGTCGATGGGCAGGTCGATCAGCACCGGGCCGGGGCGGCCCGAGCGCATCAGGTGAAAGGCCTGCTGGAAGGCGCGCGGCACCTGGGCCGGTTCGAGCACCGTGGTGGCCCACTTGGTCACGCTCTTGGCGATCGTCGCAATGTCCACCGCCTGGAAGTCCTCCTTGTGCAGGCGCGCACGCGGCGCCTGGCCGGTGATGCACAGGATGGGGATGGAGTCAGCGCTGGCCGAGTACAGGCCGGTGATCATGTCGGTGCCGGCCGGGCCGCTGGTGCCAATGCACACGCCGATGTTGCCGGCCACGGCGCGGGTGTAGCCCTCGGCCATGTGGCTTGCGCCTTCGACGTGGCGCGCCAGGATGTGGCCTATGCCGCCGTGCTGCTTCATCGCCGCATACAGCGGGTTGATGGCGGCGCCGGGCACGCCGAAGGTGACGCTCACGCCCTCCTTCTCCAGCACCTGAACTGCTGCCTCGATTGCTTTCATTTTTGCCATGGGTCTATCTCCTTGAAGTGGAGTCAACTGTAGGCACGCGCAGGCGGTGGCGGAAGGCGGCTGCAGGCCATAAAATTTATTCCACACAGGAATAGACGAGGAGACCGACGATGGACAGGCTCGATGCCATGCAGATGTTTGTACGCGTGGTGGAGACCGGCAGCTTCACCAAGGTGGCGCACGAGTTCGCCACCACGCAGCCTACGGTGACCAAGCAGGTCGCTGCCATGGAGGCACGTTTGAACGTGCGCCTTTTGAACCGCAACACGCGCGGTGTGAGCCTGACCGAGCCGGGCACGCTGTACTACGAGAAATGCAAGGCCATCGTGAACGACGTGGCCGACGCCGAAAGCGTGGTCAAGGTGCGCCAGAGCCAGGTGCACGGGCAGCTGCGCATCGGCAGCTCGGTGGCATTCGGGCGGCGCGTGGTGATTCCGCTGGCGCTGCAGTTCATGCAGCACAACCCGCAGGTCGAGGTGGACCTGAGTTTCGAGGACCGCTACACCGACCTGGTGGCCAACGGCATCGACGTGGCGCTGCGCCTGGGGAAGCTGGCCGACTCGTCCCTGGGGGCACGCACCCTGGGCGTCAACCCCTGGGTGCTGGTGGCATCGCCCCAGTACCTGAAGAAGCATGGCATGCCGCGCAGACCACCGGACCTCAAGGAGCATGCCACGCTGATCTACAGCAGCGTGCAGGGCAACGATCTCTGGCGGCTGCGCAACGCCAGCGGCGAGGCGGTGTCGGTGCCCGTGACGGGGCGCCTGCGCTCGAACAACCTCTCGGCGCTGCTGGCCGCCGCACGCTCGCACATGGGGATCGCATCGCTGCCCTGGTACGTGGCCTACGATTCGCTCAAGGACGGGCGCGTGGTCGAGGTGCTCAAGACCTGCCGCCTGCCCGAGCAGGAAATCCACGCCGTCTTCCCCTCGCCGCGCCTGGTGCCGCAGAAGGTGCAGGCCTTCATTGCCTTCCTGCAGGGGCGCTTTGACAAGGACTGGTGGGAGCAGCTGCCGCGCAGCGGCTGACACCCGTCCGCAAACCCTTCAAAACAAGAGCACTTCCCGCTTGCTATGCAAAGGGTTCTGGCTCGTCAAAGCAGAAGAAAGCCACCCGATGAGCGATAGCAGCTACAAAATAAGGAGTGCCCGAAAATCGTTGACATTGGTGTTCGTCGGTCCGGTGAACACCAGGTCACCCAGCGGCTCGAAGAATCCGTAGGCATCGTTGCGGTCCAGATGGTCGCTGATGCGCAGCCCCTGGCGCGCGGCGCGCGCGAGCGAGTCGGGGCCGACGCGGGCACCGGCGTTGTCCTCCACCCCGTCGATGCCGTCCGTGTCCGCCGCCAGCGCCCAGACCCCCGCCTGGCCCTGCAACGCCTGGGCCAGGCCCATGCAGAACTCGCCGGCACGCCCGCCGCGCCCCTTGGGAGCACCCGGCTGGCGCGGGCGAATGGTCACCGTGGTCTCGCCGCCCGACAGGATCACACAGGGGCGCGCAAACGGCGCCCCGCGCTGGGCCACGGCGCGCGCCAGCGCCGCATGCACCTTGCCCACCTCGCGTGATTCGCCCTCGATCTCGTCGGACAGCACATGGGCGGCGATGCCGGCGGCGCGCGCCGCCTCGGCTGCCGTCTCCAGCGACTGCTGGGGCGTGGCGATCAGGTGCACCTCATGGCCTGCAAAGCGCGCATCGCCGGGTTTGGGCGTCTCCAGCGCCCCGGTTGCAAGCGCCGCACGCACGGCATCGGGCACGCCGATCTGGTAGCGGTCGAGGATAGCCAGCGCATCGGCGCAGCTGCTGGCATCGGGCACCGTGGGGCCGCTGGCGATGATGGAGGGGTCGTCGCCCGGCACGTCGCTGATGGTCAGCGTGACCACCTTGGCCGGGTGGCAGGCCGCGGCCAGGCGGCCGCCCTTGATGCGCGAGAGGTGCTTGCGCACGCAGTTCATCTCGGCAATGGCGGCGCCGCTCTCCAGCAGGGCCTTGTTGATGCGCTGCTTCTCCGCCAGGTCAATACCATCAGCCGGCAACGTCAGCAGGGCCGATCCGCCGCCCGAGATCAGGCACAGCACCAGGTCGTCCTCGGTCAGCCCCTGGGTCAGCGCCAGAATGCGCTCGGCCGCGGCCAATCCGGCGGCATCGGGCACGGGGTGGGCCGCTTCGACGAGCTCGATGCGCTGCGCCAGCCCCTCGGGACGCGGCGGAATATGGTGGTAGCGCGTGACCACCAGGCCCGACAGCGGAGCATCCTGCGGCCACAGGGCTTCGAGCGCCTGGGCCATGGAGCCACCGGCCTTGCCCGCGCCCAGCACCAGGGTGCGGCCCTTTGGCACCGGCGGAAGATGCGGCGCCATGCTGTGCGACGGCTGCGCGCTCTGCACGGCCACGCGGAACAGGTCGAGTAAAAAGGCCTGGGGGTCGACGCTGGGCGCCTGGGGTGTTGCTGTCATGGTGTGTTGTCTCCGGCTGAACCTTATGAAAAGGCAAAAAAGGCAAGCGGCCACGCCAAAGCCGTGGGCGGGCCAAACGGCCTCGCCCGCGACATGGTTGGCTCATGCGCCTGTGATATTAGCCTCAGTCCACAAAAATTGTATACAACAATTGTGTTCTAGAGCTATGATGATCGCATGGAAGCATCTACGACCGACATCATCGTTGAGAGCCTGACCCGCGCCATCGTCGAGCACCGCCTTCAGCCCGGCACCAAGCTGGCCGAGCAAAAGCTGGCGGATCACTTTGGCGTCTCGCGCACCCTGGTGCGCCAGGCGTTGTTCCAGCTGTCGCAAAACCGGCTCATCCGCCTGGAGCCCGCGCGCGGCGCCTTCGTCGCCACGCCGTCCGTCGAAGAAGCGCGCCAGGTATTTGCCGTGCGCCGCATGCTGGAGGCGGAGATGGTGCGTGCCTTCATGGCGCAGAGGACGACGGCCAAGATCCGCGCACTGCGCCAGCACATCGCAGCCGAGCAGAGGGCCATGGAGCGCGAGGATGTGGGCCAGCGCACCGAGCTGCTGGCCGACTTTCACGTGCGTATCGCCGAGCTCATGGGCAACGAAGTGCTGGCCCAGCTGCTGAGCGAGCTGCTCTCGCGCTGCGCACTGATCACGCTGATGTACCAGTCCACCACAGCCGCAGCACATTCGCACGACGAGCACGAGGCCATCGTGGCCGCGCTCGCCGGCAGCGACGAGGCCGCCGCCGTGCGTCTCATGCTGCAGCACCTGGACAACGTGGAAGCGGGACTGACCTTTGACCGCGACCTGCCGACCAACGACCTCTCCATGGCCCTTTCCTCCATCACACCATGACTTACGACGCCTGCGCTCCCTACCCCCGCGACCTCATCGGCTACGGCCGCCGCACGCCCCACCCGCACTGGCCGGGCGGTGCACGCGTGGCCGTGCAGTTCGTGCTCAATTACGAAGAGGGCGGCGAGAACTGCGTGCTGCACGGCGACGCCGCCAGCGAGCAGTTCCTGTCCGAGATGTTCAACCCCGCGGCCTACCCCGAGCGCCACATGAGCATGGAGGGCATCTACGAATACGGCTCGCGTGCCGGCGTGTGGCGCCTGCTGCGCGAGTTTGAACGCCGCGGCCTGCCGCTGACGGTATTCGGCGTGGCCACGGCCCTGCAGAAGCACCGCGAGCTCGCCCAGGCCTTCCACGAACTGGGACACGAAGTGGCCTGCCATGGCCTCAAATGGATCCACTACCAGGGCGTTCCCGAGGAGATCGAGCGCGCCCACATGCGCCAGGCGCTGGAGATCTTCGACGACCTGTACGGCGGCCGCGGCGACCACGGCCTGGGCTGGTACACGGGCCGCGACAGCCCCAACACCCATCGCCTGGTGGCCGATGACGGGCGCTTCGCCTACGACAGCGACTACTACGGCGACGATCTGCCCTTCTGGATGAAGGTGGGCAAGACGGACGGCAGTGCGGCGCACCAGCTCGTCGTGCCCTACACCCTGGACGTCAACGACATGCGCTTTGCCCTGCCCCAGGGCTATTCGCACGCCGACCCGTTCTTCCAGTACATGAAGGACACGTTCGACGTGCTCTACGCCGAGGGCGACCCCGCAGGCGAGAACGCGCCCAAGATGATGAGCATAGGCATGCACTGCCGCCTGCTGGGCCGCCCCGGACGCATCACGGCGCTGCAGCGCTTTCTGGACCATATCCAGCGCCACGACCAGGTCTGGGTGTGCCGCCGCATCGACCTGGCGCGGCACTGGAGCGAACGCTTTCCCGCCCCGGCCTTGTAAAGCATAGAACCACTGTAGACGCTTATTTTTACAGCGTTTTCAGCTCACATTTTTATAGGAGACACCGTGGCCTTCACCCTGGAACAACTCAACGCTGCACCGCTGGCCGAAGCCGCGCAGATGCTCGACGGCCTGTACGAGCACACCCCCTGGATTGCCGAGGCCGCCCTGGCCGAGCGCCCGTTTGCGTCCCTGGCACAGCTCAAGTACGCCATGGTGCGCAAGCTCGCCCAGGCGCCGCGCGAGGCGCAGCTGGCGCTGGTGCGCGCCCACCCGGAACTGGCCGGCAAGGCCATGGTGAGCAAGACCCTCACGGCCGAATCGACCAATGAGCAGAGCAAGGCGGGGCTGACCAACTGCACCCCCGAAGAATTTGCCCGCATCCAGCAGCTCAATACCGACTACAACGCACGCTTTGGCTTCCCCTTTATCTTGGCCGTGCGCGGCCCGCGCGGGCTGGGCCTGCCCAAGCAGGAAATCATCGACACCTTCGCCCGGCGCCTGGACAACCCGGTGGACTTCGAACTGGCGGAGGCGCTGCGCAATATCCACCGCATTGCCGAGATCCGCCTGAACGACAAGTTCGGCTATGAGCCGCTGCTGGGCTACGACGTGTGGGACTGGCATGAAAAATTGGCGCAGCACAGCGACGAGGGCTATGCCGAGAAGGGCCAGCTCACCGTCACCTACCTGACCGACGCACACCGCGCCTGCGCCCAGCGCATCAGCCACTGGATGCGCGACTGCGGCTTCGACGAGGTCGAAATCGACGCCGTGGGCAACGTGGTGGGGCGCTACAGGCCCGCACAGGACGGCAGCAAGTATTTGATCACCGGCAGCCACTACGACACCGTGAGAAACGGCGGCAAGTACGACGGGCGCCTAGGCATCTTCGTACCCATGGCCTGTGTGCGCGAGCTGCACCGCCAGCACAAGCGCCTGCCATTTGGCATCGAGGTCGTGGCCTTTGCCGAAGAAGAAGGCCAGCGCTACAAGGCCACCTTCCTGGGATCGGGCGCGTTGGTGGGCGACTTCAACAACGCGTGGCTGGAGCAAAAGGATGCCGACGGCATCACGCTGCGCGCCGCCATGCAGCACGCGGGCCTGTGCATAGACGATATCCCGAAACTGCGGCGCGACGTGGCGCAGTACCTGGGCTTCATCGAGGTGCACATCGAACAAGGCCCGGTGCTCAATGAGCTCGATATCCCGCTGGGCGTGGTCACCTCCATCAACGGCAGCGCGCGCTACGTGGGCGAATTCATCGGCATGGCCAGCCATGCAGGCACCACCCCCATGGACAGGCGCCGCGACGCCGCCGTGGGCACGGCCGAGCTGGCCCTGTACATTGAAAAGCGCGCCGCGCAGGACGGCGACAGCGTGGCCACCATGGGGCAGCTGCTGGTGCCTTCGGGCTCGGTCAACGTGGTGCCGGGGCGCTGCCAGTTCTCGCTGGATCTGCGCGCACCCACCAACGCACAGCGCGACGCCATGGTGTCGGACATCCTGGCCGAGCTCCAGGCCATTGCAAAGCGGCGCGGACTGCGCGTGCAGACCGAGCTGAGCATGCAGGCCAGCGCCGCCCCCAGCGCTCCCGCATGGCAACAACGCTGGGAAGAGGCTGTGCGTGCCCTGGGCCTGCCCGTGCACTGCATGCCCAGCGGCGCCGGTCACGACGCCATGAAGCTGCACGAGGTCATGCCCCAGGCCATGCTGTTCGTGCGCGGCATCAACAGCGGCATCAGCCACAACCCCCTCGAATCCACCACTGCCGACGACATGCAGCTGGCCGTGGACGCCTTTTCCCATGTTTTGAACCAACTCGCGCAGGAGACAGCATGAGCACTTACCAACAACTGGACGCTTGGATCGACCAGCACTTCGACGAACAGGTGCGCTTCCTGCAAGCGCTGGTGCAGGTGCCCACCGACACCCCGCCGGGCAACAACGCACCGCACGCGGAACGCACGGCAGCGTTGATCAAGGACTGGGGCTTCGACGCCGAAAAGCACGCCGTGCCCGAGGCCGATGTCAAGGCCTACGGCATGGAGACGATCACCAACCTGATCGTGCGCCGCCCCTATGGCAGCGGCGGACGTACCGTGGCCTTGAACGCGCATGGCGACGTGGTGCCGCCCGGCGAGGGTTGGACGCACGACCCCTACGGCGGCTCCATCGTGGACGGCGCCATGTACGGCCGCGCCACCGCGGTCAGCAAGAGCGATTTCTCCACCTTCACCTTCGCCGTGCGTGCACTCGAAGCCGTGGCCAGGCCTGCCAAGGGCGCCATCGAGTTGCACTTCACCTACGACGAGGAATTCGGCGGCCTGCTCGGCCCCGGGTGGCTGCTGGAACAAGGCCTGACCAAGCCGGACCTGATGATTGCCGCCGGTTTCAGCTATGAAGTGGTGACGGCGCACAACGGCTGCCTGCAGATGGAGGTCACCGTGCACGGCAAGATGGCGCACGCCGCCGTGCCGCACACGGGCGTCGATGCGCTGCAAGGTGCCGTCGCCATCATGAACGCGCTGTACGCCGAGAACACCCAGTACCAGCAGGTGACGTCCAAGGTGCCGGGCATCAAGCACCCGTATCTCAACATCGGCCGCATCGAGGGCGGCACCAACACCAACGTCATCCCCGGCAAGGTGGTCTTGAAGCTCGACCGCCGCATGATCCCCGAGGAAAACCCCGCCGAGGTCGAGGCCCGCATCCGCACCGTGATCGCCCAGGCCGTGCAGCAGTTCAACCAGCAGCGCGGCTACGCGGGTGAAGATGCCGTGCGCGTGGACATCAAGCGCCTGCTGCTGGCCAACGCCATGACGCCGTTGGCGGGCAACAAGCCGCTGGTGGACGCCATCCAGCAGCATGGTGAGGCGGTTTTTGGCAGCCGCCCCCCGGCCGTGGGCACGCCGCTGTACACCGACGTGCGCCTGTACGTGGAGCGCGGCATTCCCGGCGTGATCTACGGCGCGGGCCCGCGCACCGTGCTCGAATCGCACGCCAAGCGTGCTGACGAACGCATCGTGCTCGAAGACCTGCGCCGTGCCACCAAGGTGGTGGCACGCACGCTGCACGACCTTATGACCTGAACACCACGCAGCGGCGCCACAAGCTGCCCACGCAGGTTCTGTTTTGCCCCGTAGCTACATATGCGTCGGAGGCCTTATGGAATAAGCGTCGGCAGCTTCTTTTTTTCAAGACCACAAGCAACGGGGGTGGGTTTTCACCATGGTGATATAAGCCAATTTGTATACACTTTTTCCATACGCGATGTCTTGACGACGCTTCAACCCTGGCATACGCGTAGCCATCGCCCCTCGATTATTCCGGAGACAAAACCCATGACCACCCAAGTCCACCCTGTCGATGAAAAGCTGCCCCTGGGCAGACTCACCGCCCTGGGCCTACAACATGTGCTGGTGATGTATGCCGGCGCTGTAGCAGTGCCGCTGATCGTTGGACGCGCACTCAACCTCACGCCCGACCAGGTCAGCCAGCTGATCTCGGCCGATCTGTTCGTCTGCGGCCTGGTCACGTTGATCCAGGCCTGGGGCGCAACGCAGTGGTTCGGCATCAAGCTGCCGGTGATGATGGGCGTGACCTTTGCAGCCGTCGCGCCCATGGTTTCCATGGCCCAGGCCACCTCCGGAACGGCAGGGGCAGGGCTGATCTTCGGCGCGGTGATAGGCGCAGGGGTGGTCTCGATCCTGATAGCCCCCCTGGTCAGCCGCATGCTGCGCTTCTTCCCGCCAGTGGTCACGGGCACCATCATCGCCGTGATCGGCATCAGCCTGATGCGCGTGGGTATCAACTGGATCTTCGGCAATCCCGTGGGGCCGACGGCACCCAACGTGGTCAACCCTGAATACACAAAATGGCTCAGCGAGGCCCAGGCCATGGCCGGCGCGCCCGGCAGCTCACTGCCCCCCCTGCCCCAGGGTCTGAAGCTCATGCCCACCGTGCCCAACCCCAAGTACGCCGACCTCACCGGCGTGGGCATCTCCGGCCTGGTGCTGGTGTCCATCCTCGTGATCGCACGCTTTGCCAAGGGCTTCATTGCCAACATTTCGGTGCTGCTGGGCATCATCATCGGCGCCGTCGTGGCCGCGGCCATGGGCCTGATGACCTTCGAGAAGGTGGGCAAGGCGCCCTGGCTCGACATCGTGCTGCCGCTGTCCATTGCCATGCCGATCTTCGACCCCATCCTGATCCTGACGATGACGCTGGTGATGATTGTGGTGATGATCGAGTCCACCGGCATGTTCCTCGCACTCGGCGAGATGACCGATCGGCACATCAGCCAGAAGGACCTTGAGCGCGGCCTGCGTACCGACGGCCTGGGCACGCTCATCGGCGGCATTTTCAACACCTTCCCCTACACCAGCTTCTCGCAGAACGTGGGCCTGGTGGCCGTGACCGGCGTCAAGAGCCGCTTCGTCTGCGTGGCCGGCGGCGTGATCCTGATCGTGCTGGGCATACTGCCCAAGATGGGCGCGCTGGTCGAATCCCTGCCCACTGTGGTGCTGGGCGGCGCCGGCCTGGTGATGTTCGGCATGGTGGCCGCCACCGGCATCCGCATCCTGAGTGCGGTGGACTTCAAGACCAACCGTTCCAACGCCATGATCGTCGCCGTGTCCATCGGCGTGGGCATGATCCCGCTGGTGGCCCCGCAGTTCCGCCAGTGGATGCCGCACGCCATCCACCCGCTGATCGAGTCCGGCATCCTGCTGTCCTCGATTGCCGCCGTCCTGCTCAACGTGTTCTTCAACGGCGCCAGCGGCGACACCTCGGCCGCAGTGGAAGCCGCCCGCCAGGCGGAAGCGCATTGACACCCTGAAGTTGAACAAGCCTCTTGCCCAAACCTGCTCGCGGATGCAGGTTTGGGCCTTTTTTCGTTGCAGCACCACTATGATGCTCAGCGTCAGTTATCGGTAAGTCTGTATTTTCTTCTTTCTGGAATCCCACCATGACCACGCCAATGTCTGCCACCGAACAAGCCCTGCGCGAAGCCGCTCTCGAATACCACCGCAGCCCCTCCAAAGGCAAGATATCGGTCACACCGACCAAGCCGCTGTCCAACCAACGCGACCTGTCGCTGGCCTATTCGCCCGGCGTGGCCTACCCCTGCCTGGACATCCAGGCCGACCCGAGCAAGGCATTCGACTACACCTCGCGCGGCAACCTGGTGGGCGTGATCACCAACGGCACCGCGGTATTGGGCCTGGGCGACATCGGCCCGCTGGCCGGCAAGCCGGTGATGGAGGGCAAGGGCTGCCTTTTCAAGAAGTTCGCTGGTGTGGATGTATTCGACATCGAACTCGACGCGCGCGACCCCGACAAGATCATCGAAATCGTTGCCAGCCTGGAGCCTACCCTGGGCGGCATCAACCTTGAAGACATCAAGGCGCCGGAATGCTTCTACATCGAGCAAGAGCTTTCCAAGCGCATGAACATCCCGGTGTTCCATGACGACCAGCATGGCACGGCCATCATCTCCAGCGCCGCGCTGCTCAACGGGCTGGAGCTCGTGGGCAAGCAGATCGACAAGGTGAAGATTGCCGTTTCCGGCGCTGGCGCCGCGGCCATTGCCTGCGTGGACGTGATGGTGGGCTTGGGGCTAAAGCGCGAGAACATCTACATGGTGGACTCCAAGGGCGTGATCTACGAAGGCCGCCCCGGCGGCATGGACGCGTCCAAGGCCCGCTACGCACAAAATACAGAGGCACGCACCCTGGCCGACGTCGTGCACGGCGCCGACGTGTTCCTGGGCTGCTCGGCGCCCGGCGTGCTCACGGCCGAGATGGTCAAGACCATGGCCGACAAGCCCATCATCCTGGCGCTGGCCAACCCCGAGCCCGAGATCCGCCCCGAACTGGCCAAGGCCGTGCGCCCGGACTGCATCATTGCCACGGGCCGCTCAGACTACCCCAACCAGGTCAACAACGTCCTGTGCTTCCCCTACATCTTCCGCGGCGCGCTCGACTGCGGCGCGTCCAAGATCACCGACGCCATGAAGCTCGCCTGCGTGCGCCAGATCGCCGCGCTGGCCAAGGAGAACATCAGCGAGGAAGTGGCCGCCGCCTACGCCGGCAAGGAACTGGCCTTCGGCCCCGACTACCTGATCCCCACGCCCTTCGACTCGCGCCTGATCCTCAAGATAGCGCCCGCCGTGGCCCAGGCAGCCGCCGAGTCGGGCGTTGCCACGCGCCCCATCACTGATCTGGACGCGTACAAGTCCAGCCTGACACGCTTTGTCTACCAGACCGGCATCCTGATGCGACCCGTCATCAATGCAGCCAAGAACCTGCCCGACACGCAAAAGCGCGTGGCCTATGCCGACGGCGAGGACGAGCGCGCGCTGCGCGCTGCACAGTTCGCCGTCGATGACCATATCGCGCGCCCCATCCTCATCGGCCGCCCCGCTGTGATCGCGGCGCGCATCACCAAGGCCGGCCTGCGCATGCAGCCCGGCAAGGACGTGGAGATCTGCGACCCATCGGACGACCCGCGCTTTCGCCAGTATTGGGAGACGTACCACGAGCTCATGAAGCGCGATGGTGCGACGGCCGAGATGGCCAAGGCGGCGGTGCGCCGATCCAACACCATCATCGCCGCCCTCATGGTGCGGCTGGGCGACGCCGACGCCATGATCTGCGGACTGGTGGGCAACTACGAGACGCACCTGGAACGCATCCACCATATCCTGGGACGCGCTGCCGACTCTAAACAATACGCAGCCCTGAACGCCGTGATGACACCGAACAACGGCACGCTGTTCATCGCCGACACCTACGTCAACGAGGACCCTACGGCCGAGGAGCTGGCCGAGATTGCCTGGGCCGCAGTGCAGGAGGTGCAGCGCTTCGGCATCCCGCCGAAGGTGGCATTCCTGTCGCATTCGAGCTTCGGCTCGTCCAAACGCAGTTCGGCCCGCAAGATGCGCGCCGCGCGCGACCTGTTCGTGGCGCGCCACCCCGACGTCGAATGCGATGGCGAACTGCACGGCGACGCCGCCCTGGAGCCCAAGATCCGCGGCACCTACCTGCAGGACTCGACGCTCACCGGAGCTGCCAACCTGCTGGTCTGCCCGAACATCGACTCGGCCAACATCCTCTACAACGTGCTCAAGACCACGACCAGCGGCGGCGTGACCGTGGGCCCCATCCTCATGGGCACCTCGGCCACGGCCTACATACTCACGCCCGCGTCCACCGTGCGCCGCGTGCTCAACATGACGGCCCTGGCCGTTGTGAGCAGCGCCACGCGCCGCAGATAAGCGCACGACGGCTCACGCACAAGCGCAAAGGGCCGGCGCCATGATGGCGCCGGCCCTTTTTCATTGTGGGCCAGGCGGCTATTGTTTGATGGCCTCGATCTGCGCCACGATGCGCACGCTCTTGGGAAAGCCGTACTGCACGCCATAGTCCACACCGAAGGCCGTGCGGTCTATGGTGGTCTCGAAGTCGCCGCCGCAGACCTCGCGCTTGAGCATGGGGCTGTCGTAGCAGGCGAACTGGTTGGCCTTGAAGGTCACGGGCTGGGTCTTGCCCTTGATGGTCAGGTTGCCGGACACAGCCGTCACCTTGTCGCCGTCAAACGAGAACTTGCCACCAACGAAGCGTGCCGTAGGAAATTGGGCGACGTCAAAGATTTCTGGGCTCTGTAGATGCTTTTCAAACGGCGGCGTACCTGTGGAGATGGAGTTCATGTACAGCGTAAGTTCTACCCTGCCGGTCTTGGCGGCCTTGTCGAGTTGCACCGATCCCTCCTTTTTGTCGAAGCGGCCGCGGTTCACGCTGGCGCCAAAGTGGCCGATCTCGAACGTGGCAAAGGTGTGCGTGGGATCCACCGCATAGGTGGCAGGTTCGGCATGGGCGACGCCCGCGGCCAAGGCGGCGGCGGCAAAGGTCAGAAAGGTGGAACGCATGGGCTTGCTGTACTCCGTGTAAAGGTGGATGGAAATGAAACGGCCGTGATCAGAGCTTGGGAACGCCGGCCAGCGCCAGCTTGAACCTGACCTGCACATCATCGGCAACCATGGACGTATCGGCCCATTCGTTCTCGCCGATCTTGAAGGCCAGGCGCTTGATGACGAAACTGCCGGCGGCCATGGTGGTAGCGCCGCTTTGCGTGAGTGTGACAGGCACCACGACGTCCTGCGAAGAGCCCTTGACGCTGAGCTTGCCCGCCACCTCGTACTTGCCTGCGCCCACGGCCTTGATGACGCTGGACTGGAACGTGGCCTGCGGGAATTTGGCCACATTGAACCACACGGCCTTGGGCAGCTCGGCATCGGTCTCCTTGGCGCCCAGCGTGGCGCTGCCGGTATCGACCGTGAATGCCACCTTGCTCGCAGCCGGCTTGGCCGGGTCGAACGCCACCTGCGCGTCGAACTTCTTGAACTTCCCCTCCACGGGCACGCCCATCTGCTTGCTTACAAAGGCGATTTCGCTCTGCTCGGGCAGCAGCTTTTGCTGCGCCCAGACTGGGGCCGAAGCCAGGGCAGTGGAGGCCGCCAGCACGAGGCCAATGCGATGGGGCAAAGTCAATGCAGTCATCGGGAAACTTCCATCCGTTGATCCAAAAAACCAGTGATGCGCCGCGGTACAGGCATCAGCCCCGGCCCCACAGCATGCGAGCCATGAGGCCGTCACGGTCGATAAATTGATGCTTGAGTACCGCCCCCACATGCAGCACCACCAAGGCCACCAAGGCGTAGGCCGTTAGTCCATGCAATGGCTTGAGAATGTCGGCCAGTGCGGGGCTGACTGGTACGAAATCCGGCAAAGGAACAAGGCCAAAGACGACAATCGGAAACCCTGCCGCCGAGCTGTAGGCCCAGCCCAACAAGGGCACGATGAAAAACAAGGCATACAGCAGGTGGTGCGTACCATGGTGCGCCAGTTGCTGCCAGGTCGGCATGGTAGATAGCACCTTGGCAGGCAGCGGCGGAGGCCGATGGACGAGGCGTACCGCCAGGCGCAGAACCGACAAGGCCAGGATAGTCATGCCGGCCCACTTGTGCCAGTTGTACAGCTTGAGGCGCTGCGGCGAAATCGGCAGGTCCGTCATGTACCAGCCCATGACCAACAGGGCAAGGATCGCCAACCCCAGCACCCAATGCAGGGCGATGGCGGTTGTGCCGTAGCGAGCGGCAGGTGGCGGGATGGCGGAGCTCATGGAGTGCATGTACAAGAAACCAGGCCCACGCGCCGGGGCCGAGGGCATGACAAAACTGCGATGGCTGCAGTCTAGAGTCCGCAGGCGGCACAAGGTTTCAACATGATTGACGTTTATGTTCATTTTTCTTGAATTAACAGACGTCAACATTTCATTTTGTTTGACTTGACCAGCGTCATCCGTAAGCTGCCATGTCATGATTACTGATTCGCGGCACAGCCTGACCGCTCTTTTTTCAGTAGCCTCATGACCCCCTCAAACACCCCCGTCGTCTACGGCACCGAAGACGTGCTGGTCTCCCTGTGCAACTCCGTGACGCATGTTCTGTCGGTAGCCACGCAAGGGCAAGTGCATTTCTCGGGCATGGTGCAGCGTATTTCCAAGACCTGTTTGAAACCGGACATAGGCTGCTTCGTGCTGTTCGACGGCGGTTTCTCGGGCCTGGTGATCATCAACTTCTCGGCCGCCGCGGCCATGGAGATCTATGAGCGCTACATGTTGAGCATGGGCATGTCGGCCGGCGAACTGGCAAGTTCGTTCACGGCAGACGAGGTCAGCAACGTCATGGGCGAGCTCATGAACCAGGTGGTGGGCGACTTCACCGGCAAGGTGCGACGCGAGCTGCAGACGCACATCACGCAAAACCAGCCGAAGATGCTGGTTATCAACCAGCAGGTGGTGCTGAGCGTGAACGCCAATCTGGACCAGCCCGAGGCGCGCCGCGTCTCCTTCTATACCGCCAACAACAATATCTTCTATCTGGAGTTGGCGATCGACCGTACGCAGTTCATCAAGCTCTTCGACTTCGACCCTCAGGAAGCACCCGACCCCGACGCCCTGATGGCCCAGGTCGCGGCCGCCCCACAGGTCGCGACGGCGGCAACCACCTCGGCAGACGACGACACCCAGGCATTGCTCAAATCCCTGGGCATGTAGCCCACCGCATCCGGCAGGGACAAGGGCCGCCGCATGGGTAATAGCCATAAGGCGACGTCCTGGTGCATTCAGGGTAAAATAGTCTGTTGCGGTCGGGGGCACCAAGCCAAGAGTCCACCCACCTACTCCCCCGGCTTTTCATCGACTAATTCCTGAGAGATAGAAGTGCCATGGCGATCGTTGTCAACAAGCCCCTTCCTGAATTTGAAGCCAACGCGACTGGAGGAATCAAGGTCTCCAACGTTTCTCACCAGGGCCAGATTCTGATCCTGTACTTCTACCCGAAGGACAACACCCCGGGTTGTACCACCGAGGCCATGCAATTCCGCGACAAGTTCAAGGATTTTGAAAAGGCCGGGGCCGTGGTCTTCGGCGTGTCGCGCGACAACATGAAGTCTCACGACGACTTCAAGGAAAAGCTGGAGCTGCCCTTCGAGCTCATCGCCGACACCGAAGAGAAGATGTGCCATATGTTCGGCGTGGTCAAGAACAAGATCATGTACGGCAAGAAGGTCAAGGGCATTGAGCGCAGCACCTTCCTCGTCGGCCCCGAGGGCGTTCTGGTACAGGAATGGCGCGGCCTGAAGGTGCCGGGCCATGTGGACGAGGTCCTCAAAGCCGTCAAGGCCATCAAGGCTCCCGTCAAAAAAGCCGCGTAAACCCGATACGGTCCAGTCCGGGACCATTACATGGCGCATGCATAATGGGCCAATGCTGCTGAAATACGCAACACCTCCTTCCCCAACCAAAGCCGCCTCGGTCTCCAGGCGGCTTTGTGCTTTTGAATCGTCCATTCTCCAGCGAGGCCTTGCCCACCATGCCCCTGCCCCCCGCCCCGACCAAGCGCGCCGCCCTGCTCACACCCGAGGCATATGTCCAGACGGCCCCTGACGAGGAGGCACAGGAGTCGGCCCCGGCCGAGTCGCCGCGCGCTGCAACACGCAAACGCGTTTCCACCAAAGCCAAGACCAGCAGTGGCGCGACAAGCACTGCACCCGTAGGCACTGCGGCCAGGGCGCCCATCGTTGCCAGCCCGGCCGCCAAACCCGTGGCCGCGACGCAGGCCCGCGGCCGACCGGCGCCCGACAAGCTTGCACGCGACGCGACGCCCGAGGAAACCAGCAACGTCACCCCCATCCGCACGGCAAGCGCCGCTGCCGCACGCAAGCGCCGCGCGGCGGGCCCGAAGAAGATGTTCGTGCTCGACACCAATGTGCTGCTGCACGACCCGACCAGCCTGTTCCGCTTCGAGGAGCATGACATCTTCCTGCCGATGATCGTGCTGGAGGAGCTCGACGCCCACAAGAAGGGCATGACCGAAGTGGCCCGCAACGGCCGCCAGACCAGCCGCTCGCTGGACGCGCTGGCCGCGGCCCATGGCGCGGCCGACATGGCCCATGGCTTGAGGCTGGATGCCACGGGCCAGCGCGCCGCCACCGGCAGCCTGTTCTTCCAGACGGCGCCGCTGTCCTACCAACTGCCCGTAAGCCTGCCCCAGGGCAAGGCGGACAACCAGATCCTCGGCGTGGTCGAGGCCCTGCGCAAGCTGCATGCGCCGCGCGACGTGGTGCTGGTGTCCAAGGACATCAATATGCGCGTCAAGGCGCGCGCCCTGGGCCTTGCGGCCGAGGACTACCAGAACGACAAGGCCCTGGAGGACGGCGACCTGCTGTACGCCGGCAGCCTGGCCCTGCCAGCCGACTTCTGGGCCAAGGCCGGCCGAAATGTGGAGAGCTGGCAGAGCGGCGCCCACATGTACTACCGCATCGGCGGCCCGGTGGTGTCGCAACTCATGATCAACCAGTTCGTGTACTTCGAGGCGCCGGGCGAGACCAGCCTGCACGCGCGCGTGACCGAGATCCGCGACAAGACCGCGGTGCTGGAAACCCTGAAGGACTATGGCTCGGCCAAGAACGCCGTCTGGGGCGTGAACACGCGCAACCGCGAGCAGAACTTCGCCATGAACCTGCTGATGGACCCGGACGTGGACTTCGTCACGCTGACCGGCACGGCGGGCACGGGCAAGACGCTGATGGCGCTGGCCGCCGGCCTGACCCAGGTGCTGGACGAGCGCCGCTACACCGAGATCATCATGACCCGCGCCACGGTGAGCGTGGGCGAGGACATTGGCTTCCTGCCCGGCACCGAGGAGGAGAAGATGGGCCCCTGGATGGGTGCGCTGGACGACAACCTGGAATTTTTGGCCAAGGGCGACGGCGGCAACGCCGGCGAATGGGGCCGCGCGGCGACCAACGAGCTGATCAGGAGCCGCATCAAGATCAAGAGCATGAACTTCATGCGCGGCCGCACCTTCCTGAACAAGTACGTCATCATCGACGAGGCGCAGAATCTGACACCGAAGCAGATGAAGACGCTGATCACGCGCGCCGGCCCGGGCACCAAGATCATCTGCATGGGCAACCTGGCGCAGATCGACACACCCTACCTGACCGAGGGCAGCTCCGGCCTGACCTACGCCGTGGACCGCTTCAAGGGCTGGCCGCACAGCGGCCACATCCTGCTGGCGCGCGGCGAGCGCTCGCGCCTGGCGGACTTTGCCAGCGAGGTGCTGTAGGGTTACAGGCCCGCGATGCTATAAAAAATATAGCTGCTTGCGCAGCATTCACGCACGACAAGGCGGGTTTTGGCTTTCAAAACCCGCCTTTTTCATGCGCGCCGTCAGACATCAAAGCGCACGCCCTGCGCCAGCGGCAGCGCGCCGCTGTAGTTGATGGTGTTGGTGGCGCGGCGCATATAGCCCTTCCAGGCGTCCGAGCCCGACTCGCGGCCGCCGCCGGTCTCCTTCTCGCCGCCGAAGGCCCCGCCGATCTCGGCGCCCGAGGTGCCTATGTTGACGTTGGCGATGCCGCAGTCGCTGCCCGCGGCCGACATGAAGCGCTCGGCCTCCTGCAGGCTCTGCGTGAAGATGGCCGAGGACAGGCCCTGGGGCACGGCGTTCTGCAACGCGATGGCCTGATCCAGATCGCCCTCGTAGCGCAGCACGTAGAGGATGGGCGCGAAGGTCTCCCGCTCCATCACCGGCGACTGCCCGGGCATCTGCACCAGCGCCGGACGCACATACCAGGCGTCCGCCCCCAGGTCCTCGCGCACGCGCTCGCCGCCCAGCACCTGGCCGCCCTCTGCGCGGGCCTGCTCCAGCGCGGCCTGCATGGCGTCAAAGGCCGCGCGGTCGATCAGCGGACCGACCAACGTGCCGTCCTGCAGCGGGTCGCCGATCGCAATGCTCTGGTAGATCTGTGCGAGCCGCGCCAGCAGCGCATCGGCCACCGATGCATGCACGATCAGGCGCCGCAGCGTGGTGCAGCGCTGGCCCGCCGTGCCCACGGCGGCAAAGGTGATGGCGCGCGCGGCCAGCTCCAGGTCGGCCGTGGGCGTGACGACCATGGCGTTGTTGCCGCCCAACTCCAGGATGGCGCGGCCAAAGCGCTCGGCCACCTTGACCGCCACCTGCCGGCCCATGCGCGTGGAGCCGGTGGCGCTGAGCACGGCCACGCGCGCGCTGGCGGCCAGTGCCTCGCCCAGCTCGCGCCCGCCTATCAGCAGCTGGCTCAGGCCCTCGGGCACGCTGCCCGGCCGGTCGCGGTTGCACTCGGCCATGGCCTGGCGCAGCAGCTGCTGGCAGGCCAGCGCCGACAGCGGTGTCTTCTCCGACGGCTTCCAGACGATGGCGTTGCCGCAGACCAGGGCCAGCGCCGCGTTCCAGGACCAGACGGCCACGGGGAAGTTGAACGCCGAGATGATGCCCACCACGCCCACTGGGTGCCAGGTCTCCATCATGCGGTGGCCGGGGCGCTCGCTGGCGATGGTCAGTCCGTGCAGCTGGCGCGACAGGCCCACGGCGAAGTCGCAGATGTCGATCATCTCCTGCACCTCGCCCAGGCCCTCGCTCAAGATCTTGCCCGCCTCCAGCGACACCAGCGCGCCCAGCGCCGCCTTGTGCAGCCGCAGCAGCTCGCCCAGGCGGCGCACCAGTTCGCCGCGCACCGGCGCGGGCACGCCGCGCCATTGCAGGCCGGCGCCATGGGCGTCGTCGATGGCGGCCTGCGCCTGCGCCGGGCCGTGCGAGGCCAGGCCGGCCAGCACCACGCCGTCGCGCGGCGCGCGCAGGGTCCAGTCGCCGCCCTCGTGGGCGCGCAGGTCCAGGGCCAGCGAGCGCAGTAGCTGCTGCAGTCGGGTGCGGGAATCCGTCATGGTGCGTCTCTTTGGGTAAAAAATGGCTTTAGCGCTCGTACATCAAGCGCTAAAAGCTATATTATTTATAGCAAACAGGATCAGTAGTCGTCGCCCGAACCCATGGCCAGGTTCTCGAAGCGCGTCTGGTTCTTCTGGAAGAACAGCTTCACCGTGCCCGTGGGGCCGTTACGCTGCTTGCCGATGATGACCTCGGCGATATTGGGTTCCTTGGAGTCCTTGTTGTAGTAGTCGTCGCGGTAGATGAACATGATGATGTCCGCGTCCTGCTCGATGGCGCCGGATTCGCGCAGGTCGCTCATCATGGGGCGCTTGTCGGTGCGCTGCTCGACCGAGCGGTTGAGCTGCGACAGCGCAATCACCGGGCACTGCAGCTCCTTGGCCAGCATCTTGAGGCCACGCGAGATTTCGCCCAGCTCGGTGGCACGGTTGTCGGAGCTGCTGGAGCCCGAACCGCTCATGAGCTGCAGGTAGTCGACCACGATCAGCCCCAGCTTGCCGCACTGGCGCGCCAGGCGCCGGGCGTTGGCGCGCAGCTCGGACGGCGTGAGGCCGGGTGTCTCGTCGATGTGCAGGCTCACGGTGCGCAGGCGTTCGATGGCCTCGGTCAGACGCGGCCATTCGTCGTCGCTGAGCTTGCCGGTGCGCAGATTGCCCTGGTTGACGCGGCCTATCGAGCCCACGATACGCACTGCGAGCTGGGCCGCGCCCATTTCCATCGAGAAGATGGCCACGGGCAGGCCTTCGTTGAGCGCCACATGCTCGGCGATGTTCACCGCAAACGAGGTCTTGCCCATCGACGGGCGCGCCGCCAGCACCACCAGGTCGCCGGCCTGCAGGCCGCTCGTCATGCGGTCCAGATCGACAAAGCCCGAGGGCACGCCGGTCACGTCCATGGGGTTGTCGGCCATCTCCTGCACGCGGTCGAGCAGGTCTACGACCAGGGTGTCGAGCGACTGGAAGCCCTGCTTCATGCGCGAGCCCTCTTCGCCGATGGCGAAGATCTTCTGCTCGGCCTCGTCCAGGATGCGCTCGACCGGCTTGCCCTGGGGGTTGAAGGCGTTGGTGGCGATCTCGTCGCTGGCCGTGACCAATTTGCGCAGGATGGCGCGCTCGCGCACGATCTCGGCGTAGCGGCGGATATTGCTGGCGCTGGGCACATACTGCGCCAGGCTATTGAGGTAGGCCAGGCCGCCCGTCTCCTCGGCCTTGCCCAGGCCCTGGAGCTGCTCGTAGACGGTGATCACGTCGGCCGGCTTGCTGGCATTGACCAGTGCGCCAATGGCGGCATAGATCTGCTGGTGCTCGTGACGGTAGAAGTCGCCGTCCACCAGCAGGTCGCCCACGCGGTCCCAGGCCATGTTGTCCAGCAGCAGGCCGCCCAGCACGCTCGACTCGGCCTCAATGGAATGCGGCGGCACGCGCAGCTGGGCGACTTCGCGGTCGGGCGGTGCGGCGACAAAGCCTTCAATGAGATCGGTCAACACAGCGGACATGGGTCAATGGCTTTCGATGGAGGGCAAGCGTGGAATGCTAGCGGCCACGGCGATGCGCGTCATTGCACAACCCTGTGGATAAGGGGTGCACAGGCGGTGGGATGGCGGTGCAGAAAACAGCGCGGCAAAAAAACAAAGGCTCAAGTAGCGAAACCTATTAAACGTCCCGCTTGACGAGTGATCCAGCCGACGTCTGGGCCCATTGCGGTCCGGGTAGCAGCAATGTGGAGGTGCGC
>JAFEDY010000008.1:79722-89459 GCA_018241405.1 Pseudomonadota bacterium | reverse complement strand
AAGGTGGTTATGCCAAAGTCTGGCGCAGTCAAAATAAGCTGATTGGCTCTATGAATTGGTCGCCCTGACCCAGTCAGGGTGGCAACAAGTTATGCCTGATGACCATAGCGAGGTGGCACCACTCCTTCCCATCCCGAACAGGACAGTGAAACGACTTCGCGCCGATGATAGTGCGGGTCCCCGTGTGAAAGTAGGTCATCGTCAGGCTCTTACAGCCCAATCCGCCCTCCCCCTGATATCAGGGGGAGGGCGTTTTGCTTGGGGGCGCGTCGCCAGAATCGAGGCACCCGTACGCAAGCTGGGGTAGTATTGACGTTCACGTCAACGTCAATTCATGGCTACCTATACCATCAGTGATCTTGCCCGGGAGTTCGACCTCACGACCCGCGCGATGCGTTTTTACGAAGACATGGGCCTGCTGCGACCGGAGCGCGCAGGCCCTGGTGGACGCAGCCGCGTCTACAGTGGGCGCGACCGCACGCGGCTGAAGCTGACGCTGCGCGCCAAGCGCCTGGGCCTGTCATTGAACGAGGCCAAGGAAATCATCGATCTCTATGACAGCCCTCGCGACACAGGAGTGCAGTTGCGCAAATTCCTGGAGGTGTTGGCCTTACATCGCAAGCAGCTCGAGGCGCAGATGAGGGATTTGCAGGCCAATCTGGATGAGGTGCGCGAGCACGAGCGCGAGGCTCGCGAGTTGCTGGCAAAAATCGAACCACCAAACGCTCAAAGTTCGGCATAATTGACGTTTACGTAAACGTCATTTCCCGTCGGCGTGGCTGCTACCTGCTGGCAACGGCGGCAGGGCGCAGCCGAGGCCTACCCTACTCACCCTTCATCCAGGAGAACACCGATGAGCGTTGCCACCCAGTTGCCAGGCCTGAACTTCCAGTTGGGCGAGGACATCGACGCGCTGCGCGATGCCGTGCGCGAGTTTGCCCAGACAGAGATCGCTCCGCGCGCGGCGGAGATCGACCGCACGGACCAGTTCCCCATGGACCTGTGGCGCAAGTTCGGCGAACTGGGCGTGCTGGGCATCACCGTGCCCGAGCAGTACGGCGGCGCCGACATGGGCTACCTGGCGCACATGGTGGCCATGGAGGAAATCTCGCGCGCCAGCGCCTCGGTGGGCCTGTCCTACGGCGCGCACAGCAACCTGTGCGTGAACCAGATCAACCGCAACGGCAACGCGGCGCAGAAGGCCAAATACCTGCCCAAGCTGATCTCGGGCGAGCATGTGGGGGCGCTTGCCATGAGCGAGCCGGGCGCGGGCTCGGACGTGATCAGCATGAAGCTCAAGGCCGAGGACAAGGGCGGCTACTACCTGCTCAACGGCAGCAAGATGTGGATCACCAACGGGCCTGACGCCGACACGCTGGTGGTGTACGCCAAGACCGAACCCGAGCTCGGCGCGCGCGGCGTCACGGCCTTCCTGATCGAGAAGGGCATGAAGGGCTTCTCCATCGCGCAAAAGCTCGACAAGCTCGGCATGCGCGGCAGCCACACGGGCGAGCTGGTGTTCCAGGACGTGGAAGTACCGGCGGAGAACGTGCTCGGCCAGGTCAATGGCGGTGCCAGGGTGTTGATGAGCGGCCTCGATTACGAGCGCGCCGTGCTCACCGGCGGGCCCCTTGGGATCATGCAGGCGGTGATGGACAACGTCGTGCCCTATATCCACGACCGCAAGCAGTTCGGCCAGAGCATTGGCGAGTTCCAGCTCATCCAGGGCAAGGTGGCCGACATGTACACCGTGCTGCAGGCCGGCCGCTCGTTTGCCTACACCGTGGCCAAGAACCTGGACATGCTGGGCGCCGAGCATGTGCGCCAGGTGCGCAAGGACTGCGCCAGCGTGATCCTGTGGACGGCCGAGAAGGCCACCTGGATGGCCGGCGAGGGCGTGCAAATCTACGGCGGCAACGGCTATATCAACGAGTACCCGCTGGGCCGCCTGTGGCGGGATGCGAAACTCTATGAAATCGGAGCCGGTACCAGCGAGATCCGCCGCATGCTGATCGGCCGCGAGCTGTTTGCCGAAACCTGCTGACGGCCCGCGCCGGTGCCGGTCTTTCATTCATCGCAAGAAGCAAAGGATTGCCCTTATGACCACAACCTCCATCGACGAGCTGTTCGCCCATAACCGCGAGTGGGCCGAGCGGATGGAGCGTGACCGGCCAGGCTTCTTCACCGGCCTGCTGGCGCAGCAAAAGCCGCGCTACATGTGGATAGGCTGCTCGGACAGCCGCGTGCCGGCCAACCAGATCACGGGACTGGAGCCGGGCGAGGTGTTCGTGCACCGCAACATCGCCAACGTGGTCGTGCCCACGGACCTGAACTGCCTGTCGACCATCCAGTACGCGGTGGACCAGCTCAAGGTGGAGCACCTGATGGTAGTGGGCCACTACGGCTGCGGTGGCGTGCTGGCGGCGCTGCAGGACGCGCGCATCGGCCTGGCGGACAACTGGATCCGCCATGTGAAGGACGTGCGCGACAAGCATGCCGTCCTGCTCGAGGGCCTGGACTTGCCGTGGCGCCACGACGCGCTGTGCGAGCTCAACGCCATCGAGCAGGTGCTGAACATCGCCCATTCCACGGTGATGCAGGACGCCTGGGCGCGTGGCCAGAAGGTGCAGTTGCATGGCTGGTGCTACAGCCTGAACAACGGCCTGATCACCAACCTGCACATGACCGTGCCCGATGTGGCTGGGCTCGACGAGGCGCACCGCCAGGCCGTGGCCCTGGTGGCCAGCCGCGCGCGCAAATAGGCACGTCCGCACTGCGCGCGGTTCTGCAGGCCAGGTCATGTTCCCCGAACGACTCGATGCCCCGCAGGCCTACGACATCGCCAAGGCGATGATGGATGGCTTCAACCGCCACTACAGTCTGTTCCGTGCCGAGTCGGCGCGTGCCAAGCACCGCTTCGAGACGGCCGACTGGCATGGCCAGCAGCGCGCGCAGCGCGAGCGCATCGAGTTCTACGACCTGCGCGTCAAGGAGTGCGTGCGCCGGCTCGACAAGGAATTCAAGGCCGGTGTCCAGCCTATGGAGCTTTGGCACCAGGTCAAGCTGCATTACATCGGCCTCATGGTGAACCATCTGCGGCCTGAGCTGGCCGAAACCTTCTTCAACTCGGTCACCACCAAGATCCTGCACCGCACGCATTTCCATAACGATTTCATTTTTGTGCGGCCCGCGGTCAGCACCGAATACATCGAAAGCGATGACCCCACGGCGCGGCCCACCTACCGCGCCTACTACCCGGCGCAGGGCGGCCTGCCGCAGGCGCTGGCCAGCATGGTCGAGGACTTTGCGCTACAGCGCCCGTTTGAAGACCTGCACCGCGACCTGGCCTGCGTGGCGCGCGCCATGGAGCAGCGCCTGGGCGGCGTGAAACTGCGCAGCAACTTCCAGATCCAGGTGCTGTCCAGCCTGTTCTTGCGCAACAAGGGCGCCTACGTCGTCGGTAAGCTCATCAACGGTTTCCATGAGCTGCCATTTGCCCTGCCCCTGCTGCATGGTGAGCGCGGCGAGCTGGTCATAGACGCGGCGCTGTTCGGCGAAAACGATCTGCAGATGCTGTTTTCCTTCGCCCGCGCCTACTTCATGGTGGACATGGAGATACCCAGCGCCTATGTGCAGTTCCTGCGCAGCCTCATGCCGCGCAAGCCTCGGGCCGAGCTCTACAGCGCCCTGGGCCTGGCCAAGCAGGGCAAGACTCTGTTCTACCGCGACTTCCTGCACCACCTGAGGTATTCCAGCGACCAATTCCGCATCGCCCCCGGCATCAAGGGCATGGTGATGTTGGTCTTTGACCTGCCGAGCTTTCCCTACGTGTTCAAGCTCATCAAGGACCATTTCCCTCATCCGAAGGAGACCACGCGCGAGCAGGTGCAGGCCAAGTACCTGCTGGTCAAGCAGCACGACCGCGTGGGGCGCATGGCCGACACGCTGGAGTACAGCCTGGTGGCCTTTCCGCGTGACCGCTTTGAGGACGACCTCATCGAGGAGATACGCAAACACGCGCCCAGCCAGCTGGAAATCAGCGACCGCGACGGTGATGGCCGGCAGGAGGTCATCATCAACCACCTGTACATAGAGCGGCGCATGGTGCCCCTCAACATCCACCTGCAGGAATGCTTCGACGCCGGCCTCGGCAAGCCCGAGGCCGCCAGCGCGCTGGAGCATGCCGTGCTCGAGTACGGCAACGCTATCAAGGACCTGGTGGCCGCCAACATCTTCCCCGGCGACATGCTGTGGAAGAACTTCGGCATGACGCGCAACGGCAAGGTGGTGTTCTACGACTATGACGAGATCGAGTACCTCACCGATTGCAACTTCCGCCGCGTACCAGCGCCGCGCTGCGAGGAGGACGAGCTCTCCGGCGAGGTGTGGTACCCGGTAGGCCCGCGCGACGTGTTCCCGGAGACCTTCGGCCCCTTCCTGCTCGGCAACGTGGCCGTGCGCGAGGCCTTCATGCGCCACCATGCCGACCTGTTGGACGTGGACTTCTGGCAGTCGCACAAGGAGCGCATACAGGCCGGCCATGTCTACGACGTATTTCCCTACGACGGCGCGCGGCGCTTTCACTGCGCGCACAATTCATTGCAACCCCAAGGAGACTCCCCATGAGCCAACACCACGACCCCATCGTCATCGTCAGCGCCGCCCGCACGCCCATGGGCGGCTTTCAGAGCGACTTTGCCGACCTGGCCGCCCATGACCTGGGCGGCGCCGCCATTCGCGCCGCCGTCGAACGCGCCGGCATCCAACCCGAGCAGGTGGAAGAGGTGCTGTTCGGCAACTGCCTGATGGCCGGCCAGGGCCAGGCGCCCGCGCGCCAGGCGGGCTTCAAGGGCGGCCTGCCGCAGAGCACGGGCGCGGTGACCCTGTCCAAGATGTGCGGCGCGGGCATGGAGGCCACCATCCTCGCGCACGACCAGCTCGTCGCCGGCAGCCGCGACGTGATGGTCGCCGGCGGCATGGAGAGCATGACCAACGCCCCCTATCTGCTGAAAAAAGGCCGCGCCGGCTACCGCATGGGCCACGACAAGATCTTCGACCACATGATGCTCGACGGCCTGGAGGACGCCTACGAGCCCGGCCGCTCCATGGGCACCTTTGGCGAGGACTGCGCCGCCAAGTACCAGTTCACGCGCGAGGCGCAGGACGCCTTTGCCATCGCCAGCGTGCAGCGCGCGCAGGAGGCGGCCAGGAGCGGCGCCTTTGACGCCGAGATCACGCCCGTGACCGTCAAGACGCGCAAGGGCGAGGTAACGGTGAGCATCGACGAAGGCCCGGCCAAGGCCAGGCTCGACAAGATCGGCAGCCTGAAACCTGCCTTCAAGAAGGACGGCACCATCACGGCAGCATCCAGCTCCAGCATCAACGACGGCGCCGCCGCCATGGTGCTGATGCGCGAATCCACCGCCAAACAGCTGGGCTGCAAGCCGCTGGCGCGGATCGTCGCCCACGCCACGCATGCCCAGGCGCCCGAATGGTTCAGCACCGCCCCCGTGGGCGCCACCGAGAAGGTGCTGAAAAAAGCCGGCTGGAAGGTGGAGGATGTGGATCTGTGGGAGATCAACGAGGCCTTTGCCGTCGTGCCCATGGCGCTGATGCATGAGCTCAAGATCCCGCACGACAAGGTCAACGTCAACGGCGGCGCCTGCGCGCTGGGCCACCCCATCGGCGCCAGCGGCGCGCGCATCCTGGTCACGCTGATCCACGCGCTCAAGGGCCGCGGCAAGCAGAAGGGCCTGGCCACGCTGTGCATAGGCGGCGGCGAGGCGACGGCCATGGCCATCGAACTGGTCTGAACGCCGCGTGGGCATCAGCACGGTCAATTGTGTTGATGCTCTTTTATATATAGCTGCCAACGCTTGCCAGTAGGGCGCTGGCAGCGTTTTTGTTGTGTAAGTTGCGTTCGAGGAAGACAGAGATGCTGCTGACCCAAGACCAGGAAATGATTCGAGACGCCGTGCGCGCGTTTGCGCAGGAAGAGCTATGGCCCCACGCCGCGCGCTGGGACAAGGAGCACCACTTCCCGGCCGACGCGCACCAGGGCCTGGCGGCATTGGGCGCCTACGGCATCTGCGTGCCCGAGGAGCTGGGCGGTGCGGGCCTCGACTACCTCACGCTGGCCCTGGTACTCGAAGAAATCGCCGCGGGCGACGGCGGCACCAGCACGGCGATCAGCGTCACCAACTGTCCCGTCAACGCCATCCTCATGCGCTACGGCAACGCGCAGCAAAAGCGCGACTGGCTCACGCCCCTGGCGCGCGGCGAGATGCTGGGCGCCTTCTGCCTGACCGAGCCGCATGTGGGCTCGGACGCCTCGGCGCTGCGCACTACCGCGGTCAAGCAGGGTGATGAATATGTGATCAACGGCGTCAAGCAGTTCATCACCAGCGGCAAGAACGGCCAGGTGGCCATCGTCATCGCCGTGACCGACAAGGGCGCGGGCAAAAAGGGCATGAGCGCCTTCCTCGTGCCCACCAGCGCTCCGGGCTACGTCGTGGCGCGACTCGAAGACAAGCTGGGCCAGCACAGCAGCGATACGGCGCAGATCAACTTCGACAACTGCCGCATCCCGGCAGAGAACCTGATCGGCGCCGAGGGCGAGGGCTACAAGATCGCCCTGGGTGCGCTGGAGGGCGGGCGCATAGGCATCGCCGCGCAAAGCGTGGGCATGGCGCGCAGTGCCTTCGATGCCGCGCTGCAATACGCCAAGGAGCGCGAGAGCTTCGGCCAGCCCATCTTCCACCACCAGGCCGTGGGCTTTCGCCTGGCCGACTGCGCCACGCAGATCGAGGCCGCGCGCCAGCTCATCTGGCATGCGGCCAGCCTGCGCGACGCAGGCCGGCCCTGCCTGAAGGAGGCCGCCATGGCCAAGCTCTTCGCCAGCGAGATGGCCGAGCGCGTGTGCAGCGCCGCCATCCAGACCCTGGGCGGCTATGGCGTGGTGAGCGACTTCCCCGTCGAGCGCATCTACCGCGACGTGCGCGTGTGCCAGATCTACGAGGGTACGAGCGACGTGCAGAAGATCATCATCGGGCGCGCGCTGGCCTAGCCACAGCGATTGCCGCGGACGCTCCACAAAGGCCGGCCCGAGCCCGGCGGGTGCGGTGTTGCGGCTGCCTGGCGCAAAATAACTGGTCGCTGGAATGGCACATTCACTATAAATAACATAGTGGCTAGCGCTTGCCTGGCAGGGCTATGGGCAGTATTGGCTCAAATTTTGCGCGCCGCGTGGCAAAGAAGGTCTTGACGTTGCGCACGTTCGCATCCTGCGTAAACAGGCGCTGGGACAGCGCCAGATGGTCCGGCATGTCGCGGCTATGCGTCACGAGCACGAAATCCGGCCCCGGTGACACGCGCCAGCATTGCTGCACCGCCGGGTCGGCCACGGCGCGGGCCTCGAACGCGGCCAGGTGCTCGGCGCCCTGGCGGTCCAGCGCCACCTCCACAATGGCGGACAGCCCGTGACCCTGTAGCGCGGCCAGACGGTCGGGCTGCAGCAGGGCGACCTGTCGCTCGATCAGGCCGGATGCCTGCAGCCTGCGCACGCGACGCAGACAGGTCGGCGGCGAGACATGCACGCGCGCGGCCAGAGCCTGGTTGCTGAGCGATGCGTCACGTTGCAGCAGGTCCAGCAGTTGCAGGTCGATGGCGTCGGGAGTGAATACTGATTCCATTTCTCGATACTAAATGATCAAATATTCCATCGTTCAATCGTGATGAAATAATTTTTCAAAATGCAAAAAAAATAGATCGAAAATTACTTGCTGTGCCCTCTAGCATCGCGCCCATCGATTGGAAGGAGTGTTTTTATGTGCGGCATCGTTGGCGCGGTATCCACGCGCAACATCGTTCCCATCCTCGTGCAGGGCCTGCAGCGGCTCGAATACCGCGGCTATGACTCCTGCGGCGTGGCCGTGCACGAGGCCAGCCTGGGTCAGCGGCCCATGGGCGGCCTGCGGCGCGCCCGCAGCACGGCGCGCGTGGCCGAACTGCTGGAGCAGGTGGCCCACGACGATGTGCAGGGCGCGACCGGCATCGCCCACACCCGTTGGGCCACGCATGGCGCACCGGCGGTGCACAACGCCCACCCGCATTTCAGCCACGGTAGTGGCGAGGCGCCGGCAGAGGCCGCGCGCGCCGGCCATGTGGCCCTGGTGCACAACGGCATCATCGAGAACCACGAGGAGCTGCGCGCCCAACTTCAGGCGCGAGGCTATGTGTTCTCCAGCCAGACGGACACCGAGGTCATTGCGCACCTGGTGGACAGCCTGTACGACGGCGACCTGTTCCAGGCCGTGCGCGTCGCCGCCGCCAGGCTGCGCGGAGCATTTGCCATTGCCGTGATCCACAAGGACGAGCCCCACCGCGTGGTGGGCGCGCGTGCGGGCTCACCGCTGGTGCTGGGCGTGGGCGAAGGCGAGAACTTCCTGGCCAGCGACGCCATGGCCCTGGCCGGCGTGACCGACCAGATCGTGTACCTGGAAGAGGGCGACTTGGTGGACCTGCAGCTGGGCCGCTACTGGATCACCGGGCCCGACGGTCAGCCCTTGCCCGAGGGCAGCCGCCCCGTGCGCACCGTGCATGCACACAGCGGCGCGGCCGAGCTGGGGCCGTATCGGCACTACATGCAAAAGGAAATCTTCGAGCAGCCGCGCGCCATATCCGACACCCTGGAGGGCCTGCAGGGCATTGCTCCGGAGCTGTTCGACGGCGCCGCCCAGCACGGCCAGCCGGGCGCCGCGGCCTGGCGCGTGTTCAAGGAGATCGACTCGGTGCTCATCCTGGCCTGCGGCACCAGCTACTACAGCGGCTGCACCGCCAAGTACTGGCTCGAATCGATTGCCGGTATTCCCACGCAGGTCGAGGTGGCGAGCGAATACCGCTACCGCACCAGCGTGCCCAACCCGCGCACGCTGGTCGTGACCATCAGCCAGTCCGGCGAGACGGCCGACACCTTGGCCGCGCTGCGCCACGCGCAAGGCCTGGGCATGCGGCATACGCTCACCATCTGCAACGTGGCCACCAGCGCCATGGTGCGCGAATGTGCATTGGCCTACGTGACGCGCGCGGGCGTGGAGATCGGAGTGGCCTCCACCAAGGCCTTCACCACGCAGCTCGCGGGCCTGTTCCTGCTGACCCTGACGCTGGCGCAGTCCAAGGGCCGTCTCACCGAGCAAAGCGAGGAGCAATATCTCAAGGCCATGCGCCACCTGCCCGCCGCGCTGCAGGCCGTGCTGGCGCTGGAGCCACAGGTCATCAGCTGGGCCGAGGATTTCGCCAGGAAGGAGAACGCGCTGTTCCTGGGCCGCGGCATCCACTACCCCATCGCGCTCGAAGGCGCGCTCAAGCTCAAGGAAATCAGCTACATCCATGCCGAGGCGTATCCGGCTGGCGAGCTCAAGCATGGCCCGCTGGCGCTGGTTACCAGCTCCATGCCCGTGGTCACGGTGGCGCCCAACGACGAGCTGCTGGAAAAGCTCAAGAGCAACATGCAGGAAGTACGCGCGCGCGGCGGCGTGCTCTATGTACTGGCCGATGCCCGCACCAACATCGAAAGCAGCGAAGGCATGCACGTAATCCGCATGCCCGAGCACTACGGCCCCCTGTCGCCGCTGCTGCACGTGGTGCCGCTGCAGCTGCTGGCCTACCACACGGCCTGCGCACGCGGAACGGATGTGGACAAACCGCGCAATTTGGCCAAGAGCGTGACGGTCGAATGA
>JAFEDY010000008.1:2455-79668 GCA_018241405.1 Pseudomonadota bacterium | reverse complement strand
GGGGCGGCGCAGCCGCCCCGCGCAGCGGCCAAAATGGAGCGGTTTGGACGCCGCTCACTTCGCGCAGCGAAGTTATGCGGCGGCACAAGCCCGGAAACCTTGCCAAGAGCGTGACGGTCGAATGACCGGCGCACTCTTGGGGCGGCGCAGCCGCCCCGCGCAACGGCCAAATGGAGCGGTTTGGACGCCGCTCACTTCGCGCAGAGAAGCTGTTTGGCGGCGGTAAAAAAATTGGGGTTCTGCGTGTGCAGCACCCCCGCCCGAACCGCCGCGAGGGCCGTGTAAGCCCGTGGCCTATCAAGCCGGGCAGCGGCGGCGGGCGATTCCGAGGCACGCGATACCCAAGGCCAGCAGCATCAATACACCCGGCTCAGGAACCTGGTTTGTTGGTGCCTGATCCTTGGTCTTGATCGGAGGTGGGAAGGCATCCAAATCCTGAACCGGCAGAAGCCCTGGATCAGATGCCATGGGCATTGGATTCGATGCCACGGGATCTTGGGGTGCGGAGCCGGGATTATTGATAGGCGAGAAGACCAAATCCTTCAGCAGATCACGGTTTCCGGGATCTCCACCAATGGGCACAGCTGCGAGAGCGTCGACGCCCTTACCTCGGCCCGCACTGGCTGCATTGGTGGCACTGACGGCTGCCTGTGCGGCCGAAACACCCGGCTGGTTGGAGGCATGTGGCGCGCCATTCGTGGGCATGGTGCTCAATGGGTTGAGGGGGCCATTGAAGCTGGCAGACCTGGCCGCTGCGACGTCGTGGATGCCCGATGAGGGAGGCGCAGCATCAGACGAATATGTCACGCCGTCCCCCGCCGCTACGGCATCTGACAGCGTGGCTGCGGTGAAGATGATCGGATCCAACACCTCTACAGTGCCAGGCGTCAGGGCGAGCGCGGCCACTTCGACCGAGCCGTCCGTCGGAAGTGCAGACAGCGCAGATGCACTACCGCTTTTCGCGGCATCTGAATTACTTGCACCTGTGCTGTCCGACGCAGTAATCAAAGAACTCAGTTGGGTGACGAGTGGCGCTGCATAGGTCGCCAGCGACGCGGCCGCCAGCGCCAGGGCGCAGCCGATGATGTACCGAAGGGGTCGTGAAACGGCGGGCATATTGGGCGCTCCTCTCAAGCAGTTCGTATTTTTTTGCACAGAATGACTGATGCAACATAAGCAATTATCGTGCCCAATAAAAATTTCCTTTGAAAACAAAAAGTTATAGGTGCGTACCCATTCCTATTTTTGGAATATGTAAAATTTATCGACGCTGGATGCTTGATGTATCGGCCCGCGGTGCGCGCTCGCCAGTTTCGCCGAGGTCACTCGCGGCAGATCTTGCTGCATAGCTTCTGCGCGTGTTGCGGGAAGGTGCTTCAGCAACGCAGAGAATGGATTCCCAAAACGCAATACTGCCCAGGCAGGCCAAGCCAGGCTAAGCAGTCACGATGCGCGCTTTGCAGTGGATCAGCGGACTTTTTTCAGCGTCATCAGGTTGGCTGTGTCGTTGATCCACACCGCCACGGCCGCCCCGGTTGCGCTTTTGGGCAGTTCGGCGTCGGTCTTCGGTGCCACCTGGGGCATCTTGCTGGCATCGTCCCAGATCCAGACATTGCATGCCTTGCCAGGCTCGCACGCCGCTTTGGCCGCTTCCACCCACACCGTTTCGGCCACGTTGGCCTTGCAGTGCATCAGAACCACGGCGCTGCTGCGCGATTTCACGGTGCAGTCATTCGGTGCCGCCTGCGTCACCGCGGGTGCTGTCATGGCAAGTGTCGAGGTCGCCAGGGCCAGCGATTTCAAAGAAGGGTGCATGGCTTGCTTTCTGCTGTCTAGAGAGTGAGTGAAGCCGCAGTCGCATTGCGTGCTTGGCTGCGTGGCCGCCTGCATTGTCCACAGCTCGGGGGTCAAAGGTAAAGGCGCAAGTAGTGAGATCTATCGACTTGCCTGGCTATGGCATGAGATCTAAGCAGAGCCTGTCATCCCCGCCAAAGCGGGGATGACAGTGGTTTACCCTTCAACACAAATCGCTACCTGAGCAAAGTTAAAAAAAGCGAGGAGCGCCGGGGCACTTCTCGCCTTGGGTTCCATATGGGGAATCGCCTGCCTTTTCAGGTGCGTCAGGCAGACTTATTGCGGCGCGCGAAGCCGAGGCCAGCCAAGCCCAGTGCCAGGAGTGTCAAGACGCCAGGCTCTGGCACCTGTCCGGTCGATGCCTGAACCTTGTTGTGGATGGCGGTGGGAAAGTCGTTGAAGCTATTGACTGCCAGCACCCATGGGTTGGATGTCATGGGGTTGGGCGGCGATGAGCCGTCGGGCAAGAAGGTGCCGCAATTGTTGCAGGGGCCGGCGATGGGCGAGAACACCAGGCTCCGCAGGGCGGATACGTCAAAGTTGCCGATGGCCTCCGCGGTAAGCGCATCTATACCCCTGTTCCGTGCGGAAGTGGCCGCGTTGATCGCCGCCTGATCTGGAGTGGGGCTGCCGATGTTGGGTTCGCCATCAGTGGCGATGTTGATCATGGAGCTGAGGCCTGTGCTGAAGTTGCCGGACCCGAGCATCAGGTTGGCGATGGCGTTGATGCCGGCGCCGGTGGCCGTCGAACCCGCGGAATAGGCCATGCCATTGATGGCTGCGATGATGCCTGGCAGTGAGCCGGCGGTCACGACGGTGGGTGACACCACGGTCGTGGTGCTCGACGAGAATGTGACTACGGTCACCTCGATCGAGCCATCGGTGGGCAGGGCCGCCAGCGCCGCGGCATAGCCGGTTCGCATGGTTTGGAAGTTGGTCGACCCGATGCTTCCCGAGGCGTCGATCAGGAAGCCGAGTTGCGTCGTGACCGGCGCGGCGTGTGTCGCCAGCGAAGCGGCGGCAAGCGCCAGGGCGCTGCCTATGTGCCGCAGGAATTTTGAGAGAGTGGGCATTTGGGGACTCCTTGGGGACCGGTGGATCGGAGGTTTGAACCGCAGGGGCGGTCCGTGGATTGATAAGCAATATGTGTGCCAAATAAATTTATGTTGTAAAAACATGATGTTATGAAAGACGACCTATTATTTTTCGGCGTTGTGTAAAACTTTCTGACACTAGGTGCCGCGCTTACCGGGGCGTTAGGTGGTTGCCGGTTGTGGTTGCGGCACCACCGGTGCCAGCCAAGCAGTGGGCAAGGGTTCAATACTGTGGGGCAGCAGGCGCCTTCTCGGCCTCGAAGACATTGGGCTGGTGTGTTGGGACTTGCATCGCTAGGATTCAAGGGGATGCCTGGTGTGGGCAGATGCACAGCCTTTTGTCGTGCCATGCCGATGGACCGGCAATGGATAAGTTTTTTTCAGTTCGACGGATGGAGTACTTGCCGACCATGTTGATTCAGCCGGTGGTTTTGTCGGGTGGCTCGGGCACGCGCCTGTGGCCGCTGTCGCGCGAGAAATATCCCAAACAACTGCTCGCGCTCATGGGCGAGGATTCCCTTCTGCAGGCCACGCTGCGGCGCTGTGATGGCATAAGTGGCGCGGACAGCGCGCCGCCGCTGGTGGTGTGCAATGAGGAATACCGCTTCGTGGTTGCAGAGCAGTTGCGTTTGATCGGCAAGCAGGGACGCATCGTCCTGGAGCCGGTGGGGCGCAACACCGCGCCGGCTCTCACTCTGGCGGCTCTGGCCGCTCAGGCGGAAGGGGGTGATCCGGTGCTCTTGGTTATGCCGGCCGATCATGTCATCACCCGGCTTGCGGCCTTTCAGGACGGCGTGCGCCACGCAGCACGGCTGGCCCAGGAAGGCGCTATCGTCACCTTCGGCATCACTCCCGATCGGCCAGAGACGGGCTACGGCTACATCCAGGCCGCGGCTGCGGTCGATGAGGATGGGGCGCGCGCCATTGCGCGCTTCGTCGAGAAGCCTGATCGCGCGACCGCCAAGGGATACCTGCAGGCGGGCGACTACCTCTGGAACAGCGGCCTGTTCGTGTTGCGCGCCTCGGTGTGGCTACAGGCATTGGAATTGTGCCGGCCCGACTTGCTCGCGGCGTGCCGTACCGCTTGGGAGCGTGGCGCATCGGACCTGTCGTTCTGGCGTGTCGATGCCGAAGCGTTCGCAGCATGCCCGAGCGATTCCATCGACTATGCGGTGATGGAGCGGCTGGCAGGTGCGCACGCGGTGGCAGGCCTGCCCCGCGGCGTAGTGGTGCCCTTGTCTGCCGGGTGGTCCGATGTGGGAGCCTGGGACGCGCTGTGGGAGATCCTTCCCAAGGACGCCGACGGCAACGTGGTGCAGGGCAGGGCTCTCATGCAGGGTAGCCGCAATACCCTGGCGCTGTCCTCGGGCCGCCTGCTGGCCTGCGTGGGCGTTGAGGGGCTGGTCGTAGTGGAAACCCCCGACGCCGTCCTCGTGGCAGACCAGCGCCATACGCAAGAGGTAAAGAAGATTGTTGACCGCCTGAAGCGCGATGGTGGCACGGAAGGTGTGTTGCACCGCAAGGTCTATCGCCCCTGGGGTTGGTATGACGGTGTGGACGCAGGTGAGCGCTTTCAGGTCAAGCGCATCATGGTCAAGCCCGGTGGCAAGCTGTCACTGCAAATGCATCATCACCGGGCGGAGCACTGGGTTGTGGTCCGAGGCACGGCCCGTGTGACCAAGGGCACGGAGGTCTTCTTGCTGACGGAAAACCAGTCAACCTACATTCCACTGGGCGTGACGCACCGCTTGGAGAACCCGGGTCAGGTCGATCTGGAAATGATCGAGGTGCAATCGGGTGGCTACTTGGGCGAAGACGACATTGTGCGGTTCGAAGATGTCTATGGGCGTTGAGTCAAACGCAGTTTCTGCGGCTTCATGTTTGCTATCATGATGCGGTATTGATAGGTTTTGTTCATTTTTAAGGTGCGCGCGCTACTGAACTCGATGATGGATTGACATGTTGGTCGTAGCTGCGCAAAGTCGTCCTGTGCTATGCGCGGCGCGCGAGCGACATGTGTCAGCTAGTGCTTGCGCCTAGCATTCGGTCACAGTATTCTTTGGGTAACATTCTGTTAGATTCGATCTAAACGATGTAGAAGGGGATCGCCATGCAAAAGCATGTTTCCAGACTCTTGGCCTCAATCACCCGTGCAGTGGCTGCTGCCATCCTGACGGCGGCGGTGGCCGGCTGTGCCGGTTGGGGCAGCGCAAGTTATCCGGCGGCGCCCGCCAAGGCCTCCGCACCTGATTACAACTACATCGTTGGCCCCGGCGATACCCTTAGCATCATCGTTTGGCGCAACCCCGAACTGTCGCTATCGGTTCCTGTCCGGCCTGATGGCCAGGTATCTACGCCCCTGATTGATGGCCTTGTCGCGCAAGGCAAGACCTCCACGCAGATCGCCCGGGATGTGGAGAAGGAGCTGGGCAAATATGTGCGCGACCCCGTCGTCACGGTGATCGTCACCAGTTTCGTTGGTCCCTACAGCGAACAGATTCGCGTGGTGGGCGAGGCGACAAAGCCACAGTTCCTTGCCTACAAGCAGAAAATGACGGTCCTGGATGTGCTGATTGCAGCGGGTGGCCTGACCGATTTCGCCGATGGCAACCGAGCAACGCTGGTGCGCACTGCCGATGGCAACAAGCGCTATAACGTCCGTCTGGATGATTTGATCAAGCGTGGCGATATCGGGGCCAACGTGGATGTGTTGCCTGGCGATATCCTCATCATTCCGCAAGGATGGTTTTAATTAGCACGGTTTTCATCGAACGTCGAAAGCGAGCCACCTGGTGTTTTGGATGTCTTCCTGGCACCAGCTGACGCGATGCGATGGTGATCAAGCCTTCGGTCTGGCTTGGCCGTAGGCTGCGGTGCTTAAGGGCGTGATGGGCCTGTCAAGAGGTATGCAATGGATGAGCTCATAGGTCAGGTCGCCGCAACCGTACGCGGTATGTGGATTCATCGCCGGCTGGCCATGGCGGTTACCTGGCTGGTCGGCGCCTTGGGCGTGGTGGTGGTGCTCATGATGCCCGACTACTACCAGGCGTCGGCGCGCGTATTTGTTGATACCCAGTCGATTTTGCGCCCCCTGATGACCGGCATTGCCGTGCAGCCAAACATTGAGCAGCAGGTCTCCATGCTCAGCCGAACGCTCATCAATCGACCGACGGTGGAGCGACTGGTGCGCATCGCCGATCTGGATCTGGGATCGACTTCCAGGGCATCGACGGATGACGTGATTGATGCGGTGACAAAAGCCATCAGCATCCAGTCCGCCGGGCGTGACAATCTCTATACGCTGTCCTACAAGGACAAGAGCCCGGAAAAGGCGCAGCGTGTCGTGCAGGCATTGTTGACCATCTTTGTCGAATCCAGCCTGGGCGCCACTCGCCAAGACTCGGATAGCGCCCGCCGCTTCCTGGATGAGCAAATCAAAAGCTATGAGGCTAAGCTGGCTGATGCCGAGGGGCGGCTGAAGGCCTTCAAGCTGCGCAATATCGAGATGGAGTCTCAAAACGGCCTCGATTCCGCAGGGCGCGTGGCGGAAATCGACAACCAGCTGAGCCAGGCCAGGCTTGAATTACGCGAGGCAGAGAGTGCACGCGCGGCTGCCGGTCACCAACTGGAGATACTGCGCGCCCAGGGCGCGGTTTCCGAGGGGACGCCCGCAGCTGATGTGCAGACGCCTGAGCTGGATGCGCGCATCTATGCGCAGAAGCGTAACCTGGACGCATTGCTCCAACGCTATACCGATGAGCATCCCGACGTGGTGCGAACGCGTGCCCTGATCGCGGAGCTCGAAGCGCAAAAACGCCGCGAAGTAGATGATTTGCGCCGAAAAGGTATCCCCGCGGCCCGGGCTGCGGCAGCGAATCCTGCCGTGGTCGAGCTCAGCCGTATCTATTCGGCAGCCGAGGTACAGGTGGCTTCCCTGCGAGCCCGGGTGGTTGAGTACGAGGCACGATCCAACCGAGCGCACCAGAAACTCAAGGTGGCGCCGCAATTGGAGGCGGAACTAGCGCAGCTCAACCGCGACTACCAGGTCCACCAGAAGAACTATGCCGATCTCGTTGCGCGCCGCGAATCGGCACTGATGTCGGGCAAGCTGGAAAATACCTCCAACGTTGCCGAGTTCCGGGTCATCGACCCGCCGCGCGTGATTCCCAGGCCGGTGGCTCCCAACAGGGTGTTACTGATGCCGGTAGCACTCCTGGCGGCCATCGGTGCCGGGTTGGGGATCGCATTTCTCATGAGCCAGGTCAGACCGGTATTTTTCGATGCCTCTGCTCTGCGCCAGCTGACCAATTTGCCGGTATTGGGCGTGGTGAGTTTGATCTCCAGTGATGATCTGCGCCGGCGTGAGTCGCGAAGCCTGAAACGCTTCATGATGGCTTTTCTTGCCTTCGTTCTCCTGTACGTAGGGTGCATGGTGGCACTGTCCTACCACGTAGGTACTTTCAAGTGACATGAAATCATGACCAGCTCTATTGAAAAAGCGGCCCAGCGGCTGGAGCAGTTGCGCAAGTCGGGAACTCCCTTGCCTGGTGACAGGCCGCACCAGGACGAATCGGCGCCACCTCTTGAAACAATGGACGCAGCGCATGCCAGGCCAGAGTCCAAGACGGTGCACATCGACCTCACTGCCTTGGGCGCTGGTGGCTACGTGACTCCCAACGTCCGGCGCTCGGCGACGACCGAGCAGTATCGGGTCATCAAGCGGCCATTGCTGGACAACGCCACGGGGAAAGGCGCCTCACTGGTGGCCAACGGCAATCTCATCATGGTCACCAGTGCCTTACCGGGTGAGGGTAAGAGTTTCACTGCAATTAACTTGGCCATGAGCCTGGCGATGGAGTTGGACCATACGGTCATGCTCGTCGATGCCGATGTGACGCATCCGTCGGTAATGACCAAGCTCGGGTTGCCACCCGCACCCGGCCTACTGGACGTGCTGCGCGAAGATGGCGTGGGCCTGGCAGATGTGCTGCTGCGCACCAACGTCGAAAAACTCACGCTGTTGCCTGCAGGCTTGGCACACCAACGCGCGACTGAGTTGCTGGCTAGCGACGCGATGACGACTTTGGTGAGAGACATGGGCAAGCGCTACGGAGACAGAATCATTATTTTCGACTCGCCGCCGCTGCTGCTTACCACGGAGGCGCGGGTTCTGGCCTCCCATATGGGGCAGGTGGTAGTTGTGGTGCAGGCAGAAAAAACGCTTCAATCGGAGGTGAACTATGCACTGTCTACCATTGAATCGAGCCCGGTGAAGTACATGGTGCTCAACCGGGTGCGCAACCATGGTCTGGGTTCTTACGGTTATGGTTATGACTATGGGCAGATGATCGGCAAGAGCCGGTCAGTCGGCGCCGCGGTGTGAGGTGCAAGTGATGGTATTTACGCACTTACCATGGCTCCGACGCCCAGAAGGCACCTCCGTCGCTACGCTGGTATTGGCAAGCGTTTCGGCCTTTTTGCCGCACATCGCCATGGGACAAGCGACCGACGGCATGGCGTTGCAACCCCCTGGCACTGCTATTGCACCTCCTGATGGCCTGGGGCTGGCGACGGAGTCGCCACTTGGCGTGCCCGCGCCAAAGGAGCGAGCGCAGGCGGAGCCCCAGTCAACAAAGGCACTTGCCGATTCGGGTCGGCGCGGCTTCTGGCTGGAGCCGCGACTGACGGTGCAGCACACGGTAACGAACAATGTGCGCCTTGACACGACAAATACCAGCGATCAAGTGACCGAGTTGATTCCTGGCTTTCGCCTGCTGAGTAATACGGCACGCGTCAAGGGCTTTGCCGACTACTCTCTGCGCGGCGCGCACTATTGGAAGAACACGACTTCCGACAAAATTTGGCACGACCTGCGTGCAAAAGCGGTGGTTGAGGCGATTGACAACTGGTTTTTCGTTGATTTGTATGGCGTAGTATCGCTGCAACCCATCTCTGTCTTTGGTTCGCCAGGCGGTTTTACGCCGGCCAATAGCAATCTGGCCCAGACGTCGACCTTCGCCATATCGCCCTATCTGAAAGGGCGTATTGGCTCCGAGATGGACTATGAGGCGCGATATAGTGTGCGCGATACCCGTACCGACGCGAATAACCGCGCCGCGGTCACTGTGTACGATGGACTGCTGCATGTGGGAAACAGAAGCCCGGGTCAAATAGTGTGGTGGGCTGTCGATGCAACACAGCAGACCTCCGACTTCTCTCCAGGTCGGCGCATTGATACGACGGCCTTGCGAGGTCGTATAAGCTATGCCATTACGCCGCATCTACGCCTTTCCGGGATTGGCGGGGTTGAATCGACCAACCAGTTGACGCCTAACCAGCAGAGCCACAATATCGTAGGCTTCGGTGGAGATTGGCAACCTTCCGAGCGGACGCGTTTGTTTTTTGAACGTGAGAACCGTTATTTCGGTGAATCACATAGCGTTGAGTTTGAACACCGCACTCCGCTCACTGTATGGCGTTATACCGATCGTCGGCGCATTTCCAATGGATTGGGCGCGCAGTCGCCATCCCTGGGTTCGCTGTACGACCTTCTGAATGGCTTCTACAGCCGGGTCGAGTCCGATCCCGTTCAACGCGCACTCCTCGTGCAGGCTGACATTGACCGCCGGGGCTTGCCCGCAAATATGCAGGTGTTTCAGGACTTTCTCACGTCGCAGAGTATTTTGCAGCGGGTTCAGCAGCTTTCTTTCGCAATATTAGGGCAGCGTAACTCGGTCACCATGGTGGTATCGCGTATCAATAGCCGCCAGCTTGGTGGGGCGCTCGGTTTGGGGGATGACTTCGCCACGAATACACAGATCCGTCAACATGGTTGGAACCTTATTCTTGCGCACCGCCTCACGGTCAACGCGTCGATCAGTGCAAGCCTCGGCGACATGCGTAGCGTGGGCAGTGTCCCGGGGTTGGCAACCCGGACGCGGCCGTACATTCTCGGTTGGAATACCTTGTTGACTCGCCAGACCAATGTAGGCATACAGTTGCGTCGCGTTTTGTCGGACGGAAGTGTCAATCGATATGGCGAATCGGCCATCATGGGTTTCGTCACGCACCGGTTCTGATCCATGTATGAAGCTTTTTATGGGTTAAGCAGCAAACCCTTCCAGCTCAATCCGGATCCTAGCTTCTACTTCAGCAGCAAGCAGCACCAGCGTGCACGGGCCTATCTGGAGTATGGCGTCATGTGCTGCGAGGGTTTTATCGTAGTCACGGGGGAGGTTGGTGCAGGGAAAACCACGATAGTGCGGGGCCTGCTGGACAGCCTGGATCCTGACACTGTCGTTGCAGCACATCTGGTGAGCACGCAGCTGGGTGCTGACGATACGCTGCGCCTGGTGGGTGCTGCCTTTGGTGTGCGCGTGAATGGTGTGGCCAAGGGCGATCTGTTGCTGGCGTTGGAGGCCTTCTTTGTCACGCAAACGCTCAAGGGCAAACGTTGCCTGCTTATCGTCGATGAGGCGCAGAATCTACAGCCCCAGGCCGTAGAGGAATTGCGCATGCTGTCCAATTTTCAAAATGGTCAGGATGCCCTATTGCAGACATTTCTTGTGGGGCAACCGGAGTTCAGGGAAATCCTGCAAAACCCCGATATGTTGCAATTGCGTCAGCGAGTTATTGCGACCTGTCACCTTGGGCCGTTGGATGCCGATGAGACCCGCGACTACATTCTGCACCGCCTGAAGTGCGCTGGGTCTGTAGACAAACCCACCTTTGATGTCGATATATTTGACGGGATTTATCGTTTTACAGCGGGAATTCCCCGCCGAGTAAATACACTGATGGATCGCGTGCTGCTGCAGGGGTTTTTGTCCGATAAGACACATATCGATATTGAATTGGTCAATGAAATCATTCATGAGGTCCAGTCCGAAATGAATGTGCCGCCCAAGGTCTACCATCCCTTGGAATCACCGCTAAGGTCGGCGACGCGTGGACCTTTTTCGCGTGGAGACTCTGAGCTGTCAGCCTTGCATCTGGATGACGAGTTGGTCAGCAGTGTGTCGAGCAATCTTTCGCATATAACTGCCGAGCAACTGAGCGCACATCTGCTGCGCATCGAGCGCAGCGTTCTCCGCCAGGAGCGTGTGAACCTGGAGATCCTGATGAATCTGCAGAAGTTGGTAGCCGCCGCACGGCGTCAGGATACGGATAGCGCGGCAGGCTAGTCGTCATGCGAAGCAGCCATTGCATTACGAACGCGTTGACCATTGACGTCGAGGACTATTTCCAGGTCTCGGCGTTTGCGCCACATATTGAGCGTGGTGACTGGGATTCCCATGAGTGCCGTATCGAGCGCAACGTGGACTGCATACTTGGCTTGCTGGACGAGGCTGATATTAAGGCGACATTCTTTACACTGGGCTGGATTGCGGAACGCTACCCCGCAATGGTCCGCCGCATCGTGGAGGGTGGGCATGAGCTGGCCAGCCACGGTTATGGGCATCAGCGCGTGAGTGATTTGTCCGAGTCGGCCTTCTTTGAGGACATTTGCAGCGCAAAAACATTACTCGAAGACATTGGTGGAATGCGAGTGCAAGGCTACCGTGCGCCGAGTTTTTCCATTGGCTCCGGAAATATGTGGGCACTTGATACGCTGTTGCGTGCTGGTTACCGGTATAGCTCCAGTATCTATCCCATACGGCATGATCATTATGGTATGCCAGACGCGCCGCGTTTCAGTCACCAGATCCGTGATGGCTTGATGGAGATCCCACCGACAACCTTGCGTGTATTCAATCGGAACCTCCCATCGAGTGGCGGAGGATATTTTCGCCTGCTTCCATATCCTCTGTCGCGGTGGATGCTGCGCAGAGTTAATGGCCAAGACCACGCTCCCGCAGTCTTCTACTTCCATCCATGGGAGATTGACGTGGGGCAGCCCCTTGTGCCCGGCATTGGGCTCAAAACGCGTTTCAGGCATTACGTGAATATCGGCCGCATGGAAAAACGGCTGGAGCAACTGCTCAAGGATTTCCGCTGGGGACGGATGGATCAGATCTTTCTATCCGAGCATGGTTCCGAGGTGCCAATTGCCTGACGCCGCACTGACTGTTCATCGACTGAATCCCCAAAGCGCCGCCGATCTTGCGCGGTGGGACGATTTTGTGCTGGCCTGCGATCAGGCAACCTTCTTCCATCGTTCTGGGTGGCAGACGCTGATTCGCGAGGTGTTCCGGCACGATACTTATTTTTTGTTTGCCGAATCGGCAGCGGGCATTCGCGGCGTCCTGCCGCTCGGCCATGTCAAGAGTCGCTTGTTTGGAAACGCACTGACCAGCCTGCCATTCTCCGTGTATGGCGGTGTCGTCGCGCTGGACGAGCCAGCGGCTTGCGCGTTGGAGCAGGAAGCCGAACGTTTGGCCGAGCGTCTCGGCGTGGATCACCTGGAGTTGCGCAACGTGCAACGCAGACACGCTGACTGGCCCGTGCAGGATCTCTACGTTACGTTCCGCAAGGCCATTGAAGCCAAGGAGGAGGACAACCTTCTGGCCATCCCACGCAAACAGCGCGCAATGGTGCGCAAGGGCATGAAAAATGGACTGACCTCCCATATTGACGAGGCAGTGGATCGTTTCTTTGCGCTGTATGCCGACAACGTGCGCCGCCATGGCACGCCGGCCCTGCCCAAGGCCTATTTCCAGGCCTTGCGTCGCGTTTTTGGCGATGATTGTGAGGTGCTCACGGTCTGCGCACCCGATGGCAAGCCCGTCAGCAGCGTGCTGAGTTTTTATTTTCGCGACGAGGTACTGCCCTACTACGCCGGTGACGCCGAGGCGGCGCGCGAGCTAGCAGCCAACGATTTCAAGTATTGGGAGCTGATGCGCCGCGCCTGCGCGCGCGGGCTAAAGGTGTTTGACTACGGCCGCAGCAAGCAGAACACGGGCTCTTATGCATTCAAGAAAAACTGGGGCTTCGAGCCTACGCCGCTGCACTATGAATACCGTCTGTATAAGCGCGACAGCGTGCCGCAGAATAACCCGTCGAATGCCAAATACCGCCTCTTGATCGCCGCATGGCGGCGCATGCCCATTCAGCTGACCAACTGGCTGGGTCCAAAAATAGTGCGCAACCTCGGGTAAGAGGATTCCCTCGCATGGCTGCAGCAAGCAATATTCTTTACCTGGTGCATAGACTGCCGTACCCGCCCAACAAGGGCGACAAGGTGCGCTCCTACCATTTGCTGCGGCACCTGCAAAAGAATCACCGGGTGTTTCTGGGAACCTTCGTAGACGATCCCGACGACCTGCAACATCTGCCGACGGTTCGCTCGTTGTGCCACGAGCTGCATGTGGAGCGCATCCATACACCGAGCGCCAAGATCAAGAGCCTTACCGGTGTGCTCAGCGGCGAGGCCCTGACTCTGGCCTACTACCGCAGCGCCGGCATGCGGCGCTGGGTAGAGCAGACGGCCGCGGCGCATGAACTCAAGGCCTGCGTGGTGTTCTCCTCTGCCATGGCGCAGTACGCGCAACTGCTGTTGCCGCGGGTGCCCATGCTGCTGGACTTCGTGGACGTGGACTCCGCCAAATGGACGCAGTACGCCCCCGCCCACCGCTGGCCCCTGTCCATGCTGTATCGCAGGGAGGGGCGGCGCCTGCTGGCCTACGAGCGCGCCATGGCGGCATCGGCGCAGCGTTCTTATTTCGTGACGCCCAACGAGACCGCGCTGTTTCTGTCGCAGGCGCCGGAATGCGCGGGGCGTGTGCAATCCATGGGCAATGGGGTGGATGCCGATTTCTTTGCGCCCGACCCGCGGCGCGAAAGCCCCTTTGCGCCGGGTGAGCAGGCCATCGTCTTCACCGGTGCCATGGACTATTGGCCCAACATCGACGGCGTGTGCTGGTTCGTGTCCGACATGCTGCCGGGCCTGGTGGCGCGCCATCCGCGGCTGCGGTTTTACGTGGTCGGCCGCAGCCCCGCGCCACAGGTGCAGGCCCTGGCCGGCGCGCATGTCGTCGTCACGGGCACCGTGCCCGATGTGCGGCCCTACCTGCAGCACGCGAGTGCGGTCGTCGCCCCCCTGCGCGTGGCGCGCGGCATCCAAAACAAGATACTGGAAGCCATGGCCATGCGGCAGGCCGTGATCACGGTCAGCAGCTGCGCGGATGCCATAGGTGCCACGCCAGAGCAGGGGCTGCTGCGGGCCGATAGTCCCGAAGCGTTCGCCCAGGGCCTGCAGTCATTGCTGGAGTCGCGCGCCAAGGGCGCCATGCTGGGGCAGCAGGCGCGCCGTTACGTGGAGGACGCCTGCAGTTGGCAGGCCCACCTGAGCACAATCGACAGCTGCCTGGGCCATGCCGGTGCCGCCCTTGCCGGTGATGCGGGCGCATGAGGCAGAATACATGACAGGCCTTATCCAACCCATGGCCGCCCACTGGCGCCGCCCGCTGGCCGCGTTGGTGTTGTTGCAGGTGGCGATCCTTGCTGCATATTGGCATTCGGCCCTGGGCATGGCGATGATCTGGGCGCGATCCGACACCTATGCACATGGTTTCGTGGTGCCCATCATTTCACTGTGGCTGGTGTGGCGCCAGCGTGCAGTCCTTGCATCCATGGCTCCAAGTCCAGGGCGGATGGCGTGGCTGCTCATGGTGGGCGCGGGGGCGCTTTGGCTGGCAGGCGATCTGGTTTCCGTGAACGCGGCGACCCAGCTCGCTCTTGTAACGCTCATTGTGCTGTCTGTGCCCGCGGTGCTGGGCTGGCGTGTCGCCAGGGCCTTGGCGTTTCCGCTGGCGTTTCTGTTTTTTGCCGTGCCCATCGGCGACTTTCTGATGCCGCGCCTGATGGTGTGGACGGCCGACTTCACCGTGCTGGCGCTGCGTTGGAGCGGTATCCCGGTGTACCGGGAGGGCCAGCAATTCGTCATCCCGTCAGGCACCTGGTCCGTCGTCGAGGCCTGCAGCGGCATTCGCTACCTTATCGCCTCGGTGACCGTGGGCTGCCTGTTTGCCTATCTCAGCTACCAGAGCATGCACAAGCGCGTGGTGTTCATCGGTGTGGCCATCCTGGTGCCATTGGTGGCCAACTGGCTGCGTGCATACCTGATCGTGCTGCTGGGGCATCTTTCTGGCAACACCATCGCCACCGGCGTGGACCATCTGATCTACGGTTGGCTTTTCTTCGGGCTGGTCATCGGCATCATGTTTCTCATCGGCGCGCGCTGGGTGGACCCGGCGCCCCCGCCCAAGGCCCCCTCGTCTGGCTGCCCGGTTGAACCAAGCCGTCCCAATCATTGGCGGTGGTTTGGCCTGTTGTTGGCACTGCTGGTGGTGCTGACACCACACGCCGTGCTGGCCCTTATGCACCTGGGCGCGACGACGACGCCGGTGCAACTGGCCAGACCCGTTGCCCAGGCGCCATGGCACGCAACTGCCACACCGCCAAGCACATGGGCGCCCGCCTTTCAGAACGCCTCGGCCGAGCTGCACATGGGCCTCGCCGATGCCCAAGGCAGGCCGGTGGGCTTGCACGTGAGCTACTACCGCCAGCAAGACTACGAGCGCAAGCTGGTCAGCTCCGAAAATGTGCTGGTGCACAGCATGGACCCGGTCTGGGCGCGCGTGGCCGGTGGTTCCGCCGATGCACAGATGCAAGGCCAGCCCCTGCGTGTGGAAAGCGCCGTGATACGTGAGCATGCGCGTGGTATGGCCGGCGCGGGCGAGCGCCTGCTGGTCTGGCGCTTCTACTGGGTCCATGGCGCCTTCACCGCCAGCGACTACGCCGGCAAGATTCAGGGCGCCCTGGGGCGCATCAGCGGCTGGGGCGATGATGGCGCCAATATCGTGATCTACACCCCCCTGTCGGACTTCAATACGACCCAGGCAGACGCTTCCGCCCTCCTGCAGTCCTATCTGAACAGCCAGGGTGGCGCGCTGGTGCATGCGCTGCGACAAACCCGAGGGCGCGACTGAGCATGTGCGGCATCTCCGGCATTTTTGACACGCGGGGCACAAACTCCCTTTCACGCGACCTGATCTCGCGCATCAGCAACATCCAGTCCCACCGAGGCCCTGACGAGAACGAAGTCTATCTGGAGCCCGGCCTGGCCCTGGGGCATCGTCGCCTGTCGGTCATCGACCTGGCTACGGGCACGCAGCCGCTGTTCAGTGCCGACGGCAGCATAGGCATCGTCTTCAATGGCGAGATCTACAACTACCGCGAGCTGATGCAGGAGCTCAAGGCCCTGGGCCACCCTTTCAGGACGCGCAGCGATACCGAGGTAATTGTGCAGGCCTGGGCCGCCTGGGGCGAGGCCTGCGTGCACAGGCTCAGGGGCATGTTTGCCTTTGCCCTGTGGGACCGCAAGCGCCAGACCCTGTTCCTGGCGCGCGACCGCATGGGCGTTAAGCCCATGCACTATGCGTGGCTGCCAGACGGCAGCTTCATCTTTGGCTCCGAACTCAAGGTGCTCACGGCGCACCCGGGATTCGTGCGCGACATCGACCCGCTGGCCGTTGAGGACTACTTCTCCTTCGGCTATGTCCCCGATCCGCGCTGCATCTACCGCAACGCGCACAAGCTGCCGGCCGCCCACACGCTCACGCTGCGCCGCGGCGACGCGGGCAGGCCGGTGCCGCAGCCCTACTGGGATGTGCGCTTCACCAACGACAACCCCATCAGCGCACAAGACGCCCAGGCCGAGCTGCGTGAGCGCCTGCGCGAGTCGGTGCGCCTGCGCATGATTGCCGACGTGCCGCTGGGCGCCTTCCTGTCGGGCGGCGTGGATTCCAGCGCCGTAGTGGCCACCATGGCGGGTCTGTCCAGCACGCCGGTGCACACCTGTTCCATAGGTTTCGACGATCCACGTTTCGATGAAACCAGCTTTGCCCGGCAGGTGGCCGATCGATACCAAACCGATCACAGGCTGGACGTCGTCAAGAGCGACGATTTCGACCTCATCGACACGCTGGCCTGGCTCTACGACGAGCCCTTTGCCGACAGCTCGGCCATTCCCACGTATCGCGTCTGCCAGATGGCGCGCCAGCATGTCACCGTGGCGTTATCGGGTGACGGCGGCGACGAGAGCCTGGGCGGCTACCGGCGCTACCGCATGCACCTTGGCGAGGAAGCCGTGCGCGGGCGCCTGCCCCTGGCGCTGCGCCGCGGCATGTTCGGTCCGCTGGGGCGCTGGTATCCCAAGGCCGACTGGGCGCCGCGTTCGCTGCGCGCCAAGACCACCTTCCAGGCACTGGCCATGGACAGCGTGCAGGCCTACTGCCACAGCATGTCCCAACTGCGTGATGACGCTCGCCGCGCGCTGTTTGCACCCGCCTTCCAACGCAGCCTGGGGGGCTATGGCGCCCTTGAGGTGTTTCGCCAACATGCGGCGCAGGCCCAGACCGAAGACCCGTTGGCCCTGATCCAGTACCTGGACTACAAGACCTGGCTGGTGGGCGACATCAACACCAAGGTCGATCGCGCCAGCATGGCCCATTCGCTGGAGGTGCGCGAACCTCTCATGGACCACCTGCTGGTGGAGTGGCTGGCCACCCTGCCCAGCGACCTCAAGATCCGCGCGGGCCAGGGCAAGGCCATATTCAAGCAGGCCTACGAGCCCCTGCTGCCGCACGACCTGTTGTACCGGCCCAAGATGGGCTTCTCGGTGCCCATGGCAACCTGGTTGCGCGGCCCGCTGAAAGACCGTGTGCGCCAGGCCTTGCTGGGCGAGCGCCTACGTGACTGCGGCTACTTCAACGCCGTCACCGTGCGCCGCCTGGTTGACGAACACAACAGCGGCCTGCGCGACCACGCTACGGCGCTGTGGATGCTGCTCATGTTCGAGGCCTTCCTGCGCTTGAACGAGGGGGCAGTTCCTCATGGCTGAGGCGGATCGGATTCGCGTCATGCACGTCGTCCACAGTTTCGGCATAGGCGGGCTGGAGAATGTCATCGTGCAACTCATCAATCGCCTGCCGCCCGCTCGATTCGAGCATGTGGTGCTGGCGCTGAGCACCGTGAGCGACTTCCGCCAGCGCATCGTCCGCCCCAACGTGCGTGTCATTGCATTGAACAAGCCGCCCGGCCACGCCGTGCCCATGTACCCGTGCCTGTACCGCCTGCTGCGCGAGCTGCGGCCCCAGGTGCTGCATACCTGCAACCTGGCAGCGCTGGAGGTCGTGCCGCTGGCGTGGCTGGCACGCGTGCCACTGCGCGTGCACGCCGAGCATGGCTGGGATGCGCATGACCCCCAGGGCCGAAACCCGCGCTACCAACGCCTGCGTCGCCTGTACCGGCCCTTCGTGAGCCACTACGTGGCCGTTTCGCGCGATCTGTATGACTACCTTGGCCGTGCCGTGGGCGTGCCGGCGCTGCGGCGCAGCCTCATCGCCAACGGCGTGGACACCGACACCTTTGCGCCGCCACAGGGAACACGCCACGCGGCGCCGGGCTGCCCCTTTGAACCCGGCAGCCACTGGCTGGTGGGCACGGTGGGCCGTCTGCAGACCGTGAAGAACCAGCCCCTGCTGGCGCGCGCCTTCGTGCGTGCCCTGCAAGACAACCCCGCCATGTGTGCCACTGCGCGCCTGGTCATCGTGGGCGAAGGCCCGCTGCGTGCCGAGGTGGAGCGCGTGCTGGCCGACGCCCGCATGGGCGACCTGGCCTGGCTGCCAGGCCCCCGTGACGACGTACCCGAGGTGCTGCGCTCGCTCGACCTGTTCGTGCTGCCCTCGCAGGCCGAGGGCACTTCGTGCACGCTACAGGAGGCCATGGCCAGTGGCCTGCCCGTGGTGGCCACCGCCGTCGGTGGCACGCCCGACCTGGTACAGGATGGCATCACCGGCCACCTGGTGCCGCCGGATGACGAGCAGGCGCTGGCCTCCGCCATCGTGCGCGCCTTCGACGAGCGCGAAGCGGCCGCCCGCCAGGGCCAGGCCGGCCGCGAATGCGCGCTGCGCAGCTTCGCCATTGACACCATGGTGCGGCAATACCAACAACTGTTCGACCGCAAGGAGTCGGCCTGAACCGCGCCCAGCTATGCGAATTCTTCACGTTCTAGATCACTCCATACCGCTGCACAGCGGTTACACCTTTCGCACGGCGGCCTTGCTACGCGAGCAGCGCGCCCTGGGCTGGGAGACATTCCATCTCACATCGCCCAAGCAAGGGCCCACCGACGAGGCCCTGCAGACCATTGAAGACCTCAGCTTCTACCGCACACCCGCCGTCGATAGCGCCTTTTCCAATGTGCCTCTGGCCGGTCAGTGGCAACTCATGGCGCAACTGACCCGCAGGCTGCGCGAAGTGGGGCAAGAGGTCCGGCCAGACATCATCCACGCCCATTCGCCCGTGCTCAATGCGCTGCCCGCGATACGCGTGGGGCGCGAGCTGGGTATCCCCGTGGTGTACGAGATCCGCGCCTTCTGGGAGGACGCAGCGGTGGACCATGGCACCACGCACGAGGGCAGTGCGCGCTACCGCCTGACCCGCGCCCTGGAAACGCGGGCCATCCGCAGGGCAGACCATGTGTTCACCATATGCGAGGGCCTGCGCTCGGATATCGCCGAGCGCGGCATCGACCCCGCCAAGGTGACGGTGATTCCCAATGCCGTGGACACCCACGCCTTCCAGGCGTCGCAGGCGCCCGATGCGGCGCTCAAGCGCTCGCTGGCGCTGGAAGGCAAAGTGGTGCTGGGCTTCGTGGGCTCCTTCTATGCCTACGAGGGGCTGGACCTGTTGATCGACTCCCTGCCGGCGATCCTGCGGGCCAACCCTGCCGTTGCCCTGCTGCTCGTGGGCGGCGGGCCCGAAGAGGCGCGCCTGCGCGAGCAGGTCGCGCGCCTGGGGCTGAACGGCCAGGTGGTGTTCTCCGGCCGCGTGCCGCACAAGGAGGTCAACCGCTACTACGACCTCATCGACGTGCTCGCCTATCCGCGCCATTCCATGCGGCTGACCGAACTGGTCACGCCGCTCAAGCCGCTGGAAGCCATGGCGCAGCACAAGCTGTTCGTCGCATCTGCCGTGGGCGGTCATCGTGAGCTGGTCGAACACATGAAGACCGGCGTGCTCTTCAAGGCCGATGACCAGCATGCGCTGACGCAGGCGGTGCTCGACCTGCTGGCGCGTCCGCAGATATGGCCTGAACTCAAGGCGAATGGACGGGCCTTTGTCGAGTCCGTGCGCAACTGGCGCAACAGCGTGGCCAACTACAAGCCCGTTTACGAACGCATCACCCGATCGGAGGCGCGTTCATGAAAGTCATGCTGGTGTTTGGCACCCGTCCCGAGGCCATCAAGATGGCGCCCCTGGTCAAGGCCTTGCAGCAGGCGGCGTCCGCCATTCAGACGGTTGTCTGCGTGACCGCCCAGCACCGCGAAATGCTCGATCAGGTGCTGCGGCTGTTCGACATCGAGCCCGAGCATGACCTGAACGTCATGAAGCCGGGGCAGGATCTGTTCGACATCACGTCCAACATCCTTACGGGCTTGAAGCCCGTGCTGGCCGCCGAGCAGCCCGACCTGGTGCTGGTGCATGGCGACACTTCCACCACCCTCGCCGCCAGCCTGGCCGCCTACTACGTGCGCGCCAAGGTCGGGCATGTGGAGGCAGGCTTGCGTACGGGCAACAAATGGGCTCCCTTCCCCGAGGAAATGAATCGCCGCATCACGGGCGCGGTGGCCGACATCCACTTTGCCCCGACCGCGGCGGCCAGGGCCAACCTCGTTCGCGAGGGGGTGCCCAAGAATTGCATCCACGTCACCGGCAATACCGTGATTGATGCCTTGCTGGTCGTCGTTGACAAGCTGCGGGCCGATGCAGTGCTGCGCCAACGGCTGGATGAAGAGTTTTCTTTCCTCAACCCAGACCGCCGGCTCATCCTCGTCACCGGCCATCGCCGCGAAAATTTTGGCGAAGGCTTTCAGAACATCTGCCATGCCTTGGCAGACATTGCCTGCGCCCATCCCGATGTGGACGTGCTCTACCCGGTGCATCTGAACCCCAACGTGCGCCAGCCGGTGCGTGACATCCTGGCCGCGCGCCAACTGGGCAACGTGCACCTGATCGACCCCGTGGACTATCTGCCCTTTGTGTATCTGATGGACCGGTCGCACCTGATCATCACCGATTCGGGCGGTGTCCAGGAAGAGGCTCCTTCGCTAGGCAAGCCGGTACTCGTCATGCGCGACACTACCGAGCGGCCCGAGGCCGTGGAGGCGGGCACCGTGCGCCTGGTGGGTACCGACCGGAAAAAGCTGCTGCATGAAGCCACGCGCCTGCTGGCCGAACCGCAGGCCTATGCGGCCATGGCGCAGGCGCACAATCCCTATGGCGATGGCAAGGCGGTTCAGCGGATCATCAATACCCTGTTGAATATGAAAAACGAGGGCCTCCATGGCGCGTGAGTTTCAGAAAATCATTGTGATGGGCCTGGGCTACATCGGCCTGCCCACGGCCTCCATGCTGGCAACCAAGGGCCACCAGGTGCTGGGCGTGGACGTCAACGCCCAGGCCGTTGACACCATCAATTCCGGCCGTATCCACATCGTCGAGCCCGACCTCGACATCCTGGTGAAGTCCGCGGTCAACAGCGGCAACCTCAAGGCATCGCTGACACCGGAGGAGGGCGATACCTTCATCCTGGCCGTGCCCACGCCCTTCAAGGAGGTGGATGGCAACCCCAAGGCCCCCGACCTGGCCTATGTGGAGGCCGCCACGCGCGTCATCGCACCGTATCTGCGCGAGGACAACCTGGTCATCCTCGAATCCACCTCTCCCGTGGGCACGACGGAGCGCGTGCAGGAAATCATTGTTGCCATGCGCCCCGAACTGGACGGCAAGATCCACACCGCGCATTGTCCCGAGCGCGTATTGCCGGGGCAGATCCTGCGTGAGCTGGTGGACAACGACCGCATCATCGGCGGCACCACCAAGGCCGCAGTGGCCAAGGCCAAGGCGCTCTACAAGACCTTCTGCAACGGCGCCATTCTGGAAACCGACAGCCGCACGGCGGAAATGTCCAAACTGGTAGAGAACTCGTTTCGCGACGTCAACATTGCCTTCGCCAACGAGTTGTCCCTGGTCTGCGACCATCTGGGCATCAACGTCTGGGAGACCATTGCCCTGGCCAATCGCCATCCGCGCGTGAACATCCTCCAGCCCGGGCCGGGCGTGGGCGGGCACTGCATTGCGGTAGATCCGTGGTTCATCGTGGCCAGCGCGCCTGACGAGGCACGCCTGATCCGCACGGCGCGTGAGGTCAACGACGCCAAGCCCGACTGGGTGATCGCCAAGGTCAAGGCCAAGGCCGCGCGCTTTCATGAGCCCGTGATCGGCTGTCTGGGCTTGACCTTCAAGGCGAATATCGACGACATGCGCGAATCGCCATCCATAGACATCGTCGCGCACCTGCACCAACTGGGCATCGGCAAAATCATGGCCTGCGACCCCAATGTGCACAAGGAAAAGGCGCCCTTCCCCTTGTATGACCTGAAAAGCGTCATCAAGGAGGCCGACATTCTGCTGCTGCTGGTCGATCACGACGAGTTCAAGGACATCGACCCACAGGTCATCAAGGACAAGGTGGTCATCGATACCAAGGGCGTATTGCGCTGAGCCGCTGCCTGGTGCTGTATCAAGGGACGCCGGTGAAGATTCTTCTGTTCTCGACCCTCTACCCAAGCGTGGTACGCCCCATCCACGGCATCTTCGTGGAGACGCGCCTGCGTGAGCTGCTCAAGACCGGCGAGGTGCAGGCCAAGGTGGTGGCGCCCGTGCCGTGGTTTCCCTCCAAGTCCCCGCGCTTCGGTGCCTACGCGCGCTTTGCCGCCACGCCACGCCAAGAGCTGCGAAACGGCGTGGAGGTGCACCATCCACGCTACCTGCTGCCGCCCAAGGTGGGCATGCACATCGCCCCCTATGCCATGGCACTGGGGGCGCTGCCCACCATCCGCCGGTTGCAGCGGCAGGGGTTCGATTTTGACCTCATCGATGCCCACTACTTCTACCCCGACGGCGTGGCCGCGTCACTGCTGGCCAGGTGGCTGCACAAGCCCTTTGTGGTGACGGCGCGCGGCTCCGACCTGAACCTCATCACGCAGTACGCCTTTCCGCGCAAGCTGATCCTGCGGGCTGCGGCGCAGGCTGGCGCCTCGATCGGCGTCAGCCAGGCGCTCATGGATCGGCTGGCGGAACTGGGGGCCGACCGCTCCAAGCTCAACACCCTGCGCAACGGGGTGGATCTGGAGCGCTTCGTGCCCGAGGATCGCACAGAAGCCCGCCAGCGACTGGGTCTGCCGGTTCAGGGGCAGTACCTGCTCTCTGTCGGGAACCTGGTTGAGCTCAAGGGCCACCATATCGCCATAGAGTCGCTGACGCAGCTTCCCGGGGTGACGCTGTTGATTGCAGGCGCCGGCCCGGAAGAGGGGGCCCTGAAGGCCCTGGCACAGCGCCTTGGCGTGGCCGAACGCGTGCGCTGGGCTGGCGTGGTGCCCCAGGCGGATCTGAAATGGTGGTACAGCGCCGCAGATGCGCTCGTTCTGTGCAGCAGCCGAGAGGGCTGGGCCAACGTGCTGCTGGAGGCCATGGCCTGCGGCACGCCGGTGGTGGCGACCAATATTTGCGGCACGCCCGAGGTGGTGAGCAGCCCGGCCGCCGGCACGCTCATGGCCAGCCGCGACGCGCAGGCCCTGGCGGCCGCCTGGCAGCACCTGCATAGCCAAATGCCCTCGAGACAACAGACGCGTGCCTTTGCGCATACCTTCTCGTGGGATGCGACGACGCAGGGGCAGTTGCAATTGTTCCGAAGGGTTGCCGATGCCTGGCAATGAGGGGTGCCTCGTAGGCCAGCAAGAGTGCCTGGGCCCGTGCGCGCGCGGGGGAGCCCGGATGATCAACCGGCGGCGCATTCCTGCCGACTGAATCTATACAAGGAAGGGACAACGATGGAAGCACTCATTCTGGTGATCGACATGGGTTTCATGCTGTACCTGTGCTGGCGCATATTTCGCGGTCGGGACAATCGAGATATCGACCTGGGCGTCTTGGACTATGACAAGAGCGATGCTCGGCATTGAGTCGTAGCCCCCGCCATGAAACCGCTGAAGAGCTGCCGTCGCCTTCGCTATTGCGGGTTTGATGCATCAACCACGGGTCTTGCAGACCGCCACAAATCTTCAGACAACGAATGCGTGATCTGGCCTTTGCCCTGATGCTGCTCGCCGTGCTGCCCCTGGCGCTGGCACGGCCCTTCAATGCCTATCTGTTGTGGGGGTGGACCGGAATGCTGGCGCCCACCACGTATTTTTATGGCTTCATGGTGGGCGCCCGGGTGAACTTCGTGTTTGCCGTGCTCACCCTGGTGTTTCTGTTGTTCGGACGGGTTCCATGGCGCACCTATCAGGGCAACCTGTTGACTTGGCTCTACCTGCTGTTTGCGGTCCACGCCACCGTAGCGTACTGGTTCGCATATTCCGACAATCCATTTAACGACCAGTACTATGAGATTCTGATCAAGGGGCTGCTGTTCGCCGTGGTCATGCCCCTCTTCGTGCGCGAGCGTGTGCACTTTCAAGCCATGTTCATCGTCATCGCTCTAGGGCTAGGCATTCATGGTGTGCTTAACGGACTCAAGACCATTGCCTCCGCGGGCGGAAATCTCATGCTGGGCCCCGCAGGCACGATGCTGGAAGACCGCAACCATCTCTCCGCTGCCTTGGCCCTGCTGTTGCCGTTGCTCCTGTATCTGCAGACCTATACGGTTAGTCGTTTCATACGCCTGGGTTACCTAGGCGCTATCTGCGTCGTGGTGCTGGCCATACTGGGTGGCGGTTCGCGCGCAGGCTTCGTTGCCGTCTCTGTGGTGGGCATATGGCTTGTCTTCACGACCAGGCGCAAGGGCTTGGCGATCGTTCTGGTGGCCGCCGCCGTCGTAGGATTTCTGGTATTCGCCCCAGAAAACATCACGGAGCGTATGTCGACCATCAAGGAGGCAGAAGGTGATAGCTCCTTCATGGGCCGCGTGTACGCGTGGAGGGTCAGTTCCGCCATCGCCTTGGCCCATCCGATCTTTGGCGGAGGGTTCCATGCGGTGCAGATCCAGTCGATCTGGGATACCTTCAAAGCATCTCCGGGGCTTCTTGGTTTCCTGCATCTACCCATTCCGGATTTCTCGGCCAAGGCGGCGCACAGCATTTACTTTGAGGTGATGGGGGACCTGGGCTTTGTAGGCCTGGGACTGTTTCTGTTGATTCTGCTGCGGGCGCTTTGGAACCGGCAGATCGTCAAGCGCACTACGGCCCGGCTGAACGGGTCTTACCAATGGGCGCGCGACATGGCCGACATGCTGATGCTGTCCGTGTTGGCCTATATGGTGGGCGGCGCTGCGGTCAGCCTGGCCTACTTTGAGGTGATCTATATGGTCGTCATGCTCATGGAGCTGCTGCGGCTGCACGTGGCGCGTGCGCTGGCGGATTCCACAGTAGCCTCGATGGGGGGGACGGCACCGTGATCTCAAGGCTCGTCCTGCGATCCCTGTCCAGGGACAAGCTGTCGGTATTCCTGTTCCACAAGGTACCGCAGCGTTGCGACCCGCTGGTGCCGGCCGATGTGGACATGGCCCGGTTTGAGCACCTGCTGGACTACACCTTCTCCGAGTTGCAGGTGCTGCCTCTGAATGAGGCCGTTGCGCGCCTGCAGTCGGGCCGCCTGCCCAGGCGTGCGGCCTGCATTACCTTCGACGATGGCTATCCCGATTGGCTGTCGGGCGTGGCCCCGGCGCTGCGGCGGCGCAACCTGCACGCCACCTTTTTCATCACTTCGGGCCAGTTTGACGGCGTACCGCTGTGGCATGAGCGCATTCTGGCGGCGGTGCGGCGCCTGCCGGGGCCGTCGCTGGACCTCGGCATCCCATTTCTGCCGGCACAGTCGGTGTCCAGTCTCGAGGATCGTCGGCGCCAGGTGCAGCGACTGGAGCAGGAATCGAAATACCTCACGCTGAACCGGCGTGAGCAGATCCTGCAGCAGTTGGAAGATGCGGCAGGCGTGCAGGCCGCCAATGTGCCGGTGATGAGCGAGACCCAGCTGCGCGACCTGCACAGCCAGGGTTTTGACATTGGCGCCCACACGGCCTTGCACCCCATCCTCGACTATTGCAACGCCGAGGAGGCCGAGCGCGAGATTGGCGGTGCCCGTGAGCGCTTGCAGGCCATCGTGGGCGGTTCGGTGAATGGTTTTGCCTATCCCAATGGCCGCCCCTATGCGGACTTTTCCCGCCTGCACGTGGACGCCGTGAAGCGCGCCGGCTACCGCTACGCCGTCACGACCCATTGGGGCGTGGCCGATGCAGGGACATCGCCGTTTCAGATCCCACGCTTCACGCCGTGGGCGGAGCGCGATTGGCATGTGACCTATCAATTGGTGCGCAACCTGATGACGAAGCCGATGCAGGTACCCGAGGTTGCAGCATGAACTTTGCTGCGGCCCTGAAGGCCGGTGTGCGTACCGCGCTCTATCGCTGCGGCGCATTGGGGGCGTGGCACCGCTGGCGAAATCGCCGCGCCCTCACCGTGCTCATGCTCCACCGGGTATTGCCCGCCGATGATCCGGCCTTCGCCCTGGCCGAGCGGGAGTTCACCTTCACGCTGGACGGCTTTCGGAGCATGCTGGATTTTGTGCAGCGCCACTACACAGTGGTGAGCCTGGGTGACCTGCAGACCGCGCGCTTGGGAGGCAGCCCCTTACCCCCCAACCCTGTTCTGATCACGTTCGATGACGGGTGGCGCGACACCTTGACCCATGCCGCAGCGGAGTTGTCCCTGCGCGGCCTGCCAGCGCTGCTGTTCCTGGCCAGCGAGGTGGTGGCGCTCGATAGCCCCCGTTGGTGGCAGGACGGCCTAGTGGCGGCACTGGCGGAACCTGGGGCGTCGGTCAGGCTGTGTGCGGCCGCTGGGTGGGCAGAGGCATCCGGGGCCAGTGCCAGCCAGGCCCTGGCGGCCCACCTGGGCGCCATGCCTGAAGCCCGGCGCCGGGCATGGCTGGAGCAGCACGCCCCGGGCGTCGCAGGCCAGATTGCCGAGCGGCAAATGGTGACGCTGACCGAATTGAAAGCGTTGGAGGGCGGGCTTCTCGCCATCGGTGGGCATGGCCACACGCACAGTCCCTTGACCCTTTCGCCCAATCCTGAGGCCGAGCTGCAAACCAGTCAGCGCATGCTGGGCGCGTTGAACCAAGCGGTGCGCAGCATGTCGTTTCCGCATGGCGCCTGGACCAATGAGTTGGCTGAGGCAGCACGAAAAAATGGTTTCGACTGGATATTCACCAGTGACGCCGTGCTGACCGACCTGTCGCATTGGCCCAACCCCTTGCCGGCGTTGGGGCGCATTCACTTGCCTGAAAACGCCTGGACATGTAGCGCCGGCCACATTGATCCCGCCCGTCTGGCCACGTTCTTGTTTTTTCGGCCAATGCAGCGTTACTGATTCTTATGCTCATGAATTCCGACCATCTGCGCATAGAGCGCAAGTCCTTCAGCAGTTTGACCGCGGCCGAGCGCGATGGCTGGGCGCGCTTGCTCGAAGAGAGCGCCGCCTCGCGCTGGGCGTTTCTGTCGCCCACATTTGCCGAGGCAGTGCACGCCACCGTCGGCCCGGTGGATGTGCTGCTGTGTTGGCGCGGCGATGAACTGGCGGGTGTCATGCCCATGCAGCGCTCGGCCGGTTGGCTGGGGCGCCTGGGCCTGCGCGAGCCCGTGGGGCGCCAGATGACCGATTATTTTGGTCTCCTGGCACGTTCCGGGGTCAGCCTGGATTGGCAGGCACTGCTGAAGGCGGCTGGAGTACCCTGTCTTTATTTCACTCACCTTGACGAAAGCCAAGCCGCCCATGGCCTGATTGGCGACAGTCCGAAAAAGGGGCTGCGCAACCATCTCCACCCGGAAGGCGGCGAGACCTATTGGGAATTGCTGCGCACCCGGGAAAGAAAGGTCGTGAGCGAGATCGAGCGGCGCGAGCGCAAGTTGATAGCCGAGCATGGCGCAATTTCTTTCGAAATGCAGTCCGCTACGCCGGAGAGCGACCTGCAATCCCTGGTGGACCTGAAAAATGCCCAATACCTGCGCACCGGTCGTGACGGTGGCGCGCTACTGGACCAAGCCAACGTCAGGTTGCTGAACCAGTTGCTGGCGTCGCGCGACCCCCTGTGCTTACCGCGACTCAGTGCGTTGCGTTGCAACGGGAAATTGCTGGCGGCACATTTTGGCTTGCAGTGCGGAGCTGTGCTGCACTATTGGTTTCCTGCCTATGACAGCCAGTTTTCGGCGTATTCCCCCGGGCGCGTGCTGTATAGGCACATTTTGTTGAACGCGCAGTTTTTCGGCATTGCCAGCATTGACCATGGCGAGGGCGATACCGTGGCCAAGCGGGACTTTGCCAACGATGAGCATCAGTACTTCAAAGGCTTGGTTCACGCCAGCCCCTGGGGGCAGGCCCTGGGTCTCATCCAGCGGCTGCGCTGGCGTTTCGCTGCCTGATCAGTGCGCCGATGCGCTTGTGCGGCCCGTCCAATACGACAGCGCGATATATGCCAGGCAGCGAAGCGGATGATGGCCGCGCCGTAGCGCTTGCCAGAAGGCCGCACGGGCGAGGCCGCGGTCGCCGTGCCAATAGTGGGCATAGGCGTGGTCAAAGTACACACGGGCAAGCCGGTCATGAAACGATTTGGGCGTGAGGCTGCGATCATCCAGCGAGGTCAACCCCCAACGTGTTACCGCTGCGTTGAGCAGGTTGACCAGGTGGTTCTCTGGCGATAGCCGATGCATGGCGCTCGCGCCATGGATGCGATACAGGGCGACGGGACCGTCGAGCGAATGCATTTCGGCGACCCGCGAAGCCTTGAGCCAAAAATCGTAGTCCTCACCCTGCCGCAGGGACTCGTTGAACCCGCCAATCGCCTCGTACACCGTTCTGCGCACAACGGCAGTGTTCATGCCGACCAGCAGGCCTTCCAGCAGTCGGGTGTACAGCCAGCCCGAGCGTTCGGGGTCGGCACGGTGGAGCGGGTCGGCGTCCTGTATGAGCGATGAGGCCGGCGCAAATCCGCCGTCAGGAAGTGCTGGCCAGCGAATGAACTTGCCAAAGACGACACCCACGTCCGGGTGCGCGTCGAAGTAACGCACCTGCGCCTGCAGCTTGCCGGGAAACCATATGTCGTCGGCATCGAGAAACGCGAGCAAGTCACCCCGGGATTGCGCCATGCCCACATTGCGGGCCCGCGATACGCCCATCCCAGTAAGGTGGATTACACGAACGCGCTCGTCCTGCACGGCGTAACGGTCGTAGTCGTCGTCTGTCGAACCATCATCAATCAGCAGCAGTTCCAGGTCGGCAAACGATTGCTGCAGTACGCTATCGAGGGCTTCCTGAAGGTAGTCCTTGCCATTGCGCACGGGAATGATGACGGAGACACGGGGTTGGGTCATGGCTGCTTTCTGGGGGGGCTACGACATCTTCTCGGGAGTCATGCATGTTGCGTTGCTTCGCAGGGACTGGCGCACCGTCGGCAAGCGGCAATGGTGTCAGCCAGCCCGATATCGTCAATTGGCATGCCACTCACGAGCCTTGTCGTCGTTGCATGAGAGCGTGGCGCATCCGCCTCAGCTCGTCCGCCATGGGCAGTGAGAGCAGGAAGCACCCGGGCAGGAAGGCCAGCATGGCACAGGCGCCCGTAACCACAATAGCGATCCAAGGGGCAATGCCTTGGGGCAGCATCTGGCGTATGCCCAGGCAGATGCCGCCCACCAGCAGGGCTTGCACCGCCAAGGCCGTCGTGCTGCCAACCCATGCAGTCCAGCGCAGGCCCAGGTGGCGCTGATGGATCCACAGGTAGTAAGGCACGCTCAGCAACTGACCGATTGCCACCGCCAGCGCGAAGGTGTGCAGGGTGCCGTCCATGAGCCAAATAGCAACTGCGATCTTGGCTGTCACCAATATGGCATTGGGGCCGATGGCCGCATAGGGCTTGCCAACGCCGGTCAGGGCAGGGGCGCTGAGCGTGAACAGGCTGCTGACTGCATAGGAAAGGCATAGCCACGGAATGGCGGGCACGGCCTCCAGCCAAGCGCGGCCATACAGCAGGTTCACGATGTCGTGCGCCAGCACCGCAATGACGGCAAGCGCGGGCAGCATCAGTGCATTGATGAGCGAACTGGCACGCAGGAACTCACTGGCCACCGGACCATCGCTGTGGTGCACCTTGGCCATATAGGGCAGGGCGAAGAAATTGACCGTGGGCAGCAGTGCCGTTCCCACCATGTTCACCGTGGAGTTGGCGCGGCTGAACAACCCCACCGCGGCGGGCGTCATCCAGCGTCCGAGCAAGATGTCGGGCAGGGCGTTGTCGGCAGCCTTGAGCAGGGCCGTCAACAAGTTGCCCAGGCCAAAGTGAACAATGTCACCAATCTGGCGAAAGCCGGGTAACCAGGGCAGGGGGCGATCCACGACCCAGCGGGCCATGGCCCCCGTGGCGATGATGTTGACCAGATTGGCCCAGGCCATGGTCATGGGGCCAAAGCCCATCAATGCCAGTGTGACCGACGCGCCGAAATACACGGCCGAAGTCACTGCCGTGATCCGGGCCGATTTCTCTACGGCCATCTCACGCTGCAGGATGGCAATTGGGATAGCCCCGAACGGTATGAATACAAAGCCCAGCGCCAGCACCTGAACCGCAGGCATGACCCGGGGTTCGTGGAAAAACTGCGCCCAGTAGGGGGCGCTCGCGAACATCACCGCAGCCACGCTCCAGGAGGTGGTGAGCAGCACACCAAACGCATTGCGCAGCGTCTCGGGTGTGAGTTCCTTCTCACGCTTTATGAATGCCGTGACGCCAAAGTCGCGAAACACATGGGCCACGGCCATGAGCACCGCACTCATGGAAAAAATGCCAATGTCCTGTGGCGTGAGCAGGCGGGCCAGCACGATCGACAGCGCGAAGTTGACCACCAGGGCCAGGTTGCTGACGAGGAACTGCAGGGCGACTTTTTGGCGAACGGAGAGCACGTCGAAGACTATCGCTAGCGCTGTGTGGGTTCAGTTGAGCCGTCGAATCGGCGTTGACTTGGTGGCGGGTTTCAGCCGAAACCCCTGAGCTCGGGGAATTCAATGCTACTGGTTTTATGATGCGTCGGCAGAGTCCTTCTTCATCTTCTTTCCTATGAACCTCTCAAACGCAACCGTCGCCATCATCGGTCTGGGCTACGTGGGCTTGCCTCTCGCCGTTGAATTTGGCAAGCACCGTCAGGTATTGGGTTTTGACATCAACCCGGCCCGAGTGGCTGAGTTGCAGGCCGGGCGCGACCATACCCTGGAGTGCAGTGGCGAGCAGCTGCGCGCCGCATGTCACCTGCGGTACAGCCATCAGCCGGAGGATCTGAAGGCATGCCAGGTTTTTATCGTCACCGTCCCTACCCCTGTTGACCAGGCCAATCGGCCAGACTTGACACCTCTTGTAAAAGCCAGCCAGACGGTGGGCACGGCCTTGAAGCCGGGCGACGTGGTGATCTACGAGTCCACCGTATACCCCGGTGCTACCGAGGAGATCTGCGTGCCCGAACTGGAGCGCAGGAGCGGCCTCCGGTTCAACCAGGACTTCTTTTGCGGCTATAGCCCAGAGCGCATCAACCCAGGCGACAAGGACCACCGTCTGCCCAGCATCAAGAAAGTGACCAGCGGCAGCACACCCGAAGTGGCCAGCGCCGTCGATGCCCTGTACGCTCAAATCATCACGGCCGGCACGCACAAGGCCAGCAGCATCAGGGTCGCGGAAGCCGCCAAGGTGATCGAAAACACCCAGCGCGACATCAATATTGCGCTCATGAATGAACTCAGCCTGATCTTTGCACGGCTGGGCATAGATACCCTGGAAGTGCTGCAGGCTGCAGGCACCAAGTGGAACTTTCTACCCTTTCGCCCGGGCCTGGTGGGCGGACATTGCATTGGCGTAGACCCCTACTACCTGACCCATAAGGCACAGGAAGTCGGCTACCACCCCGACGTCATCCTGGCGGGGCGACGCGTCAATGACAACATGGCCCGCCATGTGGCCGACTCCGCTGTCAAGCTCATGCTGCGCAAGGGCATTCCTGTACTGGGGAGCAAGGTGCTGGTGTTGGGCCTGACCTTCAAAGAAAACTGCCCCGATCTGCGCAATACGAAGGTTGTAGACATGGTGCATACCTTGCAGGGGTACAACGCCCAGGTGGATGTATACGACCCCTGGATTGACACTAAAGAAGCGCTGCACGAATACGGTTTGAAATGTCTGTCGGCAATGCCAGAACCTGGGCAATATGCCGCCGTTATCCTGGCCGTAGGCCATCGCCAATTTGTGGAATTGGGTGAAGTTGGCATCAAGGCCCTGGGCCAGCCAAATGCCGTGCTGTTTGATGTAAAAAGCATCCTCCCCCTGGGTGCCGCCGACGGGAGGTTGTAAGCATGCCGTCCCGTTATCAAATAGTCCAGGAACAACTTCAAGCCACGCCAAAAACATGGCTCGTCACCGGCGTGGCTGGCTTCATTGGCAGCAACCTGCTTGAAGCCCTGCTCAAGCTGGGCCAGCGCGTGGTGGGATTGGACAACTTCGCCACCGGCCACCAGCGCAACCTGGATGAAGTGCAAACCCTGGTCACTGGAGCGCAATGGGCCCGCTTTCACTTCATCCGAGGTGATATTCGCAGTCTGGACGACTGCCGCCGTGCCATGGCATTTCCTCCTGCACCGCCGGAGATGGGTCGGGCTGCGTCCCAGCCCGGGCCCATCCCCGTCGACTACGTCCTGCACCAGGCGGCGCTGGGCAGTGTGCCACGCAGTATTGAAGACCCCATCACCACCAACAGCGCGAATATCACCGGCTTTTTGAACATGCTGGTGGCCGCGCGCGACGCTGGGGTGCAGCGCTTCACCTATGCCGCCAGCAGCAGCACCTATGGCGATCACCCCGGTCTGCCCAAGGTCGAAGAGGTGATTGGCAAACCCCTGTCGCCCTATGCCGTGACCAAGTACATCAATGAGCTCTATGCAGACGTCTTTGCCCGCACCTACGGCTTTAAGGCCATTGGACTACGCTACTTCAATGTGTTTGGCCCGCGTCAGGATCCCAATGGCGCCTACGCCGCTGTCATCCCCAAATGGACGGCTGCCATGATCCAAGGCGAGGATGTATTTATCTACGGCGATGGTGAAACCAGCCGTGATTTCTGTTTTGTAGAGAATGCCGTCCAGGCCAACCTGCTGGCGGCCACGACGGCCGATCCTGCCGCACTCAACCAGGTGTATAACGTCGCAGTTTCCGGTCGCACTACACTCAACACCTTGTTCCAGGAGTTAAAATCCGCTCTGGCCAACAACGGTCTTTCTTATGCCGAGGCTCCCGTCTATCGGGATTTCCGTACCGGTGATGTGCGTCACAGCCAGGCTGACATCGGCAAGGCCAGGAGACTCTTGGGCTATATGCCTAGTCACGAAATCAAAGAAGGTATTGTCCAGGCGATGCCTTGGTATATTCGCTTCTTGGCTTGAATTTGGTGTCGTTCTCGCGCAAGCTGGAACCCAAGCCCTTCACGCTCCAGTGCCATATATGGCGCATGAACTTGCCGTCTTCGCGGGAGGGGGGCAGAAATCCCAAAATCAAATTCCTGCGATACGTCGCCATTCAGCGGTCAGTCGAATCACTTCGTGGTACTCCCGGGTCTCGGGGTGCAACTCCGATATTTTTACGGGTGATTTCAACCACGACGCAGCCACGTCCCTGCCATCGACATTGATGGTAAGCCTCTCGCCATGGGCGTAGACATAACCCAGAGACGAAGGAGATTTGATGTCTCCAATAAGTTGGATCACGGGCTTGTCCTGTAGGGCTGGCACAGGGTCAACCTGGGCGCCTATGCCTTGCAGCAGCGTCATGGAAAGATCGGTCTGCCCCAGCAAACCATCCAGTGCCGGCAAATGGCGGCTGGTCACAAGCAGGGTGTGAAGCTGGGCCTCGGTGATCGAAATGCCATGACCGAGAATTCCGTCATCAAACAAGGATTCGCCATGGTCTCCGGATACGGCGAGCAATGTCCGGCCATACACGCCAAATTGTTTCAATCTATCGATCAACTGCCCTGTGGCCCAGTCGGAATAGGCAACGGCATTCAGATAGGTATGTTTCAGCTGTTCGCGCGTATCCTCTGATATCTGGCCGCGCTCAAGCGGACGGGTTGCAACCGTCAATGGCATGTTTGGGTGGTAATAAGGAAAGTGGGCGGCCTGAAGGTTGATGTATACAAAAACAGGACGTTGCCAATTAATTTTTGATGAAATTTCGTCGAATTGCTGCAGTACTCTTGCGTTGGAGAGTGCCAGGCTGCCCTGTGCAGACGACGAGAATACCCGATCCGTTTTTGCAGAGCGTGCGTCGAAGAATATGTCGGCCATCCTTCCTGCGGCGCTATCCTTTTCTATGTCGCCAAATGATTCATCCTGTCCGGATAGAACCACTATTTGGTAGCCCTGCGCCTTTAAGATTTCAAATAGGGTTCCTCCCAATGGAAGGTCTGGGCCAAGTGATGCGCGGAAAATTGCTTTCAACGAAGAGGTTGTAAAGCCGGTGTGGCTGTAATAGTCCCTGCCGGCGCTTCCCTCGGCAGCAATCGAACGCCACACGGGGGTGACCGGCCTGCCATTCACTGACTCGCCCAGCACATCTGCACGCGTGCTTTCCGATACGACAAGGACTAGATTGTCTCTTCTGTTTTTAAATCCCACTGTGTAAGACTGCTCTGGCTGGTCAGGCACTCCCCTGGCCATCGTCAGCAATACATTCAGTGCCGATGGCTCGGGAGCGATAAAGCTGTTGATGGCGCTGTTGGCCAAGCTATAAGGTGTGATCTTCGAAAGATGGAATCGCATGTTTCCACCTGAACGCGCAGCCAGTGAAATTCCAACGAGACAAGCAAAACACAGTAGCATTTTCCCCGTTATTATCCACTTGGACGCCGGCACGGATTCAAGGGTCCAGGTGAGCTGCTGACGCCGCACCAGGTGGAGATAGGAATACCAGCAGATGGCAATGGAAAACAAGGCGCCTAAACCAATCAACTTACCATCTTCCAACCCATACAGCAACGCCTCGCGGATGCTGCCTCCACCTAAATTTCTAAGTACCGCGAGGCTGATGAAATCACCAAAGTAAGACAGGACCTTGTACTTTGCCGCATCGAGAACCACGTTTCCCAATCCATACACGAGCAGAAACAGGTATTTGCTGGACTGCGGTGGCGAGCCCCTCGATGCGCCAATAAGAAGGAAAAGATACCAAATGAAGCCTGCCATGGCGGCCTCCATGGCCAGCACCGTAGCGATAAAAATCAACTGTCCTTCGAGGCCTGTAATTCGATTTGCCTGAAGAAAACCACCACTGAAGATGGCGTATTTCTTCTCTAGCAGAATAATGTCAAGAGACGTCAGCAATAAGATGACTGCAAATAGTATCCAATTGCGTTGCAATGTGCGTATTGTCGCGTAGGGCGAAGTATGTGGCGTTTTCATGAATCCGTCACATGATAGGCCTTCGCATAGTCATCGTCATCCCCGGAATCGCGAGGATCTGCCTGCGTTCCAAGTCGCCGAACCATCGTGGGCGTGGATTCACGCTGGTGGGGCGGCGTAGCTGAATCAGACGGGTGCCACGGGCGCTGCCTTTGCCGCGCCGTCATGAAAAAGCCCCTGCAAGTTCTTGACTTACAGGGGCTTGGTGCCGACTCAGGCACGGCCTAGCAACATTCAAGCAACAGGAGGCGCCAACGGGTGCCGCCCATATGCCTTGCGAGGCTTAGCGAGGAACGATGGCCCAAGTGGGATTGTTGAGGAAGTCCTTATCAATCAGAGGCGTCTTTGCTTTCCACATGGTGTAGGCACTGGCCGCACCCGGAACGTCAACACTCGACACAGCGGCCAGCATGGCTCGTGCATTCGCCGCATACCCACCAGCCGACGCCGGATAGCTGTCGGCCCAAACTGGCAGGGTGCTGCTGCACACGACTCCAGGGAAATTGACCTGTGCAAACTCGCTCCAGGTCGTGATCCACTTGCCACTGGTGTTCTTGAGCTGGAGGTAATAGGCGGGTGCGTTCGCCACGCAGTACCCCTGCGCCTCGTTCTGGAAGCGTCCCACTCCCAACTTGCTTACCCAGTTAAGAAGTTCTTTTGCCTTGGGCTCGCCGGCTTCCGCATGTTGAGCCATGACGATGGCCCAGAAGTCGTTTTGCCAGGGGCCAACGGTGCCCGTCGAATATGGGTTCACCGGAGATCCCATAGGCGACACATCGGGCAGAGGCGATACCACCCAATTTTGATAGAACCATTCCAGGCTGTTGGAGAGGCGACCCTGAAAGTACGCCTTCATTGCGTGCGAGTCGGGGAGGATGCGCGAGGCCTCTCCCAGCGCGCGCAGCGACCATGCTTGCCCGCGCACCTGGTCCTCCCACAGCAGACCTTTGCCAGCCGAACGGTACGCGGGGTTCATCGCCGTCAGGTCCCAACCGGCCCAGTAGGCCATCTCGTCCTGGTAGAACGCATCGCCGGTGACCATGTAGGGCACATAGGCGAAGGACGCCTGGTGCGAGGTGTCCGGCTCCCAAATGGTGCTGCCATTGACCACGGTCGGGAGCGCCGGCTGCGATGTGCCGCGCCATGTAGAGACGTTCGGATAGCGATCCAGGTCCAGGGGCTGGTTAGACGACTCATCGCGATAGTGCACGGGCACCGCGCCCGCAGCGTCGGCGTGTGCCAGCATGACCTCTTTCATGCGCTCGTCTTGCGAGATGAGGTACATGGCCGTCCATTGGGGCACGGGGCCAATCTCGGGGCGGCCACCCGTGGTGCCAAAAGCGGGGTTCAGCAGCAGGTTGGCCATGGGGCCCAGGTTGGCCTGGGAGGTCTTGCTCTGCTTGTACTGGCCATAGACGCTCGACAGCGACGACTCCGGAATGGTCAGGCTCAGGTCATAGTTCCAGATCGCCTTGCTTGCCAGGAAGTACGGCATGTGGTGGCGCACGCGCGCCTGCGGCTCGGCAGAAGCGCCAGTCCACAGCACCTTGTGCCAGCGGGCGTGGTGGTAGTGGGTGAACTGGGGCTGGGTGTAGATGGTGCTGCCGTTGCGCTTGACAGCGAGCGAGTAGGTGAGATTGCCGGGGCTGGCGGTCCAGGTGCGGGTGTTTTCCACCACCACGTCGGTGCGGATGCGCTGGCCACCGTCCACCAGGCGCGCGTGCAGGCGGGCCGACAGGTGGGAGTGCGTGGCGCCGGTAGCCTTGTTCTTGAACGGCACGACCACGGTGTACTCGTTGGCCACAGCGCCGGACAGGCGGTGTGCCGTGTTGCTGGCGATCTGCTTGACCAGTTCAGCCTGGGGTTGGGCAATCAGGGTGGTTGTGCTGCCGTTGGTGTCAACCACCTGGGCTTCGAGTTCCAGATTCCAGTCGGGACTGCTGGGAATACTGGGCGTGCTGGCAGATTTTGCGCCGGCATACAGGTTGACAATTTTGCTCTGGCCGGGTTGCAGGTTGCTCAGCTGGGCGCTGAGCACGGCAAAGCGGGCCGAGCCATCGCGGTGGGAGGCTACTTCGTCGGCTTGCAGCGGAATGGCGGCGCCGTCCACCTTGGCCACCAGGCCCTGGGAGCCGAACTTCCAGTCCCCAGCCTTGAACGGTTGGCCAAAGGTGACGGGCACGCTGGCCTGGGCCTGGGCGCTGCCGGATGCGACTTCGACGCAGGTGATTGCATCCGCGGCACACTTGAACGGCGACTGCGGGATCGGTGTGGGTGCCGCGGGCAATGAGGGTTGGGTAGGCAGCGTCGATATCGGTGGCTGCGTCGACGGTGCCGAGGGCGTGGTCGAAGTGACCGGCTTGAAGGTGATCGAGGTGGATGCGGCGTTGGGGGTGATGGGCGACATTCCTTCCGCGGTCAATTCGCTGCCGCTGCTGCCGCCTCCACAGGCCGATAAAGTCGCTAGAACCAATAGGCCCGACAATGTTCGGCAGTGGCGATCCTTGAGAAACTGGTTTTGAATCTGTGAAGCTTTCATATGTGGCTTTTTTGCACTCCGTGTATATGCACTTGTGTGTTTATCGGCATGACCTTCAACCGCTTGAGCGGTGATGCCAGGTACTAAGAAATGGGTATCGGTGTGGTTTGCCTAGGGTAGAACCGCGGGATAGCGATTGCTGGGAGGTTGTGGTCAAGAGCGAACTCAAGCACACCCTAGGGCGCGCCGCATTGTCTAAGCGAGTGTCGCGGTAGGCGTAACTGGTTGTCGCAGCAACGACCTGTCGGTATCACTCGGGGCGTAGCTTCGGTGATATCGGATGGCACAGGAACATAATTTTTACTATTACAACGCTTGTACACATTTAGGATGGCCCGCGTTGCTTTTGTTGCAAGGTCAATGGCTGGCTGCTTGTTGGTCCGCGTGCGGAAGGGGAGAGGGTCCGCGCAAACGGTCGTTTGATGCGGTGTCGCGGCTGCATCGCAGACGATTGGGCGGGGCGGCGACACTGCTTTGGGTTTCGCGCAGGCCTGGCTCTGGTTTCAATGTAACCTATTGATTTAAAACAAGTTTTTATTCGCCCCCTGATGGGGATGTGGCTTCGGCGACGGGTTGTCCAGCCCGTTCCTGGTGAATGCTGTGCATAGGGAGGGCATGTGGTTGGCGAGGTTTTTCAGTCTGAGGTCTGGTTTGCCAATCTGCTGGCGCATGGCTTTGAGCGGCCCCTGTACAAGCACTGGACTTGGCCGCTGCCTGCGCATTCCGATGAGGCCGCATTTCTGCACCTGATGCAGGAGTCTCCGAAGGGTGCTTTGTGTGCTTTAAGCAACTATTACAGCTGCCTTTACGGTCCTTCGGGCTCGGACCAGGTGACCAATGGCGCAAGTGGCGATCAGTGGCTGGCGGCTGTAGGTGTTTTGCAACAAATCCCGGGCAGCGGCGCATTGCGCCTGCAGCCGCTGGATGCCGGCAGTGCGTGGCTGGCCGGGCTTGAGCAGGGCTTGCGCGCCGCGGGCTACTGGACCGATCGATTTTTCTGCTTCGGAAATTGGTACCAGCCGATGTGTGGCGGTGGCTTCGCAGCATATTGGGGACAGCGCCCGTCGGCATTGCGCCACAGCGTGGAGCGCGGCCGGCGCCGGCTGGACCGGGCGGGGGACTGGCATATCGACATACTTGCCGGCGCATCGCCCGCGTTGGAGGTCGGTCTGGCGGCGTACCTGGACGTATACGCCCAAAGCTGGAAGTCGCCCGAGCCTTGCCCGGACTTCATGCCAGCCCTGGTGCGCATGGCGGCACGTGAAGGCTGGCTACGCCTGGGGGTGTTGTGGCAGGGCCAGCAACCCCTGGCCGCGCAGGTGTGGCTGGTGAGTGGCGGCAAGGCCAATATCTACAAACTGGCCTATGTGCAGGGGCAGGAGCGGTTCTCTGCCGGCTCCGTGCTGACGGCGGCGTTGATGCAGCATGTCATGGACATGGACCGGGTGTTGGAGGTGGACTACCTGAGCGGCGACGATGCCTATAAGCGCGACTGGATGGGGTTGCGACGCGAACGGGTGGGCCTGGTGGCATTTGACCCGCGCCGCCTCGCTGGCCTGCTGGCCGCGGGGCGGCATTTTGCAGGAAGGGTGTTGCGCCGGCACAGAGCTGGCGGCAAATAAAAAGGGTGGCCCCAGGCCACCCTTTGAGTGCGAACACAGGGTTCGAATTACTTGGTGTTCTTTTGCTTGCGGCGCGATGCGAAGGCCAGGCCGGACAGGCCCAGGCCCAGCAGGGCCAGCGAACCAGGTTCCGGCACCTTGGTCACGGACTCCACGTACACGACCATGTCGTTGTAGTCCTTGTCAGAGCCCTTGTTCAGCGCCGAGTCTTCCCAGGCCAGGATGTAGCTGCTAGGCCCCCAGATGCCAGGCGCATGGCCGGGCAACTGGATTTTGTCGCCATCGCCACGGTAATCGACCAACTGCTGGTTCCCGCCATTCTGGCTGGCCTGCGAGTAGTAGGTGGTACCGCCGACATTGATGTAGTAGCCGAAGGTAGAAGATGTGAATTGCGTCCACGGAGCCATGGAGCCCAGGATGTGGAACTGGTTCAGGTTGTTGGACTGCACGCCCACGCCCACGCCACCGGGGGTGCCGCCGGCAAACAACTGAAGCCGCGTGGCCGTATTGCCCGGGTCATACATGCCGAAAGACGTCACGTTTGCCGCACCTGCGAACTGGACAATCATGGTGGCGATGGAGCCGCCCGAGGCTTCGATCTGGAACAGTTCGGCGCCGGCCTGGTCGGCATTGACGTCAGGGGCTTGGCCGACCGGGGAGCAGGTCGCGCAGCCGGCCGACTGGTACAGGCCATTGATGATGGTCTGCAGTGAGGGCTCGCCGCCGCCGCCGGGCATGACTGGAACGGCAAATGCGCTGGCGGACATAGCGAGAACCGCAGATGCGACCAGCGTTTTGAGTGCTTTCATGTAGAGATCCTTTTGAAAAACGTATGGAGGGTGACGCCGTACGGAGATAAGCACGTAGCGTGCCAACTATTTAAATCAATGAGTTACGGAAATTTCATTCAAGACATGTAAAAAAAACTGACGGTGCCCAGGTGTGAAAGCAGTGACTCTCTTGCCGATAGGGCGCGCCGGTTGAGACAGCGTCGCTGGACAGAGGAGGCGGCGGCACAACGAAAAAAGGGTGGCCCCAGGCCACCCTTTGAGTGCGAACACAAGGTTCGAATTACTTGGTGTTCTTTTGCTTGCGGCGCGATGCGAAGGCCAGGCCGGACAGGCCCAGGCCCAGCAGGGCGAGCGAACCAGGTTCCGGCACCTTGGTCACGGACTCCACGTACACGACCATGTCGTTGTAGTCCTTGTCGGAGCCCTTGTTCAGAGCCGTGTCTTCCCAGGCCAGGATATAGCTCGACGAGCCCCAGATGCCAGGCGCATGGCCGGGTAACTGGATTTTGTCGCCATCGCCACGGTAATCGACCAACTGCTGGTTCCCGCCATTCTGGCTGGCCTGCGAGAAGTAGGTGGTACCGCCGACATTGATGTAGTAGCCGAAGGTGGCAGAAGTGAACTGCGTCCACGGAGCCATGGAGCCCAGGATGTGGAACTGGTTCAGGTTGTTGGACTGCACGCCCACGCCGGTGCCACCGGGGGTGCCGCCCGCAAACAACTGAAGCCGTGTGGCCGTGTTGTTCACGTCATACATACCGAACGAGGTGACGTTAGCCATGCCAGCCCACTGCACAATCATGGTGGCGATAGAGCCGCCAGAGGCTTCGATCTGGAAGGTCTCGGCGCCGGCTTGGTCGGCATTGACGTCAGGGGCTTGGCCGACCGGGGAGCAGGTCGGGCAGCCGGCCGACTGGTACAGGCCATTGATGATGGTCTGCAGTGAGGGCTCGCCGCCGCCGCCGGGCCCGACGGGGACGGCAAATGCGCTGGTGGACATGGCAACGACTGCTGCTGCCACCAGTGTCTTGAGTGCTTTCATGATGAGCTCCTTAAGAGAAGACATGCACAAGATGCGTTCGCACTGACAATAAGCATGTAGTGTGCCAATCAATAAAATCAATGAGTTAGCGGATGCCGGCTGGAGCGGTGTAAAAAAAACTGACGCATTTCGGCTCCCACCGCCCAGGGTTGAGGGGCGCCTAGGCCATGGTGTCTAGCCAGTCCAGGGTCAGGTCTTCCGCCTGCAATTGGCTGGCGGGGTGCGAGCAGGTATGGTCGGCGCCGGCAAGCTGGTGCCGGCTTACGCCGGGGCGCCGCAGGGCGTCGCGCCAGGCGGGCTGCGTGGCAGCATGCTCCGTGAACTCCTGCGCCGTCAGGTCACGCTCGCTCAGCATGAGCAGTATTTTGCCTTCAAACGCTTGCCAGCCGAGCGCCATAAGCTCCTGAAATGTGAGTGACGGAGCGGCCACTTGCCGCATGGCGCGCAGGTTCTTCCATAGGCCGCGCAGCGCCGTCCAGCCCACGCCGCCGGCCGCCAGCTTGCGCCAGAAGGCCGGCTCCAGCAGCCGCTGGCGGTAGTAGTGCCTGACCTGCGCGCGGGCCAGGCCGGCCTCGGACCGGACCCAGGGGTTGAGCAGGGCCAGCCCCGCCACGCGTGCGTCCTGTGTGGCCCGCATATAGAGCAGGCTGGCCGAGGCGCCGTCGCACAGACCCCAGAGCGCAGCCTGCCGGACGGGCGCGGCGTGCAGCAGCGCTGCCAGGGCGGCGGCGATATGCGGGCTGCAGTTGTCGAACGGCACGGGCGCGCCGGGGCTGTCCCCCATGCCCGGCAGGTCGAAGCGCAGCACGGCGTAGCCGGCGGCGGCCAGGCGGCGCGCCAGGCGCACGAACTGCCGGTGGCTGCCCACGCGGTACTGGGCGCCGCCCACCACCACCAGCACGCCGGTGCTCCGCAGGGGGGCGCCGGGCGCGGGCAGGGCCAGGATGCCCAGCATGTCAAAACCGTCGCCGGCAATACGGAGGGGGCGTTCCTGGACGTTCATGCCAGGGCAAGCGCCGCCAGGGTGGATTGGATGAGGGCGGGGGCCTCGTCGCTGCCCACGGTTTGCCAGAAGGCCGGGCCTGCCACGGCCTGCGCCTCTACCCGCCAGCCGGAGGCGCGCCAGGCGGCAAGCTGCTTGTCTGCGGCCGGGCTGAGGGCGGGCGCGGGCGACAGCTCCAGCCACACCAGCCGCCCCGGTGGCAGCGCGCTGGGGGCGGGCATCTGTGCCTCGGCCAGCCCCTGGGCCAGGGCGGGGCCGAGGCAATAGCCGGCGATGTGGACGGCCTGCCCCTGTGCCAGAGCCTGCGCGGGCGGCAGTTCGTCCTTGCCGCCGCCCAGCCACTGGCCGGCGGCATGCAGGCGCAAAAACTGCTGCAGCATCTGCCGGCCACTGGCCACGGGCTGCCACAGCAGCAGGTGGGCGGGTTCATCGCCTTGTGCATGCAACAGGCCGGCCAGCTGCGCCGCCAGCAAGGCGCCCGAGCGCAGGCCCCACAGCCACAGCGGGCCGCCGGCGTGGTCGGCAAGCCAGCGCCGGGCCGCCTGCGCGTCCTGCAGCCAGGCGGCCCAGGTGGCGTCGGCAAAGTCGCCCGCGCTGTCGCCGCAGCCCGCCAGGTCGATCTGCAGCACACCGTAGCCGGCCTGGGCCAGGGCGCGCGCCTGCTGGGCCACGACGCGGCGCGTGCTGTTGAGCTCTTCGGCAAAGGGGTGCAGGTAGAGCACGCGGCCGCGCGGCGTGCCGCCCTGTGGGGAGTGGTAGAGGCAAAAGCGCCGCCCGCCGTCGGTTTCCAGGAAGAAGGCCTGCGGCAGGGCGGCGCTCATGTCATGAATTCTGCTGGGCCAGGGCCTGCTCCACCAGGTCGCACAGGCTGCCGACGCTGGCGAAGACTGCGCCGTTGAGCTCGTCGTCGCTGAAGGTGATGGCGAAATGGTTCTCCAGCCCGGTGATGACGGCCAGCACGGCCATGGAGTCAAGCTCCGGCAGGGCGCCGAGCAGCGGGGTGGCGCGCGTGAAGGCCGTGGCGCGGCCTTGCAGGCTGAGCGCGTGATCGAGCACTTGCAGGACTTGTTCGGTCAGGTTCATGGCGGGCAGGGGTATGGACGGCAAAAGTACATTTGATTCTAGACATTTGATGAGCAGCCTTTTGGCGCCTGGCAATGCCTTAACATGCGTCGCATGCCCCAAGAACCGGACTTCCAAAGGGGAATCCCCCCCGTTCTGCTGCACGAGCTTCCCGCACGGGCGGCGGCCTGCTGGCCGGACCATGTGGCGCTGACGGTTGATGGCGTGCACCTGCGCTACGCCGGGCTGCAGTCCGACATCGAACGCTGTGCCGCGGGCCTTCTGGCCCTGGGGCTTGCGCGCGGCGCACGCATTGCGGTGTACCTGGAAAAGCGCCTGGAGGCCGTGGTGGCCAGCTTTGCTGCACCGGCCGCGGGCGCGGTGCTGGTGCCTGTGAACCCGCTGCTCAAGGCTGCTCAGGTGGCGCATATCGTGCAGGACTGCGAGGCGCAGGTGCTGGTGACGTCGGCCGCGCGGCTGGCGGTGCTGGCGCCGGCGCTGGCCGATTGTCCCGGGCTGCGGCATGTGGTGCTGGTGGATGAGGGCGTGCCTGCACCCTTGCCGGGCAACGCCGCAGTGCATGGCTGGTGGGACCTGCTTGCCGGCCCGCCAGCCTGCCTGCCGCAGGTGCTGGACCTGGATGCGGCGGTGATTTTCTACACCTCCGGCAGCACCGGCCGGCCCAAGGGAGTGGTGCTGTCGCACCGCAACGTGGTCAGCGGGGCCGTCAGCGTAGCGGGCTACCTGCACAACCATGCGGGCGACACCCTGCTGGCCGTGCTGCCGCTGTCGTTCGACGCCGGGTTCAGCCAGCTCACGACGGCCTTCCTGGTGGGGGCGCGCGTGGTGCTGCTCAACTACCTGCTGCCGCGCGACGTGCTGCAGGCCATGGTGCGCGAGCGGGTTACGGGCCTCACCGCCGTGCCGCCGCTGTACATGCAACTGGCCGCACTCGACTGGCCGGCCGCCGCGGCCCAGCATCTGCGCTACTTTGCCAACACCGGCGGGCGCATGCCCCGGGCCACGCTGCAGCGCCTGCGCGGCCTGGCGCCTGCTGCCGCGCCCTATCTGATGTATGGCCTGACCGAGGCCTTTCGCTCCACCTATCTGCCGCCCGAGGAAGTGAACCGCCGGCCGGACTCGATAGGCCGGGCGATACCCAACGCCCAGGTGTGCGTGCTGCGCGAGGACGGCACGGAATGCGCCGTGGACGAGCCCGGCGAACTGGTGCACCGTGGCGCCCTGGTGGCCCTGGGCTACTGGCGCCGGCCCGAGGAGACGGCGCGCCGCTTCAAGCCCTGGCCGGCAGCGCTGCAGGCCGCGGGCGGTGACTGGGCCACGCCGGAGCTGGCGGTGTATTCGGGCGACACGGTGCGCCGCGATGCCGAGGGCTTTTTGTACTTCGTGGGCCGGCGCGACGAGATGATCAAGACCTCGGGCTACCGCGTCAGCCCGACCGAGGTGGAGGAGGTGCTGTATGCCAGCGGCCTGGTGGCCGAGGCGTTGGTCTACGCCCGGCCCGACGACGCCCTGGGCAGCGCCATCTGCGCGGCCCTGCTGCCGTCGCCGCGGGCCAGCGGCCAGGCGGGGGACGACGGCGCCGCGCTGCTGGCCTTCTGCGGCCAGCACCTGCCCGCCTACATGCTGCCCCGGCAGCTGCAATGGGTGGCAGAGCCGCTGCCGCGCAGCCCCAACGGCAAGATCGACCGCCAACGCTGGATGCTGGAACATGGATCTGTTTGACCTGGGCCATGATGAGCTGCGCGTGGGCGGTCTGCCGCTGTCCCTGCTGGCCGAGCGCGTGGGCCAGACACCCTTCTACGCCTATGACCGCGCGCTGATCGCGGCGCGCATCGCCGCCGTGCGGCAGGTGTTGCCCCACGGCGTGCTACTGCACTACGCCGTCAAGGCCAACCCCATGGCGGCGCTGGTGGGCTATATGTGCCCGCTGGTCGATGGCATGGACGTGGCGTCGGCTGGCGAGCTCAAGTTGGCGCTGGATGCCGGTACCGACCCGCAGTGCATAGGCTTTGCCGGACCGGGTAAGCGCGACGCCGAGCTGCGCCAGGCCGTGGCCGCCGGCGTGCTGCTGCATGTGGAGTCGGAACGCGAACTGTCGGCGCTGAGGTCGATTGCCCAGGCCCTGGTGCGTCCGGCGCGCGTCGCGCTGCGCATCAACCCCGACTTTGAGCTGCGCGGCGCGGGCATGCACATGGGCGGCGGGGCCAAGCCTTTCGGCATCGACGCCGAGCAGGTGCCGGCCATGCTGCGCGCCATGGCGCAGGAGGGCCTGGTGTTCGAGGGCTTCCATATCTACCCTGGGTCGCAGAACCTGCGCGGCAACGTGATTGCCGAAAGCCTGCAGCGCTCGGTGGACCTGGTGCTGCGCCTGGCCCAGCACGCGCCGGCCCCGCTGCGCTACGTGAACCTGGGCGGGGGCTGGGGAATTCCGTATACGGTGGGCGACAAGCGCCTTGATCTCGCGCCCGTGGCCGAGGCCTTGGCGCAGGCACAGGCCGCGCTCACGCACGACTGGCCCGCGGCGCGGCTGGCGCTGGAGCTGGGGCGCTATCTGGTGGGCGAGGCGGGCATTTACGTGGCCCGCGTGCTCGACCGCAAGGTCTCGCGCGGACAGGTCTTTCTGGTGACCGACGGCGGCATGCACCAGCATCTGGCCGCCTCGGGCAACTTCGGCCAGGTGATCCGGCGCAACTACCCCGTGGTGATCGGCAACCGGCTGCAGGCCGTGGAACGCGAGCCGGCCACCGTGGTGGGGCCGCTGTGCACGCCCCTGGACGTGCTGGCCGAGCGCATGGATCTGGCCGCGGCCCGGCCCGGTGACCTGGTGGTCGTGCTGCAGTCCGGCGCCTACGGCGCCAGCGCCAGCCCGCAGGCATTCCTGGGCCACCCGCCCTGCGTCGAGGTGCTGGTTTGATGGGCAAAGGCAGTGCCAGCGCGGCGATGTACTCGGGCTGGGCCTGGGCGGCGGCTGCCTATGCGCTGTTGGCGCTGCGGCTGCTTCAGCAGGAGTATCGAAGGCGGCCCATCAACCGCATCGCCATGGTCATGCTGGCCGCGGCGCTGCTTTCCGTGGTGTGGAGCGGTTTCAGCTATCTGGCCCTGGCGGTGGCCCCCGCCTGGTGGCTGTGGGCGCAGTCGGCCGACATACTGCGCTACCTGGGCTGGCTGGTGTTTGTGTATCTGCTTTTCAATCACGGTGCGGGCAGCGCCTCGGGTTTCTGGCGGCGCTGGTGGCCACTGTTTGCGCTCCTGGCCGTGCCGGCGGCGCCGCTGCTCGTCATCGGCATGGCGGCCCTGGTGGGGCCGGCGGGATATGTGTTCGTCATGGTGCTGCTGGCGGTGGCCGGGCTGGTGCTGGTAGAGCAGCTGCTTCGCAACCTGCCCGAGGATGCGCTGTGGAGCGCCAAGCCCGTGTGCCTGGGCTTGGCAGGCATTTTTCTGTTCGACCTGTACCTGTTCTCCCAGGGGGTGCTGCTGCAGGGGCTGGACCCGGACGCCCTGAACGTGCGTCCCTTCGTGCATGCGCTGATGGTGCCGCTGCTGCTGCTGGCCACCACGCGGCATCGCAACTGGATTGCCAAGATCAATGTGTCGCGCAGGGTGGTGTTCCACTCGGCGACGCTGGTGCTGGTGGGGCTGTATCTGCTGTTCATGGCGGGCGTGGGCTACTACGTGCGCTACTTCGGCGGCGAATGGGGTGGGGCGTTGCAGCTGGGGCTGTTTTTCGTGGCCCTGGTGCTGGCTGCGGCGTTCGTGCTGTCAGGCTCGCTGCGCGCCAGGTTGCGGGTGTTTCTGGGCAAGCATTTCTTTCGCTACCGTTTTGACTACCGTGAGGAATGGCTGAAGTTCACGGCCACCCTGGCCAGCCACGACCAACCCCAGGAGGCCGGCCGCAGCGTGATTCGCGGCCTGGCCGACATGCTGGAGAGTCCCGCCGGCGCCCTGTGGCTACGCCGCCCCGATGACCCGCAGTACCGGCAGGTGGCGCGCTGGAATCTTGCGCAGTCCACGCAGGCGGTGGACCCGCAGGCGCAGTTGCTGGCCTTCATGCGGGCCACGGGCTGGGTCATCAACTTTGAAGAGCTGCGCGATTCCCCCGCGCGCTACAACGACCTGCGCCAGCCCGAATGGCTGGCCGAGTACCCACAGGCCTGGCTGCTGGTGCCGCTATGGCAGGGGCAGGAGCTGCTGGGCTTCGTGCTGCTGGCCAGCCCGCGCACGCGCGTGGAGGTGAACTGGGAAGTGATAGACCTGCTGAAGACCGCCGGGCGCCAGGCGGCGAGCATCCTCGCGCAGATGCAGGCCACCGAGGCGCTGCTGGAATCGCGCAAGTTCGAGGCGTTCAACCGCATGTCGGCCTTCGTGGTGCATGACCTGAAGAACATCGTCGCCCAGCTGTCGCTCATGGTGAAGAACGCCAAGCGGCTGCAGAACAACCCCGAGTTCCAGGCCGACATGCTGATGACCGTGGAAAACTCGCTCGAGCGCATGCGCCAGCTCATGCTGCAACTGCGCCAGGGTTCGGCCTCGGGTGCCGCGGCCGTGGGGGTGGATCTGGTCAAGATTGCCGAAACCCTGGTTGCCAATGCCTTGCGCCGCGGGCGGACCGTGCAATTGGAGGCTGCGTCACAGGTTTTTACCCGTGGACAGGCCGATCGACTGGAGCGCATCATCGGCCATCTGGTGCACAACGCCTTCGATGCCACCGCCGCCGATGGCCGGATCTGGATCAAGGTCGATCGCCTGGGCAGCCATGCCCGTATCGAAGTGGGGGACGAGGGCCAGGGAATGACCGAAGAATTCGTTCAGACGCGCTTGTTCAAGCCGTTCCAGACCACCAAGGAGGCCGGCATGGGCATCGGCACCTACGAGAGCTTTCAGTACGTGCAGGAACTCGGGGGCAAGGTGTCGGTGGACAGCCAGGTGGGCCGGGGCACGGTGGTGAGCCTGCTGCTGCCCTTGATTGAGATCAGTCGTGATTCCGACTTGCAGCTATAGGAAGATGCATGAGCATGGATAAGTTGCAGCCCCTCTTGGTGGTTGAAGATGATTTGGCGCTGCAAAAGCAGATCAAGTGGACGCTCGACCGTTTTGAATCCGTCACCGCTGATGACCGGGAAAGCGCCATGGCGCAGGTGCGGCGCTTCGCGCCCGCCGTCGTCACCATGGACCTGGGCCTGCCGCCGGACGCCGACTCGGTCTCCGAGGGATTCAAGCTGCTGGAGCAGATCCTGGCGGCCGACCCCGACACCAAGGTCATCGTGCTCACCGGGCAGAACGACCAGTCCAACGCCGTCAAGGCCGTGGGCATGGGGGCCTACGATTTTCTTGCCAAGCCCTTCGAGCCTGAGGTGCTCACCCTGTGCGTCGAGCGTGCCTTCAGGCTGCATCACCTGCAGGCGGAAAACAAGCGCCTGCGCGCCATGCAGATGCCCGATGCGCTGTCGGGCCTGATCACGCGCGACCCGCAGATGCTGCGCGTCTGCCGCACCATCGAGAAGGTGGCCAACACCAATGCCTCGGTCATGCTGCTGGGCGAAAGCGGCACTGGCAAGGAGGTGCTGGCGCGCGGGCTGCACCAGCAGTCCAATCGCAGGAATGGCGGTTTCGTGGCCATCAACTGCGCCGCCATCCCCGAGAACCTGCTGGAGAGCGAGCTTTTCGGCTACGAAAAAGGGGCCTTCACGGGCGCTGCCAAGACCACGCCGGGCAAGATAGAGACGGCGCATGGCGGCACCCTGATGCTCGATGAAATTGGCGACATGCCCATGCCCCTGCAGGCCAAGCTGCTACGTTTTTTGCAGGAACGCGTGGTCGAGCGCGTGGGCGGGCGCCAGGGCATTCCCGTGGATGTGCGCGTCGTATGCGCCACGCACCAGGACCTGGCGCAATGCATCAAGGAAGGCCGGTTCCGCGAGGACCTTTACTACCGTCTGGCCGAGATCGTCGTCGAGATTCCGCCCCTGCGGTCGCGGGTTGGAGATGCGGCGCTGCTGGCGCATGCGTTTGTGCGCCGCTTCGGCGACGAACATGGGCGCAGCCTGCTGCTGGCCGATGATGCGCTGCGCGCCATCGATGCCTACTCCTGGCCGGGCAATATCCGCGAGCTGGAAAACCGCATCAAGCGCGCCGCCATCATGGCCGACGGCAGCCAGATCACGGCGGACGACGTCGGCCTGGCCGCCGGCGACACCATGGAGGACGACCGCTCGCTGGATCTGCGCCTGGTGCGCGAGGCCGCCGAGCAGCGCGCCGTGCTCGCGGCATTGGCGCGGGCCGATGGCACGATTGCCAAGGCCGCCGACCTGCTCGGCGTCAGCCGCCCCACGCTGTATGACTTGATGCACCGCCTGGGCCTCAAGACCTGATTTTTTTGTAGAGGACGACCATGACGGCTTTCACCCCCCGCGCTCTCGTTCCCGCCGCCGCGTTGACGGCGGCACTCCTGTTGTCGGCATGTGGCCGCGACAACCCCGATGCACTATTGGCATCGGCGCAGGACTACCTGAACAAAAATGATGTGCCGGCGGCCATCATCCAGCTCAAGAACGCCTTGCAAAGCCGGCCCGACAACGCCAAGGCGCGCCTGCTGCTGGGTGAAGCCCTGCAGAAGACGGGGGATGCCGAGGGCGCCGAGACCGAGTTCAGGAAGGCGCAGGACCTCGGCGTGCCCCCCGCCGAGGTGGTGCCCAAGCTGGCCCTGGCCCTGCTCAGGAGCCGGCAGTACGGCAAGATCACCACCGACTATGCGAGCCAGCAGCTTGCCGAGCCGCTGGCGCAGGCCAGCCTGAAGACCACGCTGGCCATTGCCTGGCAGCGCCAGGGCAACGAGGACAAGGCGCGGGACAGCCTGGCCGACGCACTCAAGGCCCAGCCCGGCTACCCACCGGCGGTGATCGAGCAGGCCAGGAACAGCGCCCGCGCGGGCGATGTCGATGGCGCCCTGGCCGGGCTGGCGGCCATTCCCAAAGAGTCTCCGGCAGCGGCGGAGGCGCTCAAGCTGCGCGGCGACCTGCTGCTTCATGGCAAGCGCGACCCCGACGCCGCCATGGCAGCCTACCGCGACGCCATTGCCGTCAACCCCGCATACGCCGAGGGACAGGCCGCCATCGTCGAGCTGCTGATTCTTCAGGGCAAGACCGATGCCGCAGCCGAGGCCTTGCAGACGCTGGTCAAGGCCGAGCCCGGCAAGCCGCAGACCCTGTACCTGCAGGCGATGCTGTCCTACTTCAAGAACGATTTCAAGGCGGCGCAGGAAAGCCTGCAGAAGCTGGTGCGCATGACGCCGGAAAGCCCGCGGGCGCTTGAGCTGGCGGGCATGACGGAGCTGCAACTCGGCGCCAATGTCCAGGCCGAGGCATCGCTGACCAAGGCCCTGCAGCTGAGCCCTGGCCTGGCCATGGCGCGGCGCGGCCTGGTGACCACCTACATGCGCCTGGGGCGCCTCGACAGGGCGGTTGCCACGCTGCCGTCCGATATCGATGGCAACGACCGAGACCCCGGCATGTTGCAGCTGGCCGGGCAGGCCTACATGCTGCAGGGCGACTTGAACAAGGCGCAGCGTTATTTCGCCAAGGCGTCCAGCATCGTCCCGAAAGACGCCACCTTGCGCACCTCCCTGGCCATGTCCCACCTTGCCGCAGGCAAGGGCGATGCGGCGCTGGGGGAGTTGCAGAGCATTGCCGCTTCCGACGAGGGGGTGGTGGCCGACATGGCGCTGATCAACGCGCTGCTTCAGGAACGCAAGGTGGACCAGGCCCTGAAGGCCATCGATCAGCTGCAGAAAAAGCGCCCCTCCGACGTATTGCCGGTATTCCTGCGCGGCCGTGCCCTGCTGCTCAAGCAGGACAATGCCGGTGCGCGCAAGGCCATGGAGCGGGCCCTGGAGATTGACCCCAATTACTTCCCCGCGGTGGGAGTGCTGGCGGTACTCGACAATGCCGAAAAGCGCCCGGACGATGCGCGTGCGCGCATCGAGGCCGCCATCAAGCGTGACCCGGGCAACGTACAGGCCTATATGGTGCTGATGGAGCTGCGTGCGGCCAAGGGTGCGGACAAGGCCGAACTGGCCGGCATATTGCGCAAGGCGGTCGATGGCGCGCCGAACAACCCGGTGCCGCGCCAACTGCTGGTTGACCACTACCTGCGCAACGGCGACCCCAAGGAGGCCCTTTCGGTGGCACAAAAGGCCGTGGCCGCGCTGCCCGACAACGTGTCGCTGCTCGACGCCCTGGGGCGCGCGCAGTCTGCCAACGGCGAACACAACCAGGCGCAGGCCAGCTTCAACCGCATGGCGGCGTTGCAGCCTCAGTCACCGCTGCCCTATCTGCGCATGGCCAGCGCCAGCCTGATCGCCGGCGACCGCAACGCCGCAGGCCAAAGCTGGCGCAAGGCCCTGGAGATCGACCCCACCCTATTGGAGGCCCAGCAGGGCCTGATACGCCTGGCAATGGTGGAGGGCAAGGGCGACGATGCCCTGGCCATCAGCCGCACCGTGCAAAAACAGAGGCCCAAGGAGGCCACGGGCTACCTGCTCGAAGGCGAGATCGAAGTGGCGCTCAAGGCCCAGGACAAGGCCATTGACGCCTTCCGCGCCGGGCTCAAGCAGGTGCCCGCCAATGCCGAGCTTGCCGTGCGCCTGCACGAGGTGCTGATGGCTGCCGGGCGAAAGGCCGAGGCCGACCGATGGGCCGCCGACTGGCAGCGCAACCACGCCAAGGATGCCACCTTCCCCCTGTACTTGGGCACCCGTGCGCTGGCCGCCAAGGACCTGAGCGAAAGCCTGCGCCAATACGAGCGCGCGCTGGCCCTGCAACCCAACAACGCCTTTGCCCTGAACAACATGGCCTGGATCAAGAGTCAGCTGGGCCGCGACGGCGCGCTGGCCGATGCCGAACGCGCGAACTCCCTGGCACCCAACCAGCCCGCGTTCATGGACACCTGGGCCACGCTCCTGTCTGCCGCCAACCAACACGACCGCGCCGTGGAGCTGCAAAAGCGGGTAGTGCAGCTGCAACCGAAGGAGCTGACGTACAAGCTGAACCTGGCCAAGATCTACATCAAGGCCGGGCAGAAGGATGCGGCCAAGCCCTTGCTCGACGAGCTCTCGGCGGCCGGGGCGCGCTTCCCGGCGCAGGCCGAGGTCGAGCAGCTGAGGAAGTCGCTGTGAGCCGCCATTGCCTGTCGCAAAGGGCCTTGGCATGACGGGCCGCATGCCGGGCGGCGTCCGCGGGTTGGCGTTTTGGGCGCTGGTGTGTCTGCTTCAGTGCCTCTGGCCGGCCGGCGCGCTGGCGCAGCTGCCCGACACCATAGAGCGGGTCAAGCCGTCGGTGGTGCTGGTCGGCACCTATGCCGCCACCGACAGCCCGCGTTTTCGCTACGTGGGTGCGGGCTTCGTGGTGGGTGACGGACTGCGCGTGGTGACCAGTGCGCATGTGGTCACCCGCATGAACATGATCAGCCCCGACGGTCAGGCCCTGGCCGTGCAGGTGCGGTCGGGCGATGCCGCCTGGGTCATGCGCAAGGCCAAGGCGCTGGAGCTGAATCTGGAGCAGGACCTGGCGCTGCTGCAGATCGACGGACCACCGGTCGCACCACTCAAGGTCGTCTCGTCCGACAGGCTGCGCGAGGGCGATGAGCTGGCGTTCATGGGCTTCCCCATCGGCGGGGTGCTGGGCTTCTCCTCCGTCACGCACCGGGCCGGCGTCTCGTCCATCACCACCATGGCCCTGCCCAGCCCCACGAGCCAGCAGCTCAGCGAGCGCGCCGTCCTCAGCCTGCGCGCCGGCCCCGTGCAGGTGCTGCAGCTCGACGCCTCGGCCTATCCCGGCAACAGCGGCGGTCCCTTGTTCGACCAGAAAAGCGGCGCGGTGCTCGGTGTCATGAGCATGGTGCAGGTCAAGAGCACGCGCGAATCGGCGCTGACCCAGCCCTCGGGCATTTCCTACGCCATTCCCAGCCGCTATGTGCTGGAGATGCTGGCGCGGCATTCGTCGGCGCCGTGATGGCTGCGGCCCGCATGGCTCCGGCAATGGTGCATCTTTGTGAAGCGGACGTTTCGCGGTGCCGCGCCATTACCGTCCATTGAATTGCATGCGCAGTGACTCGATAAAGCAATCCGCCCGCTCCGACGGCGCATATTGCGGCGCAAGGGCCAGCACCACTTCCACGGCGCAATGCGGCAGCAGGGGCAGCATGCGCAGTTCGCGCGCAAACAGCGCCGCCACATAGGGGTTGACCACGCCCAGGCCCAGGCCCTGGGCCGCCAGGGCGCAAATGGTGGATGAGTAGGTGGTTTCCATGGTCGAGCCCGCCTCTATGCCATGGGCCTGCATGGTCTGCTGCAGCTGCAGGTAGATGTTGTCGTCGGCATTGAGGGTCAGCAGCAGCTGGCCCTGCAGGTCGCGTACATGGAGTTCGCTGCGTGCGGCCAGGGGATGCCGGGGGTGCATGACGCAGACGGCGTGGCTGCGATGCAGCACGCTGGCGTCGAGCTCGGGCGTGGCGATGGCCATGGTGCTGACCACCAGGTCGAACTGGCCATGCAGTAGCCCCTCGCGCAGGGCCGTGGTGCCCAGGGTCTGCAGGTTGACATGGGTGCCGGGGTAGCGCTGGGCGAAGCGGTGTAGCGCCGCGGGGATGACGCTCAAGCCCAGCGCGGGGGTGCAGCCTATGCGCAGGGCGCCAGTGCCGGACTGGCGCAGCACCGCCAGCGCGCGCTCAATGCGTTCGCGCCCGACGAAATGCTGCTGCACCGTGGCGTACAAGTCCATGGCCTGCGCGGTGGGGCGCAGGCGGCCCTTGTGCATGTCGAACAGCTTGAGCCCGGCGGCCGACTGCATCTGTGACAGCAGGCGGCTGACCGAGGGCTGGGTCGTGTGCAGCAGCTGGGCGGCGGCCGTGGTGGTGCCGGTCTGTATGACGGCGCGAAAGGCCTCGATTTCACGGGGGTTCAGGGGGCGGGTCATGGCGCGGGCTGCGGCTGGAGCATGGTCGTTCGCAGGGTATATCCGTTTTGCATAGATGTCCCGCAAAAATGCATTTTCCTGCAAGGCGTGGCTTTCCTACACTGCCGCCATCGCATGCATGGGCCGCGCGTGGCGGCTTCAAGAGGACCAAGGAGATATAGGCAATGGACAAGCACTGGAACGCATGGGGCCGCCGCGGCGCCGGCCTGGGGCTGGTGGCCATGGCGGCTGCCCTGATGGGCGGGGCGGCGCAGGCGCAGGACGGCTTTCCCAGCCCGTCGCGGCAGATGCGCATCGTCGTGCCCTTCACGGCGGGTGGCAGCTCGGACGTGCAGGGTCGCATGCTGGCCGACCGCCTGAGCCGCCTGTGGGGCCAGCCGGTGGTAGTGGAGAACAAGCCTGGCGCAGGCGGCCACCTGGGCGGCAAGTTTGTGGTGGACCAGCCTGGCGATGGCTACACGCTGATGATCGGCTCCATCGGCCTGCATGCGGCCTATGGCGTGTATGGCAAGCTGGCCTACAACCCCGGCAAGGACCTGCGCGTGGTCACCGTGCTGGCCGAAATGCCCCATGTGGTCGTGGCCACGCCGTCGCTGCCGGTCAAGAACCTGTCCGAGCTGACGGCGCTGGCCAAGAGCCAGCCGGATACGGTGCACTTCGGCTCGGCCGGCGTGGGCTCGTCGGTGCACATGATGGGCGAGCTGTACAAGCTGCAGTCGGGCGCGCCCATCGTCCATGTGCCCTACCGCGGCAGCTCTGCGGCGCTCAACGACCTGCTGGGCGGACAGATCCAGCTGATGTTCGAGAACCCGCCCACGGTGCTGGCCCATGTCAAGGGCGGCAAGCTCAAGGCGCTGGCCGTGACGGGCAAGGAACGCCTGGCCGCGCTGCCCGACGTGCCCACGGCCGCCGAGTCGGGCATGAAGGACTATGTGGCGACCTCCTGGACCACGGTGGCGGTGTCTTCCAAGGTGCCCGATGCCATCGTCAAGAAGCTCAACGAGGATATCCGCAAGATCGTGAACACGCCCGAGTTCCGCAAGGGGCTGGAAGAGCAGGGCATGAGCGCGGTCGCCAACACCCTGCCCGAGGCCGACGCCTTCGTGGCGCGCGAGAAGCAGCGTTGGGATCATGTGATTGCCGAGGGCAAGATCTCCGCCAGCTCCAACTGAGTGTCCACCTGCACCACGCCAGATCCATGAACTCCGCAAGCTCCGACCCATTCGTGCCCTGCCGCCGCGTGGGCGACGGCAGCCAGCACCATTTCTTTGGCTACTACAACAAGTCCAACTGGGACAAGGGCAGCCGCCTGCTGCTGGCCCAGCGCACGCCGTGGATGGACCAGTACCTGACGCCCGAGGTCCGGGCCACCATTGGCTACTTCGACACGCAGGACGGCGACCGCTTCCACGCCGTCGGCGAGACCGGCGCCTGGAACTGGCAGATGGGCAGCCAGCTGCAGTGGCTCGATGGCGCGCCGGGCCGCCAGCTGATCTACAACGACCGCACGGGCGACATGGGCGCGCGCTACCCGGGCTTTGGCGCGGTGATCGTCGATGTGGACAGCGGCGCGCGCCGCCAGCTGCCCATGCCGGTGTACGTGGTCGCGCCCAGCAGCGCCTGGGCGCTGTCGGTCAACTACCGGCGCCTGTACATCACGCACGAGACCATTGGCTACAGCGAGCCGGGCCAGCCCTTCGCGCTCCCTCTGGCGCCCGAGGACGACGGCATCTGGCGCATGGACATCGCCAGCGGCGCAGCGCGGCTGCTGGTCAGCTACGCGCGGCTCAAGGCCTTTCATCACAGGCCTTCGATGGACAAGGCCATCCACTGGGTCAGCCACATCGAGGTCAACCCGGCCTCCTCGCGCATCCTGTTCCTGCACCGTTGGACCGAGCGCGTGAAGGACGAGACCTGCTTTCTGCACCGCCTGATCACCATGAACCCCGACGGCTCGGACATGCGCCTGCTCGAATGCTCGGACCACCCGCTGCCGCAGCTGGCCGAGGACTTCGACCCCAGCGCCGTGGGCACCTTCGACTACGAGAAGTCCGAATACCAGATCTCGCACCCGCTGTGGCAGGACGACGCGCACATCATTGTCTGGGGCCCGCATGCGGGCGAGATCCACTACCACCTCTACCATGACGCCGAGGGCGGAGAGGTGCAGGTTGTAGGCCGCGACGTGCTGGTGGAGAACGGCCACATGACCTTCTCGCCGGTCAACAAGCGCTGGATGCTCAGCGACACCTATCCCGACGACAGGACACACGAACGCTTTCTGTTCCTGTTCGACATGCAGACCGGCGCGCGCCGCAACCTGGGCAGCTTCTACGCCACGCCCGATCTGTCCAAGGAAAACCGCTGCGACCTGCACCCGCGCTGGAGTCGCGACGGGCGCCTGGTGTGCATAGACTCGGTGCACGAGCACCAGCGCCAGATGTACGTGCTGGACGTGTCTGACATCGTGGCGTGCTGACATCCAATAGCGATGGTGGTGATGCGCCGCGCCATTGGCCCTGCGGTGAGTGCATGCACGATGGCATCAAAGTGCCTTGCGCAGCGTCAAATTGATGCGGCAGTCCTCCGTGGCCGGGTGCATGCCCGGCGCCACGGCCAGCACGCCGTGGTAGCGCAGCCGGTCCACGCCGCCCCAGACCACCACGTCGCCATGGCGCAGCGGCACGCGCTGGGCGGGTGCGCCGCGCGTGGCGCCGCCCCACAGGAAGATGGCGGGCAGGCCCAGCGATATGGAGACGATGGGGGCGGTCAGGTCGCGCTCGTCGCGGTCCTGGTGCAGCGACATGCGCGCGCCGGGGGCGTAGCGGTTGACCAGGCAGGCGTCGGGCGTGAAGTCCGCAAAGCCCGCCTGCTGCGCTGCCGCCTGCGCCAGCTGCGCCAAGGCCGCGGGCATGGCGGGCCAGGGTTGACCACTGAGCGGGTCACGGTCCGCATAGCGGTAGCCCTGGCTGTCGCTGACCCAGCACAGCGGCCCGCAGCCCGTCATGGCCACCGACATGGCCTTGCCGCCGGGCGTGACCATATGGCGCCATGGCGCCTGCTGGGCCACCTGGTTGATGCAGCGCAGCAGCTCGCCCGCCTGCGCCAGCGCAAAGCCGCGCAGCAGCAATGCCTGCGCGCCCAGAGGCAGCAGCCTGGGCGCGTTGGCGTCGTCATCAAACAGGTCGTTCATGGCGTGCTTGGGTTGGGCTGGATTTTGAGTCAAAATGGCCGCTAGCGCTTATCCATCAAGCGCAAACAGCTATTTTTATTAGAGCAAACTAGTCGGAGGCAGCAATGAACATCAGCCAACTGCTGCAGCGCAGCGCCCAGGTTTTTGGCGACCGTCCGGCCGTGCTGGCCGGCGCGCAGCTGCTGCATGACTACCGCCAGCTCACCGCCCGCGTGGTGGCGCTGGCCGGGCATTTGCGCGGGTCATGTGGCGTGCGGCCGGGCGAGCGCGTGGCCATCTTTTCGGCCAATTGCCCCGAGTACCTGGAGGCGCTGCACGCCATCCACTGGTGCGGCGCGGTCTCCGTGCCCGTCAACTACAAGCTGCATGCGCGCGAGCTGGCCCATGTGCTCGCCGACAGCGGTGCGCGCGTGCTCTGCGTATCCGCGGCGCTGCAGGCCGATGCGCTGGCGGCCGGCGCTGAGGCCGCGCTGCTGCAGGTGCTGGGTGATGCCGCCTGGCAGCGCGCGGCGCAGGGCCAGCCGCTGGCCATGCAGGAGCGCACGCCGGACGACCTGGCCTCGTTGTTCTACACCTCGGGCACCACGGGCCGGCCCAAGGGCGTGATGCAGACACACCGCAACCTGCTGGCCATGACCATGGCCTACTTCACCGACGTCGATGATGTGCACCCGGATGACGCCATGGTCTACGCCGCGCCCATGTCGCACGGCGCGGGCCTGTACAACTACGCCCATATGCTGCGCGGCGCGCGCCATGTGGTGCCCGCATCGGGCGGCTTCGACCCGGCCGAGCTGGTGCGGCTGGCGGCAGACGTGGGCCGGCTGTCGCTGTTTGCCGCGCCCACCATGGTGCACCGGCTGGTGGAGCATGTGCGTGCCACGCGCGGCGACGGCAGCGGCTTCAAGACCATCGTCTACGGCGGCGGCCCCATGTATGTGGACGACCTGCGCCGCGCCATGGACACCATGGGCCAGAAGTTCGTGCAGATCTACGGCCAGGGCGAATGCCCCATGACCATCACCGCGCTGGCGCGCGAGCATCTGGCCGACACGGCGCACCCCTGCTGGGAGCGGCGCATCGCCTCGGTGGGCGTGGCCCATGCCTGCGTGGAGGTGCGCGTGGCCGATGCCGATGACCGGCCCGTGCCCACAGGCGAGCTCGGCGAGGTGCTGGTGCGCGGCGACACCGTCATGGCCGGCTACTGGAACAACGCCGAGGCTTCCGCGCAGACGCTGCGCGGCGGCTGGCTGCACACGGGCGACGTGGGCAGCCTGGACGAGCATGGCTTTCTCACGCTGCGCGACCGTAGCAAGGACGTGATCATCTCCGGCGGCTCCAACATCTACCCGCGCGAGGTCGAAGAGGTGCTGCTCTTGCACCCGCGCGTGCGCGAGGTGGCCGTGGTCGGCCAGCGCGACGCGGACTGGGGCGAGGTGGTGGTGGCCTTTCTGGTGGCCGAGGGCGGTGAAGTGCCCGATGCCGAGCTGGACGCTGAACTCGACACCTTGTGCCTCGATCACATCGCGCGCTTCAAGCGCCCCAAGGCCTACCGCTGGGTGCCGGCCCTGCCCAAGAACAGCTACGGCAAGGTGCTCAAGACCGAACTGCGCGCCTGTCTGTAACCACGGCGCGCTCAGGTGCATGGGGGCGCCAATGGCGTCTTTGCGGGCAATGCGGGAATATGGCGGCCACGCACCGCATCCAATGGTGCATGACCATCAACGAGAGGACGCACCATGGCTACCTACACCGTCAAGCTGCTTGCCAAACAACCCGTGGCCCAGGGCACCACGGCCTTCCATCTGGAAAAGCCCGCGGGCTTCGAGTTCCGGCCCGGCCAGGCCTTCGAGGTCATCCTGCCCGGTGGCGCCGAGGGCGAGGACGGCAGCCACGCCTTCTCCATCGTGGCCGCGCCGCATGAGGCCGAGCTGGTGTTTGCCACACGCATGCGCGACAGCAAGTACAAGCGCGCGCTGGCCGCGCTGGAGCCGGGCGTCAGTCTGCAGATCGACGGGCCGTTCGGCTCGCTGACCCTGCACAAGAAGGTCGAGCGCGCGGCCGTGTTGATTGCCGGCGGCATAGGCATCACGCCCTTCATGAGCATGCTGCGCAATGCCGCCGAGCAGCGCTCCGAGCAGGCCCTGGTGCTGCTGTACTCCAACCGCCGCCCTGAGGACACGGCCTTCCTCGCCGAGCTGCAGGCGCTGGCGCAGCGCAATCCCCATATGCGCCTGCTGGCGACCATGACCGACATGGCGCATTCGCAGCAGACCTGGGACGGAGCCACGGGCTATATCGACAGCGCCTTTGTGCAGCGTGCCATCGCGGGGCTGACGGACCCGATCTTCTATGTCTCGGGCCCACCCGCGCTCGTCGAGGCCATGCGGGGCACCCTGGTGGCCGCCGGTGTGGACGAGGACGACGTGCGCAGCGAAGAGTTCTTCGGTTACTGACCCCGGGGCTGTAATGGTGCGCATTACGCGTTCCACGCCGATACGACGAAGCGCACACTTCCGCTGATGCCGGGCGCGCCGTTGTTGCCAAAGGGCACCGTCATCACCTGCTTGCCGGTCTTGAGCGTCTTGTAGGCCAGGGACTGGGTGGCCTGGCCCACCTTGTCGCTTTGCCAGCCAAAGCTCGCCGTCCAGGCATCGCCCGCGACCTGGGGCGGCACCATCTCTATGACCACGGTGTCGTGGAACAGGTAGCCGCCCTCGTAGTGCGCGTCGGGCCAGAACTTGCGATCCACCTCGTAGTCGGGTACGCGCACGCCCAGCGTCATGCCGTAGGCCAGCGACGGCCGCGCCGGGTTGACCCGCGCGCGGTTGGCCAGAAAAGCCGTGGACAGGTAGATGCTGCGCGCGTCCTTGTTCGCCGGGTCTATCAGATCCTGGTGGTTGCGGCAGGCCACCGAGTCCTCCTCTGCCATGCGGCGCGTCAGGTACCAGCGCTTGCCGCGCGGCGAGGCCAGCAGCTCGAACTGGTAGAGCGCGTTGACGGCCTTGCCCTGGATCTCGGGCGGCAGTTGCACCGAGGCTATGTCCAGCCAAATGTCCACGCGCACGTCGCCAAACAGGAAGCGCGTCAGGTTCTGGTAGGACTCCTCGCTGTTGACGATACCGAAATAGCCCGAGTGCGAGCGGTAGGCGTAGGCCGTGGCGCTGGGGCTTGACACCTGGCCCTTGACGTTCACGCCCCAGACCGAGGCGTTTTCTATGCGCACCAGCCCGTCGCTGCCATGGCCGGCGAAGGCGCGCGACAGGCCCAGCGCCACCTCGTAGTCCGCGCGGTTGGTGCCCACCATGCAGAAGAAACGCTCGGACGGGAAGGCGTCCTCGGGCAGCCAGTCCACGCGCCCGGTCTTTTGGTAGAGCGCGTCCAGCTTCAGGTACTGGGCCATGTTGTCGCGGTTGAAGTTGTTCATGTCCGCGGCACTGAGCCACTGCGGCACGTTGATGCCGGCAACGTCGATGCCGTTGTGCGGCGTGGCGTAGGTGAAGACCTTGTCCACACTGGCGCGCGCCTGTGCGTCGCCCAGGTCGGGGTTTTGCAGGAAGGCGCGGCACACCAGGCCGCCCATGGAATGCGCCACGAGGATGCAGCGGAAGTCCTCGGCGGCCACCTGGTTGGCCGCATTGGCGCAGACCAGGTCACGCACGCGCAGGATCAGCTCGCTCAGCCCCTGGGCGAAATGCGAGATGTCCGGTGTCTGGCCGCTGCCCAGCAGAGCGGACGCCTGCTCGTAGTAGCGGTAGATGACGATGGAGCGGCTGGAGATGCTGCCCTCCCAGTCGCTGTCCATGATGTCCAGGCCATTGTCGTAGACGTCGCCATAACTAAAGTCGGACATCAGCCGCAGCACCGGGGACTCGAAGATGAACTTCCTGGCCGGCAGGTTCTTGTCGGGCGTCGCGCGGAACACCGTCGAGCCCAGGTTGAAGCCGCAGAACGGATCGGCCGTGGTCTCGTCCTGCTCGCGCGTGGTCATGGCATAGCCACGCACGTAGATGATGGGGAAGAACGGAGCGTTTGAGTTGGCCATGGTGCGACTCCTGGTGGGCTGGGGTGGATGGGGGGAGGGGCTAAGACTGGCAGGGACGGCGTGCGGCCGCAACCGCGTTTTGCACCAGGGCCCATGCCATGGGTTGCACCCCGGGCCGCCGCGTGGCATTGGCCTTTTCACGGTGCGCCTTCACTGGCGCCCCGGACTGTCGTGAGGGCCGGCCATCGACCTTCTTCACGGCCGGGTGGGCCTGGACGGCGGAAATCATCCTGTCAACGCACATGCTGTCCTCCGGTTGGCGACTTGCGTGCCGTGCCAATATACGTTCGCCACTCGCGCCGCGCAATGCACGCCTGGGCCGGGAACGCGGGCCACGCAGGGCGCATCCAATGGACGGGAGAACCTATGCACCAGCAACTGCACCATTTACCCATCACCGGCGATACGCCAGACATCGAGCTCGTGGGCCGCGCCGCTGTGGGCGACGCGGCCGCGTTCGAAGCCATCATGCGCCGCCACAACCGCCAGCTGTTTCGCACCGCGCGCGCGATCCTCAAGAGCGACGAGGAGGCCGAGGACGCGCTGCAGGACGCCTATCTGCGCGCCTGGGACGCGCTGGCCGGTTTTCGCGCCGACGCCCGGCTGTCCACCTGGCTGGTGCGCATCGTGGCCAACGAAGCCCTGGGGCGCCTGCGACGCAGGAACATGCTCTCGGGTGCTGATGTGATTCCCTTGGATGCCGCCATGACCAGCCCTGACCACCATATCCAGGACGCGCTCACCGAGGACGGCGAGCACGGCCCCGAGCGCATCGCCATGCGCGCCGAGCTACGCCGGCTGCTGGAGGCGCGCATCGACCTGCTGCCCGATGCCTTTCGCACCGTGTTCATGCTGCGCGGCGTGGAAGAGATGAGCGTGGAGGAGGTGGCCGAGGTGCTGCAGATACCCGAGGCCACGGTGCGCACGCGCTTCTTTCGCGCGCGCAGCCTGCTGCGCGAGGGGCTGGCAAGCGCCATCGACGTCACGCTGGCCGATGCCTTCGCGTTCGACGGCGCGCGCTGCGACCGCATCGTGGCCGGGGTGCTGGCACGCAGGCGTGCGCAGCATGCGCCGTGATCGTGACGCGGGCCTGGTGCTGCTATGGCGCAGCCAGCCGCGCCAGCCAGGCCTCAAACTCGGGCAGCGCCACCGGGCGGCCAAAAAAGTAGCCCTGGTAGCTTGCGCAGCCCAGATCGGCCAGGGCGTCGCGCTGGGCTGCGGTTTCCACGCCTTCGGCCACCACGTCCAGGCCCAGGCTGTGGCCCAGGGCCGCGACGGAGCGCGCAATGGCCATGGCGTTGGCGTCCTGCAGCAGGTCGCGCACGAATGATTGGTCGATCTTGAGCTGGTCGATCGGCATGCGCCGCAGGTAGGCCAGCGACGAATAGCCGGTGCCGAAATCGTCGAGCGACAGGCGCAGGCCCAGCGCGCGCAGCGCATGCATCTTGGCTATCACGCCGTCCACATCGTCCACCAGCATGCTCTCGGTCAGCTCCAGCTTGAGCAGCTGCGGCCGCGCACCGCTGCGCTCGATGGCCTGCGCCACCTGGGCGACAAAATCACTCTGCCCAAACTGCAGGGCGCTGACGTTCACCGCCAGCGTGAGGTTCGCCGTGTGCGGCTGCCCCGCCCAGGCCGCGAGCTGGTCGCAGGCCGTTTGCAGCACCCAGGCGCCCAGCGGCAGGATCTGCCCCGTGTCCTCGGCCAGCGGTATGAATTCGCCGGGGCTGACCAGCCCCCGCTCGGGGTGTCGCCAGCGCACCAGTGCCTCGGCGCCCACCACCTGGCCACCGGGCGCCACCTGTGGCTGGTAGTGCAGTGCCAGATGGCCTTGCGCCAGGGCTTCGTCGAGCTCGCGCTCCAGCTGCACGCGGCGCGCCACGGCCTGCTCCAGCGCCGCATCGAAAAAGTGCAGCTTGCCGCCGCCTTCCTGCTTGGCCTGGTACATGGCCAGCTCGGCCTGCTTGACCACGTCCTGCGCGGGCGGCGCGCCCTTGGCAAACAGGGCGGCGCCTATGCTGGCGCCGCAGCGGAACCTGTCGCCGCCCAGCAGATAGTCCTGCCCCAGTGCGTGCAGCACCCTGGCGGCCAGCTGTTCGATGTGGGCGGCGGCTTTTTCGGCGCTGGTGCAGGCCTCGGCCAGCACCAGCAGGAATTCGTCGCCGCCCATGCGCGCGACCGTGTCCTCTGCGTCCACGCAGGCAAGCAGCCGCTCGGCCACCTGCTGCAGCAGCACATCACCCTGGGCGTGGCCGGCGCTGTCGTTGATGCGCCTGAAGTCATCGAGGTCGATGAGCAGCACCGCGCCGTGCACGCTGCTGCGCGCGCTGGCGCTGATGGCGAGCTGCAGCCGCTCCAGTGCCAGCGTGCGGTTGGGCAGGCGCGTCAGGGCATCGTAGAACGCGAGCCGGTGCCTCTCTTCTTCGGCGCGCTTGCGCTCCGAGATATCGACGTAGGTGGCCACAAAATGCGTGGGCTGGCCTTGTGCATCGGCCACGGCGGTGATGGTCATCCATTTGGGGATGATGCTGCCGTCCTTGTGGCGATCCCAGATTTCGCCTTGCCAGCGCCCGGTTTGCTGGATGCTGGCGCGCATGGCCACGTAAAACGCCTCGTCGTGGTGGCCCGAGCGCAGCAGCCAGGGCGTCTTGCCGACGACCTCATCGGGCGCGTAGCCTGTGAGCTGGGTGAAGGCCGCGTTGATGCGCTCGATCACGCCGCGTGCGCTGGTCACCAGCACAGCCACCGGAATCTGGAACACCACATCGGCCAGGCGCTGTTCGGCCTGCGCCGCATGCAACTGTGCCTGCAGGCGCTGCAGTTCCTGCGCCTGGCGTTGCTCCTTGTTCTTCCACCAACCCCACATGCCTGATCCCATGCCCGTGCCCGGCACTTGCTGCCCAGGTCCGGCCCCGTGCCGGCGTGGTGCAATGCCATCGATTCCTGCCGCGATCTTCTCACGCGCCGTGGTGCGGGCGCGTGTGCAGGAGACCACGAAGCGTGGAAGAACTGGGAACGGGCGCCAACGCCGCTGCATCGAATGGGCAAGACGCCGACAAGGCGCCGAATTTCAACCCCGCAACGACTGGAGAAGACCATGACCGCCACCGCATCCACCACCGCCCGCACCCAGACCGCCACGCGTGCCGGCCTGTCCCGCCGCCTGCTCTCGGGCATGGCTTTGGCCCTGGCCGCCGCGGCCATGGGCGCATCGAACCCGGTGCTGGCCCACGAGGCCCATGCCGCCACGCGCCCGCAGGCCGCGGCCCTGCGCACGGCCAGCATGAGCGCGCTGTACTCGGGCATGCAGACCCTGTGGGCCCAGCACATGGAGTGGACCTACGCGGCCGTCACGGCCTTCATTTCCAACCCCCAGGCCTTTGACGCCACGGCCGCGCGCCTGCTGCAGAACCAGGAGGACATCGGCAATGCCATCAAGCCGTTCTATGGCGAGGCCGCCGGCAATGCGCTGACCGGGTTGCTCAAGGAGCACATCGCCGGCGCCGTGGAGATTGTCAAGCAGGCCAAGGCCGGCAACGACAAGACGGCGCTGGACAAGGCGGTGGCCGCGGCCTACGCCAACGCGCAGGAGATTGCCGACTTCCTGGCCAAGGCCAACCCGAACTGGAAGCAGGACGAGGTGCGCGCCATGATGAAGGGCCATATCGACACCACGCTGGTCTACGCCACGGCCGTGCTGCAGGGCAAGTACGCCGAGGGCATTGCCGAATACGGCAAGGCCGAGGCCCACATGCTGCACATGGCCGATGCGCTGAGCGCGGGCCTGATTGCCGCCTTCCCCGCCAGGTTCACCAGGTAAGCCGGACTGGAACCAAGGACTTACCATGACCGCAGTACTCCAGGCCCCCCAGGACATCGCCCAGCGCATGAGCGCCTCCGACCGCATACGCTACCGCCTGCAGCAGGCCGGGCGGCGCTACCACGCCAATGACAACATTGCCGAGTTCATCCGCGACGGGGAACTGCAGGAGCTGCGCGACGAGGTGCAGGCGCACATGCAGCAGGTGTTGCACGCGCTGGTCATCGACACCGCCAATGACCACAACACCGCAGACACCGCGCGGCGCGTGGCCAAGATGTTTGTGAGCGAGGTGTTCAAGGGCCGCTACGAGGCCGCGCCCGCCGCAACGGCCTTCCCCAACGTCTCGCAGCTCAATGAGCTGATGGTGGTCGGCCCGATACGCGTGCGCAGCGCCTGCTCGCACCACCTGTGCCCCATCCTGGGGCAGGTGTGGATAGGCATTCTGCCGAGCGCAGAGTCCGACCTGATCGGCCTGTCCAAATATGCGCGGCTGTGCGAATGGATCATGAACCGCCCGCAGATCCAGGAGGAGGCCATCGTCATGCTGGCCGACGCGCTGCAGCAGCGCGTGCAGCCCGAGGGCCTGGCCGTGGTCATGCAGGCCAGCCACATGTGCATGCATTGGCGCGGCGTGAAGGACGACGGGGCGCTGATGAAGAACTCGGTGATGCGCGGCGCCTTCCTGACCAACGACTCCCTGCGGCGCGAGTTCCTGAGCCTGCTGCGCGACAATGGCCGCCCATAATTTCCGAAAGAACGCATGCCTGCCACCGTCCCCGTCACGCTGAAGATCGACTTCGTCTCCGACGTGGTCTGCCCCTGGTGTGCCATCGGCCTGGCCGCGCTCACGCAGGCGGCCGATCGGCTGGCTGGCCAGGTGCGGCTCGACTGGCATTTCCAGCCCTTCGAGCTCAACCCCGGCATGGGGCCGCAGGGCGAGGATCTGTTGGCCCACCTGGCCGGCAAGTACGGCGCCACGCGCGAGCAGCTGGAGCAGACGCACCGGCAGATTGCGGCGCGCGGCGCGGCCCTGGGCTTTGCGTTCAGCCCGCAGCGCACGCATATCTACAACACCTTTGACGCGCACCGCCTGCTGCACTGGCTGGGCGAGGAGGGCGCGGCGGGCCAGCAGCTGGCGTTCAAGCAGGCGCTGTTCAGGAGCTATTTCAGCGACGGCGAGAACCCCTCAGACCCGGCCGTGCTGCTGCGCCTGGTCGGTGCGCTGGGGCTGGACGAGGCGCTGGGGTTGGACGAGGCGCGCGCCCGTGCGGTGCTGCAGTCCGGCGAATATGCCGACGCCGTGCGCGAGCGTGAAGCCTTCTACCAGGGCCAGGGCGTCCACTCGGTGCCGGCGGTGATCGTCAACGACCGCCACCTGATCCAGGGTGGCCAGCCGGTCGAGGCGTTCGAGCAGGCGCTGCGGCAGATCGCGGCGCAGCAGCCGTGATGCTATTTACGCCGCCTTATTGCGGCGAAGGCCGGAATCCAGGGAGTCGGGGCACCTGGACCCCGGCGTGCGCTGGGGCGACGGGCTTTTGTTGGCGCCGGTGGCGCAATCGCCCTGTTCGCCGGCCTACTTGAGGGGGATCGGCGTTGCCCTGTCCACCGGCACGGCCGTGACGCTGTTCTGCGGCGAGCCGTCGATGAGCTTGTCGGAATAGGTCAGGTAGACCAGGGTGTTGCGCTTGGCGTCCACCATGCGCACCACGCGCAGGCGCTTGAACAGGAGGGACATGCGCTCGCTGAAGACCTCCTGCTGGGTCTTCAGGGGCTGGGTGAAGCTGATGGGCCCCACCTGGCGGCAGGCGATCGAGGCCTCGGCGCGGTCCTCGGCCAGGCCCAGCGTGCCCTTGATGCCGCCGATGCGCGCGCGCGAGACATAGCAGCTCACACCGCTGACCAGCGGGTCGTCATAGGCTTCGACGATGATGTCGTGGTCGCGCCCTATCCACTGGAAGGCCGTGTCCACCGTGCCGATCTTGTCGGGCTGGGCCGCGCACAGGCCGGCCGTGAGCAGGCCGGCGGCGGTGAGGCCGATGGCGCGCAGCGCCCTCATGCCGTACCCGCCGTGGTGCGCGAGGTCTCGGCGCAGCGGCGCTGCAGGTGCTCCAGAGCCTCTTCGACCTGGTCCACCAGCACCAGGCACAGGTCGCCGGGTGCAAGGCGTTCAAGGGCATGGTCGATGGCGACGAACTCGCCGTGGATCTCGGTCACGTAACTGGCGCGCGGCGCGCCCTGCAGGCCCTGCTGCAGAAGCGCCAGCACCTCGCCGTCCTCGCGGCCGCGCTGGCAGGCGTCCTGGTACAGGATCACGTCGTCGAACGCCGTGCCCAGGATCTGGGTCTGCTCGACGATGTCCTGGTCGCGCCGGTCGCCCGCGCCGCTGATGACCACGCTGCGCCGCTGGCCCGGCATGGCCTGCACGGCCTGGACCAGGGCGCGCATGGCGTCGGGGTTGTGTCCATAGTCGGCGATCAGCGTGGCGCCGCGGTAATCCATGATATTGAAGCGCCCCGGCGCGTTGTCGCCGTCGGTGGAAAACCCCGCCAGGCCACGGCGAATGGTCTGCCACGGCAGGCCCACGGCCCAGGCCGCCGCCACGGAGGCCATGACGTTTTCGACCTGGAAACCTACGCTGCCACCATGCGTGATGGGAATGTCGCGCAGCGCGATGTTCTCGCGCCATGAGCCTTCGGCGGCAACGATATGGCCTTCGTCTACATAGACCACACGGCTACCCTGCGCGCGGTGCGTGGCCATGACGGGATGGTGGCGGTCGGCGGCAAAGTAGATCACCTGGCCGGGGCAGGCGCCGCCCATGGCCGCCACATGGGGGTCGGCGGCGTTGAGCACGGCATAGCCGTCCTGTGCCACGTTCTGCACGATGACGCGCTTCAAGACCGCCACGTCCTCCACCGTGGTGATGTAGTTCAGTCCCAGGTGGTCCCCCGCGCCCACGTTGGTGACCACGGCCACCTTGCAGCGATCGAAGCCCAGGCCTTCGCGCAGCATGCCGCCGCGCGCGCATTCGAGCACGGCGGCGTCGGTCTCGGGATGGAACAGGGCGTTGCGCGCGCTCCTGGGGCCCGAGCAGTCGCCGCTGTCGATCTGGCGGCCGTTGACATAGACGCCGTCGGTGTTGGTCATGGCCGTGCGCCAGCCATGCGACGTGAACAGGTGCGCAATCAGGCGCGTGGTGGTGGTCTTGCCGTTGGTGCCGGTGACGGCGACCAGGGGCACGCGCCCGTCCTGCCCGGGCGCGAACAGCGCATCGACCATGGGCGCGCCCACGTTGCGCGGCTTGCCGAACGAGGGCGCCAGGTGCATGCGCAGGCCGGGCGCGGCGTTGACCTCGACGATGCCGCCGCTTTGCTCCTCCAGGGGCTTGAGCATGGTCTCGCAGACCACGTCCACGCCGCAGATGTGCAGGCCAATGGTTTGGGCAGCCTCGATGGCGCGCGCGGCGATCTCGGGGTGCACGTCGTCGGTCACGTCGGTGGCGCTACCGCCGGTGGACAGGTTGGCGTTGTTGCGCAGCACCACGCGCTGGCCCTGGGCCGGCACGCTGTCGGGCGTCAGCCCCTCGGCGGCAATGCGCGCGATGGCGATGTCGTCCAGGCGGATCTTGGTCAGCGCCGTGCCATGGCCCGAGCCGCGGCGCGGGTCCTGGTTGACGAGGTCCACCAGCGCGCGGATGGAATGCACGCCGTCGCCCAGCACCTGGGGCGGTTCGCGCCGCGCAGCGGCCACGAGATGGTGGCCCACGACCAGCAGGCGGAAGTCGTGGCCGGGCAAAAAGCGCTCGACCATCACGTCGCCGTATTCAAAGGCCGTGGCATAGGCGGCGTCGAGCTGCGCGCGCGTGGTGATGTTGACCGTCACGCCCTTGCCCTGGTTGCCGTCCTGGGGCTTGACGACCACGGCCAGGCCTTCCTGCAGGCCCACCTCCTGGGCCACGGCCCAGGCGTCCTCCACGTCGGCCACGGGCCGGCCCAGCGGAACGGGCACGCCGGCGGCATGCAGCAGGCGCTTGGTCAGGTCCTTGTCCTGGGCGATGGACTCGGCCACGGCGCTGGTCACGTCGAGCTCGGCCGCCTGGATGCGGCGCGCCTGGCTGCCCCAGCCCAGCTGCACCAGACTGCCGCTGGTCAGGCGCCGAAACGGTATGCCGCGCGCCACGGCGGCATCCACGATGGAGCCCGTGGAGGGGCCGATGCGCTCGTCCTCGTCGAGCTCGCGCAGCGCGGCAATGAGCTTGTCGGTGTCGAACGGTGTGTCGTCCAGGGCCGATTGCAGCAGTGCCCCGGCCTGCTCCATGGCCAGACATCCCACGGCCTCCTCGGTGTATTCGACCACCACCTGGTAGGTGCCCGGCTCCACGGTGGCGTGCGTGCGGTTGAAGGTCACGGGGCAGCCGGCCTGGGCCTGCAGTGACAGTGCGGCCGTTCCCAGCACATGGGCCAGCGACAGGCGCTGGTCGGCGCCATGCGGCTGCAGCGCGCCTATGGCCGGAAAGCGCGCGCGCAACCGGTCCTCAAAGCCCGCGAGGGCGAGGTAGTCGCACTCGCGGCTGTCGCAATGCACGATGGCCTCGATGGCGGTGCTGCGGGTCCAGAGGTTGGGGCCGCGCAGGGCGCGGATGCGGGAGATTTTCATGGTCGTTCAGCGTTGTGCATTGTGCGTTTGGGGTGGGCGGGGTGTTGCGTCAGGCGCTCAACGCCCCACGCCCGACGTTCTTGACTCAGCGTGGCTCCGGCTCAAACGTCTTGATGCCGGCGGCGATCAGGTCCGGCCCAATGTCCATGGACCAGGCCGTGGCAATGGCCGCCAGCAGCGCCGGCGTGTCGGGCTGCGGGCCGCCGGCTGGGCTCAACGCCGCCAACGTGCCCAGCACGCGCTCCTGCGCGCCCGTGGCCAGGATGACCTGGCCGCCGCGCACGAAGACTGCGCGGCCCTCGCCCCCGTTGTCGGTCTGGGCGCGGTGGGCGGCGATGGCCGCATTGTCGGCGCTGGTGGAATACAGCAGCACCTCGCCGTCGCACAGGGGGGCCAGCTCGGCCACCTGCGCAATGTCGGCATTGAGCACGCCCGCGCCCTCGTCCAGTACCACGTCGATCTGGGTGCGCAGCACGCGCGTCATCTTGGCCTGCTCCAGCACGTCGTGGTCGGCCAGGCCCTCGTAGCCGTCCATGTCGGTCACCACGCCGACCAGGCAGCGGTCGTAGGCCAGGCCTTCTTCCAGGATGGAGCGCGCCGTGGTCTGGATCACGGCCGCCTGGGCCAGGCGGTTGGTCAGCAGGCGGTGGGCGCCGGCCCAGTGGGCGGTGTTGGTCTTCTGCGTCTGGCGGTTGGCCAGGAACATGCCCTCGCTGCTGGCCACGCCCGTGAGCTTGCCCGACAGCTGCAACAGCCAGCCGACCAGGCGCGCAATAAAAGCGTTTTCGCGCGTACCGGCAATGCCCACCAAGGGGATGCGGCCGGCGCCCGGGCCGTCCTCGCGCGGGAACAGGTGGTCGGCGATGGCCATGCCCACGGGCCGCGGCGCGCCGCTGGTCGGCTTGAGGTGCATGAGCAGGCCGGGCCCGGCGTTCACTTCCAGGATTGCGCCCTGGCCTTGCAGGGGCTGGGAGACGTCCTTCAAGATCACGTCCATGCCGGCGATGTCCAGGCCCACGATCTTCGCCGCCAAGGTGGCGTAATAGGCCACGTCGGGATGCACGTCGTCGGTGCAGTCGATGGCCATGTTGCCGTTGCGCTGTAGCAGCACGCTCTGGCCCTTGGCGATCACGCTATCGGGCGTGACGCCCTGACGCCGCAGTTCCAGCTGTACGGCGCCCTTCTCCACATCGATCCAGTCCAGCGGGTATTCCTGCTCCGGGCCGCGGCGCGGGTCCTGGTTGAGCACGGCGACCAGCTCGCGCAGCGTGGCCTGGCCGTTGCCATGCACGCTCACGGTCTCGCCCTTGGTGGCGGCCACCAATTTGCCGCCCACGACCAGCAGGCGGTGCTCCACACCGTCGATGAACTTCTCGACGATGACGTCGGAGCCCTCGGGCTCGGCCAGCGCAAAGGCTGCCTTGATATCGTCCTCCTTGGACAGCTCCAGCGTCACGCCGCGCGCGTGGTTGCCGTCGCTTGGCTTGACGGTGACGGGAAAGCCGATGTCCTGCGCCACCTCCCAGGCCTCGTCGGCGTTCTTGACGATCTGGCCCTCGGGCACGGGCACGCCGCAGGAGGCCAGCAGGCGCTTGGTGAAGTCCTTGTCCTGGGCGATGCCCTCGGCGATGGCGCTGGTCTGGTCGCTCTCGGCCGTCCAGATGCGCCGCTGCGCCGCGCCATAGCCCAGCTGCACCAGGTTGCCGTCGTTCAGGCGGATATGCGGGATGCGGCGCTCGCTCGCGGCATCCACGATGCAGCCGGTGCTCGGGCCCAGGTAGCGGTCGTTGATGGACGTCTTGATGGCGTGGATGGCGGCCTTGAGGTCAAACGGCTGGTCGTTGATGGCCGCCATCAGCAGGCGGTGGCCCTGTTCGAGCGCCACGCGTGCCACGGCTTCCTCGGGGCAGCGGAACACCATGCGGTACACGCCGCGCCTGGAAATCTCGCGCGTCTGGCCAAATTCGGCCGGCATGCCCGAGAGATTCAAAAGCTCGATGACCACATGCTCCAGCACATGGCCCATCCAGGTGCCGCCCTCCAGGCGCTGGATGAAGCCGCCGCGCTCGCCCACGCCGCAGGTGTGCTCCACCAGGTCGGGCAGCCAGGCCGTCAGGCGTTCGTTGAAGCCGGGCAGCTTGTTGGAGGGGTAGTCTTCCAGCTCGCCCAGATCCAGCCAGACTTCGAGGATGGGGCGGTAGGTCCAGACACTGGGGCCGCGCAGATACGTGGTGCGCAGCAGTTGGATATCTTTGAAGGTGGCCATGAAATGCAGCGTGGAAAATGGGGATGCCCACCGGGTCGGGAGGCGATTTTTTGGTTGGATTGTGCGCCCAGAACGCCGAGCTTCAGCAGCAGCCAGTGTCAGCCGCCAGCACCCGCCATGCGTTACGGGTAAATACTGCGGCCGCGCCTTGCCTACGGCGTGGCTGGCCGACAATGCCAGCCACGGGCAAGGGCCCATGCGCGAAATCCCCGCCCGGGCGGGGACGGACATACAAAACAAAATGCAACATCACCATTGTTCAGTGGACGCCTCGGGTGTCTTGCCCGGCCCCCTCGGGGCCGAACTGCGAGCCATGCTCGCTCCCGACGAAAACGTTCAGGCCGCCTTCGAGGTTGACCTGACGCCCGATCTGCGCTTCGCCCCCAGCCTGCTGGTGCTGACCGACCGGCGCCTGCTGGCACGCGGCGCTGACGCGGCAGCCCAGGAATGGCCGCTGGCGCCCGGCCTGACGCTGCGCATGCAGGACCATGGCGGCGTGGGTACGCTGGAGCTGCACGATGCAGACAGCCGTCTGGCCTTGTGGCGCTTCACGCTGGGGCGCCACCCGCAGGCGCTGCACCTTCAGCAACGGCTGGACCAGCAGGCCGAGCGCCTGCAGAACCCCCTTGCGCCGGTCGTGCAGGCCGCAGACGTGCCGCGCTGCGCCGTGTGCGGCACGCCGCTGCCACCCGACAGCGACGAGTGTCCGGCCTGCGCGCGCCAGCAGGCCCCGCAGACCTCTACCTGGGTGCTGCTGCGCCTGTGGCGCTTTGCGCGCCCCTACAGGAAGCAGCTGGCCACGGGATTTGCGCTCACGCTGGCGTCCACCGCCGCCTCGCTGGTGCCGCCGTACATGACCATCCCGCTCATGGACGACATATTGATCCCCTACCAGAGCGGCAAGCAGATTCCCGTCACCCTGGTGCTGATGTACCTGGGCGGCCTGCTGGGTGCGGCGCTGCTGGCCTGGGGCCTGGGCTGGGCGCGCACCTACATCCTGGCGCTGGTGTCTGAGCGCATAGGCGCCGACCTGCGCACCAGCACCTACGAGCACCTGCTGCGCCTGTCGCTGGACTACTTCGGCAGCAAGCGCACGGGCGACCTGATGGCGCGCATAGGCTCGGAGACCGACCGCATCAACGTCTTCCTGTCGCTCAACGCGCTCGACTTTGCCACCGACGTGCTGATGATCTGCATGACCTCGGTGATCCTGTTCTCCATCAACCCCTGGCTGGCCCTGGTCACGCTGGTGCCGCTGCCCTTCATCGCCTGGCTGATCCACACCGTGCGCGACAAGCTGCGCACCGGCTTCGAGAAGATCGACCGGGTGTGGAGCGAGGTCACCAACGTGCTGGCCGACACCATTCCGGGCATCCGCGTGGTCAAGGCCTTTGCCCAGGAGGGGCGCGAGGCCCAGCGCTTTCGTGCCGCCAACCAACACAATCTGGAGGTCAACGACAAGCTCAACAAGACCTGGAGCGTTTTTGCCCCCACCGTGTCCTTGATGACCGAGGTGGGGCTGCTGGTGGTCTGGGGCTTTGGCATCTGGCTGGTGGCGCATGAGCAGATCACCGTGGGCGTGCTGGCGGCCTTCATCGCCTACATCGGCCGCTTCTACACGCGGCTCGACTCCATGAGCCGCATCGTCAGCGTCACGCAAAAGGCCGCGGCCGGCGCCAAGCGCATCTTCGACATCCTGGACCATGTGAGCAACGTTCCCGACCCGGCCAACCCTGTGCGCGTGGACAAGGTGGCCGGCGCCATCGAGATGCGGGGCGTGGGCTTTCGCTACGGCAGCCGCACCGTCATCAAGGATTTGTCGCTGGATATCCGCCCCGGCGAGATGATCGGCCTGGTGGGCCACAGCGGCTCAGGGAAAAGCACGCTGGTGAACCTGATCAGCCGCTTCTACGACGTGAGCGACGGCGCCATTCTGGTCGATGGCGTGGACATACGCCGCATGGCGGTGAGCGACTTCCGCCGCCACATCGGCCTGGTGCTGCAGGAGCCGTTCCTGTTCTTCGGCACCATCGCCGAGAACATCGCCTACGGCAAGCCCGACGCCACGCGGGACGAGATCGTGGCCGCCGCCCGCGCCGCGCACGCGCACGAATTCATCCTGCGCCTGCCGCACGGCTACGACAGCCTGGTGGGCGAGCGCGGCCAGGGCCTGTCGGGCGGTGAGCGCCAGCGCATCAGCATCGCGCGCGCGCTGCTCATCGACCCGCGCATCCTGATCCTCGACGAAGCCACCTCGGCCGTGGACACCGAGACCGAGAAGGAAATCCAGAAGGCGCTCGATAACCTGGTGCAGGGCCGCACGACGATCGCCATCGCCCACCGCCTGTCCACGCTGCGCAAGGCCGACCGCCTGGTGGTCATGGACCGCGGCGAGATCGTCGAGGTCGGCCCGCACGACGAGCTGATGGCGCAGCAGGGCGCCTACTGGCGCCTGTACGAGGCCCAGGCGCGCCGCGCCGAGGAAGACGCCGAGGCCGCCGGCGTGCGCATCGAGGCGCGCGAGCATTCCGCCCACCCGGCCGGCAAGTGACAAGGACGCAGCCATGAGCACCATGACCCCACTGGATCTGCACCGCAACCCCCATGGCCGCCTGGTGCTGCGCCTGGAGGACGGCACCGAGCACGAGGCCGTCACACCCGTGCGCGCCTTCCCCATTGCCGCGCCGGACGAGGGCCTGTCCCTCGTCGGCAGCGACGGCCACGAACTGGCCTGGCTGCCACGCCTGGCCGACCTGCCCGCCGCCCAGCGCGCACTGATCGACGAGGAACTGGCCGCGCGCGAGTTCGTGCCCACCATCACGCGCATCCGCAGCGTGTCGAGCTTTTCCACCCCCAGCACCTGGCAGGTGGACACCGACCGCGGCGCCGCGCAGCTGGTGCTCAAGGGCGAGGAAGACATCCGCCGCCTGGCCGGGCGCACCAAACTGCTCATCGCCGCCAGCGACGGCCTGCATTTCCATGTGCCCGACAGTACGGCCCTGGACCGCGCCTCACGCAAGCTGCTTGAAAGATTTTTATAGCGCCTGGCGCTTTATTGGCGGGCGCTGCGGGGTGATTGGAAAAATTAGCCTCAATTTCCCCTTTTGTTTGCCGAAATGAATGTACGACGAGGTGGTAGTTGCGCCTACCGCCCTTTGACCATTCACGAGGGACCCTTGCCATGCAACTGCCGCCTGTAGACCGTTCGCCTCCCCAGTGGCGTCCCCAGGGCGCCGACTTGTATTCCACGGGTGCCTCGGGCGCCGTGGCCGTGCGCCCGGTGAACCCGGCCAACGCCGTCGAGTCCATGGACCGGCTGGGTGAGGGCGCCCATGTGCGCGAGCCCAGCAAGCCCAGCGCACCTGACGAAGAAAACCGCGACTGGACGCTGCCGGTGGAAAAAAAAGGCAAGCCCAAGGAAGCCGACGAGCCACCCAAGGACCCGCCGCTCTACCAGGTGATGCTGGACTTCATCCAGTCCATGTGGCGCGCCAGCGGCAGTGCCGTGGAGCTGGCCCAGGACATCAACAAGACCACCCTGCAGGACCGCCAGGCCCAGCAGGCCATGGATGACGTGCAGTCGCCCACCTATTCCGACCCCAAGGTCAAGCGCACGGGCGGCGTGTAATCCCATAGCGACCGCCTGAAAGAGTCTGGTCATCCCCTCGAACGCGGGGACCCACGCCAGCGCCGCAGCGCCGCCACTCGGCGCGCGCACTTTTCAAGCGCATGCCCCCGCGGCATGATGGGCGCCAAACAACGCCCATCACCGCAGGAGCGCTCCATGACGATTGCCAACCCCAACCCCGTGGAGCAGATCCGCACCCTGGCCCTGGTAGGCGCCAGCGCCGCCGGCAAGACCACGCTGGCCGAGGCCCTGCTGCTTGCCAGCGGCGCCATAGGCGCGGCCGGCAGCGTGGAGCGCGGCAGCACGGTGAGCGACCATGACCCGCAGGAGACTAAGGCCCAGCATTCGCTGCAGTCCTCCGTCATGCACCTGGCGCACCAGGGCTGCCGCATCCACCTGCTGGACGCCCCCGGCCTGCCCGACTTCATAGGCCACAGCCTGCCGACGCTGGAGGCGGTGGAGACCTGCGCCGTGGTCATCAACGCCACCACCGGCATCGAGCCCATGGTGCGCCGCATGATGGATTACGCCGCCGAGCGCGGGCAGGACCGCCTCATCATCGTCAACAAGATAGACGCCGAGGGCGTGGACCTGCACGCCCTGCTGGCCGACCTACAGGCCCAGTTCGGCGCCGAATGCCTGCCGCTCAACCTGCCCGATGCCGGCGCGACAAAGGTGGTGGACTGCTTCTTCAACCGCGATGGCCACAGCGATTTTGGTGCCGTGGCCGACGCCCACCGCGCCCTGGTCGAGCAGGTGGTGGACGTGGACGGCGCCTTCGTCGAGCGCTACCTGAATGATGGCGACATCGACGCCAGCGAGCTGCACGCCCCGCTGGAGCAGGCGCTGCGCGAGGGGCATCTGATCCCGGTGTGCTTCGTCTCGGCGCGCAGCGGCGCCGGCGTGGCCGAGTTGCTGGACATCATCGCCAAGCTGCTGCCCAACCCGACCGAGGGCAACCCGCCCGACTTCTTACGCGGCGAGGGTGACGCCGTGCAAGTCATGCATGCCAGCCCCGACCCCGCCGCCCATGTGCTGGCCCAGGTGTTCAAGATCAGCATCGACCCCTA
>JAFEDY010000008.1:0-2275 GCA_018241405.1 Pseudomonadota bacterium | reverse complement strand
CTGCCGGTACCGGTGCACGGCGTCGCCATACGCCCCAAGCGCCGCGGCGATGAGCAGCGCCTGTGGGAAATCCTCGCCAGACTGGTGGCCGAAGACCCCTGCCTGAAGATAGACCGCCCGGCCAGCACCCATGAAACCGTGGTCTACGGCCTGGGCGAGCTGCACCTGCGCCTGCTGCTCGACCGCCTGCAGCAGGGCTACAAGTTCGAGGTCGAGACCCAGCCGCCGCGCATCGCCTACCGCGAGACCATCAGCCAGAACGCCGCCGCGCAATACCGCCACAAGAAGCAAAGCGGCGGCGCCGGCCAGTTTGGCGAGGTGCACCTGCGCGTCGAGCCCCTGCCGCGCGGCGCGGGCTTCGAGTTCGTCGACCAGGTCAAGGGCGGCGCCATCCCCGGCCAGTTCATGCCCGCGGTGGAAAAGGGCGTGCGCGAGGCGCTGGCCGAGGGCGTCATCGCCGGCTATCCAGTGCAGGACCTGCGCGTCATCGTGCATGACGGCAAGCACCACGCGGTGGACAGCAAGGAGGTGGCCTTCGTCACCGCCGGCAAGAAGGCCACCCAGGCCGCCATCCGCGAGGCCGCCCCCACCGTGCTGGAGCCCGTCGCGCGCCTGACCATCACCGCCCCCGACGGCAGCACCGGCGCCATCACCGGCGACCTGGCGGCGCGCCGCGGCCTGGTGAGCGGCACCGACAGCCCGCGCCCCGGCCAGGTCGCCATCACCGCCCAGGTGCCCATGGCCGAGCTGATGGACTACCAGAGTCGCCTGAACGCCCTCACCGCCGGCCAGGGCGCCTACACCCTGGCGCTGTCGCACTACGAGGCCGTGCCGCCGCAGGTGCAGCAGCAGCTGGCGGGGCAGTACAAGGCGAAAGAGGACGAATGATGGCCTGGCGTGCTTGCTTGGGTTGCGCCCTGGCGGCCCTTCGTCCGGGATGGCAGCGGCTGCTGCTGTTGCTGGCGGTGGTGGCCGCGACGGGCTGCGCGTCCCTCGGCTCCGCGCCGCCTGCCGTGGTGACTTTTGCCCATATCAATGACGTCTACGAGATCGAACCGGTAGAGAACGGCAGGTTCGGCGGCCCGGCGCGCTGGGCGACCGTCTTCGGGCAGCTGCGCCAAAGCAGTGCGCCGGTCATCGTGACCCTGGGCGGCGACTATCTGTCGCCTTCCGCCCTGGGCACAGCCAAGGTCGATGGCGAGGCGCTGGCCGGCCGGCAGATGGTCGATGTGCTCAACGCCGTCGGCATCGACCTGGCGACCTTTGGCAACCACGAGTTCGACGTCTCTGAAAAGGCCTTCCGGCGCCACCTGGCGCAGGCGCGCTTCAAGCTGGTGTCGAGCAATGTCACCGACGCCGGCGGCGCACCGTTTGCCGGCGTTGCCACATCGCTCATCCTGCCCGTGCAGGCGGGCGGGCGCCAGCTCAACATCGGCGTGATCGGCGTCACCGTGGATGCGACGGCCACGCCCTGGGTGCGCTACCGCGATCGCCTGCAGGCGGCGCGTGAAGAAATCGCCCGGCTGCGTGGCCGCACCGATGCCCTCGTGGCCATCACCCATCTGCCGCTGGCGCAGGATGCGGAGCTGGTCGAAGCCCTGTCCGAGATCGACCTGGTGCTCGGCGGCCACGAGCACGAGAACTGGCACCTGCTGCGTGGCCGGCAGTTTGCGCCCATCGTCAAGGCCGACGCCAACGGCCGCAGCATCGCCGTGGTCACCATGGCCTTCGGCGCGCCTGGCGAGCGGCCCACGGTATCGACACGCTGGCAGCTCGTGGATGAGCGCGTGCCCGCCGACCCCGCGGTGGCCGCCGTCGCGCAGCGTTGGACGGCATTGGGCTTTGCCGGCTTCAGCGCCCAGGGCTTCAAGCCCGAGGCGCTGGTGGCCACCACCACCGAAGCGCTCGACGGCCGCGAGGCCACGGTGCGCAACCGCCCCGGCCGACTTACCGACCTCATTGCCCAGGCCATGGCGCGCGCCGCCGGCCCGGTGCAGGCGGCACTGTTCAACGGCGGCTCGGTGCGCATTGACGATGTGCTGCCCGCAGGCCCCATCACCGAATACGACGTGATCCGCGTGCTGCCCTTCGGCGGCAAGGTCGTTACCGCCGAGCTGGACGGCGAACTGCTCGTCCGTGTGCTGGATAGCGGCGTGGGCAACCAGGGACTGGGCGGCTACCTGCAGACCTGGGGCATACAGCGAACGCCCGAGGGCGAGTGGCGAATCGCCGGACGCGCCATCGCCCCGTAGGCCCGCTACCGCGTCGCCTTGCC
>JAFEDY010000007.1:82624-187130 GCA_018241405.1 Pseudomonadota bacterium | reverse complement strand
CCTGTCGCGTTGTCCACAACCAAGCCCGGTGGACAACCCTGCGGCGTGCTTCATCCAATGTCTCTATGGGCAGGAGGGCAGGCCAGTGAGCCTGCTGCTGCCCCCGCCCGAACACCGGGGTCAGACGCAGCCGCTGCAGCTGTACCTGCTGATCCGCGCATGCGAGCTGCTGGGCGCGTTGCTGTTCCTGCCCTCGCTGCCGTGGTGGAAGCCGGCGCTGTGGTTCGTGCTGGTGGCCGTTGCCGGCAGCTGGGGCTTCCGACGCGTGCGCAAGCCGGAGTTCAAGCAGCTCCCCAAGCTCCAGCGCCGCGCCATCTACAGGCGCTACGTGTGGCAATCGTCGGTGGCCGTGGGCAGCGCGGGTTTTCTGCTCTATGTGCCGGGCAACCACAGCCTGCACGCCCTACTGGGCCTGTACATGACCATGGCCGCCAGCCTGGTGGCGATGTGGGGCGTGCGCGACCTGCAGCGGTCGGCGGTGGCCGTGGCCCTGATCATGGGGCCCATGGTGCTGCGCTTTCTGTACGACGGCGCGACGGGCCCGCGCCCGATGATGATGGTGCTTGCCGGGTGCGGCGCGCTGCTGGGCGCGATCATCGTCTACACCGCCGCGGTGCAGGCGCGGCGCATGGAGCATGAGGCCGTGCTGCGCCGCCAGGCCGAGCGCGCCGCCGACACCATGGCCGAGCTGAACCTGGCCAAGTCGCGCTTTTTCGCCTCCGTCAGCCACGACCTGCGCCAGCCGGTGCATGCCATAGGCCTGTACCTGGAACTGCTGACCCAGGCCCGCGGCTTGCGCGACGACCCCGATGCGCGGCGCAGCATCGAGGGCATCCGCCAGTCGTGGGCGGCGCTGGACACGCTGTTGTCGCAGGTACTGGACCTCACACGCGTGGATGCGGGCACGCTGCGCGCCAACCTCTCCGCGCTCGAAATCGCCCCGCTGATGCGCGCCGTCGTCATGCAGCACAGCGCGGCCGCGGAACGCGCGGGCGTGCGCGTGATTGCGCTGCTGAAGGACGAGCAGCCCCGCTACGCGTTTGCCGACGAGCTCATGCTGCGCCGGCTGCTGGGCAATCTGCTGGACAACGCCATCAAGTTCTCGCGGCCGGGCCAGCGCGTGGTGCTGGCGCTGCGCCCGGGCGCGCAGTGCTGGCACATGCAGGTGCGCGATGCGGGACCCGGCATTGCGCCCGAGCAGCACGAAGGGGTGTTTGAAGAGTTCGTGCAGCTCGACAACCAGGCGCGCGACCGCGAGCGGGGCTATGGCCTGGGCCTGGCGATTTCACGGCGCTTTGCGCAGCTGATGCTGGGCCAGTTGGCTCTGCGATCGGCGCTGGGACGGGGCAGCTGCTTCACCCTGTCCCTGCCGCGCGCCAGCGCCCCCGTTGCGGAGGCGGTGCTGAACATTGAAGGGGCGGCTGCACATCTGCCTGGCGACACCATTGCAGAACTGGCGCCGCGCGACATTCTGCTGGTGGAGGACGACCCTCTGGTGGCCGACGCCATGTGCCAGCTGCTGCGCCGCTGGGGCCAGACGGTGCGCCATGTGGAGACCGCACGCGACGCCTGGGCCGCGCGCGATTTCGGCCAGCTCGCCATCTGCGACGTGCGCCTGCCGGGCGGCGGCAACGGCTTCGACCTGGCCCTGAAATTGCGCGCCATGGGCAAGCAGGTGGTGCTGATCAGCGGCGAAACCGATTCCGCGCTGAAGGCCCGCGCCGCCGCCGCCCAGCTGCGCCTGCTGACCAAACCGGTATCGGGCGTGCAGATGCTGGCAATGCTGAGCGCGGGCTGATCCGCCGGACCTCAACGGCGGGCGACCACGGCCTGTCCGCGGATCGGGTTGCCTTCCAGATCGACGCTGGGCGGCAGGCTGTCCGGCGACGCTACGCCGCGCAAACGGTTGAACGACAGGTCAAAGCGCCGCAGGCTATCGAGCCCATCGAGGCGGGGAACGATGCCGCTGAGACGGTTGTTTGACGCATCAAAGTCCCGCAACTGCGTGAGCCCGCGCAGCGGCGGCAGCGGGCCGCTCAGCTCATTGTTGGCAACGATTACGCGCTCCAGGCGGGGCAGCTCCTGCAACGACGGGAAGGGGCCGGTCAGCAGGTTGTTGTGCGCCGTCAGCACGCGCAGTTCGCGCAGGCCGGCCAGCGGCGGTAGTGCGCCCTGCAGGTGGTTCAGCGACACCCGCAGCACCTGAAGGCGGGACAAAGCCTGCACCGACGGCAGGCGCCCGCGCAGGCCGTTGTTGGCAAGCTCCAGCGCCACGACATGCTGCTGCTGCGCATCGCAGCGCACGCCATACCAGCTGCATTCGGTGCCCGCCGGGCCGCCCCAGCCCGTGCGCACCGTCCATTCAGGGCCGGCGGTGCGGGCGTAGAGCGTCAGCAGTGCCTGCCGCTCGGCGCGCGCAATCGTGCCCACCGCCGGGGGGTTCGCCAGGGCGCTGCCCACGGCACTTGCCAGCAGCCCCGCCATGAGGGCGGCACGCATGCAACGGGCGGTGCGTTGTGCCGCGCAACGCGGCGTCGATGGAATGGAATCGGGCATGTCGGTCTTCCTTGCTCGGGTTGATGGCTCGTCGCGCGGCTGCGGCCATGCATGCCACGCTCCAGCGCGATCGCTGCCTGTTCGACCGCACGGCGTCAGGTTAGGGGGCGCGGGCAGGCCCGTCACCCTGAAGAAAGTCACCCCGGCGCCGGCCACGAAGCGCCGCCGCGGGCCGCATGCGAAAGGGTGACCAACTTCACCTGTGCAAGCCCATGGCCCGTTCCTACAGTGCATCGACAGCGCGGCACCCACGCCGCATTGCACGAGAGCGAGGTCCACCATGTCTGCAATCTCCACCCCGGCGCCGCCCCCAGCGCTATCGCCTGCGCCACCCCTTGCGCCACCCCTTGCGCAAATGGCATGCAACGACAGCCCGGCGACGCCGCGGCGCGTAGGCCGGTTTGCCGAAACGCGGTCCGTGCGCTGGCTGCGCCGCGCCTTCGCGGTGCTTGGTCCCGCGATGCCCGGGCTGGCGGCGCGGCTGGCCTATGTGCTGCTGACCCGCCCGCCGCGCGTGCCCGAACGCGCCTGGCAGGCACGCCTGCGCGAACGCGCGGAGATCAGCTGGGTTCGCGTCGGGCACAAGTACATCCGCGTGTACCGCTGGGGCAGCGGGCCCACCGTGCTGCTGGTGCATGGCTGGGGCGCGCGCGGCACGCACCTGGGCAGGTTGGTGCCGGCACTGGTCAAGGCGGGCTACAGCGCCGTGGCCTTCGACGCGCTGGGCCATGGCGCATCCAGCGGCCGATCGAGCACCCTGCCCGAATTTGCCCAATCGGTGGCCGCGGTGGCCGCGCATGCCGGCGAGATCCACACCCTGATCGCGCACTCCTTCGGCGTGGCGATGGCGCTGTGGGCGCAGCTGGATTTTGGCGTGCGCGCCGAGCGCCAGGTGCTGTTCAGCTCGCTGGCCTATTGCAAGTGGGTCACCGAGGAATTCGCCCGCCTGGTCGGCCTGCCGCTGGCCGTGCTGGAGCGCGGCCGCCAGATCATGGTGAACCGCTGCAATGGCCTGCTGGACTGGGACAGGCTGTCGGTGGGCCAGATGCTCAGCCAGACCACCCAGCCCACGCTGATGCTGCACGACGCGGAAGACCCCGAAGTGCCCTTCGAACACCTCTTTGCCCTTATCACCGCCTGCGCCACGCGCCCGCTGGAGCTGCACGTAACCCAGGGCCTGGGGCACCACCGCCTGCTGGGCGACCGCACGGTGATTGAGCGGGTGCTGGACTTCATCGGCACGCCGGATGCCCCCTCAAAAATGGCCGCGTGAGACACGCCAGGAGAAGCGCATGACATCCCTCTTACCCACTCCAATACTGCTCACGCTGGCACTCATCGCAGCCCCATCGATAAGCGCCCTGTGGTTGATCCGCTACCTCCACCGACTGCTGGATCAACTCCCCAGGTGCAATGCCGACATGGTGCTGACCGAGCACGCCATCGGGCCCGGCGACACCGCACCGACCGGCGATGCGCACCCGGCAGGCGGCGCACAGGGCCGCGCCGCTACAACGCATCCAGCGGGCTCAGTATCCCCCGCCCGCCCTTGTTGAGCACATGGGTGTAGATCATGGTCGTGCTCACATCGGCGTGGCCCAGCAGCTCCTGCACCGTGCGAATGTCGTAGCCCGCCTGCAGCAAATGCGTGGCAAATGAATGGCGCAGCACATGGGGCGACACAGGCTTGGCAATCTCGGCGCGCCGCGCCGCCTCGCGCACGCCGCGCTGTACCGATTCGGGGTAGACATGGTGGCGGCGCCGCAGCGGCTCACCCGTGCGCGCATCGTCGCGCGGATCGAGCGAGCGCACGGGCGACGGAAACACCCACTGCCAGGCCCATGTCTTGTCCACATTCGGGTACTTGACCCCCAGCGCATGCGGCAGCAGCACCCGGCCCAGGCCATCGGCCAGATCCTGCGCGTGCAGGGCCTGGGCCTTGCGCAGCTGGGCCTGCAGCGGGGCAATCAAATTCTCGGGCAGCACCGTCACCCTGTCCTTGTTGCCCTTGCCCTCGCGCACCACGATCTCGCGCCGCTCAAACTCCACATCCTTCACGCGCAGGCGCAGCGCCTCCATCAGGCGCAGGCCCGTGCCATACATCAGCTGGGCAATCAGGCCCGTCGTGCCCTCGGTGTGCAGCAACAGCGCACGCACCTCGGACGGGGTCAACACCACCGGCAGCCGGCGTGGGCGCCGGGCCTGCACCACCTCGTCCAGCCAGGGCAGGTCAATGCCCAGCACCTGCTTGTACAGATACAGCAGCGCCGCCTTGGCCTGGTTCTGCGTGGACGCCGACACCCGCCTGTCCACCGCCAGATGGCTCAAAAACGCCTCAACCTCGGCCCCGCCCATGTCCTGCGGGTGGCGCTTGTCATGGAACAGGATGAAGCGCCGCGCCCAGTCGATATAGGCCTCTTCGGTACGTATGCTGTAGTGCCGCGTGCGCAGATGGATGCGCATGCGCTCCAGCAGCTTGGGCGGCTGGGCCGGGGGCGCGCCAGCGGGCGAGTCGGGGCCGGCGGAGGCTTGAGCGGGGGGCGGTGCCATCCGCAAAATTTTAGGTTTGGCTAAACAGCGGGTAGAGAGGGTTTGACTCTAGATGTTGCAAAATGTATTGCATCTTCCGACTCTTTCCGCTAGCATCCCCGTCGTCTAATTCTAGTTAGCCTCGCCGACAATTTCGCCTCAAAGCGCATGCCAGCATCAAAGGCCGTCACCCTTGCAAGCGTCCACGCAGCGCGGGGTTGGCGGCGTGGCGGGCTTCGCCTTCAAGGCTTGCGCCGGTTTCAAGGCTTTTTGGCCGCTGGCCCAGGTGTGGCAAGCGCGGGCAGCTATCGTTTTTGCAGTTTTTGGCGCCGTTGCTCGCGCCCCTTTCCATCCGTCGGGTCTAACCCGGCAGTCAAGCCGACCCGCCTACGGCGGGCGGCTTACTTTGGCCGTTAGCCTCGCCGACAATCTCGCCTCAAAGCCCGTGCCACTTCCAGTCGTCGCCACCCTCGCAAGCGCCCATGTGGCGCGGGTTTGGCCGCGTGGCAGGCTTCGCCTGGACGGGTTGCGCCAGTTTCAAGGCTTTTTGACCGCTTGCGCTTGCAGGGCTTGCGCCAGCAGCTATCGTTTCCGTAGTTTGGGGCGCTGCCGCTTACGTCCCATTTCACCCGTCGGGTCTAACCCGGCAGTCAAGCCGACCCGCCTTCGGCGGGCGGCTTACTTTGGCCGTTAGTCCCGCATAAAAACCCGCCATATTCAGGCCATGCTTTTTCAAACGGCATTCAGTTCCTCAGGCGCTATTCAGCGCCTTGCTGGCCGTTTCTCCGGGCTTCGCCTGCGGGCGGTTTGCTTATTTCAAGCCTTTTTGGCCGCTGGCCCTTGCGTAGCAAGCGCGGCCAGCTATCATTTTGCAAGCGTTGCGCCGCCTCAGTGGCGCTTTGCTTTTTCGCAGTTCGCGCCCGTCGTCAAGTTGGGGCTACCCGTTTTGGCCATCGGGTCTAACTGTTCGTCGCAGCCGACCGCCTACGGCGTCGGCTGAACTCAGGGCGTTAGTCCCGCATAAAAAACCGCTTTATTCGCGCCATGCTTTTTCAAACGGCATTCAGTTTCTCAGGCGTTATTCAGCGCCTTGCTGGCCGTTTCTCCGGGCTTCGCCTGCATTCGCCGCGCCAGTTTTCAGCCTTTTTGGCCGCTGGCCCTTGCGTAGCAAGCGCAAGCAGCTATCATTTCGCAAGCGTTGCGCCGCCTCGGTGGCGCTTTGCTTTTTCGCAGTTTGTGCCCGTCGTTAAAGTGGGGTTACCCGTTTTGGCCATTGGGTCTAACTGTTCGTCGCAGCCGACCGCCTACGGCGTCGGCTGAACTCAGGGCGTTAGGCGTCATAGGAGATTTTCTGCCATGCCAAGAATCCTTCAGGTCAGTGCACGAAACACTGTCTTTGCCGCAAGTCAGTATCCACGAAGTAACGCTGAAACTGAGGCTATGGGCCTTACCGGCACTCGCAACAAAGAGATGCGTGCGCTGACGATTGCAGCTTTTCGGGTAGCACAGAACAACACCCAACTATCTACTCGAAACATGGATGGCGATCTGCTGCTATATCTGATTACAGGTAGCACAAGCGCGCTCGGTCACTGGGTACGTAAGGGGCGCCTCTCACCCGTGTCCGGTGGCTACGCACTTACACCTGTTGGCCTAGCAGAATGCCAGAACACACTTCTTGGGTTAGCGGGAGCCTATAGTACTACAGAGACCAAGGTTCAGGAGTGGGTTAATCGTCTTATCAATGGCGATCAAGTCACCGCACGAAATCGCGTGTTTCCGTCAAGCGCATGGCCTGCCGAATAACGTCCAACCTATTGCTCCAAGGGACGCGCCGCGAGCGGCGCGTCCCTGAACTTCGACGTTAGGCGGTTACGATCATCCAGCATTACTGGCGACATAGGAGTTCCAATGAATTTCTGGAAATTTGAGTATCTAGATGTCCATGCTCTCGAAATACGTATCCGCGAGGGATCATTGCCACCTCCGAACAATGTACGGGGCCTGAAGAACACATTTGCCCACCCTCGCAAATCAATGAGCGTAGGCGATGGCGCCATCCTTACATCACTGAATGGCGAAGAGGGAAAATATTCGCCGTTGGTAACGGTACGTTCGTTAGGCTCTGACGTTGAGCCTCCAATCATTGATTGGACTGCCACCACGAAAACAGTCTTTCCAACGCAAGGGGTGGACTAATCAACTGGCAAACGAAAACGGCCTTTGAGACATCTCCTGAGCCTGCGAAAAGATATGAACCGAAAGAACTGGTTGGATATTATGTCCGAGATTTTAAATAACAGCTTATTTCAGTGAACACCCAACGGCGCCACCGAATTCGGACGCTAGGTGTTGGATGCGGGAGAAATCAGTGAAACTGAAGTCAGTTTTCAATATTTATATACGCGGATATTTTTTACTCTTCCCGGCGGTTGCGTTGATTTTCATGATGATGAACGTTAATGCACAGACACTTTATCGCTGGAAGGACGAGAATGGTGCCACACATGTATCGGATCAGCCGCCTCCGCCATCATGCATGAGCTCCGATTGCCGAGCATATCGCGACAAAATGGACAGGGAGCTAATGCAAGCAAAACGGGCTGCAGAAGAAAAGGCCAAAGAGGAGCAACAGAAAAGGGAAGATTCCGCCAAATTCAAGGCCAAATCTGATGCAAAACTTGCGCTCTATGTCGCGCAAACAAAGAGTAAACCAAGAGAATGCATTGCCTCCAAAATAGATTGTACACTTTCAACGATCAAATCAAGCATAGAAACCATTGGAACCCTAGAGAAGGGGCAAGGAATTATAGAAACCCTAGGCCCACCCCACAATCAGCAACTATTTAGTGATGATACCACATATTGGTACTACCATCTCGGGCGCAATACCGTTCAAATTCAATGGACAAACACTCTATCGGGTCATTACTTGAAGAGCGTGAGCATCTATTAATCAAAAAATATTCAACACCCCAGTTTACAGAAATTCGGATCTAACTCTGCGCTCAAGCCGACCCGCCTATGGCGGGCGGCTTATCTTGGTGTTAGTCCCGCATAGAAAACCGCTTTATTTGGCTCATGCTTTATCAAACGGCATTTAGTTTCTCGGGCGTTATTCAGCGCCTTGCTGGCCGTTTGTCCGGGCTTCGCCTGCAGGCAGTTTGCTTGTTTCAAGCCTTTTTGGCCGCTGGCCCTTGCGTAGCAAGCGCGGCCAGCTATCATTTTGCAAGCGTTGCGCCGCCTCGGTGGCGTTTTGCTTTTTCGCAGTTCGCGCCCGTCGTCAAAGTGGGGTTACCCGTTTTGGCCATCGGGGCTAACTTTTCATCGCAGCCGACCGGCTACGCCGTCGGCTGAATTCAGGGCGTTAGCCACCAGCGGCAAGGCCGCGTACAGTTTTGCCCATGAACAACCTCACACCTGACTTTCGCGCCTTGTCCATCGCCGAGCGCATCCAGCTGGTCGAGGACATCTGGGACAGCATTGCTGCGGAAGGGCCTGACTCGGTCGATCTCACAGACCCACAACGCCAGGAGCTTCGGCGTCGTATCGCTGCCCACGATGCAGACCCGGGCTCTGCCGTGCCGTGGGACACCGTGCGTGCCGAGCTTTTCCAGCAAGCCCACTGATGCCCGCCCACTTCAGGCCTGAAGCGCGTCTTGAAGCGCTGGAGGCCAAGGCTTGGTACGAAGAGCGATCGCCGGGTTTGGGGCTGGAGTTCGCGCGCTCATTGGATGCCGCCGTACAGTCGGCGCTCCGCACGCCCTTGGCGTTCGGTCAGGTCGAGGGCAGTTGTCGTCGCAGTTTTTCACCACCGCCGTGATCCAAAGGTCTGGACGCCTCGCATTGGTAGCTAACTGCTCGTCGCAGCCGGCCGCCTGCGGCGGCGGCTGAATTCAGGGCGCTGGGCGTCAAGCGAAAGGCGACATGCTGATGCTATCGATTGACAATACTACCGACAATCGATAGCATGCATTCATGACGATCAAGACCTTCAAGTGCGCCGAGACGGAGGCCCTGTTCAAAGGCGAGCGTGTAAATCGGTTTGCGAATCTGCAAGCTGTTGCCCTGCGCAAGCTGGCAATGCTGAACCGGGTTGCCAACTTGAACGATCTGCGCGTTCCGCCAGCCAACCGGCTGGAAGCCCTCAAAGGGGATCGCGCCGGGCAGCACAGCATCCGCGTGAATGACCAGTTCCGCGTGTGCTTTCGCTGGACGGGCACAGACGCCGAAGATGTCGAGATCGTGGACTACCACTGACGGAGATTGATCATGCGCAAAGTTCCCTACCCGCACCCCGGCGAAATCCTGCTGGAAGAATTCCTTAAGCCGATGGGGATCACCCAGTACCGACTGGCCAAGGAGATCGGTGTGCCGCAGCGCCGAATCGGAGAAATCGTGGCAGGTACGCGCGGCGTAACGGCCGATACGGGCCTGCGGCTGGCACGGTTCTTCGGCATGTCCGAGGGGTTCTGGATTGGCTTGCAGTCCGATTACGACCGAGAGATGACCAAAGACGCTCTGAGTCAGACGCTGGCGAAGATCAAGCCGTGGGTGGGCGGCGTAGCTCACGCCTGATCTGATTCCGGGGCTCAACAGGGCATTCAATTTGAGCGTTGGGTGACGCAGAGCACACCACCGTGGCCGTAACGCCAATCCTCACCCCTTCAACCCCAGCCGCCGCGCCAGCTTGTGCAGGTTGCTTGAATCGACATCCAGCGCGCGCGCGGCCTGGGCCCAGTTGCCTTGGTGGCGGTCCAGCGCGGTGGTGATGGCCTGGCGTTGGCAGGCGTCCACGGCGTCGCGCAGGGTGCCGGTGGCGGGCGCCGCCGCGGGGGCGGTGGATGCGGGTGCGGGTGCGCTGGCGTTGCCTGTGGCGGGTGTTTCCAGCGCGTCCAGATCCAGCAGGCCGGCCTCCAGCGTGACGATGGCGTTGCGGTCGGCGCCGCGGCTCAGGGCCTTGAGCGCGGCGCGGCTGATGACATGCTCCAGCTCGCGCACGTTGCCGGGCCAGCTGTAGCGGCGCAGCGCGGCCTGGGCCTCGGGCGACAGGCGCAGGCTGCGCAGGCCCAGGCGGGCGCGGTTGAAGTCGAGAAAGCGCCCCGCCAGCAGCAGCACGTCGGTGCCGCGCTCGCGCAGCGGGGGGATGGGCACGGGGTAGACGGACAGGCGGTGGTACAGGTCGGCGCGAAAGGCGCCGCTGGCTACCTGTTCGCGCAGGTTGCGGTTGGTGGCGGCGATGACACGCACGTTCACGCGGCGCGGGCGATCGGCGCCCAGGCGCTGGATTTCGCCGTTTTGCAGCGTGCGCAGGAGTTTGGCCTGCACGGACAGGGGCAGTTCGCCCACTTCGTCCAGGAACAGGGTGCCGCCTTCGGCGGCCTCGAAGCGGCCGGGGCGGTCGCTCACCGCGCCCGAGAAGGCTCCGCGCACATGGCCGAAGAGTTCGCTCTCGGCCAGCGATTCGGGCAGGGCGGCGCAGTTGACGTGCACCAGCGGCCGGTTGTGGCGCGGCGATTGGTGGTGCAGCAGGCGCGCGAACAGCTCCTTGCCCACGCCGGTCTCGCCCAGCAGCAGCACGGGCAGTTCGGACGCGGCGACGATGCCCAGCTCGTGCAGCAGGCGCTTCAAGGCCGGGCTTTCGCCGACGATTTCCAGCTCGCCGGCGCCGCCGCGCTCCAACTCGCCGGCGCCGCCGCCCTCGGCCAGGTGGGTGGACGCCATGCGCAGGGTGCGCAGCTCCTGCTCCAGCCGCGCGACGCGGATCACGGCCTCTATGAGCGGCACGCTGTGCGCCAGGCGCTTGCGTGCCGATGCGCCGAAGGTGCCTGTGACCAGCGCGTCCAGCGTCAGCACGCCCCAGGGCCGGCCCTCGACCTGCAGGCCCACGCCCATGCAGTCGTGCACCGGCAGGGGCTCGCCGACCAGGGTGTCGAGCAGGCCGTCGTAGGGATCCGGCAGGGTGCTGTCGTGCTCGAAGCAGGTGACCTCGTGGCGCGCCAGGATGGCCGCCAGGCGCGGGTGCTGGCCGACGACGAAGCGCCGCCCCAGCGCGTCGCTGACCAGGCCGGTGACGGCCATGGGGCGCAGGCGCTCTTCTTCCAACCGCAAGAGCGCCACGGCGCCGCCGCCGAACTGGGTGCGCAGCATGTCCACCAGGCGCTGCAGGCGCACGGCCTGGGGCAGTTCGGAGCCCAGGTCGGCGCACAGCGCCACCAATGCGGTGACGAGTTCAACATCTTTTGAGGTCATAAACACCCTATTAAGGTAAATTTAACCAAACTTGATCTTGGTTAATTTTACCTATACCAGTGTAAACCCTTGATTTGCCGCGGTGCAGCATGCTGGCACCAAGCTTGCGTAGTCAGAGGCGTTCATAGTGCAACGATGGAGGCCCTGCATGGGGAAATACGCCAAGTATTGGTACACGCTCATAGGCGTGTTGATCGTCACCTTCAGCCTATTAGGCTATTACGGTGCCGAGGTTTATCGCACCGCACCACCCATTCCGGGCAAGGTGCTGGTGCAGGGCAGCGACAAGCCGCTGTATACCGAGGAAAGCATCCTGGACGGCCAGACCGCATGGCAGTCCGTGGGCGGCATGCAGCTGGGCTCCATCCTGGGCCACGGCGCCTACCAGGCGCCGGACTGGACGGCCGACTGGCTGCACCGCGAGCTGACGGCCTGGCTGGAGCTGGCCGCGCAGAAGGACTATGGCAAGGCCTTTGCCGACCTGGACGTGGGCCAGCAGGCGGTGCTGCGTGACCGGCTGAAGACCGAGTACCGCACCAACACCTTTGACAAGGCCACGGACACGGTCACCATCACGCCGCTGCGTGCCCAGGCCATTGCCGAGACCGCCGCGTACTACGACAAGCTGTTTGGCAGCGACCCGTCGCTGCACAAGTCGCGCGAGCATTTCGCGATGAAGGAAGACACCCTGCCCAGCGCCGAGCGCCGCGCGCAGATGGCCGGCTTCTTCTTCTGGACCGCCTGGGCCGCCGCCACCGAGCGCCCCACCGATGTGGGCGGCGGCAACGGCGCCACCTATACCAACAACTGGCCGCACGAGCCCCTGATCGGCAACCAGCCCACGGGCGAGAACATGGTCTGGTCCATCATGAGCGTGGTCATCATGATGGCCGGCGTGGGCTTCCTGGTCTGGGGCTGGGCCTTCCTGCGCAAGCATGACGAGAGCGATCCGACGCCGCCCGCGCACGACCCGCTGAGCCGCGTGGCGCTGACACCCTCACAGCGTTCGCTGGGCAAGTACCTGTTCCTGGTGGTGGCGCTGTTCTGCGCCCAGGTGTTCCTGGGCGGCTTCACGGCCCACTACACGGTGGAAGGCCAGACCTTCTACGGCATCGACGTCTCCAAGTGGTTCCCCTATGCGCTGGTGCGCACCTGGCACCTGCAGGCGGCGCTGTTCTGGATTGCCACGGGCTTTTTGGCCGCAGGCCTGTTCCTGGCCCCGGTGATCAATGGTGGCAAGGACCCCAAGTACCAGAAGCTGGGCGTGGACGTGCTGTTCTGGGCCCTGGTCGTGGTCTGCGTGGGCTCGTTCATCGGCAATTTCTTCGCCATCGCGCACATCATGCCGCCCGAGTGGAGCTTCTGGCTCGGCCACCAGGGCTATGAATATGTGGACCTGGGCCGCCTGTGGCAGATCGGCAAGTTTGCCGGCATCGCCTTCTGGCTGGTGCTGATGGCGCGCGCCATCTTCCCGGCCCTGCTGGCCCCGAGCGGCCAGGACAAGAACCTGCTGGCCCTGCTGACCTCGTCGGTCGTGTGTATCGGCCTGTTCTACGGCTCCGGCCTGTTCTACGGCGAGCGCACCCACATCTCGGTGATGGAGTACTGGCGCTGGTGGGTGGTGCACCTGTGGGTGGAGGGCTTCTTTGAAGTGTTCGCCACCACGGCGCTGGCCTTCATCTTCTCGACCCTGGGCCTGGTGTCCTACCGCATGGCCACGGCCGCCAGCCTGGCGTCGGCGTCCCTCTTCATGCTGGGCGGCGTGCCCGGCACCTTCCACCACCTGTACTTTGCCGGCACCACCACCCCGGTGATGGCCGTGGGCGCATCGTTCAGCGCACTGGAAGTCGTGCCCCTGGTGGTGCTGGGCCATGAGGCCTGGGAACACTGGAGCCTGCAGCACAAGACCCCCTGGATGGCCCGCCTGCGCTGGCCGCTGATGTGCTTCGTGGCCGTGGCCTTCTGGAACATGCTGGGTGCCGGTGTGTTCGGCTTCATGATCAACCCGCCGATCTCGCTGTACTACATCCAGGGCCTGAACACCACGCCGGTGCACGCCCATGCGGCCCTGTTCGGTGTCTACGGCTTCCTGGCCCTGGGCTTCACGCTGCTGGTGCTGCGCTATGTGCGCCCGGACGTGCAGTTCAACGAACGGCTGATGAAGACCGGCTTCTGGTGGCTCAACGCCGGCCTGGTGCTGATGATCGCCACCAGCCTGCTGCCCATCGGCCTGTTCCAGTTCCACGCCAGCGTGACCCACGGCCTGTGGTACGCCCGCGGCGAGGAGTTCATGCAGCAGCCGTTCATGGAGACGCTGCGCTGGGTGCGCACCTTTGGTGACCTGGTGTTCATCACCGGCGCCCTGTGCGTGAGCTGGCAGGTCGTGAGTGCCGTGCTGTTCGGCGCCCGCGCGCCGGCTGCCGGTACCGGCGCACTGGCTGGCGCACGCCGCTAAGCCCCTGCCGGGCGTGGCGCCACAAGCGCCACGCCCGGCATAAACATCATTTTGATAGCGGTTGGCGCTTATCCATAAAGCGCTACAACCCGTTTTGACTCCATCGGCAAGCCCCTCCAGGCAGCTTGTCTTTCAGCCGGCTTCGCGCCGGCTTTTTTTTCGTCCTGGCGCAGCGGCCAGGCACCGGGTGTTTGCGCCTGATCAAACTACATATAGTGTTCAATAGGTATCGTGAACACCATATGTAGTGCTTCAAGGCTGCCATGACCACCTCTTCCCTCGCCACCCTGCCCCGCGACGTCATCCAGAGAAACGGCGAGCGCGCCGCCTTCGACGCCGGGCGCATCCAGTCCGCCATCGCCCGCGCCGGCCATGCCACGGGCGAGTTCGGCGCGGACGAGGCGCTGCTGCTCACGGCCCAGGTCACCAAGGTGCTGATCCACCGCTTTCACGGCCAGGCGCCGACCATCGAGCAGATCCAGGACGTGGTAGAGCAGACCCTGATCGCCGCCAACCACCTGCAAACCGCGCGCGCCTACATCGCCTACCGTGAGCGCCACGCCACCTTGCGCGCCGACCGCCAGACCCTGGTGCACGTCGAGTCCTCCATCAACGAATACCTCTCGCGCGCCGATTGGCGCGTGAACGCCAACGCCAACCAGGGCTATTCGCTCGGCGGCCTGATCCTGAACGTGGCGGGCAAGGTCACGGCCAACTACTGGCTCTCGCACGTCTACGCGCCCGAGATCGGCGAGGCGCACAGGAGTGGCGACATCCACATCCACGACCTGGACATGCTCAGCGGCTACTGCGCCGGCTGGTCGCTGCGCACGCTGTTGCACGAGGGGCTGAACGGCGTGCCCGGCAAGGTGGAGGCCGGCCCGGCCAAGCACATGAGCTCGGCCGTGGGGCAGATCGTGAACTTTTTGGGCACGCTGCAGAACGAGTGGGCCGGCGCGCAGGCGTTTTCGTCGTTCGACACCTATATGGCACCCTTTGTGCGCCAGGACGGCATGGATTACGCCAGCGTGCGCCAGTGCATGCAGGAGCTGGTCTACAACCTGAACGTGCCGTCGCGCTGGGGCACGCAGACGCCGTTCACCAACCTGACCTTCGACTGGACCTGCCCCGAGGATCTGCGCGAGCAGGTGCCGGTGATCGGCGGCGTGGAGATGCCGTTTTGCTACGGCGAGCTGCAGGCCGAGATGGATCTCATCAACCGCGCCTACATCGACGTCATGACCACGGGCGACGCCAAGGGCCGGGTGTTCACCTTCCCCATCCCGACCTACAACATCACGCCCGACTTTCCGTGGGAGAGCGAGAACGCCGCCGCCCTGTTCGAGATGACGGCGAAATACGGCCTGCCCTACTTCCAGAACTTCATCAACTCCGAGCTGTCGCCGAACATGGTGCGCTCCATGTGCTGCCGCCTGCAGCTCGATCTGCGCGAGCTCTTGAAGCGCGGCAACGGCCTGTTCGGCAGCGCCGAGCAGACCGGCAGCCTGGGCGTGGTCACCGTCAACTGCGCACGGCTGGGCTGGCTGCACGCGGGCGACGAGGCCACGCTGCTGGCCGCGCTCGACCGCCTGCTGGAGTTGGGCAAGCAGAGCCTGGAGGTCAAGCGCAAGCTCATCCAGGGGCTGATGGACCAGGGCCTGTTCCCCTACACCAAGCGCTACCTGGGCACGCTGCGCAACCACTTCTCCACCCTGGGCGTGAACGGCATCAACGAGATGGTGCGCAATTTCACCAAGGGTGAGCAGGACATCACCAGCGACTGGGGCCACCAGTTTGCCGTACGCCTCTTGGACCATGTGCGTGCGCGTATGACCACCTTCCAGGAAGAAACCGGCCACCTCTACAACCTCGAAGCCACGCCCGCCGAGGGCACGACCTACCGCTTTGCCAAAGAGGACAAAAAGCGCTGGCCCGCCATCCTGCAGGCCGGCACCGATGCCCAGCCCTACTACACCAACAGCTCGCAGCTGCCCGTGGGCTTTACCGACGACCCCTTCGAGGCCCTGCAGCGCCAGGAGCAGCTGCAGTCCAAGTACACCGGCGGCACGGTGCTGCACCTGTACATGGGCGAGCGCATTTCCAGCGGCGCCGCCTGCCGCGAGCTGGTCAAGCGCGCGCTGACGAACTTTCGCCTGCCCTACATCACCATCACGCCGACGTTTTCCATCTGCCCGACGCATGGCTATCTGGAAGGCGAGCACAGGTTCTGCCCCCGGTGCGACGAGGAGCGCCTGGCAGAAAAGCGCCGCAAGCTTGCGGCATAAAAGCGCATCCACCGCTTAATAAACAAGCGTCAATAGCTATCATCTTTAAAGGAAACACCATGAACGCCCTGAGCTCCGTTGAATCCACCGCCCTGGCTGCCGCCGACGTGCAGCTGCTCGACACCGAGCGCCAGCCCTGCGAGGTTTGGACCCGTGTCATGGGCTACCACCGCCCGGTCGCCAGCTTCAACGTGGGCAAGCAGGGCGAGCACAACGAGCGTCAATTTTTCTGCGAGCAATCCTGCTGACATGATGCTGCGCGTCGGTGGGCTGACAAGGCTCACCACCATCGACTTCCCCGACCGTCTGGCAGCCGTGGTTTTTTGCCAGGGCTGCCCCTGGCGCTGCGGCTACTGCCACAACCCCGAGTTGCTTGACGCCAGCGCCCCCGGCGCCCTGGCCTGGGACGAGGTGCTGGACTTTCTGCGCCAGCGCCAGGGCCTGCTTGACGGCGTGGTGTTCTCCGGCGGCGAGCCGCTGGCGCAGTCTGCCCTGCCTGCGGCCCTGCAACAGGTGCGGGACATGGGCTTTGCCACCGCGCTGCACACCGGCGGCATGTACCCGGACCGCCTGGCCGCCGCCCTGCCGCTGCTCGATTGGGTGGGCCTGGATGTGAAAGCCCCCTGGGCGCAGACCCCCACCATCACCGGCGTGCCCGGCTGCGGCGCCAAGGTGCGCGAGTCGCTGGCGCTGCTGCTGGAAAGCGGCGTGGCGCACGAGGTGCGCAGCACCTGGCACCCCGGCCTCTATCCCTTGGAAACATTGCAGACCTTGGGCCAGGAGCTGGCCGCGCTGGGCCTGCGCGACTGGGTGCTGCAGCCCTGCGACGACCCGCGCCAGCCGGGCAGCGCGGCGGCGGCGCGCCAGGCGCTGGCGGGCATCACGCCCGGGCAGGGCGGCTGGCCGGCCTTCAGCGTGCGTGGCTGAGAGCGTGTTCACGATCTTTTCATGGTGCCCGCAAGGCAGCAAAAAGCCGCAATCTAGGCGCGCGCCGTAGGCCATGCTGGCGGCCTGGGCAAGGTGCGCAACGACGAGTGCGGCTTTTTGCTGCCTTGCCCGAAGGGTTGCCCCGCGAAAACAGCTTCTGCGGCGTTGCAAATCCTCGCCGGGCCACCAGCCCGTCTGCGGTTTGCGCCTTGCAGCCACTGCTTTTGCGGGGCAACGGGCACCGTGAAAAGATCGTGAACACGCTCTGAGGGCTACACCCAGCAAGGCGCTAGCACCTCCGTAAGCCACAGGCTGAACGCCTGCAGCCGCCGCGACAGGTGGCGTCGGTGCGGGTACAGCAGCTGCAGGGGCATGGCGGGCGCGGGCCAGTCGGGCAGCACCTCGACCAGTTCGCCAGCGTGCAGGTGTTCGCGCACGTCGTAGGCCGGCACCTGGATCAGCCCCAGGCCCGCCAGGCAGCAGGCGATATAGGTTTCGGCGTTGTTCACCGTCACGGCGCCCGCCATGGCCAGGGTGTGCACCTGCCCGGCCTGCTGCCATTCCCAGGGCGCTACGCGCCCGCTGGTGGGCGAAGCGTAGTGGACGGCCTGGTGCTGCGCCAGGTCTTGCGGCGACAACGGCGTGCCGCAGCGCGCCAGGTAGGCCGGGCTGGCGCAGCTGACCATGCGCAACATGCCCAAAGGGCGCGCCACCAAGCTGCTGGCGGGCGGCGTGCCCACGCGCAGGGCCAGATCCACGCCCTCCTGCACCAGATCGACCGCGCGGTCGCTGCTGCCCAGCTCTACCTCCACCGCCGGGTGCAGGGCAAAGAAGCTGGGCAGGGCCGGGGCCACCAGGCGGCGGGCGATGCGGCTGGGCAGGTCCACGCGCAGGCGCCCGCTGAGCGCGCCGCCCTGGGGGCGGAACTGTTGCTCCAGCTCCTGCAGGTCGGCCACCAGCGCCTGGGCGCGCTCCAGCAGGGCCTGGCCGTCCTGCGTCAGCCCCACGCGGCGCGTGGTGCGCGCCAGCAGCCGCGTGCCCAGGCGCGCTTCGAGCTGCTGCACCGCCAGCGACACCGTGGCCCGGGGCAGACCCAGCTGGTCGGCGGCCTGGGTAAAGCTGCCGCTGTGCGCCACGCGGGCAAAGATGTGTAGTTGCTCAATACGATCCATAGGCTGGGAATTGTTGGCATTTTTTGGATAGTAAATCCGCGAAATAGCTATTTATTTGCGCTTTGTGGATGAATAGAGTGGCTGCTTTTCATTCGTCTTCACAAGGAGCACCCACCATGTCCCAGCACAGCATTCAAGGCAAGGTCGTATTGATTGCCGGCGGCGCCAAGAACCTCGGCGGCCTGCTGGCGCGCGACCTGGCCCAGCACGGCGCCAAGGCCGTGGCCATCCACTACAACAGCGCGGCCACCAGGGCCGATGCCGAAACCACCGTGGCCGCCGTGCAAAAGCTCGGCGCCCAGGCCGTGGCGCTGCAGGCCAACCTGAGCACCGCAGCCGCGATGGAAAAACTGTTTGCCGACTGCGTGGCCGCCGTGGGCCGGCCCGACATCGCCATCAACACCGTGGGCAAGGTGCTGAAAAAGCCCGTGGCCGACATCAGCGAGGCCGAGTTCGACGAGATGGACGCCGTGAACAACAAGAGCGCTTTCTTCTTCCTGAAGGAAGCGGGCAGGCATGTCAATGACAACGGCAAGGTCTGCACGCTGGTCACGTCCCTGCTGGGCGCATTCACGCCCTTCTATGCGTCCTACGCCGGTACCAAGGCGCCGGTGGAGCATTACACCCGCGCGGCGGCCAAGGAACTGGGCGCGCGCGGCATCTCGGTCACGGCCGTCGGCCCCGGCCCCATGGACACGCCTTTCTTCTACGGCCAGGAAAGCGCCGACGCCCAGGCGTATCACAAGAGCGCCGCGGCGCTGTCGCCCTTCAGCAAGACCGGGCTGACCGACCTGGCGGACGTGGTACCGTTCATTCGCCACCTGGTCAGCGACGGCTGGTGGGTCACGGGCCAGACCATTTTGATCAACGGTGGCTACACCACCAAGTAACTACCGCCCACAAGGAACGCGCATGCATGTGTTGCTGCTGATCGTCGCAGGCCCGGCGTGGTGGCCGGCGCGGGGGCGCTGATGCCGCAAGCCCAGGCCCCCCAATGCACTCTGCGCCAGCGCGACGGCCAGCAGGCGCGCGTGACCTCGGAAGAACTGCTGTTCGACCTGGTCTACGCCTTTGCTGCCACGCAGATCAGCCATTGGCTACTGGATCACCTCACGCTGCTGGGGCTGGCGCAGACCCTGGTGCTGTGGTTTGCCGTGTGGCTGGGCTGGCAGTACACCTGCTGGACGACCAACTGGTTCGACCCGCAAACGCCGCGCATCCGCGGCCTGCTGCTGGCCAGCATGCTGCTGGCGCTGGGCGTGGCCAGCGGCATTCCCGGCGCCTTTGCCGAGCGCGGCCTGGTGTTTGCGCTGTGCTACGCGGGCCTGCAGGTGGGGCGCACGGCATTTTTGGTCTGGGAGCTGGGGCCGGGCCACGCGCTCAGCGCCAACCACCGGCGCATCCTGGGCTGGCTGCTGATTGCCGCCCTTTTCTGGGTCATGGGCGGCCTGATGGAAGGCGGCGCGCGCCTGGCCTGGTGGGCGTTGGCCGTGGCCTGCGAGTATTTCTCGCCCATGGTCGGATTTGCCCTGCCGGTGCTGGGGCGCTCGCGCACCAGCGACTGGACGATAGAAGGCGGGCACCTGGCCGAGCGCTGCCAGTCCTTCGTCATCGTGGCGCTGGGCGAGGCGCTGCTGTCGAGCGCCGGGGTGTTCAGCGCCGCGCCCCACTGGGACGCGGCCGTGGTGTCGGCCCTGCTGGCTACCTTTGTCGGCACGCTGGCGCTGTGGTGGCTGTACTTCGGCACCTCCAGCCATGCCGCCACGCGCGCCATCACCGCATCGGGCGACCCGGGGCGCATGGGCGCCTCGTTCCACTACATCCACGCACTGCTGATCGCCGGCATCATTGGCTGCGCCGTGGGCAACGACCTGGTGCTCGCCCACCCCCATGCGGCCGTGGGCTGGCCGCAGGGCGCGGTGCTGCTGGGTGGGCCGGCGCTGTACCTGCTGGGCAGCGCGGTGTACAAGCATGTGGTCCATGGCTGCATGCCGGCCTCGCACATCGCCGGCGCGCTCGCCCTTGGGCTGCTGGGGCTGGCCGCACCCTGGGTGGATGTGCTGGTGCTGGGCTGGCTGACTACGGCCCTGCTGCTGGCCGTGGGGGCGTGGGAGCTGCGGCGCGGCTTGGTGCGGCACGGCCCTGCTTCCTACAATGGGCCGTCATGACGGCCCGCAAAAAGCTCCCCATCGGCATCCAGTCCCTGCGCGAGATCCGCGAGGAGGGACATTACTACGTCGATAAGACGCCGTTTGCGTTGCAGCTGGTGGATCAGGGCAAGTACTTCTTCCTCTCGCGCCCGCGGCGCTTTGGCAAGAGCCTGTTTCTCGACACCTTGAAGGAGCTGTTCGAGGCCAACCAGGCGTTGTTCCAAGGACTGCACGCCGAGCAGCAGTGGGACTGGTCGGTCAAGTACCCGGTACTGCGTTTCAGCTTTGGCGGCGGGGTGATCCAGGACGCGCCCGATCTGCAATCGCGCCTGGATTCGCACCTGCAGCGCTACGAGGCCGAATGGCACCTGACGCCGGTAGACCAGAGCAACCCGGAGCGCTTTCGCAGCCTGATCCAGCACATGGAGAAAACCACGGGCCGCTCGGTGGTGGTGTTGATCGATGAATACGACAAGCCCATTCTCGATCGCATCGAAGACCGCGAGAAGGCCGCAGCCATCCGCGAGGTGCTCAAGGATTTTTATTCGGTCATCAAGGACAGCGACCCGTATTTGCGCTTCGTGTTCCTCACGGGCGTATCCAAGTTCAGCAAGGTGAGTTTGTTCTCGGGCCTGAACAACCTGCAGGACATCACCATCGATCCGCGCTACAGCGCCATCTGCGGCTATACCGACGAAGACGTCGATACCGTCTTCGCCCCCGAGCTACCGGGCCTCGACCGCGCGGAAATCCGCGCCTGGTACAACGGCTACAACTGGTGCGGCACTTCGGTCTACAACCCGTTTGATTTGCTGCTGCTGTTCAGCAACCGTATCTTCCGCCCCTACTGGTTCGAAACCGGCACGCCCACCTTCCTGGTCAAGCTGCTGGCCGAGCGCGGCTACTTCACGCCCACCCTGGCGCGGCTGTACGCCAACGAGGCGCTGCTCTCCACCTTCGACGTGGACGGCATCGCCAGCGAGGCGCTGCTGTGGCAGACCGGGTATCTGACCATCCACGAGGTGCGCCAGCCCATCCTGGGCCAATGGGTCTACACCCTGGGCTACCCCAACCGCGAGGTGGAGGCGAGCCTCAACGCCAGCCTGCTGCTGGGCATGGGTGCCGACGGCATGCAGGCCTTCCAGCAGCGCCTGCGCCTGATCGAGCTGCTGCAAACGCAAAACGTGGCGGGCATGCGCGAGCTGTTCCACGCCTTTTTTGCCAGCATTCCGCACGACTGGTGCCGCAAGAGCCCGATCGCGCAGTACGAAGGCTTCTGGGCCAGCGTGTTCTACAGTCACTTTGCGGCGCTGGGCATCGAGGTGCGCTTGGAAGACGCCACCAACCAGGGGCGCATCGACATGGCGGTGTGCTTTGAGGGCCATGTCTACCTGTTCGAGTTCAAGGTGGTCGAACTCGTGCCCGAGGGCAAGGCGCTGCAACAGCTGCAAGACCGGGGCTATGCGGAGAAGTACCGTGCCCGGGGCGAGCCCATTCACCTGATCGGCGTCGAGTTCAGCAGGGACAGCCGGAACATCGTGGCCTTTGACGTACAGGCCTTGCCCGCCTAAGCGGCGCCCACCACGCGCAGCACCTCGGCCCCATAGGCTTCGAGCTTCTTCGCCCCCATGCCGCTGATGTCCCGCAGATCATCGAGCGAGCCAGGCTTGCGTTCGGCAATCGCCGCCAGCGTGGCGTCGTGGAAGATCACGTAGGCCGGCAGGTTGTGCGCGCGCGCCACCTCGGCGCGCCAGGCCTTGAGGTTGATGAAGCGCACCTGCGCGTCCGGCCCCAGCTCGGCGGCGGCGGCATTGGTCTGCGCGCCGCGGCGCTTCGGTTTTGCGGCGGCCTTGGCCGTGGCCTCGCGCAGTTGCACGCCCTGCTCGCCACGCAGCACGGCACGCGAGCCGGCCGTGAGCGTCAGGGTGTCGAAGCTGTGGCCACCATCGGTCGTCACCTTGTGCAGGCCCACGGCGCCCACGGCCAGCAACTGGCGCAGCACGCCGCGCAGCTGCTGCTCTGAATACTGCGCGCCCAGGTTGAAGGTGGACAGGCCGTCATGGCCGAACTGGCGCACCTTGTCGGTGGCCTTGCCGCGCACGATGTCCATCAGGTGGCCAACGCCAAAGGTCAGGCGGCTGACCTCATGCACGCGATAAATGGTGGACAGGAGCTTGCGCGCCGCATCCGTGCCGTCCCACACGGCGGGTGGGTTCAGGCAGTTGTCGCAGTTACCGCAGGGCTGGGACTCTTCGCCAAAGTAGTGCAGCAGGCGCACGCGCCGGCAGTCCGTGGCCTCGGCCAGCGCCAGCAGGGCGTCGAGCTTGCCGCGCAGCACGGCCTTGAATTCCTCGGCCGCGTCGCCGTCGTCGATCATGCGGCGCTGGTTCACCACGTCCTGCAGGCCGTAGACCATCCAGGCATCGGCTGGTAAGCCATCGCGTCCGGCGCGGCCCGTCTCCTGGTAGTAGCCCTCGATGTTCTTGGGCATGTCCACATGGGCGACGAAGCGCACGTCCGGCTTGTCTATGCCCATGCCGAAGGCAATCGTTGCCACCATCACCACGCCGTCCTCGCGCAGAAAGCGATCCTGGTGCGCCTGGCGCATGTCCGCCGGCAGCCCTGCGTGGTAGGGCAGGGCGTTGATGCCGCCGTCCTGCAGCGCCTGGGCCATTTCCTCCACGCGCTTTCTGGACTGGCAATAGACCACGCCGGCATCGCCCAGGTGCTCGCGCGTGATGAAGCGCAGCAGTTGCTCCAGCGGCTGCTTCTTCTCCTCGATGCGGTAACGGATGTTGGGCCGGTCGAAGCTGCTGATAAACAGGCGCGCATCCTGCAGTCGCAAACCTTCGAGGATGTCGTGGCGCGTGAGTTCATCGGCCGTGGCCGTGAGCGCGATGCGCGGCACGCCGGGGTAGCGCTCGTGCAGGATGGTCAGCTGCCGGTACTCGGGCCGGAAGTCGTGGCCCCACTGGCTCACGCAATGCGCCTCGTCGATGGCGAACAGGCTGAGCTGCCCACGCCCGTGCAGGTCGTCGAGCAGGCCGATGAAGCGCTCGGTCACCACGCGCTCGGGCGCGGCGTAGAGCAGCGTGATCTCGCCGCGCGAGAGGCGCCGCTCCACATCCAGCGTCTGCTGCCAGTCCAGCGTGGAGTTCAGAAAGGCCGCCTCCACCCCCGCCTCGTGCAGCGCCCCCACCTGGTCGTGCATGAGCGCGATCAGCGGCGACACCACCACGGTCACGCCATGGCCCGCGTCGCGCCGGACGATGGCCGGCACCTGGTAGCACAGGCTCTTGCCCCCGCCCGTGGGCATGAGCACCAGCGCGTCGCCGCCCGCGATCACATGCTCGACGATGGCCTGCTGCGGGCCACGGAACTGCTCGTAGCCAAAGACGTCATGCAGGACGAAATGCGCGGGGGACAAACCGAATACTCTCTTTTTAATAGTTGTCAACGCTTTACAGACAAGCGCTACAAGCCACTTTCTAAAACAAAGCACCCCTGCGCGGGTGCGGGCGCAGAGGTGTGGCAGGGCGCTATTGTGCGCCCGGCGGCGGCAAGACCTCTGCCTCTCCGGGGTGGCCGCTGGCCCGTGCGGGCAGCGTCACGTCGGCATACAGCAGCCGCAGCGGCAGGCGCAGATCGACGCTGGCCAGCTCCAGCTCCTGCTGCGCCTCTTCCAGCGGGTAGAGCACCCAGCGGCCCGCCTCGTCGCGGCGGAACAGGTCTACGCTCAGGCGCTCGGAGTCGATCAGGCAGTACTCGCGCAGGCTGGGCAGGCGGCGGTAGGCGGCGAACTTCTCGCCCCGGTCGTAGGCGCTGGTGCTGGGCGAGAGCACCTCCACCACCAGCGTCGGCGCGCTCTTGTAGTGGCTTTGCGCGCGGTCGGCGTCGGCGCAGGTGACGAACACGTCGGGGTAGAAGAATGCGTTGTCCTGCTGCAGCTGCAGCTTCATGTCGGAGATGAACACGCTGCAGGGGCCGCCGCGCAGGTGGCTGCGCAGGGCCATGTACACATTTCCGGCAATCGTCACATGGCTGTCCGAGGCGCCGGCCATGGCGAACACCTCGCCGTCCCAGTATTCGTGCTTGAGGGGCTGCCCGGCCTCCCAGGCGAGGTAGGCGTCGGCATCAAAACGGGACTGGCGGGCGGGCAGGGACATGGCGGGCTCCGGTAGATGGCTGGGATTGTGAACCACGGTGCGCCGAACCATGCACCGGGAATGCTGCACCTGCCACCGCCCACCATTCGTAGAACCTATCGACCAGTGCGTCGATTGAATTTGACGCCAATGGCCGAATCGCCAAAGATGGGAGAGCAGAGCAACGACGACAACGGAGACATGCCATGCCAACCCTGCTTCGCCGCACCTTCATCGCCGGCACCCTGGCCCTTGCGGCCACGGCTGCGCTGGCCCAGGCCTACCCCAACGGCCCCGTGACCCTGGTCGTGCCGTTTGCGGCCGGCAGCGGCACCGATTCGGTGGCGCGCGCCGTGGCCGCGGGGCTGGCGGCGCGGCTCAAGCAGCCGGTGATCGTGGACAACAAGCCCGGCGCCAACGCCCAGGTGGCGGCGCAGTTCGTCGCCAAGGCCAAGGGCGACGGCTATACGCTGTTCATGACCACCAACACCTCGCATTCGGCCAACCCGGCGCTGTACAAGAACCTGAAGTACGACCCGATCAAGGACTTCACGCCCGTGGCGCGCGTGGGCGAGCTGCCGTTTGCGCTGGCCGTGCACCCATCGGTGCCGGCCAGGACGCTGGCCGAGCTGCTGGACTACGCGCGCGCCCACCCGGACAAGCTGAGCTATGCCACGCCCAACAGCACCTCGCTGGTGGCCATGGAGAGCATCAAGCACATCGCCAAGATCGACATACTGGGCGTGCCCTACAAGTCCAGCCCCCAGGCCATGACGGACCTGGTGGGCGGACAGGTGCAGGTGTATGTGGCCGACCTGGGGTCGGGCATGGGCATGCTCAAGACCGACAAGATCCGCGCGCTGGGCATCACCACGGCCGAGCCCACGCCGCTGCTGCCGGGCGTGCCGCCCATAGGCAAGACGGTCAAGGGCTTTGACCTGACATCCTGGAACGGCATCTTCGGCCCCGCCGGCCTGCCGCCGGCCGTGGTGCAGCGCCTGAACACCGAGCTGCAGTCCGTGCTGGCCGACAAGGAGCTGCAGGACAAGCTGGCGCAGATCGGCTTTCGTGTCTGGCCCAGCAAGACGCCCGAGGAGTTCACGCAGTACGTGGCGGCCCAGCTCAAGCACTGGACCACGCTGATCCAACAGGCCGGAATCCAACCTGAATGAATAGTGTGACAACCCCCTGTGCGGCTGCGCCGCTTCCCCCTTCCCCCTTCTCTCTACGCGCTGCGCGCTACGGGACGGGGGACGACGCCAGCGCGGCGGGGTGGCCCTTGCGCGGCGTCTGCTGGCCTGGGTCGCGCCAGTTTCGTAGGCCGCCGACAGTACACAAGTTAATGGAGAAAGAACCCACATGACTACATCCCGCTACCTGGTGCGTGCCGCCGACGTGCCCAGCTACCAGCCCGCCAATCACCACCACACCTTCAACCAGCGCCTGATAGGCCCCGAGACCGTGGGCGCGCAGCAGATGGAGGTGCTGCTGGGCACGCTGCACAAGGGCGGCGGCGCCCTGCCCCACGCCCACCCGGGCATAGAGCAGGCCTGCTACCTGCTGGAAGGCACGGCGCGTGCCGAGGTGGCGGGCGAGGCCTTCGACATGGTGCCGGGCGACATGTGCTTCTTTCCGGCCGAGCAGATGCATGTCTTCACCGTCACCAGCGATACACCCGTCAAGCTACTCGTTATCTACAGCCCGCCCTACGGGGAATCACCGGAAAAGGTCATCCGTCCATGAACTTCGCACCCACACCCGAGCAGGAACAGATCAAGGCCGCCATCGAGCGCGTGTGCGCCCCCTTCGACGCCGACTACTGGCTCAAGAAGGACAACGAGGGCGGCTTTCCGCACGACTTTCACCAGGCGCTGGCCGAATCGGGCTGGCTGGGCATCGCCATGCCCGAGGAATATGGCGGCGCGGGCCTCGGCATCAGCGAAGCGGCGCTGATGATGCACACCATCTCGGCCACGGGCGCGGGCCTGTCGGGTGCGTCGGCCGTGCACATGAACATCTTCGGCCTGCACCCCGTCGTGGTGTTCGGTACGGACGAGCAGAAAAAGCGCTGGCTGCCGCCGCTGATCCAGGGCAAGGACAAGGCCTGCTTTGGCGTGACCGAGCCCAACGCGGGGCTGAACACGCTCAAACTCCAGACGCGCGCGGTGCGCGAGGGCGACCACTATGTGGTGCATGGACAGAAGGTGTTCATCTCCACGGCCCAGGTGGCCAACAAGATTCTGCTGCTGACGCGCACCAAGCCCGCGGAGGAATGCCGGGGAACCGAGGGGCTGACGCTGTTCTACACCGACCTGGATCGCAGCAAGATCGAGGTGCATGAAATCGCCAAACTCGGCCGCAAATGCGTGGATACCAACCAGCTGTTCATCGACGGCCTGCGCATTCCCGTGGAGGACCGCGTGGGCGAGGAGGGCAAGGGCTTTTCCTACATCCTGCACGGGCTCAACCCCGAGCGCATCCTGATCGCCAACGAGGCCATCGGCCTGGGCCGCGCGGCCCTGGCGCGCGCGGCAGGATACGCGGCAGAGCGCGAAGTCTTCGGCCGCCCCATCGGCAAGAACCAGGGCATACAGCACCCGCTGGCCGAGGCCTGGATGGATCTGGAGGCCGCGCACCTGATGGCGCAGAAGGCCGCCTGGCTCTACGACCAGGGCCAGAACTGCGGCGCAGAGGCCAACGCCGCCAAGTACCTGGGCGCAGAGGCCGGCTACCGCGCCTGCGAGCGCGCCATCTTCACCCATGGCGGCATGGGCTACGCCAAGGAATTCCACGTCGAGCGCTACATGCGCGAGTCGTGGATACCGCGCCTGGCGCCGGTGAGCCCGCAGCTCATACTGTGCTTCATCGCCGAGAAGGTGCTGGGGCTGCCCAAGTCGTATTGAGCTGCTGAGAAAACAAAGCCCGTGGATTCCCGCCTGCGCGGGAATGACGGTGGGAGAGGCGTGACGGCATGGGTATCCCACACGCCGTCATCCCCGCGAAGGCGGGGATCCACAGACACGGCACGCGCTTCCTACAATCGGGCCCATGACCCTGCCCCACTACACCCGCGCCCAGGCACTGCCCGCCATCCTCGAACAACGCATTGCCATCCTGGACGGTGCCATGGGCACCATGATCCAGCGCTTCAAGCTGACCGAGGCGCAGTACCGGGGCGAGCGCTTCAAGGACTTTGCGCGCGACGTGAAGGGCAACAATGAGCTGCTCTCGCTCACGCGCCCCGACGTGATCCGCGACATCCACGAAGGTTATCTGGCCGCCGGCGCCGACCTGATCGAGACCAACACCTTTGGCGCCACAAGCATCGCCCAGGACGACTATGGGATGGGCGAGCTGGCCTACGAGATGAACCTGGAGAGCGCCAAACTGGCGCGCGCGGCCTGCGACAAGTTCAGCACGCCCGACAAGCCTCGCTTCGTCGCCGGCGCCCTGGGCCCCACGCCCAAGACCGCCAGCATCAGCCCCGACGTGAACGACCCCGGCGCGCGCAACATCACCTTCGAGCAGCTGCGCGCCGCCTACCTGGAGCAGACCCTGGGCCTGATTGAGGGCGGAGCCGACGTGATCCTGGTCGAGACCATCTTCGACACGCTGAACGCCAAGGCCGCACTGTTCGCCGTCGATGAAGCCTTCGAGCAGACCGGCAAGCTTCTCCCCATCATGATCAGCGGCACGGTGACGGACGCCTCGGGCCGCATCCTCTCGGGCCAGACGGTGACGGCCTTCTGGCACAGCGTGCGCCACGCCCGCCCGCTATCCATAGGCCTGAACTGCGCGCTGGGCGCCGCGCTGATGCGCCCCTATATCCAGGAGCTGGCCCGCGCCGCGCCCGAGACCTTCATCAGCTGCTACCCCAATGCCGGCCTGCCCAACCCCATGAGCGACACGGGCTTCGACGAGACGCCCGAGGTCACCAGCCGCCTGGTGCACGAGTTCGCCGCCGAGGGCCTGGTGAACATCGTGGGTGGCTGCTGCGGCACCACGCCCGACCATATCGGCGCCATCGCACGCGCCGTGGCGCCGGTGGGTACGCGCAGGCTGTTCCAGCTGGCCTGAAATCACCTCCACAAACCGCACACAAAGCCGCAACGGGGCCGCAAGATTGCGCCCGCACACTGGCGGGCTGCACTTTCGGAGCCCTTTCTGTGATCAACCACGCCCAGCTGCTGGCCGACGAGGCCCAATACTGCTCTTTTGGCGACACCGTCCACTACGTCAACCCGCCCAAGATCTTCACCGGCTGCGATGGCAGCTATATGTACGACGACGCGGGCACGGCGTACCTGGATCTGCAGATGTGGTACTCGGCCGTGAACTTCGGCTACAAGAACAAGCGGCTCGAAGCCAAGATGATCGAGCAGCTCAAGGAGCTGCCCCAGGTCGCCAGCCAGTACCTGCACCCGACGAAGATCGAGCTGGCCAAGTTCATCGCCCAGGATGCCGAACGCAAATGGGGCAGCAAGGGCCGCGTGCACTTCAACGTGGGCGGCGCCCAGGCCATCGAGGATTCGCTGAAAGTCGTGCGCAACGCCAGCGGCGGCAAGAGCCTGATGTTCGCCTTCGAGGGCGGCTACCACGGCCGCACGCTGGGCGCGTCCAGCATCACGTCAAGCTACCGCTATCGCCGCCGCTTCGGCCACTTTGGCGACCGCGCGCAGTTCATTCCCTTTCCCTACCCCTTCCGCCGCCCCAAGGGCATGACGGCCGAGGAATATTCGGACCAGATCGTGCGCGAGTTCGAGCGCAAGTTCGAGAACGAGTACCACGCCATCTGGGACCCCAAGACCAACCAGTGCGAGTACGCGGCCTTCTACGTCGAGCCCATCCAGGGCACGGGCGGCTATGTCGTGCCGCCGGCCAACTTCTTCAAGGGCCTTAAAAAGGTGCTGGACGACCATGGCATCCTGATGGTGGTCGATGAGATCCAGATGGGCTTCTGGCGCACCGGCACGCTGTGGTCGGTGGAGAACTTCGGCGTGAATCCCGACGTGCTGGTCTTCGCCAAGGCGCTGACCAATGGCCTGAACGCGCTGTCGGGCCTGTGGGCGCGCGAGGAGCTGATCAACCCCACGATCTTCCCGCCGGGCTCCACGCACTCCACCTTTGCCGCCAACCCGCTGGGCACGGCCCTGGGCCTGGAGGTCATGAGGATGACGCACGAGGTGGACTTCGGCCGCCAGGTGCGCGAGTCGGGTGCCTACTTCCTCGAAGGCCTGAAGGACCTGCAGAAGCGCCACCAGGAAATCGGCGACGTGGACGGCCTGGGCCTGGCGCTGCGCGCCGAGATCTGCACCGCGGACGGCTTCACGCCCAACAAGGCGCTGCTGGACAAGATGGTGGACATAGGCCTGGAGGGCGGCCTGGAGTACCAGGGCCAGAAGCGCGGCCTGGTGCTGGACGTGGGCGGCTACTACAAGAACGTGATCACCTTCGCGCCCTCGCTGATGATTTCGCGCGCCGAGATCGACGAGGCCATGGTGCTGCTGGACCAACTGATCACCCGCGCCAAGGCCGCCTGAACGAGGCAGCCGAGGCCCAATGGCGACGGAGCTTTTCCGCAACCAGCTCGAACCCGCCGGCCTGCTGCGGCAGTTTGCAGACCACCCTCCCGAGGGCTTTGCACTACTGCAGGACTGGCCGGCGCCGGCCTTCACGGCACCGTTCGATCTGTTGACCACCGCAGATGACGCGCTCAAGGCGCGTCTTTTGTCTTTGCCGGGCGGCAAATGGCTGTCGCGGCGTTTGTGCCTCACCACCGATTTTGTCGGCACCACGGTCAGCGAATACGCGGTACTGCCGCGTGACCGGGATGCAGCTACCCAAGCCGCCGCACTGTGCCGGCATACCGGCCGCACCATGCTCACCATCGTCAAGGATTTGCCCCAGGACTCGCCACTGCTCGCGGCCGAGGACAACGCGCACGCGCGGGCCTTGGCCGATGCTCTGGCCCAAGCCGGCTTCATCCTGGTCGAAGGCCAGGCCCTGGCCTATGTGGCCATGGACTTCGCCAGCCTGGACGAATACCTGGCCCGCCTGTCCAGGAACCGCCGCAGCAATCTGCGGCGCAAACTCAAGAGCCGCTCCCAGCTGCACATTGCGCGCATCCCCACGGGCGCGGCCTATGCCGACGACGGGCTGGTCGATGCCTACTACGCGCTGTTCGAGGCGGTCTACGACCAGAGCGAAATCCACTTCGACAAGCCCACGCGCGACTTCTTCGCGGCCGTGTTGCGCGACGGAGCTAATGGCGGAATCGTGTTCGAATACCGCGATGCGGGCAGTGGCGCGCTGCTGGGCTGGAACCTGTGCTTCGCGCATGGAGGCCATCTGCTCGACAAGTACATAGGCCTGTCCTACCCCGCCGCGCGCGAGGCCAACCTGTACTTCGTGAGCTGGATGGTGAACCTGGAATACGCGCTGGAACGCGGCCTCACGCACTACGTGGCCGGCTGGACCGACCCCGAGGTCAAGGCCCAGCTGGGCGCACAATTTACCTTCACGCGCCACGCCGTCTTCATACGCAACCCGCTGCTGCGCGCGCTGGGCCGGCGTTTTGCCGGGCATTTCGAAAGTGACCGCCAATGGAGTGCGCAGAGCTGAACCCGCGGCGCCCCGTGGTGCTGGACCTGGACGGCTCGGTCGGGCCGCTGGCGGATGAGCTGCGCTTGCCGCTGTCGCACTGGCAGGAGGCCGTGCGCTTTGGCTGCGGCCTTGGGCGCTTTGCAAAATTTAGCGCCGCATTGCAGGCCACATTGCCGCAGCAGCACGGCACCGTGCTCATGGGCAGCGGCGACTTTCATCACCTCTCCTGGCCGCTGATGGAGCGCTGCATCGCCCGTCAGCGCGAAACCCTGCGCGTGGTGGTGCTGGACAACCACCCCGACAACATGCGCTTCCCCTGGGGTGTGCACTGCGGCAGCTGGGTGCGGCGCGTGGCCCTGCACCCGGGCGTCGCCCATGTGCATGTGGCCGGCATCACCTCGCAGGACATAGGCCGCAAACATGCCTGGGAGAACTACCTGGCGCCGCTGCGCAAGGCTAAGCTGACCTACTGGAGCTGCGGCGTGGACACAGCCTGGGCGCGGCGCCTGGGGCTGCGGCGGGCCTTTAACGGCTTTGCCAGCGTGGCGGAACTCACGCAGGCGCTGGCCACCATGCTGCGCGACCAGCCCCAGCCTACCTATCTGAGCATAGACAAGGACGTGTTCGCGCCCGAGGTCGTGCGCACCAACTGGGATCAGGGCCGCATGCAGGAGGCAGAGACGCTGGCCATCATCGAGGCCCTGCGCGGACAGATCGTGGGCAGCGACATCACGGGCGATGTATCGTCCTGGCGCTATGCCACCTGGTGGAAGCGCCTGCTGTCGGCCGGCGACGGCCAGGACACGCAGATAGACGCCGCCCTGCTTGCCGCCTGGCAGGCCGGTCAGCACGCGCTGAACGGCAGACTGGTGGCGCAGATACAAGGAGGGAATGGGCCATGATCGATGCCTTGCTGGAACACCTGCTGCGCCGCGCCTTCGCCCCGCTGGTACGCCGTGGCCAGCTGGAGGTGGTGCTGCCCGCGGGGCGCGTGCTGCGTTTCGGCGACGACGGCGCGCCCCAGGTGCGCATACGCTTTGCCGACCGGGGTGCAGTATGGGCGCTGCTGCGCGACCCGGACCTGAACCTGGGCGAGATGTTCATGCAGGAGCGCCTGGTCGTGGAGCTGGGCACGGTCTACGACCTGCTGGAACTGCTGCTGCGCGACGCGCACCAGGCCCCCGTGCCCTGGAGCGTGCGCCTGCTGGACGCCTGGCGCATGCGCCTGCGTACCGTGCTGCAGAACAACCTGCCGCAGAAGTCGCAGGCCAACGTAGCGCACCACTACGACCTGGACGACAGGCTGTACCAGCTGTTTCTGGACCCCGAGCGGCAGTATTCCTGCGCCTATTTCGAGCAGGGCGACGAGACGCTGGAGCAGGCCCAGCGGGCCAAGATGCGCCACATCGCGGCCAAGCTGCTGGTAGAGCGCGGCCAGCGCGTGCTCGACATCGGCTGCGGCTGGGGCGGCCTGTCGCGCTACCTGGCCGAGGTGGCGGGCGCGGGCCATGTGACGGGCATCACGCTGTCTGCCGAGCAGATCGGCGTCGCGCGCGAGCGTGGTGCCCTCTCGCCCTGCGCGGAGCGGCTCGAATACCGGCTGGAGGACTACCGCGACACGCGCGGCCCCTTCGACCGCATCGTCTCGGTCGGCATGTTCGAGCATGTGGGCACGCGCTTTCACGACGCCTTCTTCCGCCAATGCCGCAACCTGCTGGCCGAGGACGGCGTGATGCTGCTGCACTTCATAGGCAACAGCGACGTGCCCGACTTCAACAACCCCTGGATAGAAAAATGCATCTTCCCCGGCGGCCATATTCCGTCGATGTCGGAGTTCACGCCGGCCATCGAGCGCGCGGGCCTGGTGGTCTGCGACATCGAGGTGCTGCGCCTGCACTACGCGCAGACGCTGCGCCTGTGGCGCGAGCGCTTCCTGCTGCAGCGCGCCCGGGCGGCAGCGCTGTACGACGAGCGTTTCTGCCGCATGTGGGAGTTCTACCTGGCCATGTCGGAGACGGCCTTTCGTTACCAGGACATTGCCGTCTTCCAGATCCAGCTGGCGCGCCGCCAGGACGCCGTGCCGCTGACGCGCGACTACATCGCCGAGCGCCGCGAGGCGCTGCGCAGGCGGGAGCTGCGGCTTTCCTGAAAAGAGAGCAGCTTGCGCATGCTGCCCTTTGTTTTCAGGTAGTAACCGTCCGATTAGGCACATGCCTCAGGCCAAGCCGCAGGCCCTCACCCCCGCCCTCTCCCAGAGGGAGAGGGAGTAAAGCCGGCGCGGCAGATCGCCCTCGCCCCTTTGGGGAGAGGGAGGGGTGAGGGGCTTCTGCGGCATGTACATAGTCAAGAGCAATTGGACTATGCAGCCCGCCTATCAAGCGCCGCTTGCTCCAATATTCGAAGCAAACGCACAAACCGCTCCTCATCCAGCCACAGGCTGTTGCTGACGGCCACGAGCCGCGCCGCCCAGTCGCGTGCGCGCGGCACCTCCTCGCCGCGGGCGCCGGCCAGCACATGGTCGTAGCGGCCATAGTCCGGCAACGCATGGACGAAGGGCAGGGACAGGCCCAGCCCCGCGCCCCAGTGCGCACGCAGTAGCGCGTCGCGCGCAGCGGCGCTTGGCAGGCGCAGCAGCAGCACGGGCCACACGCCGCGCGTGCCGGGAACAATGTCGCCCAGCACCTCCAGACCGGGGATGGCGGCCAGCTGCGCCAGGCGTTCGTGTGCCTGGTCGGCCAGCCGCGCCTGGAAACGCCCCAGCCGGTGCAGCGCGCGCACCCCCACGCGGCGGCGCCAGGCGCCCAGCGGGTGGCGCGGGATGTGGTCGCCAAAGTCGTCGCCCGCGGCCTGCACCCAGTCGCCGCGCGCCAGCGCCGCGCGCAATGGCCGGCCATAGGCCCTGCCCAGTCCGCGGGGGCGGTACAGCAGGGCGTAGCCCAGCAGCTCCAGGCTGCGGCGCCATTCCCAATAGCGGCTGGCGTGCCGCGCGGCCCGGCCGGCCGCGCGCAGGGCTTCGCGCAATGCGGGATCGCGCGCCAGCAGCACGCCGCCCTCATAAGTGCTCAATCCCTTGCCCACGGCCAGGCTGTAGAAGCCTATGTCGCCCTGCCAGCCCACGGGCTCGCCATGCATGCGCGCCCCCAGGGCCTGGGCGGCGTCCTCGATGACATAGGCGCCCACGGCGCGCGCGCAGGCCAGGGCCGCGCCCACGTCGGCCACGCGGCCGCACAGGTGCGTGGGCAGCAGGGCCAGGGTGCGTTCGCTGCACAGCGCCGCCAGCTGCCCGGGGTCCATGTCCAGCCGGTCGGGCCGCAGGTCGCACAGGCGCGGCCGCAGGCCGCTTTGCGCCACGGCCAGCGCCACCAGCGGACAGGTGTAGGCGGGGATGACGACCTCGGTGCGCGCGGGCGCCAGCTGCTTGAGCGCGGCCAGCGCCACCATCAGCGCCGCGGTGCCCGAGCATTCGAGCTGCACGGCCGGCACGCGCAGCCAATGCGCCAAGGCGCCGGCCAGGTCGTCGTCGCCCCAGGGCCACAGGTCGGACAGGTGCAGCGGCAGGCCCGCCGTGGGCGGCGGCACATATTCAGCCATGGTGCGACGGTTCCGCCAGGTGGGCCGCTCCGGCGCTGGCCGAGCCCGCGCCGGGGTTGCCGCCCGCGCGGCCGGCAGGGTCGTCGTGCAGGTCGGCCTCGCGCGTCTCGCTGACGGCCAGGCAGGCGATGCCGGCGACGATGAACAGGCCGCCTATGACCTGCGGTGCGCCGATCTGCTCGTTGAACAACCAGTGCGACAGCGCCATCACCGACAGGATCTCCAGGTGCGAGGCGGCGAACGCCGGGCCTATGGGGGCGTGGCGCAGCAGCGTCATCCACGAGAAGAAGGCGCCGATATAGCCGACGAAGGCGCCATAGATCCAGGGCTGGCCGAAAACGCGCTGCAGCCAGGCGCTGGAGAATTCCAGCGGCAGCGCCGTGTCGCCGGCCAACTTGAAGCTGAGCTGGGCCAGCGTGTCGAAGGCCATCAGTACCAGGAAGCCGATGATGTAGAAGCGCTTCATCTCAGAGGCTGAGAATAAATTGGCCGTGCCCGAGAGGTGCGCCAAAACGCACCCAATCGAGGCGCAAAACGCAGCCATAGCTCGGGCTATGGCGAGTATTTGCAACGATGAGTGGGGGTGTTTTGGCGTGCAAAGCGGGCATGGGGAATTTCTTTCTCAGCCTCTCAGTGCAGCCCCACGACGGCCACGCCGATCGACACCAGCACGATGCCGGCCACGCGCATGGGCGCCAGCCGCTCCTTGAACAGCATGCGCCCCAGCACCATGATGGCCACGATGTTGATGGAGCCCAGCAGCACGCCGTCGGACAGCGGCACCAGCGACAAAAAGGCCAGCCACAGCAGAAATTCGGCCACGTAGCAGGCCATGCCGGCCCAGATCCACGGGCGCGCCAGCATGAAGCGCCAGCGCGCCATGCCGTCGAGCGCGCCCGGCTCGCTGGCCGCGGCCTTGAAGGCCAGCTGGCCGCCGCTGTCCACCAGCACGTTGAGCACCCACAGCGTGACGGCCAGGGGCGAGAGCTCGCTACCCATGCAGGCCCGCCCCGGCGCCGTCGGCAATCCTGGCCACAAAGCCGTTCAGGCTGGCGATGACGCTGCGGCGCTCGCGGTCTATGGTGATCATGTGGTAGCAATTGTCCAGCAGCACCAGCTCCACCCGGGCGTTGGTGGCGCCGCGCACGATGTCGTGCGCATTGCCGACGGCGGAGATGTCGTCCTCCTTCGCATGCACCACCAGGCAGGGCGCGCGCAGCCTGGGCAGGCCGTTGAGCGTGCGCGCCGCCAGACGCCGCAGTTCGATGATGGACCACCACGGGTTGCCCGGCAGGCCGGCGGCGGCGCTGTCGCCGCTGTGCATCTGCTCGACGATGCGCGCGCGCAGCGCCTCGTCCTTGATGCCGTAGGGCGGCTGCTCCATGAACACACTGTGGCGGCCTATGCCCAGCAGCCGGAACAGCGGCAGCAGAAAGGCCAGGCGCGTGTAGAACGGGATGCTCCAGCCGTCGTAGCGGAAGGTGGTGGAGAGGGCGCACACGCCAGCCACCTGGTCGGGATGCTCCTCGGCCACGGCCAGCGACAGCAGCGCGCCCATGGACAGGCCGGCCACCACCACGCGGTCCACATGGCCGCGAAAGCGCCGCAGGCCCGATTCCACGCTGGCCAGCCAGTCGGGCCAGCGCGTGCCCACCAGATCCTCCATGGCACCGCAGTGGCCGGCCAGCTGCACCGCGTAGACGCTGAAGCCGCGCCGGTGCAGGCCCTTGGCCAGCACGCGCATCTCGGCCGGTGTGCCCGTCAGGCCATGCACCAGCAGCACGCCGGTGCGCGCATGCGGGCCTGCGCCCGGCATGACGAATTCGTGGGGCGTCTGGCACAGACCGTGCAGCACCTCCACGAACGGGGATCGCGCATTCATGCCAGGCTCTCCAGGCCCAGCAGCACGCCTTCGAGCAGGTCGGTGGCCTGGGCGAAGTCGGTGAACGGCGCGTGGGTGATGCCATGCTGTTCGCAGTGGGCGATGAGCTTGTACTTGGCAAGCACATAGTCGGCCCGGCCCGAGACGCAGAAGTCCGAGGTGCTGTCGCCCACGTAGAGCACGCGCCCGGTCTGGCCCTGGGCCTCGGCCAGGCGCTCGCACTTGCAGTTGCCGCTGGCGCGTTCGCAGCGCGGGCTGGCCCAGGGGAAGTCCAGGCGCCAGCTGCGCTCGCCGGTGCGCGCCAGGCGGTTGGCGACCACCGGCAGGTGGCCCAGACCGTGGCGGCGCAGCACATGGCGTATGCAGTAGTCCAGCCCGTCGCTGACCACCTGCACCTGCACGCCATGCTCCTGCGCCAGATGCACGAAGCCGGCAAAACCGGGGTCGATGGCGATGCCGTCCAGGTGGGCCTGCAGCTCGGCCTCGCTCATGTCCAGCAGCGCCACCTGGCCCCGCATGCATTCGCGCGAGCCGATCTCGCCGCGCTCCCAGGCGTCTTCGAGCTCCTGCCAGCCGGGCTGGCCGAAGCGCGTGAGCAGGGTGTCGGTCACGTCCAGCAGGCTGATGGTGCCGTCGAAGTCGCTCTGGATCGTCCAGCCGCTTGCGTCCAGAAAAGTAATGCGTTTATTCATGGAAGCTCACCCTCACGTTCTGCCCCACGCGCGCGCCCCGCGGCGCCTCATCAAAGGCCAGCAGGCAGTCCACCACGCGCACGGGGCCGCGCAGCGGGTCGTCCTGCAGCCGGGCCGCGCCATACACCGGGCTGATGCGCAGCACCTTGGCGTCGGGCAAGGCCTGCTGCGCGCCGCCGGCGTCGCTATCGGCCACCACGCTGGCGCGCATGCCCACGCGCACGGCGTTGACAAAACTTTCGTTGAGCTCGGCGCGCACGCGCAGCGGCCGGGCCGGCAGCAGCACTACAGCGCTGGCGCCGCTGCTCACGGCCGTGCCCGCCTGCGCCGCCACGCGCACGGCCTCGCCGGCCTCGGGCGCGCGCAGCTCCAGGCGCCGCTGCTGGGCTTGCTGCTGCTCCAGCTTGGCCTGGGCCACGCGCACCTCGGCCTGCGCCAGCTCGGCCTCGGCCTGGGCGCCCTGCAGCGCCTGCGCGGCCTCGTCCTGACCCTGGAGGTCGGCCGCACCCTCGCGCACCGCCGCCTGCCAGCGCTGCAACGCCTGGCGCAGCGCGGGCAGGCGCGCCGCCTTGGCCTTGGCGCGCGCCTGGGCCAGTTGCAGCTCGGAGCGCGCCACCGCCTGCTCGGCCTGCAGCTCGTCGCCTACCAGGCGCAAGAGCAGCTGGCCCTTCTGCACCTGCTGGCCCTCCTTCACAAGAACCTGCTGCGCCACGCCGGCGGCGGCGGGCGCCAACTCCAGAAGCCCGCCCTCGACCTCGATCTTGCCGCGCGCCACGGCCACCGGGGCGGGGTGCTGCGCCGCGCCCGCGGGAGCGCTGGCCTGGGCATGGGCATCGCGCTGCGGTGAACAGCCGACCAGGGCCACGCCCAGCAGCAGCGCCGCGGCCAGGGCGAAAAGGTGCGTGTTGTGCTTCATTCTTGGTGTACCGTGTTGGGGCGCCAGTCGTTGCGGATGGCGCCGTCCTCCATGCCCAGCACGCGGTCGGCATGGCGCACCAGGCGCGGGTCGTGGCTGACGCACAGCACCGTCGTGCCATGCGCGCGCGCCGCGCGATGCAGGATGTCGATCACGCGCTGGCCGCTCTCGGCGTCCAGCGCACTCGTGGGCTCGTCGGCGAACAGCAGCTGCGGCTCCTTGGCCATGGCGCGGGCAATGGCTACGCGCTGACGCTCGCCGCCCGATAGCTCGGCCGGCCGCATGTGGCTGCGATGGCTCATGCCCACCTCATCCAGCGCCTGCTCGGCGCGGCGCAGGCTCGCGGCGCTGTTGAGGCCCATGTAGCCCAGCGGCAGCTGCACCTGCTCCAGCGCCGTGAGCGCGGGAAACAGGTTGAAGCCCTGGAACACGAAGCCCGTATGGCGCAACCGAAAATGCTCCAACGCGCGCGTGCCCATGGCGCCCAGGTCTTCACCCAGCGCCATGGCCTGGCCCTCGTCGGGGTGCTGCAGACCCGACAGCAACGACAGCAGCGTGCTCTTGCCGCAGCCCGAGGGGCCGGAGATCAGGCTCAGCTCGCCCGGATACAGCGCAATCGACAGGCCCTGCAGCACCTGCACGCGCACATGGCCCGACAGGAAGGACTTGGACAGGCGCACGGCCTGCAGGCTGGGCTGGCCGGGGTTGGTGTCGGGCATGCGCGCGGTCATGGCATTCAACGCAGCAGGGCCGCCGGATCGGCGCGCAGCACGCTGCGCACGGCGCCCAGGCCCGACAGCAGCGACAGCAGCGCCACCAGCACGGCGCACGCCGCCACGGCGGCCACGTTCAGGGACACGGGCACGCGATAGGCGGCGGCCAGGCCCAGCAGGGCGGCGCTGGCCAGGGCCGCAAGCACAAAGCCCGACAGGCCGATCCAGAAGGACTGCTCGACCACCACCCGGCCCAGGGCCGCGCGGCTCACGCCCAGGGCGTTGAGCGTGGCGTATTCGCGCGCCGAGCCCACGACCACCGTGCGCAGCGACTGGCTGGTGACGACAGCGCCGACGATGCACACCACGATGGCCATGAACAGCACGCCCGCGCCTGCGCCCGTATCCAGCATCCAGTAAAGCTGCGAGCGGTGGGCGAACTCCTGCGCCGTCCACACCTCATAGGGGCCGAAACCGCCAGGCCGCGGCGCCTGCAGGCGCTGGCGCACGGCCTGCGGATCGACGCCTGTGCGCACCGCCGCCACGAAATAGGTGGGCCCCGCCTGGGCCGCCGTGCCCGCGATCTCGCGCGCCGTCTCCAGCGAGGCCAGCACGTTGGCCCCACCCAGGCCGCGCAGGCCGTCCACCACGGCCACCACCTGCACGCGGTGGCCGTTGATCCAGGCCTGGCCGCCCTCGCGCGTGCCCAGGCTGGACAGGTCGGCCCGGTCCACGATCACGGCGCCGGGCTCGCGCAGGCGCTCGCGCTGCCAGCCGCTCAGGGCGCGCGAGAACATCATGGAACCGACGCCAGTGCGAATGCCCGAAAGGTAGATGGACACGCCGCCGCCGCCCGCGTCCGCGGCCGAGGTGCGCCAGTCGCCGTCCACCCACTGGTAGGGCTCGACGGCCGTGATGTCCGGGTCCATGCGCAGGCGCATCTCCACGTCGGCGCCTATGGCGCGGCCGAAGTTCACGCTCTGCGTGCCCGGAAAGCCTACCCACAAGTCGGCGCCCGAGGCCGTGACGTACAGCGCCGCAGAGCCGAAGATGCCCAGCACCAGCGCCGCCTGCATGGCCAGCAGCACGCCGGCGAAGCCCACGGCGAAGACGCTGGGCACGAAGCGGCGCCACTCGTAGACCAGGGTCTTGCGCGCCAGCGCGATCACGAGGCGCCCCCGGCCGCTGCGGCATCCATCGCACCGGCCTCGGGCGCCAGCGGCGCGCCGCCCAGGGCCTTGTAGAGCGACACATAGGCCAGCGCCCGCGCCGCGCGCGCCGTGGCCAGCTCGCCCTGCGCACGCAGCAGCGCACGTTGATCGGGCAGGGCCGACCATTCGCTGCCCAGACCCAGGCGCTGGCGCGCGGCCTGGGCCGCGTTGCGCTGGCGCAGCGGCTCCTGGGCGCCGGCCAAGGCCTGCGCGCGCGCGCCCTGGGCTGACAGCGCGGCCAGCGATCCCTCGACCTCGGCCACGCCTTCGAGCACGCTCTGGCGGTAGGCCAGGAGGGTGCCCTGCAGCGCCTCTTCGCCGGCATTGGCCTGGGCGCGCCGGCGCCCCCAGTCGAACAGCGGCACGTCGATCAGCGGGCCCAGCAGCGGCAGGTTGTCCGAGCGGGTGCGGAAGTTCTGCGTCAGGTTGTACGAGTACAGCAGCGAGCCCGCGAGCTGAAAGCGCGGGTACAGGGCCGCGCGCGCCAGGCCGGCCTCGGCCGCGCTCTGCTCCACCTGCGCCTCGGCGATCTGGATGTCGGGGCGCGAGCGCAGCAGCTGCGCCGGCAGCTCGCCCAGCGCCAAGCCATCGATTTCGGGCAGGGCGGCGCCGGCGTCGTCCTGCAGCCAGGCGGGGTCGGGCCGGTCGCGCCCCAGCAGCAGCGCCAGGCCGTGCGCGGCGCGCGCCTGGGTTTCGGCGAGCTGCGCGGCGGCTGCGGCGCCGTTCTGCGCCTGGGCCTGCAGCTGGCGCAGCTCGTCCTGCGAGCCCAGGCGTTGCTGGCGGCGCACCTCGGCCAGTTGCTGCGCGCGTGCGTCCAGCCGCGCCATGTCGGCCAGCAGGGCACGCTGGCGCTGGGCCAGGCGGATGTCGAGGTAGCGGTGCACCACGTCGGCCACAAGCGCCACGCGCGCGGCCTGCAGGCGCGCGCCGGCATCGAGCAGCTCGGCGCGGGCGACGCGCGCACCGGACTCGGAGGCGCCGAACAGGCCCAGATCCCAGACCATGTCGATGCTGGCCTGGAAGTACGAATCGGTGGCCGAGATGTCCTGCAGCGTGCGCGTGCCGGCCGTGACGACGGGCCGGTAGGCGCTGGCCGCCGTGCCCGACAGCAGGCGCTGGCGGCGCAGCCGCGCCACGGCCTGGGCGACGTCGAGGTTGTGCGCCAGCGCCTCGTCCACCAGGGCATCGAGGCGCGCGTCGCCCCAGGGCTTCCACCAGGCGCGCATGTCCACGGGCGCCGCGCCGGGGGCAGCCGCCGGCGCGGCCTGCGTCCAGTGCGCGGGCGTGGAGCGGTCGAGCGTGACCGCCACGGGGGCGGCGCAGCCAGCCAGCCCGGCGGCCGTGCACAGGCCGGCCAGGCGCACGGCGGCAATGGATTTCACGCGGAGGTGGTAGGTGTCAGGGTGGCGCATGCAGGGGCCGCACCGGGCGCAGGGCCAGGGCAGCACGGAAGGAGCAAGTAACGATCGGAGACTACGTTCCGATAGTGATATTGCAATACCCTAAGGTGACGTATCGGTGCAGGCAATGTGGAGAATTTATGGAGGCCGCGCCTGGTTCCATAATTTCCGCCCGCGTGACTGCATCGGTCGCGTACCCTTCCGTCTCAGCGCCCCCTTCAGCATGTCCGTATCCGCCCCCAGCGCCGTCACCCCGCTCGTGCTCGTCGTCGAGGACGAGCCGGCCATCGCCAGCATTCTCTGCGCCTACCTGGAGCGCGACGGCCTGCGCGCGCGCACCGCGGCGGACGGCCGCGAAGCCCTGCAGCTGGCGCAGCAGCTGCGCCCGGACCTGGTGCTGCTGGACATCCACCTGCCCGAGGTGGACGGCATCGACGTGCTGCGCAGCCTGCGCGACGCGGGCCAGACGCCTGTGATCATGGTCACGGCGCTGGCCGACGACGTGGACAAGCTGCTGGCGCTGCGCCTGGGCGCGGACGACTATGTGGTCAAGCCCTTCAACCCACCCGAGGTGGTGGCGCGTGTGCGTGCCGTGCTGCGGCGCACGCAGCTGCGTGCCAACAGTGCGCCCGCGCCGATACGCGTGGGCGCCATCGAGGTCGACGCCAGCGCCCACAGCGCCTGCGTCTACGACGCGCACGGCCAGGCGCAGCCGCTGCCGCTCACGCTGACCGAGTTTCGCCTGCTGAGCTGCCTGGCGGCGCAGCCGCGGCGCTGCTTCTCGCGCGGCTACCTGATCGAGCAATGCCTGCCCGAGAGTGAGGCGCTGGAGCGTGTCATCGACTCGCACATGTCCAAACTGCGGCGCAAGCTGCAGCTGGCCGGGCAGGATGGCCTGATAGAGACCGTGCGCGGCATCGGCTACCGGCTATGGCCAGCGGCATGACGCGGCTGCTCAACCGCATCTGGGTGCGCTTTGGTCTGTGGATCGCCGCCGCATCGCTGGGCTCCATCGCGCTCATGGCGGCGTCCATGCTGCTGTTTTCCGAGCTGCAGTACCGCGACTTCTATAACGGCCTGCCCCTGGCCGTGCGCGAGGAACTCGACGAGCTGCGCGCCAGCGCCCAGGACAACAGCCCCCGCGTGCGGCAGATCTACAGCCAGTACGGCAACGATGACCTGCTGTTCGGCGAACGCTGGTCGCTGGGCATAGGCCTGGTGCTGTGCCTGCCGTTTGGCCTGGGCGTGGGGTTCTGGGTGTCGCGGCGCATCACGCGGCCGTTGACTTCCATGGTTGAGGTGGCCCAGCGCGTGGGCGATGGCGACTACAGCGCGCGCGCCGTGGCGGGCAAGACCCATGGGGAGATGATCGAGATGATCGGCGCCTTCAACCACATGATCGACTCCGTGCAGACGCTGGAGGACGAGCGGCGCGCCACGGCGGCCTCGATCTCGCACGAGCTGCGCACGCCGCTGGCCGTGCTGCAGGCGCGGCTGCGCGCGCTGTGCGACGGCGTGATCGCCGCCGATGCGCACGAGTTCCAGACCCTGCTGGCCCAGGTGGAGCACCTGGGGCGCATGGTGGCGGACCTGCACACCCTGTCCATGGCCGATGCGGGCCAGCTGTCGCTGCACCTGCAGCGCCTGGACCTCAATGCCCTGACCGGCGAAACGCTGCAGCAGCTGCGCCCGCAGCTGCAGGAAGCCGCCATGTCGGTGGACCTGCGGCTGCCGCTGGAGGAGGGGCTGGCCGACATCCGCGCCGACCGCGACCGCATGCGCCAGATCATCTCCAACCTGGTGGGCAACGCCATACGCCACGCGGCCCAGGGCGGCTGGCTGGGCGTGGAGATTTGCGCCGAGGAGACGCAAGACGGCCGCACCTGGGTGCTGCTGTGCATCAGCGACGCCGGCCCCGGCCTGCCCGCCGAGGTGCGCGCGCAGCCCTTCCAGCGTTTTGCCCAGGCGCCGGGCAAGCGCCGGCGCGAGGGCTCGGGCCTGGGCCTGTCCATCGTGCGCGCCCTCACCGAGGCCCAGGGCGGCACGGTGCAGTGCGACAGGTCCGAGCGCGGCGGCACGCGCTTCACGCTGCGCTTTGCCCAGGCATAGTCCAGGGTCCCCGGGCCTTTGCGCATAGAATCGCGCCCGTTTCAACTTCGGAGCCCCTCCTGTGGACAACCCCAGTCGTCGACCCTGCGTCGGCCAAGCACAGGCAAGGTAATCGCACGCTTCCCATGGCGCCGCTGCCTTGCCGACCTGGCGGGCAGCAACGCCCTGCGGCCGGTCTTGGACCGCCGCATCGGCGGCTTCCCTCGTGATTTTTAATAAAAAAGCCACGCCGTAGTGGCAGCATTGCCGCCGCGCATGATCACTGCGCGGCCAGGGAACTCGCATGCGTTTCGCTTTCATCCCATCGCGCCGTCTGGCGCCCCTCCAAGGCCTGGCCGCGCTGGCCCTGGCCCTGCTGCCGGCACTTGGCCGCGCCGAGACACCTGTGCCCGAGGATTGGAACGCCAAGTTCCAGGCCACCTATGTCTGGCAGGACAAGCGGGCCTTTCCCGCGGCCTACTCGGGCGGCAACAGCCTGAGCCCCGACAAGCAACTGAGCTATTCGTTCACGGCCACGGCCATGCTGGGCTGGCGGCCATGGAGCGGTGGCGAGCTGTACTTCAACCCCGAGGCGGCGCAGGGCGTGCCGCTGTCTGGCCTGACGGGCCTGGGCGGCTTCACCAATGGGGAGATGGCCCGTTCCTCCGGTCCCACGCTAAAGGTCTACCGCGCGCGCCTGTTTTTGCGCCAGACCTGGGGCCTGGGCGGCGGGCAGGAGGCCGTGGAGTCGGGGCCCAACCAGCTCGCCGGCAGCGTGGACCAGCGCCGCTTCGTGCTGACCGCGGGCAACTTGTCGGTGCTCGACCTGTTCGACAACAACGCCTACAGCCACGACCCGCGCACGCAATTCCTCAACTGGTCGATCATGACCCACGGCGCCTACGACTACGCGGCCGACGCGCGCGGCTACTCCTGGGGCATCACCGGGGAGTGGTACGCGGGCGACTGGGTGCTGCGCGCAGGCCGCTTTATCCAGCCAAACTTGCCAAACCAGCAGTCGCTGGATCTGCGCATCTTCCAGCACTATGGCGACCAGGTCGAGCTGGAGCACGCCCACACCCTGGGCGGACAGCCGGGCAAGCTGCGTCTGCTGGCCTTTCGCAACCGGGCCCGCATGTCGCGCTATCAGGACGCGCTGGACCTGGCGGCACGCACGGGCCAGGTGCCCAGCATCGACGCGGTGCGCACCGGCGTGCAGGACAAGGTTGGCGCAGGCCTGAACCTGGAGCAGGCCCTGTCCGACGACGTGGGGCTGTTTGGCCGCGCCAGCTGGGCCGACGGCAAGACGGAGATCTACGCCTTCACCGAGATCGACCGTTCGCTCTCGGGCGGCGTGCTGGTGCGGGGCACCGCCTGGGGACGCGGGCAGGACAGCCTGGGCCTGGCCATGGCACGCAACGGCGTGTCGCGCGTGCACCGCAGCTACCTGGCGGACGGCGGCATGGGCTTCTTCATCGGCGACGGCCGCCTGAACTACCGTCCGGAAACGATCTACGAGGCCTTCTACAACCTGCAGCTGGCCAAGGCGGCCTGGATCACGCTGGACTGGCAGCACATACGCAACCCCGCGTACAACGCCGACCGTGGGCCGGTCAACGTGCTGTCGGCGCGCCTGCATACGGAGTTTTGACCCTGGCCCCATGGCCTTTGGTATACCTCCATGGTCGCCTTGACCGTGTCGGAGCAGGGCGTTCAGGAGCGTGCCAATGCGTAACAGGATTTTGAGAGAGGTCTTCGTCGGCTTCGTGCGCACGCGCCGCATGGTGCGGCATTTCAGCCGCCTGGCCCTGCTGGAGACCCTGGGCCGCACCGGCGTCAGCCGCGAACTGCCGGCGGCGCAGTCCAAGGCCCTGATCGCCGCGGCCAAGGCCGACGCCCCGGCCCTGCTGCAGCAGATCGGCAGCACCGAGGCCGGCCTGAGCGAGGCGCAGGCCGATGCGGTACGTGAACGCGTGGGCCCCAATGAGGTGGAGCACGAAAAGCCCCTGCCCTGGTGGATGCACCTGTGGCACAGCTTTCGCAACCCGTTCAACCTGCTGCTGACGCTGCTGGCCGTCATCTCCCTGCTCACCCACGACCTGAAGGGGGCCCTGGTCATCAGCACCATGGTGGTGCTGTCCACGCTGCTGCGCTTCTGGCAGGAGGCCAAGTCCAACAAGGCCGCCGACGCGCTCAAGGCCATGGTCAGCAACACGGCCACGGTGCTGCGCGGCAGCCTGCAGGGCGGCCAGGGCACGCAGCGCCTGGAGCTGCCCATCAAGCTGCTGGTGCCCGGCGACCTGATCGCACTGTCGGCCGGCGACATGATTCCGGCCGACTGCCGCGTGCTCACAGCCAAGGACCTGTTCGTGGCCCAGGCGGCGATGACCGGCGAGTCCATGCCGGTGGAAAAGACGGCCGCGCTGCGCGATGCCCAGGCCGACAATCCGCTGGAGCTGGACAACATCGTCTTCATGGGCACCAACGTGGTATCCGGCTCGGCCACGGCCCTGGTGCTGGCTACCGGCAACGGCACCTATTTCGGTTCGCTGGCCAGCCGCGTCATCGCCACCGACCGGGCGCCCACATCGTTCCAGGCCGGCGTGAACAAGGTCAGCTGGCTGCTGATCCGCTTCATGTTCGTGATGGCGCCGCTGGTGTTCTTCATCAACGGATTTGCCAAGGGCAACTGGCTGGAGGCACTGCTGTTCGCCCTGGCCATCGCCGTGGGCCTGACGCCTGAGATGCTGCCCATGATCGTGACCTCGACGCTGGCCAAGGGCGCGGTGTTCCTGTCGCGCAAGAAGGTCATCGTCAAGCGCCTGGACGCGATCCAGAACTTCGGCGCCATGGATGTCCTCTGTACCGACAAGACCGGCACGCTGACGCAGGACAAGATCTTCCTGGCGCGCCATGTCGATGTCTGGGGCGAGGACTCGGACGATGTGCTGGAACTGGCCTACCTCAACAGCTACTACCAGACGGGGCTCAAGAACCTGCTGGACGTGGCCGTGCTGGAGCACGCCGAGGTGAGCAGCTCACTGGAGCCGGCCAGGAACTTCCGCAAGGTCGATGAAATTCCATTCGACTTCACGCGCCGGCGCATGTCGGTGGTGGTGGCCGAGCATGACGCGCACCACCTGCTCATCACCAAGGGGGCGGTGGAGGAGGTGCTGGCCGTGTGCACCCAGGTGCGCCATGGCGCAGAGGTCGAGCCGCTGACGCCCGCATTGCTGGAACGCATTCGTGCAGTGACCGCCGGGCTCAACGAAGAGGGCCTGCGCGTGGTGGCCGTGGCCGCCCGCGAGGGGCCCTCGACGCAGGAGGTCTACGGCCTGGCCGACGAGCGCGCCCTGACCCTGATCGGCTACGTCGCCTTCCTGGACCCGCCCAAGGACTCCACCGCCGCGGCGCTCAGGGCCCTGGCCGAGCACAGCGTCACGGTGAAGGTGCTGACCGGCGACAACGAGCTGGTGGCCGCCAAAATCTGCCGCGAGGTGGGCCTGGCGCAGCAGGGCGTGCTGCTGGGCGGCGCCATAGAGCAGATGAGCGACCAGGAGCTCGCCCGGGCCGTGGAGAGCCACAACCTGTTTGCCAAGCTCACGCCGCTGCACAAGGAGCGCATCGTGCGTCTGCTCAAGGCCAACGGCCATGTGGTGGGCTTCATGGGCGACGGCATCAACGATGCGCCGGCGCTGCGCGCGGCCGACATCGGCATCTCCGTGGACAGCGCGGTGGACATCGCCAAGGAGGCGGCCGACATCATCCTGCTGGAAAAAAGCCTGCTGGTGCTGGAGCAGGGCGTGCTGGAGGGCCGGCGCACCTTCGCCAACATGCTGAAATACATCAAGATGACGTCCAGCTCCAACTTCGGCAACGTCTTCTCGGTGCTGGTGGCGTCGGCCTTCATTCCCTTCCTGCCCATGCTGCCCATCCACCTGCTGGTGCAGAACCTGCTGTATGACATCTCGCAGACCGCGATTCCGTTCGACAACGTGGACGAGGAATTGCTGCGTCAGCCGCTGCGCTGGCAGCCTGACGACATCGGCCGCTTCATGGTGTTCTTCGGGCCCATCAGCTCGGTGTTCGACATCACCACCTTCGCCATGATGTGGTACCTGTTCGATGCGCAGACGCCCGCGCAGCAGACGCTGTTCCAGTCGGGCTGGTTCGTCGTGGGCCTGCTCACGCAGACCCTGATCGTGCACATGATCCGCACACCGAAGCTGCCCTTCATCCAAAGCCGCGCCGCCACGCCGCTGCTGGCGATGACCGGCCTCATCATGGCCGTGGGCGTTTTCCTGCCCATGGGGCCGCTGGCGCATTACTTCAAGCTGCAGGCGCTGCCGCCGCTGTACTTTGCGCTGCTCCCGCTGATCGTGCTGGGCTACATGACGTTGACGCAGGCCATGAAGGGCATCTATATGCGCCGCTGGGGCTGGCAATAGTTGGCAGGAGGACTAGACTTTCCGCCCATAGGAAAGCAGGCAAGGCAGGCGCACCATGGACTGGACCACCCACCAGGTCTTCAACCAGTTTCCCGAGCTGAGCGACTACGACCCTCTGGCGACCGACCCGGCGCTGTGCGAGGCGCTCACGCGCGCAGGCGCCGGCTGGGCCCGGCCCGCGCTGGACGGCTATGCGCAGCGCCTGGGCAGCTTGGACACCTATGCACTGGCAGATCAGGCCAACCGCCACGGGCCCGACCTGCAGCGTTTTGACAGCCGCGGGCGGCGCATTGACACGCTGGAATTTCACCCCGCCTGGCACGCGCTGATGGCGCTGTACCGCGCGCAGGGCCTGGTTTCGCTACCGTTTCGAGAGCTGCGGACGGGCCGCTGGACTGCCTGGGCGGCCGGTTTCTATCTGCACGGCCAGGTGGAGCAGGGCACGCTGTGCCCGGCGACCATGACCCAGGCCGCGATACCGCTGCTGCAGAAGGAGGATGCGCTCTGGGCAGAACTGGGGGACAAACTCTACAGCGACGCCTACGACGCGCGCGACCTGCCTGCGGCGCAAAAGACCAGCATCTGGCTGGGCATGGGCATGACCGAGAAACAGGGCGGCTCAGACGTGCGCGCCAATACCACCGTGGCCACGGCGGTTGCAGCCGGCGGGCGCGGCGCTGAATACCTGCTGCGCGGCCACAAGTGGTTCTTCTCGGCCCCGCAGTGCGACGCGCACCTGGTGACGGCGCGCGTGGGCGCGGATGGCCCCTTTGCCTGCTTCTACGTGCCGCGCTGGCGCCCCGACGGCGGCCGCAACGCCGTGCGTGTGCAGCGCCTGAAGGACAAGCTGGGCAACCGCAGCAACGCCAGCAGCGAGGTGGAGTTCGAGGACGCCTGGGGCGTGCTGATGGGCGAGGAGGGGCGCGGCATCCCCACCATCATCGAGATGGCGGGCACCACGCGCCTCAACTGCGTCGTGGGCAGCGCCGCCATCCTGCGCCAGGCCACGGTGCAGGCCATGGCCTACGCGCGCCGGCGCCATGTCTTTGGCAAGGCCCTGGCCGACCAGCCGCTGATGCGCGCCGTGCTGGCCGACCTGGCGCTGGAGAGCGAGGCCGCGCTGCTGCTCTTGATGCGCCTGGCCCAGGCCTTCGAGCGCGAGGCCGACGGTGATGCCGTCGAACGCTTCTGGAAGCGCGCCATGACGCCCGCCGCCAAGTTCTGGGTCTGCAAGCGCGCCGTGGAGCTGACGGGCGAGGCCATGGAGGTCTTTGGCGGCAACGGCTATGTGGAGGACGGGGTGCTGGCGCGGCTGTACCGCGAGGCGCCGGTCAACTCGATCTGGGAGGGTTCGGGCAACGTCATGTGCCTGGACCTGCTGCGCGCCCTGCAGCGCGAGCCCGATGCCGCCCAGGCCCTGCTGGCCGAGCTGCAGGCCACCGCCGCAGGCGAGCCGCGGCTGGCGGCGGCGCTGCACGCACTGCAGGCATGGCTGGCGCTGCCGCCCGATCAGCTGGAACCTCTGGGCCGCGTGCTGGCCCAGCAGCTGGTGCTGCTGGCCCAGGCCTGCCTGCTGCGCCAGCATGCGCCGGCCGCCATGGCCGACGCTTTCATCGCCACGCGCCTGGGCGCAGGCGGCGCGGGCCGCGTGGCCGGCGCCATCGACCTGCGCGGCATGGACGTGGACGCCATCCTCGCCCGGGCCTTCCCTGCCTGAGCAAAGAAATCACAGGAAAAACAGGCTTTAGCGCTGGTGTATAAAGCGCAAGCAGCTCACTTATTGATAGTAAAAACCATGCTCACCCTACAAGACATTCAGGACGCCGCCGCGCGCCTGCAAGGCCAGGTGCTGGACACGCCGTGCGTCGAATCACGCACGCTCTCGCAGGTCACGGGCGCACAGGTCTTCCTCAAGTTCGAGAACCTGCAGTTCACCTCCTCGTTCAAGGAGCGCGGCGCCTGCAACAAGCTGGCCCAGCTCACACCCGAGGAGCGTGCGCGCGGCGTGGTCGCCATGAGCGCCGGCAACCACGCGCAGGGCGTGGCCTATCACGCGCAGCGCCTGGGGCTGCGCGCGGTCATCGTCATGCCGCGCTTCACGCCCGGCGTGAAGGTGGAGCGCACGCGCGGCTTCGGTGCCGAGGTGGTGCTGCACGGCGACACGCTGGAGGAGGCGCACCAGCACGCCCACCTGCTGGCCGAGCAGCAGGGCCTGACCTTCGTCCACCCCTACGACGACTTGGCCGTGGCCGCGGGCCAGGGCACGCTGGCGCTGGAGATGCTGGCCGAGCAGCCCGACCTGGAGGCGCTGGTGATCTCGGTGGGCGGCGGCGGCTTGCTGGCCGGCATCGCCACGGCGGCGCGCGCCATCAAACCGGGCCTGGAGATCGTGGGCGTGCAGACGGCGCGCTTTCCAGCCATGGTCAATGCCGTCAAGGGCACGCAGCACGAGCAGGGCACATCAACCATTGCCGAGGGCATTGCCGTGGGCCAGCCGGGCCAGATGACGCGCGAGGTCATCGCACGCCTGGCCGATGACCTGGTGCTGGTGCAGGAGGGCGACATCGAGCAGGCCGTGCTGATGCTGCTGGAGATCGAAAAGACCCTGGTGGAGGGCGCGGGCGCGGCCGGCCTGGCGGCCCTGGTGCGCTACCCCGAGCGCTTTCGCGGCAAGAAGGTGGGGCTGGTGCTGTCGGGCGGCAACATCGATCCGCTGCTGCTGGCCGCCATCATCGAGCGCGGCATGGTGCGCTCCGGGCGGCTGGCGCGCATCATGGTCAGCGCGCGCGACATTCCCGGCGTGCTCGCGCGCATCACCGCCACCGTGGCCGAGGCCGGCGCCAACATCGAAGAAGTGCACCACCAGCGCGCCTTCACCCTGCTGGCGGCGCAGAACGTGGAGATCGAACTCGTGCTGCAGACGCGCGGCAAGGCCCATGTGCAGCAGGTGCTGGAGCGCCTGCGCGCCGCGCACATGGAGGCCGAGCTGCGCTGATGCGGGTTAGGCCCGTGGGCCGCTGCGCACCCAGTCGCTACACTGAACCCACCTTCGCCACCAAAAATCCATAGAGGAGACCGCCGCATGGCCCATGAACACCACTTTGCCCCCCACGCCGCCGACGTCGAGGCAAGCCACCCGAACGACCCCACCGAAACCGTGGTGAACATCATCCCCGTGGTGCTCCCCGCCGTGGGCGCGGCCATGATCTTCCTGTTGGCGCTGATTGCCATCTCCATGGCCTGAAACCTGGGTCACCCCTCGCCCCCCAACAAGACAAGGCCCCGCACCGCGGGGCCTTGTCGTTTCAGGCCCTGGCGTGTGAGCAATACAATCACGCATAACGTCATGCATTTTATGCATTGTTTTGCCCGCCACGCAAAAGACAAATCCTGGCCGTCTTCATAGAATCGACGATTCGGTCTCTAGTCGCACCCACCTGCCAACCTGGCGCGCGTCTGGCGGCCGGGCACCGAGCCGTTTTTTCAAAGGCCGTGCGCAACCAGGGTGACCGCGGCGCGCTTCCTTTGAAAAAACTGTTTTTAACTTCAGGAAGCCCCGATGAACGCACCCTCCATGCAAGGCCTGAACATGCAGGCCCCCGCATATGTCAAAAACGCCCGCCTGATCGCCTGGGTGGCCGAAATGGCCGCGCTGTGCAAGCCCGCCAAGATCCATTGGTGCGACGGCTCGCAAGACGAATACGACCGCCTGTGCCAGCAGCTGGTCGATGCCGGCACCTTCAAGAAGCTCAACCCCGCCAAGCGCCCGGGCAGCTACCTGGCCTGCTCCGACCCGTCGGACGTGGCGCGCGTGGAAGACCGCACCTTCATCTGCTCCGCGAAGAAGGAAGACGCCGGCCCCACCAACAACTGGATGGCGCCCCACGAGATGCGCGCCACGCTGCAGCCCCTGTTCGACGGCTGCATGGCCGGCCGCACCATGTACGTGGTGCCGTTCTCCATGGGCCCGCTGGGCAGCCCCATCGCCCATGTGGGCGTGGAGCTGTCCGACAGCGCCTATGTGGCCGTCAACATGAAGATCATGACGCGCATGGGCCGCGCCGTGTACGAGGTAATCGGCACGGACGGCGAGTTCGTGCCCTGCATGCACACCGTGGGCGCGCCGCTGGCGGCAGGCCAAAAGGACGAGACCAGCTGGCCCTGCAACCCCGACACCAAGTACATCGTGCACTACCCGGAGACGCGCGAGATCTGGTCCTACGGCTCGGGCTACGGCGGCAACGCCCTCTTGGGCAAGAAATGCCTGGCCCTGCGCATTGCCTCCACCATGGGCCGCGACCAGGGCTGGCTGGCCGAGCACATGCTCATCCTGGGCGTGACCGCGCCTACCGGCAAGAAGTACCACGTCGCCGCCGCCTTCCCCAGCGCCTGCGGCAAGACCAATTTCTCGATGCTGGTGCCGCCCAAGGCGTTTGACGGCTGGAAGGTCACCACCATCGGCGACGACATCGCCTGGATCAAGCCGCAGGCCGATGGGTCCTTGCGCGCCATCAACCCCGAGGCCGGCTACTTCGGCGTCGCCCCAGGCACCAACTACCACACCAACCCCAACTGCATGGCCAGTCTTGATCGTGGCGTGATCTTCACCAACGTCGCGCTGACCGACGACGGCGACGTGTGGTGGGAAGGCATGGAAAAGGACAGCGGCGTGGTGCCCGCGCACCTGATTGACTGGCAGGGCCGCGACTGGACGCCCCAGATCGCCCAGGAAACCGGCGCCAAGGCCGCCCACCCCAATGCCCGCTTCACCGTCGCCGCCACCAACAACCCAGCCCTGGACGAGGCCTGGGACGACCCGGCGGGCGTGAAGATCGACGCCTTCATCTTCGGCGGCCGCCGCTCCACCACCGTGCCGCTGGTGACCGAGGCGCGCAGCTGGACCGAGGGCGTATACATGGCCGCCACCATGGGCAGTGAGACCACGGCCGCCGCCTTTGGTGCCCAGGGCGTGGTGCGCCGCGACCCCTTCGCCATGCTGCCCTTCATGGGCTACAACATGAGCGACTACTTCCAGCACTGGCTCAATCTGGGCGCAAAGATTGCCGGCCAGGGGGCCACACTGCCCCGCATCTTCACGACCAACTGGTTCCGCAAGAATGCCGAGGGCAAGTTCGTCTGGCCCGGCTATGGCGACAACATGCGCGTGCTCAAGTGGATGATCGACCGCATCGAGGGCCAGGCCCAGGGCCAGCAGACGGCCTTCGGCATTGCCCCGCAGTACGCCGAGATCAATTGGAACGGCCTGGCGTTCAGCCCCGAGCAGTTCCAGAGCGTGACCAGCATCGACAAGGCCGCCTGGGCCGAAGAACTGAAGCTGCACACCGCGCATTTCGACAAGCTCGCCTACCACCTGCCGCCGGAGCTGCTGGCCACCAAGGCCGCACTGGAACAGCGCCTGGCCGCCTGAATGGCGCGGCGGCATTGACCGCCGCCGCCTTCAGGCTCCGCAGCGCACCCCGCAGTGGGTGCGTTTTTTTTCGGGGCCACATTGGCCGCCACGGCGCAAATGGAAAGGGCACCCGAAGGTGCCCTGACGCGGCCGGTGTGGCCCCGGGGAGCCGACCGACTCAACGATAACGGCGCATGTCTTCGACGGCAATGCCATTCATGGCGCGGCTCAGGTCGGCCATGAGGCGTGCATCGTGCAACGCGGAATTCCAGGTCTCTTCGTCCTCGGCCGCGCGGCGGCGGGCGTCGGCCCAGGAGCCTGCGGCGCCCCGCAGAGAGGCTGCGGCACGGCGTGCGGGCGCGGCCAGCAGGGCCATGCCCACGAAGGCGATGAGCCACAGCAGCATCCAGCCGGCCAGCAGGTGGCCGTCGCTCCAGGAGTCCACCATCTCGTTGGCCACGACCATCAGTGCCGCCACCAGGCCTGCGAGCAGCAGCGAAGCGCCGTTGCGCGTGGGGTCGAAGCGGGAGGCGCCTTGGCGCAAATGGCTCACCGCACCCTCAATACGCGCGAGGCCTTGGTGCTGTTGGGGAAAATCGATAGCTGCAAATTTCGTCATGATGTAAATACCTTGTTGCCACCTGCGGCACAACTGCCTGGCAATGGGCGCAATCCTAGGGTTTACCCTAGATGCCGTCCAATTGATATATTGAATTGATGTCATTCACATGCGTAATGATTAGGGCATGCCGCCACTCAACTTCCGCACCCTGGACCTGAACCTGCTGCGCGTCTTCGACGAGGTCATGACAGAGCGCAACCTCACGCGCGCGGCCGAGAAGCTGGCCATCACCCAGCCGGCGGTCAGCAATGCACTGCGCCGTCTGCGCGAGTCCGTGGGCGACGAGCTTCTGGTGCGTGCCGGCCATGGCGTGGAACCCACACCGCGCGCCCTGGCGCTGTGGCCCACCGTGCGCCAGGCGCTGGCGCAGCTGCAGGAATCGCTGGCGCCGAGCGGCTTCGAGCCCGCAAAGGCACGGACCACCTTCGTGCTGGCGATGGCCGATGCCACCGGCGCCACGCTGATTCCGCCACTCATAGCGCTCCTGGAGCGCGAGGCCCCCGGCATCTCGCTGCGCGTGGTGCCTCTGACCACGCGCGACCCGCGCCGCATGCTTGACGACGACAGCGTGGACCTGGCCGTGGGCTACTTTCCGGCCGCGCTGGCCGACCTCACGGCCCGCGCCCAGGCCGAGAACGTGGTGGCCCACGACAGCCTGCGCCTGTATGCCAGCCAGTATGTGTGCGTGATGCGCGCGGGCCACCCGCTGGCGGCCGAGCCGCTCACGCTGGACCAGTACTGCGCGGCGCGCCACCTGTTGGTGAGCTTTTCGGGCAAGCCCTATGGCTTCATCGACGGGGCGCTCACGGCACTGGGGCGCGAGCGGCGCATCGTGCTCACCGTGAACCAGTTCTTCACCGCCGGCCGCGTGGTGGCCAGCACCGACCTGCTCACCGTGCTGCCGCTGCACTTCGTGGGCCTGGCCGACGCGGGCGGCGACCTGGTCTGGCGCGCGCTGCCCATGCAGCTGCCCGCCGTGCATGTGGACGCCCTGTGGCACCGCCGGCGCCTGCACGACCCAGCCCACCGCTGGCTGCGCGAGGCCCTGGCGCGCGTGGCCCAGAACTTGCCGACGCGCTGACGGCCACGCCGCCATGAAGCTGCAACTGCTGTCCGACCTGCATCTCGAAGTGCATCCGCATTTCAGCCCCAGCCCCGCGCCCGACGCCGAACTGCTGGTGCTGGCGGGCGACATAGGCTCGTACCAGCCGGGCTCACAGCTCGCCGACGACGACTTCGGCCTGGCGCGTTTCTCGCCGCTGCCGCAATACGCCGGCTGGCCCACGCCGGTGGTCTTCGTGCCCGGCAACCATGAGTACGACGGGCAGGATTTCGACGCCGCCCACCTGCGCCTGCGCCGCACCTGCGACCGCCTGGGGCTGATCTGGCTGGAGCGCGAAAGCCTGGTGCTGCAGGGCGTGCGCCTGGTGGGCACCACGCTGTGGAGCGACTTCGACGCGCTGGCCGCGCAGGACGCCCCGGCACAGCAGCTCAAGAGCCGCGAGAAGGCCTTTCGCGCCGCCGACTTCTACCTGCGCAAGACCGGCGGCACGCGCCATGGTGCGCCCTTCCTGGCGCCGCAGCTGCGCGAGCAGGCCCTGCTGTGCCAGGCCTGGCTGCGCGAGGCCCTGGCGCAGCCTTTTGATGGGACTACGGTGGCCATCACCCACTTTGCGCCCAGCCTGCGCAGTGCCGATCCGCGCTACGGCCTGAGCCCCGGCACGGCCGGTTTTTGCAACGCCCTGGACGATTGCCTGCCGCAGGCCAGTCTGTGGCTGCACGGCCACCTGCATGCGCCCAGCGACTACCTGGCCAGCGGCCGGCATGCCGACGGCCGGCCCTGGCGCTGCCGCGTGGTGGCCAACCCGCTGGGGTACGCGCGCAAGGGGGAGCAGGAGGCATTCCGGCCCCATTGCGTGCTCACCGTATGATGGACACGGCCTGGGGCCCATGGCAGGGCCAAAGATGACGCAGGTCAAGGCGCCCCGCTCGGCCGCGGCTTAGGCTGATATCCCGCACATGGAGGACTACGAATGAATATCCTGCTTGCTGTCGACGGCAGCACCTACACCAAGAAGATGCTGGCCTACCTGGCCGCGCACGACGAGATGCTGGGCAGCTCGCACACCTACACGGCCATCACGGTGCAGCCGCCTCTGCCTCCGCGCGTGCGCGCCGCCCTGGGCAAGGAGACGGTGGACGGCTACTACGCCGACTCGGGCGAGAAGGTGCTGTCGCCCGTGACCAAGTTCATGGCGCGCCAGGGCGTGGATCTCAAGACCATGGTCAAGGTCGGCACGGCCGGCGAGACCATCGCCAAGGCCGCGGAATCGGGCAAGTTCGACCTCATCGTCATGGGCACGCATGGCCACGGCTCGCTGGGCAAGCTGGTCATGGGCTCGGTCAGCACCCAGGTGCTGGCGCATTGCACCGTGCCGGTGCTGCTGGTGCGCTGACCAGGCCGCCGAGGCAGGCGGCCATGGCCCAGTCGATGATCTGGGCATCGCCATGGCCGCGCTCGCGCAGCAGGGAGGGCATGGGGTCGGTGGCGCGCGCCAGCAGGGCGCACAGCATCACCTCGGGCGGCAGGTCGCGGCGCAGTTGCGCGTCGTCCTGGGCCTCGGCGATCCAGCCCAGGATGCGCGCATGCACCTCCTGCATGGATGCGCGGTAGGCATCGCAGCCGCGCAGCGCCTGAGCCAGGGCCGAGTTGCGGCCGGGCAGCAGCGGCGTCTCGTCGCCCAGCTGCAGCATCAGCAACCAGTGCAGCAGGGCCTCCAGGCGCTGCAGCGCGGGCAGGCCCGCGGGCAGTTCGTCCAGAAAGCGCTGCAGGCGCCCGGCCACATGCACCATGGCGGCCGCGCACAGGTCGTCCTTGCCGGCGAAATGCTTGTACAGGCTGGCCTTGGCGATACCCACGGCACCGGCCACCTCGTCCACGGTCATGGTCTCGAAGCCCTTTTCGCCGAGCAGGCGGCCGGCCGCCTCGACGATGGCATCCTCGCGCGCACGGTGCATCTGCGCCTTGAAGGAAGGGCGGGGCTGCGACAGGGTGTTCATGCAAGCCATGTTAGCCAGACTGTGATAACCCCAAAAGCCCCGCAGCGTGACAGACCATGGCGCGCTGGGTGCCGGTATCAATGGGGCCGCCGCGACGGCAGGGCCAGGAATTCGAGCAGCGCGCCCTCGAAGCCCTCGGGGTCTTCCAGCTGCGGCCAATGGCCCACGCCGGGCAGCAGCACGGCGCGCGCATCGGGCAGCACATGGGCCAGGGCCAGCAGCGCCTCGGGCGGGGTGCAGCGGTCCTGCTCGCCGCCTATGAGCAGCGTGGGCAGATGCAGCCGCACCAGATCCGGCGCCTGGCGCGTAAAGCCGGTCAGTGCCTGCAGCGCACGGCGATAGGTGGCGGCATGCACGCGGCCCAGGGCGTGGCGCGCCAACTGCAAGCCCTCCGGCAGGGCGGCGCTGCCGGCGTCGCGCGCCACCACGCGCTCGGCCAGGCGGGCCATGTCCAGCCCCTGGTCCAGTGCCTGCAGGCGCGGCGCCACCCAGGCGGCGCCGGCCGCCGCATCGAGTGCCGGGCCGCCCGCGCACAGCACCAGCCGCCGCACGCGCAGGGGCACGCGCAGCGCCAGTTCCAGCGCCAGCATGGCGCCGAAGCCGTGGCCGACCAGCGTGGCCTCGTGGCACCGCAGCGCGTCGAGCAACAGCAGGCAGCGCTGCGCCAGGCCCTTGAATGCGTAGGGCTCGATCGGCGCGCTGCGGCCATAGCCCGGCATGTCCCAGGCCACGGCGCGGTAGCCGGCCTCGGCCAGGGTTTCGAGCTGGGGGGCAAAACCCAGGTGGTCGCTGTCGGCGTCGTGCAGCAGCAGCACGGTAGGGCCACTGCCCAGCAGGGAAAAGGTGGGTAGCAAGGACATGGTGGGCGCGCAGCAGCAGGCTTGTGCCCGCCGACCGATAATAGCCGTCCGCTTCATGCGCCGCGCCCTTGTTTCGTGACCCGCCCCCTGCCCTGCACTGCCACTGCCCAGCCGCCCCACTTTTCGCCGCGTGAATTCCGCGACGCGCTGGGCATGTTCGCCACGGGCGTGACCATAGTGACCGCCTGCGACGCGGATGGCGCGCCTATCGGCATGACGGCCAATTCCTTCAACTCGGTGTCGCTTGCGCCGCCGCTGGTGCTGTGGAGTCTGGCGCACAAGGCCTCGTCGCTGCCGGTGTTCTCCAGGGTCAGACACTATGCGATCAACGTGCTGACGGTGGAGCAGCGCGCGCTGGCCGAGCGCTTTGCCACGCGCGGCATCGACCGCTGGGCCGGCGTGGCACACCATCCCGGCCTGCATGGCGCGCCGGTGCTCGACGGCGCGGCCGCGGTGTTCGAATGCTGCAACCGCAGCCAGTATGTGGAGGGCGACCACACCATCTTCGTGGGCGAGGTGGAGCGCTGCAGCCACCAGGCCGGCAGCTCACCCCTGCTCTACCACGGTGGCATGTTCTTTACCGAGCACGCGCTCGGCCGCCTGTCGGCCGCCGCGGCCAACCCCATGGGCAAATAGGCCCGGTGGTGCGGCCTACTTGGCCGCCGTCGCCTCGGGCAGCTCGATCTTGACCGCCAGCACCTCCAGGTCGTCCTGGCGCTCGAAGTGCACCTTGAGGTCTTCGGCGTTGATCTTCACGTACTTGGAGATCACGTCCAGCAGCTCGCGCTGCAGCGCCGGCAGGTAGTCGGGCTTGCCGGCGTTGCGGCCGCTGCGCTCGTGGGCCAGGATGATCTGCAGGCGCTCCTTGGCGACCGCGGCGGTCTTCTTCTTTTCGCCGAGCAGGAAGGACAGCAGGGACATGGTCGATTACCTCCCGCCGAAGATGCGCTTGAAGAAACCGGGCTTGGCGGCCTCGATGAAGCGCAGGGGTTTGTCCTCGCCCTGAAAGCGCGCCACCACGTCCTTGTAGGCCTCGGACACATCGGTGCCCGCCAGGTGGATGGCTGGCAGACCCTGGTTGGAGGCCTGCAGCACGTTCTCGGACTCGGGGATCACGCCGATGAGCTTGATGCGCAGAATGTCCTGGATGTCCTCCAGGCCCAGCATCTGGCCGTCCTGCACGCGGTGCGGGTTGTAGCGCGTGATCAGCAGGTGCTCCTTGATCGGCTCCAGGCCCTCGATGGCGCGTTTGGTCTTGCTGCCGAGCATGCCCAGGATACGGTCGGAATCGCGCACCGAGGACACCTCGGGGTTGGTCACCAGGAGCGCCTCGTCGGCATAGTGCATGGCCATGAGCGCGCCGCTCTCGATGCCGGCGGGCGAATCGCAGACGATGTAGTCAAAGCCCATGTCGGCCAGGTCCTTGAGCACCTTCTCGACGCCCTCCTGCGTGAGCGCGTCCTTGTCGCGCGTCTGGCTGGCGGCGAGCACGAACAGGTTCTCGCACTGCTTGTCCTTGATCAGCGCCTGGTTCAGGTTGGCCTCGCCCTGGATGACGTTGATCAGGTCATACACCACGCGGCGCTCGCAGCCCATGATGAGATCGAGGTTGCGCAGGCCGACGTCGAAGTCGATGACGGCGGTCTTGTGGCCGGCGAGCGCCAGGCCCGATGCGAAGGCGGCACTGGTGGTGGTCTTGCCCACACCCCCCTTGCCGGAGGTCACGACGACGATTTTGGCCATGTTCTGAAAGATCCTAGGGTTGCTGTCTTGAATGGGTAATAAAGAGCTGGCTTAGAGCGGCTCTATGAGCAGCTTCTCGCCATCGAGCCGCACCTGGGCCGGCTTGCCGCGCACGTTGTCGGGCAGCTCGGTCTCGGTCGTGCGGTAGATGCCGGCCACGGAAACGAGCTGCGGCTCCATGCAGGTGGTGAAGATGCGCGCGCTGGTGTCGCCGCGCGCGCCGGCAATGGCCCGCCCGCGCAGCGGCGCGTAGACATGGATGTTGCCGTCGGCGATCACCTCGGCGCCAAAGCTGACCACAGCCATCACCACCAGGTCCGAGCCGCGCGCGTAGACCTGCTGGCCCGAGCGCAGCGGCTTGTCCACCACCACCGAGCCGGGGGCGGGCGCGGGCGCGGGCACCTCGACCTTCACCTCGCGCACGACCTCGCGGACCACCTCGCGCGGCTGCGCGCGCGGCGCGGGCAGGTCGGGCGCGGCGATCAGGCCGGCGGCATGGGCCGCCGCCATCTGCGCCGCGCTGCCGCCGCGCACGGCCACGGGCTGGGTGCGGTGGCTGCGCAGCACCTGCACCAGGGCGGCGAAGTCTATGGGCTGGTCCTCGGCCTGCACGGCCGACAGATCGATCAGCACCGGGTCGTTGTCGAAGAAGTCGGGATCGTCGGCCCGGCGGGCCTCCAGGTCGGCGGCGACGCTGGCGACGTCAACGGTCTTGAGCACCACGGCCACCACGGGCAGCTGGGCGCTCTTGAGGTCTAGATGGGTGCGGGCCTGGCCCGCCGTTTCAACGGCCATGAAGCGATGCGGTGAAAAAAGGCGCCGCACCGCGGCCCCTCAAAGCCATAAAGTGTACCCGGCAGCCGCGGCGGCACTGCATCAGGAAGTGTCAGAGGGCGGCGTCAGAACTTGGGTATGCGGATGCGGCTGATCATCAGCGAGCCCGACAGCGCGAACAGCAGCACCAGCGGGTGCAGCGTGAAGCCGCCGATCATGACTTTGCCCAGCCACAGCTGCTCGCGCACGGCGCCCATGGCCGCGGCCAGCGCCAGCAGGCCCACGAGCACGATGGAGGTGGGAATGGGCGTGCCCTCGAAGTACTTCACCTTGCCGTCCTGGCCCGAGAGCGTCTCGGCCGTGATGTTGAAGCGCGCCAGGCGCGACACGCCGCAGGCCACGAAGAAGGCCAGCACCACGCGGTCGTACAGGCCCTGCATGCCGCAGGCGTAGGCGATGATGGCCGGTGCCACGCCGAACGAGATCACGTCGGCCAGCGAGTCGAGCTCGCGCCCCATGGCCGAGCTCTTTTGCCGCCAGCGCGCGATGCGGCCATCGAAGATGTCGAACACCAGCGCCGCCAGCACCAGCGCGCAGGCGAAGTAGACGTGAAGCCGATCGCCCTTTTCCAGGTAGGTCATGCTGGAGAACAGTGCCCCCACGCCGCAGACCGCGTTGCCCAGCGTGAACCAGTCCGCGAGGTGGAACTCGCGGATCATCGAGAAGCGTTTGTGGGGAGCCATGGGGCGATTATCGGCGCCCGCCCCCGGCCCCGGGCGCATTACTGAAAGCGCGGCGTGCGCTTCTCGATGAAGGCGGTGACGGCCTCGCGGTGGTCGGCCGTCTTGTGCGCGACGGCCTGGCAGGCGGCCGACAGCTCCAGCACGCTGGCCAGGCTGCCCTGCTGGCCCTCGCGCAGCAGGCGCTTGGTCATGCGCATCACGGCGCCGGGGTTGGCTGCTATTTTTGCGGCCAGGGCGCGCGCCGTGGGCAGCAGCTGATCCTGCGGCACCACGCGGCTGACCAGGCCGCAGGCCAGGGCCTCCTGGGCGTTGATGGCCTCGCCGGTGAAGGCCATCTCGGAGGCCTTGGCCATGCCCACGGCGCGCGGCAGCAGCCAGGCGCCGCCGTCGCCGGGGACTATGCCCACGCGCACGAAGCTCTCGGCAAAGGTCGCCGTATCGGCCGCGATGCGGATGTCGCACATGCAGGTCAGGTCCAGCCCCGCGCCTATGGCCGGGCCGTTGACGGCGCAGATCACGGGCACGTCAAGCTGCTGCAGCGCCAGCGGGATTTGCTGTATGCCCTGGCGGTATTCCTCGCGGATCAGGTCGGGCGTGAGCGCGTCGTCAAAAAAGCGCTTCATGTCCTTGACGTTGCCGCCCGAGCTGAAGATGGGGCCGGCGCCGGTGAGGATGACGACCTTGACGCTGGCGTCGCGGCGCACGTCATCGCACAGCTGCACGAACTCCGCCACCGCCGTGTTGCCGGTGAGCGCGTTGCGCGTCTCGGGCTGGTTCATGGTGACGGTGAGGATGGCGCCGTCGCGCTCTAGGGTCAGAAAGGCCATGGGTTACTCCGTTATCAAAAAAGGAGCTGCTGGCGCTTGTCATTCATGAGTTTCAGGTGTTTTTGACCTAATTAGGTACTTATCTCAGTGCGTCTGCGCCTTACTCCCTCCCCCTCTGGGGGAGGGCTGGGGTGGGGGCCAGCGGCGTTGGTGCACATCAAGCGGCAGTGATGTGCCAGCAGCCCCCATCCCTGCCTTCCCCCAGCGGGGGAAGGAGTCTGAGACATGTCACTAGTCAGGTTTTTTGACCATTAGCCCAGTAAATACAAGCATAAGCAGCTATTGTTTTCAAAGCACAACTTCCACGTCGGTAATGCGTCGCACCAGGTCTAGCGTCAGGCCCTCATGCGCCAGCAGCGCCTGGCCGGCCACATCGTGCCAATACGACTCGCTGCCCGCCGCCTGGCGCCAGGCGTGCAGGCGGCGCGTGAACAGCTGCAGGTCGTATTCGGCCGTGAAGCCTATGGCGCCGTGGATGGAATGCGCCAGCTCGGACACGGCCAGCGCCGCCTCGCTGCAGCGCGCCTTGGCCGTGGCCACGCGCAGGCGGTCGGGTTGCACCCCCGCACCGCTGCAGCCCAGCTGCGCCGCCATGCGTGCGGCGAAGACATGCTCGCTCATCACCGCCAGCTGGTGCTGTATGGCCTGGAACTTGCCGATGGGGCGGCCGAACTGCTGGCGCTCGTTGGCGTATTGCAGCGTGCGCTGGAACACCTGGGTCAGTGCGCCCGCCATCTGCGGCGCGAGCACCGCGGCCTGCAGGGTGCGCACGTCCGCCTCGGCGCCCACGGCCACGGGGGCAGGCGCCGTCCACTCCAGTGTGGCGTCGAGCGCCAGCGCCTGGGGCGCGGCCTGCGCCTTGTCAACGTCCAGCAGATGCCAGCCGTCGCGCGCCTGCGCCAGCACCCACGCGGCCGCCACGCCACCGCGCACCAAAGGGCAGCGCAGGCCGCCGTCGGCCAGCCTCTCGCCACACGCCAGCGCAATGCTGCCCGCAGGGCGCGCCACGCCGGCCTGGGCCAGCAGCGCGCGCGCCAGCAGGGTGTCGGCCAGCGGCAGTGGCAGCGCGTGCGCGCCGCATTGCTCCAGCACGCCGAAGACCTGGGACAGGGCGAGGCCGGAGCCGCCCTCGGCCTCGCTCAGCAGCGCATCGCCCAGGCCGGCTTCCTCCAAGTGCTGCCACAGCGCCGCCGCCTCGGGCGCGGCGTGGCCGCCGGCCTCGATGGCGCGCACCACAGCCGGCGTGCATTGGTCGGCCAGCAGCTGGCACGCGGCGTCGGCAAAGAGATCGTTGTTCATGCCATTCCTTTCAACGCAGACCCAGCCCGCGCGCGATCATGCCGCGCAGGATGTCGCGCGTGCCGCCGCGCAGCGAGTACGAGGGCGAGGCCTCGGTCACGTACTTGAGCGTCATGAGCAGTTCCACGGGCACATCCTCCGCCTCGCGCGCAAACAGGTCGTCGGCAATCGCCGCGGGGATCATCTGCTCCAGCGTCGTGCCCAGCTCCTTGACCAGCGCGGCCTCGACGATGGGGCTCTGGCCGCGCACCAGCCTGTCCTGTATCGCCACCGACATGGCGCGCAGGGGGCTGAGCTGCGTCAGCACCTTGCCCGCCAGGCGCTGGGCCGATGCGCTGCGCCCCTGCGGCGTGCGCACGTAAGCCAGCCACTGGTCGAACAGCACGATGGACGAGAACAGCCGCTCGGGCCCGCTGCGCTCGAAGGCGAGTTCCGCCGTCACCTGCTCCCAGCCCTGGCCCTCGGCGCCGATGAGCGCATCCGGGCCCAGCTGCACGTTGTCGAAGAACACCTCGCAGAAATGACTGTCGCCCGACAGGTCCTCGATGGGGCGCACCGTGACGCCCGGCAGCCGCAGATCGACGATGACCTGCGACAGCCCCTTGTGCCGGTCTTGCGCCGCTCCGGAAGTGCGCACCAGCGCGATCATGTACTGGCAGTGGTGGGCGTTGGTAGTCCAGATCTTCTGGCCATTGAGCACAAAGCCCTGGTCATTGGGCGTGGCGCGCGTCTTCACGCTGGCCAGGTCCGAGCCCGAATTGGGCTCGCTCATGCCGATGCAGAAGAACGCCTCGCCGCGGCAGACCTGGGGGATGTAGAACTGCTTCTGCGCCTCGGTGCCGTATTTCAGGATCAGCGGCGCGCTCTGGCGATCCGCGATCCAGTGCGAGCCCACGGGCGCGCCGCAGGCCAGGTATTCCTCGACCAGCACGTAGCGCGTGAAGGCGCTGCGCCCGCCGCCGCCGTACTCCGGGGGCAGGGTCACGCCTATCCAGCCCTTGTGCCCCAGCTTGCGGCTCAGCTCGGCGCTGTAGCCGCCCCAGGAGCGGGCGCGCACATGGGCCGGCAGGCCTGCAACAGCCTCGGCCAGAAAGGCGCGCACCTCGGCGCGCAGGGCCTCGTCCTCGGCGGGGATGCGCGTGAGGGTGAGGGAATCGAGGGTGCTCATCTCGGTGCTCCTTGTGCGTTATTGCAGCGGCACCTTGGCCTGCTGCACGATGCGCTTCCACAGCGCGATTTCGTTCTTCTGGAACTCGTGCATCTGCGCCGGCCCGCCGGTCATGGGCGTGGCGCCCAGGCGTTCGTAGAAGGCGCGCGTCTCGTCCATCTTCGAGATCTGGGTGAACAGCTCGGCCAGCCTGGCGGTCTCGGCGGCAGGCGTCTTGGCACTGACCATGGCGCCCACCCAGGTGTAGGCCTCGAAGCCGGGCAGGCCGGCCTCGCTCATGGTGGGCACCTCGGGCGCATTGGCCACGCGCTGGTCGGCCGCCACGGCCAGGATCTTCACGCGGCCGCCGCGGGCCAGCTCCAGCACGGCCGTGACCTCGGCAAATGCGTAGTCCACCGTGCCCGAGGCCACGGCCGTCATGGTCTCGCCCGCGCTCTTGAAGGGCACATGCACGGTCTGCACACCGGCGCGGTCGTTGAGCAGCTCGCCCATGAGCTGGTAGCCCGCCGAGCCGGCGCCGAAGTTGACCTTGCCCGGATGGGCCTTGGCGTAGGCCAGCAGGCCCTTCAGGTCGCCATAGGGCGCGGCGGGCGGCACCACCAGCATGGCGGGCGCGCGCATCATCATGGTCAGGGGCGAAAAATCCTTCACCGGGTCGTAGGGCAGCTCCTTGAACAGCGCCGCGTTCACGGCCAGCGTGGAATTGCTGCCTATGAACACCGTGTAGCCGTCGGCTGGCGCTGCCAGCACCTGCTTGACGGCCAGGAAGCCGTTGGCGCCGGGCTTGTTCTCCACCACCACGGCCTGGCCGGTCAGATCCTGCAGCTTCTTGGCGAAGTAGCGCGCCGAGGTGTCGGTGCCGCTGCCCGGCCCGAAGGGCACGACGAACTTGATGGTCTTGGACGGAAAGGCCTGGCCCTGAGCCTGGGCCAGCGCGGCCGGCACCAGAGTGGCGCCCAGGGCCAGCACGCCGGCGCCTAGCAGGGCGCGCAGGGCGGTTCTGCGGTGCGATGGCATGGCTTTTGTCTCCTCTGGGTTCGATCTCTGGACGGGGACCCCACTGTAGGCAGACGCTCAGGCGGCGTCTAATATTAAAAAATTCAACTTCAATATCCATCAGGTATCACATGAACCTGCGCCAGCTCCAGCAATTCGTCACCCTCGCCGAGACGGGCAACTTCCACCGCGCGGCCGAGCGCCTGCACATGGCGCAGCCGCCGCTGTCGGTGTCGATCCGCAAGCTTGAAGAGGAGCTGGGTGGCGCGCTGTTCGAGCGCACCACCACCGGCGTGCTGCTCACCGCCGCCGGCCAGGCCATGCTGCAGGACGCGCGCCGCGCGCTGCTGCACGCCGGGCAATGCCGCCAGGCCGTGCAGCATGCGCTCTCGGGCCAGGGCGGGCGGCTGCGCCTGGGCATCATCGGCTCGGCCACCTATGCGCTGCTGCCGCGGCTGATTCCCTCGCTGCGCGCGCGCTACCCGCAGATCACGCTGGAGCTGACCGAGGCCACCTCGTCCGAGATCCTGGACGGCCTGCTGGCGCGCCGCTTCGACGCCGGCCTGCTGCGCTTTCCGCTGCTGGACGCCAGCGGCTTCGAGCTGCTGCCGCTCGATCGCGACGACTTCGTGCTGGCCGTGGCCGAGACCAGCCCACTGGCCGCGCACGATGCCATCGCGCTGAGCGAGGCCGCGCACGAGCCCTTCATCATGTACCCGCGCGCCAAGGTGCCGGGCCTGGCGGCCCTGGCCATGATGCGCTGCCAGTTCTCGGGCTTTGCGCCGCAGGTGGCGCAGGAGGCATCGCAGGTGCAGACCATCATGAGCCTGGTGGCCTCGGGCCTGGGCGTGGGCCTGGTGGCCGGCGTGGCGCGCCAGGTGGTGCCGCGCGGCGTGAAATGCCTGCGCCTGACCGACAACCCGCCGGGCTTTCACGTCAGCATCGCGCTGGCGCGCCTGGCGGGCGACGCGAGTCCCGTGGTGCAGCGCTTTGCCGAGCATGCGCTGGCATACGCCAGGGAGGATGACCGCTTGAATCAAACCGGCCTATAGCGCTTATACAGCAAGCGTTAGCAGCTCTATTTTTTGAAGCAACAGCCTTCGTCAATGTGCCGCGAACCGCCACCGGCGTACCCAGGGTCTTGACCCATGGCAGGCGGACGCGCCGCAGTCCGGCGGACAATGCCGGCCCATGGCGATGACAGACAACCCCACCCCGACCCCGCAGTCCCCCACGGCCCAGGCCGCCAACCCCGACGTGCTCATCGCCGGCGGTGGCCCGGCCGGGCTGTCGCTGGCAGCCTCGCTGGCGCAGGCCGGCCTGAACGCCACGGTGCTGGAGCAGCAGAGCGAAGCCGTGCTGGCCGACCCGCCGCCCGACGGGCGCGAGATCGCCCTGACCCACCCCAGCGTGGCCACGCTGCAGCGCCTGGGCAGCTGGCAGCGCCTGGCCGCGCACGAGATCGGCCTGCTGCGCGAGGCCCAGGTGCACGACGGCCCCGTGGGCCAGCGCGGCGCCATGCAGCTGCACGCGGGCGGCAGCGGGGTCGACCACCTGGGCTGGATAGTGCCCAACTACGCGCTGCGCCGCACGGCCTATGAGGTGGCGGCGCGCGAGCCGGGCGTGCAGCTCATCACCGAGGCGCGCGTCACGCGCGTGGCCGTCACCCCCGCCCATGCCGAGCTCGAATACAGCCAGCACGGCCAGCCCCCGCAGACCCTGCGCGCGCCGCTGCTGGTGGCGGCCGACAGCCGCTTCTCCAGCATCCGGCGCCAGCTGGGCATAGGCGCGTCCCTGCACGACTTTGGCCGCACCGTCATCGTCTGCCGCCTGCGCCACGAGCTGCCGCACCACGAGGTGGCGCATGAATGCTTTGGCTACGAACAGACCCTGGCCATATTGCCGCTGCCGCCCGACCTGATCGACGGCAGCCCCCAATGCTCGGCCGTCATCACCACCGGCGCGGCCCAGGCGCAGGAGCTGCTGGGCCTGCCGCCCGAGGACTACGCCGCGCGCGTGCAGGCGCAGTTCCAGCACCGCCTGGGCGCCATGCAGCTGGTGGGTGAGCGCCATTCCTACCCGCTGGTCGCCGTCTACGCCCACCGCTTTTCCGGCCCGCGCTGCGCCCTGCTGGGCGACGCCGCCGTGGGCATGCACCCGGTCACGGCCCATGGCTACAACCTGGGCCTGGCGGGCGTGGAGGGCCTGACGCGCGCCGTCACCACCGCCCACGCACATGGCGCCGACATCGGCGCGGCCAGCGTGCTCGCCCCCTACGCGCGCGCGCACCACCGCCATGCCTGGCCCATCTACCAGGGCACGAACGCCATCGTGCGCCTGTACACCGACACCCGCCCGCTGCCGCGCCTGCTGCGCCAGGCGGTGCTGGCCGGCTCCAGCCGGCTGCCGCCGCTCAAGGGACTGATCGTGAGCCAGCTCACGGGGCGCAGGCCGGCCTGGCCCACGGCGAATCAGCCATAACGACCGCTTATGGATAGGCACCGGCGCGCGACTCACGCGCCGGCCCGCGGCTGCCTACAGTCGCACCATGACCGGCCCCCACCCCCGCATCGCCGCACGCCATGGCGCCACCCCCACGGTGGTGGACAGCCACGCCCATGTCTTCCTCAAGGACATGCCGCTGGCCAGCGCGCGCCGCTATGCCCCCAGCCATGACGCCACGCCCGCCGACTACCTGGGCCTGCTGGACGCCCATGGCGTGACGCATGGCGTGCTGGTGCAGCCGAGTTTTCTGGGCACCGACAACAGCTACCTACTCGGCGTGCTGCGCGCGCATCCACAACGCCTGCGCGGCGTGGTGATGCTCAGTCCTGCCACCGACGAGGCGCAGCTGCAGGCCCTCGACGCCGCCGGCGTGGTGGGCGTGCGCCTGAACCTCATGGGCCAGGCAGTGCCCGACCTCGACGCGCCGCAGTGGCAGCGCTTTCTGGCGCGCTTGGCGGCCCTGGACTGGCACCTGGAGCTGCACCGCCAGGCGGCCGACCTGCCGCCGCTGATCGACGCCGTGCTGCGCGCCGGCTGCCGCGTCGTGGTAGACCATTTCGGGCGGCCCGACGCGCTGCAGGACTATGCCGACCCGGGCTTCGCCGCACTGCTGCAACGCGCCGCAACCGGCCGCGTCTGGGTCAAGCTATCGGCCGCCTACCGCAACGGGCGCGCTGCCCAAGTGGCCGCTGCAGAACGCACACCGGCGCTGCTGCAGGCCGATGCCGACGCCGCACGCCGCTGCGCCCAACAGCTGCTGGCAGCCTTCGGCCCCGAGCGCCTGGTCTGGGGCAGCGACTGGCCCCATACCCAGCACCAGGACATGACCGACTACGGCCGCAGCCTGGCCGCGCTTGCCGACTGGGTGCCCGATGCGGCGCAGCGCAACCGCATCCTGGGCGCCACGGCCGCCGAGCTGTTTCACATCCCACCGACCCACCGATAGGAGTCACCATGCAACGACGTTCCATTGCCCTTGCCGCCCTGGCCCTGGCGCTCGCGCCGGCCGTGCAGGCCCAGGCCAACCCCGCCGCGGGCTACCCCAACAAGCCCGTGCGCATGGTGGTGACCTATCCGCCGGGCGGCACCGTGGACGCGGTGGCGCGCATCCTGGGCCCCAAGCTCACGCAGATCTGGGGCCAGTCCGTGGTCGTGGACAACCGCGCAGGCGGCGGCGGCATCATCGGCGCGCAGGCCGTGCTGTCGGCGCCCGCCGACGGCTACACGCTGATGCTGGATGCCTCCAACCACGCGCAGAACCCGGCCCTCAAGAAACGCATGCCGTTCGACACGCTCAAGGCCTTCGCGCCGGTGTCGCTGCTGCTCAAGGTGCCCAGCGTGCTCGTGGTCAACCCGAGCTTCCCGGTGCGCTCGCCCAAGGAGCTCATCGCCTACGTGAAGGCCAATCCCGGCAAGGTGGACTTCGCCTCGTCGGGCAACGGCTCGGCCCAGCACCTGGCGGCCGAGCTGTTCGCGCTCAAGACCGGCGCCAAGATGACCCATGTGGCCTACCGCGGCGGCGGCCCGGCCATGGTGGACGTGATGGCCGGCAACGTGCCCGTGTTCTTCGCCAGCCTGGCCTCGGCCCTGCCCTATATCCAGAGCGGCAAGCTGGTGGCCGTGGCCGTGGCCGGCCAGCGCCGCTCGCCGGTTCTGCCCGACACGCCGACGTTCACCGAATCGGGCGTGAGCGGCGTCGATGTCTATGAGTGGAACGCCCTGTTCGCGCCCGCGGGCATGCCCCCGGCGCTGGTGGACAAGATCAGCAAGGACGTGGCCACCGCCCTGTCCGACCGCGAGGTCAAGGCCCGGCTGATGTCGCTGGGCGCCGAGGTCATAGGCTCCACGCCCAAGGAGCTGGAGCAGTACCGCCGCGCCGAGATCAACCAATGGTCGGCCCTGGGCAAGCAGGCCAACATCGTGCTCGACTAGGCCCGCTACAGCCGATCCGCGATCTGGCTGGCGATCGTCGGCCGGCCCGAGGCCAGCCACAGCACGCTGAGCTCGAAGTGCGGCAGGCGCTCGCCGTCGGCCAGCGGCACGAACCGCACGCCGCGGTGCTGCAACACGGCCGCGGACTGCGGCAGCAGCGAGGCGCCGACGCCGGCAGCCACACAGGACAAGACCGTCAGCGAGCGGTTGGCCTCCTGCACCACGCGCAGCTCCAGCCCTGCGCGTGAGAACGCGCCCGCGACGCCGGCGCGCAGCGCGGGCAGCTGCGCCTGCGGAAACCACACCAGCCCCAGGCGCGCCACGTCGGCCAGCGTCACCCGCCCGTCCGCGCCCACGGGTTCGCCCGCCGGCAGCACGGCCACCAGCGGGTCGCGGCGCACCAGCTTTTGCCGCACCCGCCCCTGCAGCGCCACGGGCGTGTGCAGCATGGCCAGGTCGATGCGCCCCTCGGCCAGGGCCTGCATGAGGTCGGCGTTGCCCATCTCCGACAGCTCCACCTGCGTGCCGGCAAACTCGGCGTGCAACAGCTTGAGCGCCGCGGGCAGCACCTCGTACACGGCGTGCGTGACAAAGCCGATGTGCAGCCGCCCCATCTTGCCGCCGGCGATGGCGCGCGCCCGCTGCCCGGCCGATTCGGCCAGTGCCAGGCTGGCGCGCACATCGTCGATCACGGCCCGCCCCGCGCTGCTGAGCGTGGCGCCACGACGCGAGCGCTCGAACAGGCGCACGCCCAGCTCCGACTCCAGCCGCCGCAGCGCCTGGCTTAAAGCGGGCTGGGCCACGCCCAGGCTGGCGGCCGCGGCCGTCATGCTGCCCAGGTCGGCAACGGCCAGCAGGTAGCGCATGGTGCGCGTGTCGAAATGGTTGGTGCTCATGGGCATGGCGGGGAAAGATACACGCAAACCCAGGCCGCCACGCACTTCTGTTTTGATAGCTTCCAGCGCTTATCCATAGCCGGCTACAGCCAATTTTCCCTGCGATTCACAAAGAAAGCTTGCAAACCCTCTACCATCGCCCCACCCAACAACAGGAGCGAATAAATGGGGATGTTTGAGTGGAATGAGCGCCCGCCGCAGGCGCTGGCGAATGGCGGCGTGATCGGGCCCGAGGAGCGCCTGCCCTGGGGGCAGACCGGGCTCATGGGCATTCAGCATGTGATCGCCATGTTCGGCTCCACGGTGCTGGCGCCCATTCTCATGGGCTTCGACCCCAACCTGGCGGTGTTCATGAGCGGCATAGGCACGCTGATCTTTTTCCTGATCACCGGCGGCAAGGTGCCCAGCTACCTGGGCTCGTCGTTCGCCTTCATCGGCGTGGTGATCGCCGCCACGGCCTACGCGGGCAAGGGGGCCAACGCCAGCATCGGCGTGGCGCTGGGCGGCATCATTGCCTGCGGGGCCGTGTATGCGGCCGTGGGCGTCATCGTGCACCTGGTGGGAACGGGCTGGATAGAGCGCTTCATGCCGCCCGTGGTCACCGGCGCGGTGGTGGCGGTGATAGGCCTGAACCTGGCCGCCATCCCCATCAAGAACATGGCGGCCAACAATTTCGAGAGCTGGATGCAGGCGCTGACCTTTGTCTGCGTGGCGCTGGTCGCCGTGTTCACGCGCGGCATGGTGCAGCGGCTGTTGATCCTCGTGGGCCTGATCCTGGCGAGCATCGCCTACGCGCTGTTCACCAACGGCATGGGCTTGGGCAAGCCGGTCGATCTGTCGGGCGTGATGGCCGCGCCCTGGTTTGGCGTGCCACAGTTCCACGCGCCGGTGTTCAGCGGGCCTGCCATGCTGCTGATCGTGCCCGTGGTCATCATCCTGGTGGCCGAGAACCTGGGCCACATCAAGGCCGTGACGGCGATGACGGGGCGCAACCTGGACCAGTACATGGGCCGCGCCTTCCTGGGCGACGGCATCGCCACCATGGTCAGCGGCGCGGCCGGCGGCACGGGCGTGACGACCTATGCCGAAAACATCGGCGTCATGGCCGCCACGCGCATCTACTCCACGGCCGTGTTCCTGGTGGCCGGGCTGATTGCCATCCTGCTGGGTTTTTCACCGAAGTTCGGCGCGCTGATCCAGGCGATCCCGCTGCCGGTGATGGGCGGCGTGTCCATCGTCGTCTTCGGCCTGATCGCCATTGCCGGCGCCAAGATCTGGGTGGACAACCGCGTGGACTTCTCGCAGAACAAGAACCTGATCGTCGCCGCCATCACGCTGATCCTGGGCACGGGCGAGTTCACGCTCAAGTTTGGCGACTTTGCGCTGGGCGGCATAGGCACGGCGACCTTTGGCGCCATCGTGCTGTACGCGCTGCTCAACCGCGGCGATTAGCCGCCAAGGCCGGCCCTACACTCGCGCCATGCAGGGCCAACTTTTCTCCCAAGACTTCCTCGCGCGCGGCATTCTGGAGACGCCGCCCTACCTGCGGCTCGACGCCGCTGCCTTCGCCGCCTTCGAAGCCCGCCTGCACGAGATCTACCAGGGCCTGGACGCGGCCAGCACCATCAACGAGGCGCAGACCGAGGCCGTGGTCATCACCAAGGTGCTCACCGCCCTGGGCTGGGGCGACGACTTCCTGCCCCAGGTCAACCTGTCGGGCAAACGCCGCGAGGACGTGCCCGACCTGCTGCTGTTCGCCAGCGCCGACAAGAAGGCCGCCGCCCTGCCGCTCAAGGACGAGCAGCGCCTGCGCCACGGCATCGCCCTGCTGGAGGCCAAGCGCTGGCTGCGCCCGCTCGATCGCGGCGACGCCACCGAGGCCCACGACCCCGACGCACCCAGCTCGCAGATGCTGCGCTACCTGTCCCGTGCCGACGTGGTCAGCGACCGCGCCGTGAAGTGGGGCGTGCTGACCAACGGCGCCGTCTGGCGCCTGTACTGGCAGGACGCGCGCTCGCGCTCGGAAGAGTTTTTTGAGGTGGACCTGGCCGCCGCGCTGGGCCTGCCCGGCATGCAGGCCGAGCTCGATGACCTGCCCGCGCCACACGCATTGCACCTCTTTTACCTGCTGTTTGCGCGCAGCGCCTTCCTGCCGCAGGACTGGGACAGCGCCGCGCGCACGCTGCACGCCTATGCGCTCAACGAAGCCCGGCTGTACGAAGAAACCGTGGCCCAGGACCTGGGCGCGCGCGTGTTCCACGAGGTGTTTCCGCAGCTGGCCGACGCGCTCACGCGCGGCGACCTGGAGATGCAGACGCACAAGGTCGGCTACGGCCACTACACGCGCCCGCAATTCACCGACGCCTACCTGGACGAGGTGCGCGAGGCCACGCTGGTGCTGCTCTACCGCCTGCTGTTCCTGTTCTACGCCGAAGACCGCCTGCTGCTGCCCGTGCGCGACGAGCGCTACGCGCCCTACAGCGTGCGCCGCATCCGCCAGGAGGTCATGGCCAAGCGGGACGCGGGCGCGCATTTCTCCAGCACCATCCCGCGCATCTGGCTTGACCTGCGCGGCGCCTTCACGCTCATCAACGTGGGCGACGACGGCATCGGCATGCCGGCCTACAACGGCGGCCTGTTCGACCGCGCCCGCGCGCCGCTCTTGGAGCGCGTGACGGTGCCCGACAAGATCATGGCGCCCATCATCGATGCACTCTCGCGCCGCACCGAAGAAGTATTGAAAGGGTGGATCAACTACCGCGACCTGTCGGTGGCCCACCTGGGCGGCATTTACGAGCGGCTGCTCGAATACCGCCTGGTGCACGAGGTGCAGGCGCGCGACGACTACCGCGACAAGCCCGAGATCGACCGCATCAGCGCCCGCCCGGCCAGCTTTGCGCGCAAGACCTCGGGCAGCTACTACACGCACCATGACCTGGTGCGCCTGGTGCTGCGCGAATCGGTGGGCCGCCTGGCGGACGAGCGCATGGCCGCGTTCGATAAGGCCGTGGCCGGCTGGAAGAAGCAGCACAGCCTGACCACCGCCCAATGGGCGCGCCTGGACGGCACGCCCGAACAAGGCCAGCGCGACGCGCTGGACCCGGCCACGCAAATCCTGGAGCTGACCGTGTGCGACCCCGCCATGGGCAGCGGCCACTTCCTCGTGGCGCTGGTGGACGACATGGCCGACCGCGTGCTCGAAGCCGCCAGCCGCGCCAGCACCCTGGTCAACGCCCAGCCCTGGGCCGCGCACCTGGTGGAGCGCGGCCGGGCCTGGGAGAGCCCGGTGATCGCCCGCATTGCCGCCATCCGCCGCGAGATCAAGACCCAGGCCAGGGAGCATGGCTGGGCCGTGACCGACGCGCAGCTGGACGACCGCCACATCGTGCGCCGCATGGTGCTCAAGCGCGCCATCTTCGGCGTGGACAAGAACCCCATGGCCGTGGAGCTGGCCAAGACCGCGCTGTGGCTGCACACCTTCACCGTGGGCGCGCCGCTGTCCTTTCTGGACCACCACCTGAAGGTGGGCGACAGCCTGCATGGCGAGCGCCTGCCCACCGTGCAGCGCGGCCTGCAGCGCCTGGGCGCGCTGCTGCTGCAGACCGAGTTCGACCGCCTGACGCGCGCCGCACGCAGCCTGACCCAGGTGGCCGACCTGACCGACGTGGACATGGCCGAGGCGCGCCTGTCCAAGCAACTCGCACACGAGGCCACTGAACAGACCGCGCCGCTGCTGGCGGTGCTCGATTTCTGGCGCGCGCTGCGCTGGCTCATCCCCGGCTGGCCGGTGGACAAGCCCGCCCAGCTGGCGAAACTGCTGGCGCCCGTGGACGGCCGGCCCCACCCCTGGCTGCAGGGCCTGGGCGCGCTGCTGCACCCCGGCGTCAACCTGGTCAGCGCCCTAGGCGGCGGCCAGCTGCCCGGCGATGGCGCCGCCGTGGCCGAGGCCAACGCCCTCATGGCCCAGGCGCGCGCGCTGGCGCGGCGCGAAAGCTTCTTCCACTGGTGGACGCAGTTCCCCACCGTGTTTGCACCCGACGGCAGCGGCGGCTTTGACGCCGTGATCGGCAACCCGCCCTGGGATCGCATCAAGCTGCAGGAGGTGGAATGGTTTGCCGAGCGCGACGCCCGCATCGCCACCCAGGCGCGCGCGGCGGACCGCAAGGCGCTGATTGCCGAGCTGAAAGCCAAGGACGACCCGCTGTGGGCGGACTACCAGCGGGCGGTGCAACAGGCCGAGGCCAACGCCCGCGTGCTGGGCAATGGCAAGCAGGGCGCGGGCGACTACCCGCTGCTGGGCGGCGGCGACGTGAACCTGTACAGCCTGTTCGTGGAGCGCGCCCAGGCCCTGGTGCGGCCCGACGGCCTGGTGGCCCTGGTCACGCCCAGCGGCATCGCGGCCGACAAGGGCGCGGCGGCGTTCTTCCGATCCATTTCGGCCGGCGGGCGGCTGGGGGCGTTGTTCGACTTCGAGAATCGCAAGGTCTTTTTTCCCGACGTGGACTCACGCTTCAAGTTCTGCACGCTGGTCTTTGGCGGGCCCGAGCGGCGCTTTGACGAGACGCGCTGCGCGTTCTACCTGCATTCGCTCGATGAACTGGACGCCGACCCGGCGCGCCAGCTGCAGCTGACCGCCGACGACTTCACCCGCGTGAACCCCAACACCGGCGCCGCGCCCATCTTCCGCAGCCGGCGCGATGCCGACATCACGCTGCAACTGTACGCACGCCACCCCGTACTGGTGCGCCATGGGCAGGTCAGCGCCAGCACGGGCGCGCAGCCGGATGAACGGGTGTGGCCGGTGAAGTACGCGACCATGTTCCACATGACCAACGACTCGCGGCTGTTCCTCACGCCCGCAGCGCTGCAAAAGCAGGGCTGGCAGCGCACGGACCTCAACCGCTGGGTGAACAGCGCAGGCCAGCAGGCCGTGCCGCTGTACGAGGGCAAGATGGTGCAAATGTTTGACCACCGCGCGGCGGATGTGGTGGTGAATGCGGGCAACCTGCACCGGGCGGCACAGCCGCAGCCACTGGCATCGGCGGACAAGGCCGACGCATCGCGCTACCCCGTCGCCCAGTATTGGGTGGCTGCCGAGCATGTGGCACTGCCCAAGGGGCTGGGGTATTGCCTGGGCTTCAAGGACGTTACCGCGCCCACCAACGTGCGCACCATGATCGCCGCCATGTTGCCCACCAGCGGTTTTGGCAACACCTTGCCGGTGCTGCTGCCGCAGGACGCAGCCGCCCAGCCCGCCTATGCGCGCACCGCAGCCTTGCTGCTGGCCAACCTGTCCTGCTTCGCCTTTGACTTTGTGGCGCGCCAGAAGGTGCAGGGCCAGCATGTGAACTGGTTCGTCGTCGAGCAACTCCCCGTCATCGCCCCCACGCGCTTCGACGAGCCCCTGCCCACCGCCTTCGCCGAGGCCATGCGCGCCGCGCGGCTGATGAACGGCCACCACCCGCGGCCCACGGTGGCGGACTTCGTCATCCCCCAGGTGCTGGCCCTGTCCTACACCGCGCACGACCTGGCCCCGTTCGCGCGCGACCTGGGCTATGTGGATGCGGCCGGCGAGGTGCTGTCACCCCTGCCCTGGGACGAGGAGCAGCGCCGCGCCCGCCTGGCGGCGCTGGACGCGCTGTTCTTCTGGCTCTACGGCCTGGGCGCCGACGACGCGGCCTATGTGCTGGACACCTTCCCCATCGTGCGCGAGCAGGAGCTGCGCGCCTTTGGCCGCTACCGCACGCAGGACGAGGTGCTGGCGGTGCTGGAGTTACTTCAAAAAACATAGCTATCAGCGCTTGACATTTAAGCGCTGTTGCTGGTTTTCTTGTATTTTTCTCCTTCCCCCCTTTGGGCTTGTGTATGCACACATCTTTGGGCTGCTCTCAGCCGCCTGGTCACGCGACTGGTTTTGCTCCTTCCCCCTTTGGGGGAAGGCGGGGATGGGGGCCGGGAGCGCCGGCATCTTGCCGGCACCCTGACAAACCAAGCGCCGATGGCCCCCACCCCCACCCTCCCCCAGAGGGGGAGGGGGTGAAAACCGCTGCCCAATCAGCGTCGCTTGCTATAAAAAAAGATGTGTGCATACACAAGCCCTTTGGGGGAAGGCAGGGATGGGGGCCGGCTGGCGGTGGGCAGAGCGGTTGAAATCATGGCGCGGCTGGCCCCCACCCCCGCCCTCCCCCAGGCGGGGGAGGGAGTGGTCAGCACCCTCAGCGCCGCAGCAGCGACCACACCAGGCCGATGCCGGCCTCCAGCAAATCCAACTGCGCCCCGCCCTGGCCTTCGACGCGCTCGCGCTGGCGTTCGCGTTCGTCGCGCGCGTTCAGGCGCTCCAGGGCCACCAGGGCGTCGGCCAGCTTGTCGGGGCTGCGCTGTTCGCGGGCGGCTTCCATCATGCTGCCGTAGCGCTGCAGCGCGCGCTCCACGGCCACGGGGTCCAGCAGCGACAGCGCCGATTGGCACCAGGGGCAGGCATGTTCGTTGCGGATATCGACGGTGCCGCCGCATTGCGTGCACGCAATGCTGCCCACGCGCTGCGCCAGGGCCTCGCGCTCGCTGCTGCTCAGGTGGCGCACAAAGCCCTTTTCCACCATGAAGGAGCCAAAGGTGGAAAAGCGCCCGTGGCGCGCCGCGCAGCGGTGGGTGACGTAGCGCCCGCCCTGGGCAATGTCGTAGCCCTTGACCAGGTCCTTGGCGCAGCGCGGGCAGCGCAGGCGGCCGGGCACCGGGCGGTGGTCGTCGCCGTGGTGCGCGTGCAGCAGCTCGAACAGTTGCAGCACGGCGGCGGGCGCCAGGCGGGTGTTCTCCTGCGGGTCGAACCACAGGCCCTGGCAGGCAAAGCACAGGTCCAGGTCCAACTGGCCGCCATCGGCCGCGGCAAAGCGGTGGGTTGCGGCGGGCTGGCGGCAGGCGGGGCACAGGGATGCTTGGGGCATGGTGGGCGCGATCGTACCGCCTGGCCAGCGCCCACTGCCGCGCGCCTTGGCACGCTGGGCAACGCACCGCATGTGTGGCGATATCCACAAGCTGCAGGATGGCGGCTGCACCGGTTCGGGCGGCCCCAGCGGGTGCCGCAGGCGCTGCGGGCCTGGGCCATGGCAGGCATGATGGGGGCTTTGTCAACAACGCCCGCACGCCATGTCCATCTGGAATAAACCCGTTTCCCTGGCCTCTGTCAGCGCCCACACGGCCCACACCGCCATCAGCCATCTGGGCATAGAGTTCCTGGAGGTCGGAGACGACTTCCTGCGCGCACGCGTGCCCGTGGACGAGCGCACGCGCCAGCCCTACGGCATCCTGCATGGGGGCGTGAGCGTGGTGCTGGCCGAGACGCTGGGCTCCATGGCCGCCGCCAACGCCTGCCCGCCCGGCCACCGCGTGGTGGGCCTGGACATCAACGCCAACCATATCCGCGCCACCAGCAGCGGCTGGGTCACGGGCACGGCGCGGCCGGTGCACATCGGCAGGTCCACCCAGGTCTGGCAGATCGACATGGTGAACGACGCGGGCCAGCTGACCTGCGTCTCGCGCATCACCATGGCGGTGCTGGCGCCGAAATAGGGAACACCCCTGCGCGGTTGCGCCCAGGCCTAAATTGCACCCGGTTCAGGCCGAGTGGGCCTGCAGCGCTTGCGGGGCAAATGCTGACGGCTATCTATTCGGAGGCTCAAGTCGCGACTCCGGTTGACTCCTGTCATCCCCGCGAAAGCGGGGATCCAGGCGCCACGCACGTCATTGTTTCGTCACCGCTGTGGGTCCCCGCTTTCGCGGGAATGACGGCGGGTCTTGCAGGCATTGCGTGCAATCGACGGATATCGCTACCTGAGCCTATTCAGAAGCGTCCTGCCGCGCCAGCCGTTCGCTCTTCCAGTACACCTCGCCGCCGCCATCCATGCGGCCCAACACGCGCGCGAGCACGAACAGCAGGTCGGACAGGCGGTTCAGGTACTGGCGCGGCGCGGGGCGCATGGCTTCATGCTGCTGCAGCGCCACCACGGCGCGCTCGGCGCGGCGCGCCACCGTGCGGCAGACATGGGCCTGGCAGACCGCGCGCGTGCCCGCGGGCAGTATGAATTCCTGCAGCCGCGGCAAGCCGGCGTTGTAGTGCGCCAGGGCCTGGTCGAGCTGCAGCAGCCCGTCGTCCTTGAGCAGTTCGTAGCCGGGCATGCACAGCTCGCCGCCCAGGTTGAACAGCTGGTGCTGCACGTCGATGAGCAGCTCGCGCATGTCCGCCGGCATGGGCTCGCACATCAACAGCCCGATGTGGCTGTTGAGCTCGTCCACGTCGCCCATGGCCTGCGGGCGGCCGCTGGCCTTGGACACGCGCGTGTTGTCGCCCAGTCCGGTGCTGCCGTCGTCGCCGGTGCGCGTTGCGATCTGTGTCAGTCTGTTTCCCATAGTGCAATCCTCCTGATCTGGGGCCGATCGGACGATTGTGCGTTACATCTACCGAGCGAATGTTGAGTAGGGCAACAGCGGGCAAAAGTGCTGGCCCGCACGGCGCTTGCTGCGGTGCAATGCACGCCTGTTCTACTTCCACCGGAGATCGAAACGATGCCGCATTCCACCAAGCAACGCCAGCTCCTCCCCTCGTTCGATGCGGGCAGCGTGATGCTGTTCGCGGCGCTGACCGTCGGCGGCGCGCTGGCGCAGGCCCAACCCGCGCCCAGCACCAGCGCCCTGCCAAGGTACCAGCTGGACCCGGGCCGCTCCCTGCCCGAACCCAACACGGCTGCGGGTGGCGGCGCAAGGCTTGAAGCGGCCAAGCGCACCGCAGGCGTTCGCTCCTGATCCACTCCATCCCGGCCCGCCGCCGCCTGCTTGGCACCGCGGATTCCTGGCGCCGACGGCGCTCCTAGAATGGGCGCCCTGTCTCGCACCGGAGAATCCCCATGAACGCCCCCAACCCCGCCGCCCAGTTGCAGCCGCGCCCCGTGCCCCTGGCCCTGCTGGACGCGCTCGGCACGCGCTTTGGCGCACAGTTTTCGACGGCCCAGGCCGTGCGCGAGCAGCATGGGCGCGACGAGGGCTCGATCAGCGCGCCGCCGCCCGCCGCCGTGGTGTTTGCCGAAAGCACGCAGGATGTGCAGGACGCCATGCGCCTGGCCGCGCAGCATGCGGTGCCGGTGATCGCCTACGGCGCGGGCTCGTCGCTCGAAGGCCATCTGCTGGCCGTGCAGGGCGGCATCAGCATCGACGTGGGCCGCATGAACAAGGTGCTCTCCATCGACGCCGACGACCTCACCGTGACCGTGCAGCCCGGCATCACGCGCAAGCAACTCAACGAGGCCATCAAGGACACGGGCCTGTTCTTCCCCATAGACCCCGGCGCCGACGCCAGCATTGGCGGCATGGCCGCCACGCGCGCCAGCGGCACCAATGCCGTGCGCTACGGCACCATGCGCGAGAACGTGCTGGCCCTGGAGGTGGTGACCGCCAGCGGCGACATCATCCGCACCGGCACGCGCGCCAAGAAGAGCAGCGCCGGCTACGACCTGACGCGCCTGATGGTGGGCAGCGAGGGCACGCTGGGCATCTTCACCGAGGTCACCGTGCGCCTGTACCCCCTGCCCGAGGCGGTGAGCGCGGCCATCTGCTCCTTCCCGAGCATCGAGGCCGCCGTGCGCAGCGTGATCCAGACCATACAGCTGGGCGTGCCGATCGCGCGCGTGGAGCTGATCGACGTGAACAGCGTGCGCATGGTCAACGCCCACAGCAGGCTGAGTCTGCGCGAGGAGCCGATGCTGCTCATGGAATTCCACGGCTCGGCGCTGAGCGTCAAGGAACAGGCCGAGACGGTGCAACAAATAGCCAGCGAATTCGGCGGCCAGGCCTTCGAGTGGGCCAGCACCCCCGAGGAGCGCACACGCCTGTGGACGGCGCGGCACAACGCCTACTTTGCCGCCGTGCAGAGCCGCCCGGGCTGCCGCGCCATCAGCACCGACACCTGCGTGCCCATCAGCCGCCTGGCCGACTGCCTGCTCGAATCGGTGGATGAGGCCGACGCCAGCGGCATCCCTTACTTCCTGGTCGGCCATGTGGGCGACGGCAATTTCCACTTCGGCTACCTGATCGACCCCGAATCGCCCGACGAGCGCGCGCGCGCCGAGGCCATGAACCACCGGCTGGTGGCGCGCGCCCTGTCCATGGGCGGCACCTGCACGGGCGAGCATGGCGTGGGCGTGCACAAGATGGGCTTTCTGGTGGACGAGGCGGGAGCCGGCGCGGTGGACATGATGCGCGCCATCAAGCGCGCGCTGGACCCGCAGAACATCCTCAATCCGGGGAAGATCTTCGCGCTGTGAGCACGCGCCCAAACGCTATTTGTTTGATAGCTTGCAGCGCCTATCATTAGGGCGTTAGCGGCCGGTTGTCGCGAAGCCCCCGCAGCGTGTCCGATGCACGCGCGCATTGTTGCGGCACGCCTGCAGCAGTACCATGGCCGCGGCCACGCGATGCGCTCGGCGCGTGGCCGGTGCTTCCTCGTACGAGCGAACACAAGGAGATTGCGATGTCGGACAACGCTGCATCCAGCCCACGCGAACTCGTCGTCATGGTCACCCGTGGCACGGACCATGAGCTCTCTTCGGTGGCCTTCACCATTGCCTGCGGCGGCATCACGGCGGGCATGAAGGTATATGCCTTTCTCGTCAGCTCGGGCGTGGACCTGGTGCGCCGCAGGGCCGTGGACATCACCCATGTACCGCCGCTAGACCCCTTGAAGGCGTTGATCGACGACTTCCTCGCCCGCGGCGGCACGATCTGGGCCTGTCCGCCCTGCGCCAAGGCGCGCGGCTATACGCAGGAGGACCTGATGCCGGGCGTGACGATACAGGGCGCCAGCGCCATGCATGAGCGCCTCAAAGCCGGGGCGGCGAGCCTGAGCTTCTAGGCCACGGAGGAGAGCACCATGAGCAGCGAACATGCGGCCCCGCAGACGCAAGGGGTGACGGTGCAGCCACTGGCCACGCTGGACCTGGGCCCCGAGATCGAGGGCATGGCCGGGCGCGAACTGCGCATGCGCCTGGTGACCATCGCGCCCGGCGGCGTCTTCGGCCCGCTGCACAGCCATGCGGATCGGCCGGGCCTGGTCTACATACTGCAGGGCCGGATCACCGACCACCGCAATGGCGTGGCCACCGACTACGGGCCCGGCCCGGGCTGGCCCGAGGACAGGAACACCACGCACTGGCTGGAGAACCGGGGAACGGTCCCCGCGGTAGAGATCTCCGTCGATATCGTCAGGCGGCAATGAGCAGGACGGGAGGCAGCATTGCCTTCAGCGCGTCGCAAGGTCCTCGTGGATGCACAGATAGTTGCCTTCCGTGTCCTTGAACCAGGCCGCCTTCTCTGCCCCGAGCACGCACACATGGTTCTCGGTCTTGAGCCCCGGGAAGTCGTAGTCCTCGAACGTCACGCCGGCACGCTGCAATGCGTCTATGCTGGCGACGATGTCGGCCACGTGGAAGCTGATGGCCGTGTGATCCGCCTTGGTGCCCTCCGGCTTGGGGAAGAGCGCCAGCGTGCTACCGCCCACCTGGTAAACAAATTTGCCGTCCGGTCGCAGCCCCCCAGGCTCCAGGCCCAGGCAGCCCTCGTAGAAGGCACGGGCACGCGCCATGTCCTTGACCGGCAACATGGTCGTCACAGCGGCATGGGACAACATAATCAGTCCTTTCGCTCGATCTGAGGGACGCGGGCCGCGTTGCCGCTGTAACGGCAGTCCGGCCCACGTCGCAGCTTACGCCCGCTGCCGGAGCTTTTCCAGTGCGACCCCGCACACACAATGGTTCACAGTGCACGGCTGGGGCTTGGGTTAGGCTGTGCCGTTCTTTTCTCTGCCCCATACGCATATGAACACCGCAGACATCTGGCAATTCCTGACCACCCAGGGCACCGATTTCGCCATCAAGCTGGCCACGGCCATCGCAGCCTGGATCATCGGCCGCTGGCTCATCAACCTGGCCACCGGCCTGATGGGCAAGCTACTGCAGCGCGGCGGCAAGATCGACTCGACGCTGGCGCATTACCTCAAGTCCATCACCGGCGTGCTGCTGAACATCGTCCTGATCCTGGCGATCCTCGACATCTTCGGCGTCAAGACCACCTCGTTTGCCGCGCTGCTGGCCGGCGCAGGCCTGGCGATTGGCGCGGCCTGGAGCGGCATGCTGGGCAATTTTGCCGCGGGGGTGTTCATGCAGGTGCTGCGCCCCTACAAGGTGGGCGACTTCATCAGCGCTGGCGGCACCGTGGGCACGGTGACCGAGCTGGGCCTGTTCGCCACCACGCTGACCACGCCCGACAACGTGATGACCGTGGTCGGCAACGGCAAGATCTTTGGCGACAACATCCAGAACTTCAGCGCCCTGCCCGTGCGCCGCGTGGACTGCGTGGCCAAGGTGGCCAACAGCGTGAACCCGCTCGATGCCATTGCGCGCCTCAGGCCCGTGATCGCCGCCATACCCAACGTGGCCACCACGCCCGCGCCGGACATCGAGATCCTGGAATTCACCCCCGAAGGCCCCAAGCTCTGCGTGCGCCCCTACACCCACACCGACCATTACTGGCAGGTGTACTTCGACACCCACAAGGCCATCGTCGAGACCTTTGGCGCCGCCGGCTACCCGGTGCCCGAGACGCCCATGGCCTACCGCAACTCCTGACGCGCCACGGTTTTCAGGCCGCCTGCAGGCGGCGCGAGGCCACGCCCGCGCCGACAAAGCCGGCCGACACCACGCCCAGCGCCAACGCCAGGGCCGAACCGTAGAAGATGCTGGAATTCATCTGCGCATCCAGCATGGCGCCGAACACCGGTGCCGCCAGCGAAAAGCCCAGGTCCAGCCCCGAATACACCGTGCCATACACGCGCCCCGTGGCACCGGGTGGCGCGGCGCGCTTGATGAGCATGTCGCGCGAGGGGCCGGCGATGCCTATGCCCATGCCGGCCAGCGACGCCACCACCAGCGCCACCATGCCGGGCAGCACACCCAGCCCGACTAGCACGAGCAGCGTGGCCGAGGCCAGCAGGCAGACGCTGATGGTCTTTTCCAGCCGCTCCACGCGGCCCACGAGAAAGCCGCCGATCACCATGCCCGCGGCGCCGCACAGCATGTAGCCGGTGACCACTATGGTGGTGAGCGACAGAGGGATGCCGTACATGTTCTGCAGCGACGGGGCGGCAAAGCTCTGGATGGCACTGAGCGAGCAGGTGCTCCAGAAGAAGAACGAGAAGCACAGCCACACGGCCGGCAGCTTGAGGAAGGCCATGGGGTGCTCGGGCGCGGCGGCGGCGCCGGCCTTGGCCGGCGGGTGCGCCCAGCTGCCCTGGCGGTCGTCGAGTGTCTCGCGGTTCCACACCATGGTGGCCAGCACCAGCAGCGCCAGCCCAGCGGCCCCCAGGCAGGCCATGCGCCAGGAGCCCGTGGCCGTGGCGATGCCGGCCATGAACACCGGTGCCGTGGCCCAGCCCAGATTGCCCGTGATGCCATGCACCGAGAAGCCGTGGCCCAGGCGCGCGGGCGACACGCGCTTGTTGAGGATGGTGAAGTCCACCGGGTGAAACGGCGCATTGCCCAGGCCGGCCAGCGCGGCCGCCAGCACCAGGCCGGCATAACCGCTGGCCGTAGCCGCCGCCAGCCCGGCCGCGGCAAAGCTGGAAAGTGCCGCAAACAGCACCGGGCGCGCACCCACCTTGTCCACCAAAAAGCCCGCCATCGCCTGCCCCGTGCCCGAGACCACGAAGAACACGGATAGCAGCAGGCCGAGTTCGGAATAGCTGTAGCCGAAGTCCTTGATCAGGAACGGGAACAGCGGCGGCAGCAGCATGTGAAAGAAATGCGAGGTGCCATGCGCCAGGCCGATCAGGCCTATGGTGTGCGCGTCCTGGCGCAGGGAGGGGGTGGCGGCGGTCGTCATGGGCGTCATGTTAGGCAGGGTGGCCAAGTCCGATATACGATAGATGGCCAATTTCTGTCGCAATCATGCCAATGCACGCCGCTCCCCCCTTGTCCCAGCCAGAGCCGGCCGAGGCACAGGCCGCCCCGGGGCCGCGCGCGGCGCGCGTGCTGTCGTATGTGGAATCGCTCACGCCGCATCTGTTCGTCCCCAGCCACGCGCGCCCGGTGCGCGCCAAGCACCGCGAGCTGGGTGCCGACACCCAGGTGCTGCCGCACAGCCACCCCTGGGCGCAAGTGGCCATCTCCACCGGCGGCGTGCTGCGCCTGACGGTGCCGCATGGCGCCTACATCGTGCCGCCCTCGCGCGCGCTGTGGATCCCGCCGGGAGTGGAGCACGCCGTGACCATGGTGGAGGACGCCGACCTGCGCACGCTGTACTTTTACCAGCCACCCGGGCGCTGCGGCCCAGACGTGGCGCGCGCGCAGGAGGAACCCTGGCGCCAGTGCCGCGTGCTGGAGGTGTCGGCCCTGCTGCGCGCCCTGGTGCGCGAGATGCCCACCGAGCCCGACGGTGGTGCGCCGCTTTCGCCCGAGCAGCTACAGCGCGAGCGCCACCTGAGCGCGCTGATCCAGGACGAGCTGCGCCGCGCCAGCAGCGTGCGCTTAGGCGTGGACCTGCCGCGCGACAAACGCCTGCGCCACCTGTGCGAGGCCGTGATCGCCGACCCCACGCGCCACGAGACACTGGCCGAATGGGCGCATGACACCGGCGCCAGCCCGCGCACGGTGGCACGGCTGTTCCGCCAGGAGCTTTCCTGCACCTTCACGCAATGGCGCCAGCAGGTCATCCTGGCGCGTGCCGTGGCCCTGGCGGCGGGCCGCCGGCCCATCAACCAGATTGCGGCCGAACTCGGCTACAACAGTCCCAGCGCCTTCAGCGCCATGGTGCGCCGCGCCGTGGGGCTGGCGCCGGGGCGCTTCCTGGGCTCGCCCTGACGGATACAGCCATGGATGCCTAGGGTTTTCACCGGCGGGTGAAAGAAATGGCCGCTGCTGTGCCATGCTCGCGCCCAGCATGCCGCCCTTGCACGACGCCGGCATGCCCCATAACGAGCCCCCCAAGCCCCCGAAGGAGACGCCCATGCCTACCACGCCCACCTCCCTGCCGCGCCGCCGCCTGCTCACGGGCAGTGCCAGCGCCCTGGCCGCCGCCGGCCTGGCCAGCTTCCACCAGGGGGCGCTGGCACAGGCCGCCACGCCGGCGGCCAAGCCCCTGCCCGGCTATGCCGTCTGGAAGAAGGCCGATGCCGTCATCGTGCACAGTGCCACCACCATAGAGACCAGGCGCGGCGCCTTCGGCTCCGGCGTGGTCACGCCCGCCGACCAGCTGTACGTGCGCAACAACCTGCCCACGCCGCCGGAGGCCATCGTGGCCGACCGCGATGCCTGGCAGGTGCAGGTGGACGGCGTCAGGCAACCCCGGCTCTTGAGCGTGCGCGAACTCAAGAGCCTGGGACTCGATACCGTGACCATGGTGCTGCAATGCTCGGGCAACGGCCGCGGCTTCTTCCCGAGCAAGCCCAGCGGCACGCCCTGGACCGTGGGCGCCGCCGGCTGCGTGGTCTGGAGCGGCGTGCCGGTGCGCGACGTGGTCCAGGCCCTGGGTGGCCTGGCCGACGGCAGGAAGTTCATGACCGGCACCGGCGGCGAGGTCCTGCCTGCAGGCATCGACCCCAAGAGCGTGATCGTGGAGCGCTCGGTGCCGCTCGAAGCCATGCAGGACGCGCTGCTGGCCTGGGAAATGAATGGCGAGCCGGTGCCCCTGGCCCACGGCGGCCCGCTGCGCCTGATCGTGCCGGGCTACACCGGCGTGAACAACATCAAGTACATCAAGCAGCTGGCCTTCACGGCCCAGGAAAGCGATGCCAAGATCATGTCGCACGGCTACCGCATCTCGCCACCGGGCGGCAAGGCCGACCCGAGCCAGCCCTCGGTGCAGGAGATGAACGTCAAGTCCTGGATCAACAGCCCTCTGCCCGAGGGCGGGCCCCAGGCCGCCGGCAAGGTGCTGATCCAGGGCGTGGCCTTCGGCGGCATGCATGCCGTCAAGGGTGTGGAGGTGTCCACGGACGGCGGCAAGACCTGGCAGGCTGCACGCCTCATAGGCCCCGACATGGGCCGCTACGCCTGGCGCCAGTTCGTGCTGCAGGCGCAGCTGGCCAAGGGCAGCCATGTGCTGGCCAGCCGCGTCACTGACACGCAGGGCAATGTGCAGCCCGAGGCGCGCCTGGAGAACCAGGGCGGCTACAACAACAACAGCTGGGCCGACCACGCGGTAACGGTGACGGTGGCCTGAGTGGGCACGGACAAGTCACTCCTGGCCGCCCTGGCCGCCCTGTGCCTGGCAGGGCCGGCCCAGGCCGACGAGGCCGCCCAGATGGCCCGCGGCAAGGCACTGTTCGCCACCGCCACGCCTGCCTGTGCGCTGTGCCACACGCTCAGGGATGCAGGGGCCGAGGGCGCCATCGGCCCGGTGCTCGACGAGCTGCAGCCCGACGCGGCGCGCGTGGCGCGTGCCGTGCAAAACGGCGTAGGCGCCATGCCCTCGTTCAAGGATGTGCTCAGCGCCGACGACATCGCTGCCCTGGCGCTGTACGTGAGCCGCGCCAGCCGCATGAAGTAGGGGTCGTCCCCCTATCCAGAGAGCGGGCCGGTGCGCAGCCTCGGCCCAGGCTCTCCGGGGTACGGCCGCCTGCTCAGCGCGACAGCGCTCCGGCCGTGGCCGTGTCCAGGCGCCCCGTCACGGGCAGGCCTTGCTGCTGCTGGAAGTCGCGCAGCGCCTTGACCGTCCGGGGGCCGGCAGATCCGTCCGGCGTGCCCACGTTGTAGCCCAGGCCGTTCAGGCGCTCCTGCGCCTCGCGCATCGACATGGCTGCACCGGCCTTGGTTTGCGACGGGGCGACGCCGCCGTCCACCCCCAGCTTGCCGCCGCCGCCCAGGCCCTGGCCCTGCACGCCTTGCGCCTTGTAGTTGCGCAGCGCGACGACCATCTGGTTGTAGGCGTCCATGAACGCCGCGGTGATCACCTTGCCCTGGGCCGTGTTCTGGTAGCCGCCCAGCGCGCCCCCCCCGCCGCCGCCAAAGATGCCGCCAAAGCCGGCAAAGTCGCTCTTGGAGGCGCTGCCCTCGGAGGCCGCCACCTGCACGCCCGAGCGGTTGTCCACCAGGGTCAGCATGGCGCTGGCCTCGCGTGTTTTCATGCTGCCGCCCAGTGCCGCCAGAGCCGTGCCACGGCCGCCGCCGATGAGCCCGCCCAGCGCGCCGCCGATGCCGCCCGCATCGTTGTTGCTGAAGATGATTTCGGGCGACATGCCATAGTCGGAGGCCACCATCTGGCCCTTGCCGAAGTTGCTGCCACCGCGCATCTCGCCCGAACCCATGAGCTGGCGCTCGCGGTCCATGGCACGCATGCCAGCCGCGCCGCGCTCCACGACGACGAAGCAATTGGACTGCTGGATCAGCAGGCGCAGCAGGTTGGCCGTGGGCGGCAGCTTGTATTCGTTGCGCAAAATGGTGTACCAGCCCGCGTCCTGGTTCTCGACCAGCGACACCGTGCCCAGCGGCGATTGGCAGCGTTCGAGCTGGCCGCTCGCATTGGCGGCATTGCCGCCCGCTGCCGCGCCCGTGGCCACGGTCTTGGCGTCCTGGCTACCCATCTTCATATTGGTGGTTTCGCAGCCTGCAAGGGCGACAACGGCGCAGACGGTCGCGAGCAACGGCAGTGTTTTGCGGGACATGGTGTTTGTTTCCTCTCTCACGATGAATGGTTGGAAGGGCCTTGCGGTATGGAGCCCTGCGAAATCATAGCGTTGCGCGCGCGGCTGTTGCACCTTTCGTCGTGCCATCGGCCGGCTCGGTACCAACACGGCCCAGGCGGTAGATCCACACCCCCTGGCCGGCAAACCCGGGCAGCTGCGCGCAGGCCGCCAGGCCCGGTACCTCAAAGGCCAGGCTGACCAGCCAGCTGCCAGGAGCCATCTCGGCCTGCGCCTTGGCGGCTGCGCGCGCCATGCTCTCGGGCCGCTGGAACAGGTACACCATCTGATAGGCACCCCAGCCGGCCGCCCAGATGTCGCCACGCCGCACCTCTGCCCAGGGGCAGCGCAGGCGGCACAGCAGGGCCAGCGGCCAGCTCCATTCCAGCCCGCGCAACCGCGCCAGGGGATAGGCGGTGCGCAGCGCCAGCAAGCCATCGCCCAGGCCGCAACCCGCGTCGAGCACGGCCGCGCCCGGCGGCAGCGGCGCCAGGGCGTCGAGCCCGCGCAGCGCGCCGCGCGGCGTGGGAAACAAAGGCGCATCGCGCCAGGCGTTCAGCGGATAGACCAGCAGCAGCACGGCCAGCGGCAGCAGCCACGCCCAGGCCGGCAACGTTGCCGCGCCCGTGAGCACCAGCGACAGTGGAAAGCCCAGCGCAATCCATAGCCGGCGCCACCAGCCCTGCCCCCACAGACTGGCCAGCACGCCGACGCCCGTGGCGCCCAGCAGCGCCGCCGGTGCGCCCCCATGTGGCTGCAGCACAAGATACAGTGCCCATGCAGCGCCCCAGGCGAGCAAGGCTGGCAGCGGCCAGGGCAGACGCATGGGCCGCGCGATCTTCAGCCGCGCAGGCGCTCGATGAGGCCGTTGAGCGCCTCCAGCGAGCCGAACTCTATCGCCAGCTCGCCCATTTCCTCGACGCGGCTGCCCCGCTTGACGCGCCTTTTCACGCGCACCTCCACCTCGGCCATGAGCAGGTCGGACAGCTCCTCCTCGATGCGCTTGATGTCGCGCGACTTGTCCTTCTTGGGCGCTTGCGGCGTCAGGTTGAACTCGGCGCCCAGCTTCTTGACCAGTCCCTCGGCCTCGCGCACCGACAGCTTCTTGGCCGCGATCTGATTGCCGGCCGTGATCTGCGTGGCGCGATCGAGCGCCAGCAGCGCGCGCGCATGGCCCATGTCGATGTCGCCGGCCATGAGCATGGTCTGCACCGGATCGGCCAGGTTCAAGAGGCGCAGCAGGTTGCTGGCCGCGCTGCGCGAGCGGCCCACGGCCTGGGCCGCCTGCTCGTGCGTGAGGCCGAATTCCCTGATCAGACGCTGCAGGCCATGGGCCTCTTCGAGGGGATTCAGGTCCTCGCGCTGGATGTTCTCGATGAGGGCCATGGCGGCTGCCGACTCGTCGGGCACATCGCGCACCAGCACCGGCACGCTGTCCAGCCCCGCCAGGCGCGAAGCACGGAAGCGCCGCTCGCCGGCGATGATTTCGTACTTGCCCGCATGCTCGCCGCCCGCCAGGCGGCGCACCAGGATGGGCTGCATGATGCCCTGGGCCTTGATGGATTCGGCCAGCTCGTACAGCGCGCCCTCGTCCATGCGCGTGCGTGGCTGGTAGACGCCGGGCACCAGCTGATCGAGCATCAAGCTGCTGGGCAGGCCCTGGGCCGCAGCCTCGGCCTGCTCCACTTTCTCGGTGACCTTGGGGCCCAGCAGGGCCTCCAGGCCGCGGCCCAGGCCCTTGGGTTTCTTGGTGACCATGTCGTTCAATCCTTGTTCATCAATGAGTACAACAGCGCCCTGCCCTCGGGCCAGTCACCCAGGCCCGATTCGGCGTTGACGTGGCCGCGATTGCCCACGTCCACAAAGCGCGCCCCCCAGTCCTGCGCCATGGCGCGTGCGCCCTCCAGGCTGCAGTACGGGTCGTTCTGGCTACCCACCAGCGCGGCGGGAAAGGGCAGCGGCTGACGCGCAATGGGTGCCCAGCCGGGTATCTGCGCCGCCACGTCCGGGCGCTCCACGTCGCCCGGCGCCACCAGCAGCGCGCCCGCCACCTTGCGCGCGTGGCGCGTATGCGTGGCCCACCAGGCGGCGAGGATGCAGCCCAGGCTGTGCGCGGCCAGCAGCACCGGGCCGGGCGCGTCGGCCACGACGTCCTCCAGCCGCGCGCTCCAGTCGCCGCGCAGCGGACGCATCCAGTCATGCTGCTCTACCCGCTGGTCACCGTGCAGGCGCTCCCACTCGGTCTGCCAATGGCCGGGGCCGGAGTTCTGCCAGCCGGGCAGGAGGAGGATGTTGGCGGGGCTCATTTACTATTATTTTCGTAGCTTCTAGCGCTTGCTGTATAAGCGGAAATGGCACTTTTACATGCTTTTAATACGTTCCACCATCTCGCGTGCAAACTCCAGGAAGGCCTGGCTGCCCTTGGCCGACGGGTCGAACACCACGCCGGGCAGGCCGTAGCTGGGTGCCTCGGCCAGGCGCACGTTGCGCGGGATCACGGTGTTGAACACCTTGTCGCCAAAGTGGTCCTTGAGCTGGGCGCTGACCTGGCTTTGCAGCGTGATGCGCGGGTCGAACATGACGCGCAGCAGGCCGATGATCTGCAGCTCACGGTTCAGGTTGGCGTGCACCTGCTTGATGGTGTTGACCAGGTCGGTCAGGCCCTCCAGCGCGAAGTATTCGCACTGCATGGGCACGATGACGCCATGTGCGCTGCACAGACCATTCAGGGTCAGCATGGAGAGCGACGGCGGGCAGTCGATGAGCACGAAGTCGTAATCCTTGTCCACCTCGGCGAGGGCCGCCTTCAGGCGGCGCTCGCGCTGCTCCAGCGGCACCAGCTCGACCTCGGCGCCGGCCAGCTCGCGGTTGGCGCCGAGCACGTGGTAGCCGCATTGCTCGGCGGGCACGGCGGCCTCCTTGACCGAGGCGGATTCGAGCAGCACGTCGTAGACGGACAGCTCCAGCGCGCGCTTGTCCACGCCCGAGCCCATGGTGGCATTGCCCTGCGGGTCCAGGTCCACGAGCAGCACGCGCTGGCCGATCTTTGCCAGGCCCGCGGCGAGGTTGACGGCGGTGGTGGTCTTGCCGACGCCGCCCTTCTGGTTGGCAATGCAGAAAATCTTGGCCATGTGTTATTTCGAGATGGCCAGCTTGATGCCGAAGCCGATGAGGAAGGTGCCCGCGGTCTTTTCCAGCACACGCACCACCTTGGGGTTGGCGCGCATGCGCTCGGCCAGGTGATGGGTGAGCAGCACCACGACCAGGCCGTACAGAAAGGTCAGCGCGGCGATGGTCGCCGCCATGGCGGCAAAGGTGACCAGGCCGCGGTGCGTGGCCGGGTTCACGAACAGCGGGAAGAAGGCCATGTAGAACACGATGGCCTTGGGGTTGAGCAGCGTGATCACCGCGCCCTGGCGAAAGTAATGGCGCGGCTCGATATGCAGCACGGGCGCGTCGCCCGGCTTGGCCGTAAGCATCTTCCAGCCCATCCAGCCCAGGTAGGCGGCGCCCAGCCACTGCACGGCATGGAAGGCCGCCGGGTAGGTGGCCAACAGGCCGGCCACGCCCGCCACGGCGGCCCACATCAGCACCTGGTCGGCGGCGATCACGCCCAGGCAGGCGGCCATGCCGGCGCGCACCCCACCCTTGCCGGTGGAGGTGATGAGCGCCAGGTTGCCCGGCCCGGGAATGGCCAGAAACAACACGATGGCGGCGACGAATGCGCCGTAATCAGCAATGCCGAACATGGGGAGCCTTGCGAAGCGAAGGAGGGAGGCCCGAGTTTAAGCCACGGGCCGCATCCAGCAGATGCAGCGCTCGGCATCCAGACCGGGCACGGCCAGCTGTTCCACGTGAAACACCTGCACATCTGCGGGCAACGCGGCAATCTCGTCCTGCGGATGCCTGCCCTTCATGGCCAGCCACACGCCCTGCGGCGCCAAAGCCTGGCGCGACCAGGTCGTGAAGTCGGCCAGCGCGGCAAAGGCGCGGCAGCTGATCACATCGAACGGGCCGGGCAGCGTCTCGACCCGTGCATGGATGCCGTGCAGGTACTTCAGGCCCAGCGCAGCCGCCGCCTGCTGGATGAAGGCCGCCTTCTTGGCCACGGTGTCCACGCAGGAGATTTGAAGCTCGGGGCAGCAGATGGCGAACACCACACCCGGCAGGCCGCCGCCACTGCCCACATCCAGCAGGCGCCGCCCAGCCCCACCCTGCTGCGCCAGATAGCGCTGGAGCGGCGCCACGGCTGCCAGGCTGTCGAGCAGGTGGTGGGTGAGCATCTCCTCTGGGTTGCGCACGGCCGTCAGGTTGTAGACCTTGTTCCACTTCTGCAGCAGGTTCTGGAAGTCCAGCAGGCGCGTGATCTGCGCGTCATCAAGCACCAGGCCCAGAGCCTGCACCCCGGCACGCAGCCGCTCGGCCAGTGCCGCCGTCATGCCGCGACCTCCAGGGCAAAGCCCTTGAAGCCACCCTTCTTCAAATGCACCAGCAGCAGCGAGATGGCCGCCGGCGTCACACCCGAGATGCGCGAGGCCTGGCCCAGGGTCTCGGGCCGGTGCTTCTGCAGCTTCTGCCGCACCTCGATGGACAGCGCCGCCACCTGCATGTAGTCCAGCTCCTCGGGCAGGCGTAGCTGCTCGTAGTGTGCGGCGCGCTGCACCTCATCCCTCTGCCGGTCTATATAGCCGGAATACTTGGCGGCAATCTCCACCTGCTCGATCACGGGCGTGCTCAGCGCGCCCAGGGTTTCACGTGAAACATCGCCGCTGGCGTACTTGCCGCCATCCAAGCTCATCAGCGCCTCATAGCTCACATCGGGCCGGCGCAGCAGGTCGAACAGCTTGTACTCATGCTCAATGGCTTTGCCCAAGACGCGCTCGGACTCGGCCGCGGCCAGGATGCGCGGATTCACCCAGGTGCTCTTGAGGCGCTCGGTTTCACGTGAAACCGCATCGCGTTTGCGGCTGAACGCATCCCAGCGCGCGTCGCCCACCAGCCCCATGCGACGCCCCTGCTCGGTCAGGCGCATGTCGGCGTTGTCCTCGCGCAGCTGCAGGCGGAATTCGGCGCGGCTGGTGAACATGCGGTAGGGCTCGGTCACACCCTTGGTCACCAGGTCGTCCACCAGCACACCCAGATAGGCCTCGTCGCGTCGCGGCAGCCAGGGCGCCTGCCCGCGGCATTGCAGGGCCGCGTTCAGGCCGGCGAACAGGCCCTGGGCCGCGGCCTCCTCGTAGCCCGTGGTGCCGTTGATCTGGCCGGCGAAGAAAAGGCCCTGGATCTGCCGCGTCTCGAAGCTGCTTTTGAGCGCGCGCGGGTCGAAGTAGTCGTACTCGATGGCGTAGCCGGGGCGCAGGATGTGCGCGTTCTCCAGTCCGCGCATGCTGCGCACCAGCGCCAGCTGGATGTCGAACGGCAGGCTGGTGGAGATGCCGTTGGGGTAGAACTCGTGCGTGGTCAGCCCCTCGGGCTCCAGGAAGATCTGGTGGCTCTCCTTGTCGGCAAAGCGGTTGATCTTGTCCTCCACGCTGGGGCAATAGCGCGGGCCCACGCCCTCGATCTTGCCGGTGAACATGGGGCTGCGGTCAAAGCCCGAGCGGATGATCTCGTGCGTGCGCGCGTTGGTGTGCGTGATCCAGCAAGGCAACTGGCGCGGATGCATGGCGGCATGGCCCATGAAGCTGAATACCGGCAGCTGCCCCTCGTTCACGCCGCCTGGCATGCCGTCGCCGGGCTGCTCCTCGCACTGTGAAAAATCGATGCTGCGCCCGTCGATGCGCGGCGGCGTGCCGGTCTTCAGCCGCCCCTGGGGCAGCTTCAGCTCCTTCAGTCTGCTTGAGAGGCTCACCGCGGGCGGGTCCCCTGCCCGGCCGGCCGCGTAGTTGTTCAGCCCCACATGGATCTTGCCGTCGAGGAAGGTGCCGGCCGTCAGCACCACGGCGCGCGCGCGAAACTTGAGGCCGATCTGCGTCACCGCGCCGACGACGCGGTCGCCCTCCACCATCAGGTCGTCCACCGCCTGCTGGAACAGCCACAGATTGGGCTGATTCTCCAGCATGCGGCGTATGGCAGCCTTGTACAGCACGCGGTCGGCCTGGGCGCGCGTGGCGCGCACGGCCGGGCCCTTGCTGCTGTTCAGGATGCGGAACTGAATCCCACCCTCGTCGGTCGCCAGCGCCATGGCGCCGCCCAGCGCATCCACCTCTTTCACGAGGTGGCCCTTGCCGATGCCGCCTATGCTGGGGTTGCAACTCATCTGCCCCAGGGTCTCGATGTTGTGGGTCAGCAGCAGGGTCTGGCAACCCATGCGCGCGGACGCTAGCGCAGCCTCGGTGCCGGCATGGCCGCCACCGACGACGATGACATCAAATTCCTGGGGGTAAAGCATGGGACTGGGCGCAGACAGGGGAAACCCGCAATTTTCCCATCTTTGGCCAATCGCGTGTCGCGCGCCCATGTTTCACGTGAAACCCTCGCAGCAGTAGGAGGGGCTCCCTCCCTGAATGACTGACCGACTAGCGCAAGGCATCGAGCGCGATGCTCTGGGCCAAGCGGGCATAGCCCTGGTCGTTCAGGTGCAGCTGGTCATCTGCCCGGTAGGCGGGCAGGATGCGCGCCGGCTCCTCCGGGTCGCGCACGACGGCATCGAAATCGAAGACGCCGGCCACATCGGTATTCGCGCGGATCCAGGCATTCACCGTCTGGCGCATCTGTTCGCCCGGCGCGGAAAAGAACACGTGCCCCTGGTATGGCGTCAGGGTTGTCAGGTACGCTTTCGCCCCTGCCGCCTTGGCCGCCGACGCCGCCGCGGCCAAGGCGGCGATCAGGTCATTGGCCGATGCCTTCTCATCGGGCGTCCAGGCCTGCTGAAAGCCGATATCGTTGATGCCCATCTGGATGATTACGTGGGTTACGCCGGTGACACCCAGGGCATCGCGCCGAAAGCGTTCCGTGCCCCGCTGGCCAAAGCGGTCGTGCAGCCAGCGGTTGCCCGCCAGGCCCGCATTCACCACGGACACCGCACGCCCCGCGGCCAGGAAGCGTGCCGCCAACAGGTCGGGGTAGCGCCGGTCTGTGCCATCGGTGGAGCCATTGCCGTCGGTCAGGGAGTCCCCAAAGGCGGCTACTACGGCGCCGGACTGCTGCCGGTAGACGTCGATGGCGCTCATCCAATAGGTAGAGCTGAGCTGGTTTGCCGCAGCCGTCGGCACGGCCGCGGCGCGGGTTTGATCGCCGGGCGCCAGGTAGTGCACGGCACGGGCGTAGCGGTGCGCCGTGGTGCAGTCGGCCGCATCCTGCACATAGACACTCACCGACAGCAGGCCGGCGTCCGCCACACGGATGGCGATCGGATCGCTCCAGACCTGCGCGCCGGGGGCTATGCGCACGGCCTGCGCGCCCTGGAACGTCACCGCCACATCGGTGGCGACATCCACGGCGCCGTCGCCCTTTCCCAGCGCCGCGCGCACGCGCGCCAGGGACAAGGGCGTCTGCCCATACAGGTTGCTGAACTGAATACGCACCCGCTCACCCCCCAGGGACAGCCGCACCGTCTGCCGCAGGGTCTGCTCGCGGAACATGGTGATGGCCGGCGGTGGAATGTCGAGAAAACGGACGTCTTCACGCAAATCGCTCGGTGCGGCCATCCAGCTGCCCAAGGGCACGGCGACGGTCTGCGCGCTGCCGCCGTCACCAACACCACCACCGCCGCCGCCACAACCCAGAAGGCTCCATGCCGCTCCCGCGCCCAAGGCGCCTGCGACAAGCATGCGTCGCCGCGTATTCGTCCTGTTTGCCCCGTCGTGCTGCACTACTTCTCCCCATGGTGGTCAAAACCGAAAGGATGCCATGTTTCAACGGCAATCTCTTGCCGGATTGACCACATGCCCCATTCACCCACAGGACTGCAAAGAGCCCGCACAACGCATAGCATTGGGCCCTTATCAACCAGGAGCATTCCACAATGAAGCTGTACTACTCCACCGGCGCCTGCTCGCTCGCACCCCATATCGTGCTGCACGAGGCCGGTCTGGCCCATGAGTCCGTGCTGGCCAGCACCAAGACGCACAAGCTGCCCGACGGCACCGATTTCTACAGCATCAACCCCCTGGGCTATGTGCCGGTGCTGGAGCTTGACGACGGCACGCGCCTGCGCGAGTGCCAGGCGATCGTGCAATACCTGGCCGACCAGGCGCCGCAGAAGAACCTGGCGCCGGCGAATGGCACGCTGCCGCGCTACCGGCTGCAGGAATGGCTGAGCTTCATCAGCTCGGAGGTGCACAAGGGCTTCGGCCCGCTGTGGGCCCCCAACACCCCCGCGGAATACAAGCCCATGGTCACGGAGCGCCTGCTCGGGCGTCTCAAGTGGCTGGACGGCGAGTTGGCCGGCAAGCAATATCTGATGGGCGACCCATTCAGCGTGGCCGACGCCTATCTGTTCACCGTGACCAATTGGGCGCAATATCTCTCCGTGGACATTTCGCACCTGAAAAACCTGGTCGCTTACCGTGAGCGCATCGCTGCCCGCCCCGGCGTACAGGCGGCGATGAGGGCCGAGGGCCTGCTCAAGTAAGCGCCCTGCCCGCCCATGTTCCACGTGGAACATGGGCTCTTCCATCAACAACGGGCCTCGCACATGACCACCTTGTTCGACCCTATCCGGGCTGGCGACCTGCATCTGGCCAATCGCATCGCGATGGCGCCGCTCACGCGCAACCGCTCGCCCCAGGCCGTGCCGCAGGGCATGACGACCACCTACTACGAGCAGCGCGCCAGCGCTGGCCTGGTGATCACCGAGGGGACAGCCATCAGCCCGCAGGGCCAGGGCTATTCCGATGTGCCGGGCCTGTATGGCAGCGAGCAGCTCGATGGCTGGAAGAAAGTCACCCGGGCCGTCCACGCAGCGGGTGGCAAGATCGTCACGCAGCTATGGCATGTGGGCCGCGTTTCGCACTCCCTGCTACAGCCGGGCCGCGCCGCGCCGGTAGGCCCTTCGGCCGTACAGGCCCACGCCAAGACTTACCTGGTGGACGCCAACACGGGCCAGGGAGAGTTCGTGCACACCTGCACGCCGCGTGCGCTGGCCGTGGACGAACTACCGGGCCTGGTCCACAGCTTCGCGGCCGCGGCGCGCAATGCCGTGCAGTCGGCCGGCTTTGACGGCGTCGAGCTCCACGGCGCCAACGGCTACCTGCTGGATCAATTCCTCAAGGATGGCGCCAACCGGCGCACGGACGACTACGGCGGCGCCGTCCCGCGCCGCGCGCGGCTGATGCTGGAAGTGACGCGTGCCGTGGCCGATGCCATTGGCGGCGGCCGCGTGGGCCTGCGCCTGTCGCCGGTCACACCCGCCAACGACATTCATGACACCCACCCCCAGCCGCTGTTCGAGTACCTGGCACGCCATCTTGCGCCACTGGGCCTGGCCTACATCCACGTCATCGAGGGGGCTACCGGCGGACCGCGCGATGTCGAAGGCCGCCCCTTCGACTATGCCGCCTTCAAGGCCGCGTACCGCGAGGCGGGCGGGCGTGGCGCCTGGATGGTCAACAACGGCTACGACCGCGACATGGCGCTGCAGGCCGTGGCCAGCGGCCATGCCGACATGGTGGCCTTTGGCCGGGCCTTCATCTCCAACCCCGACCTGGTGAGCCGCTTGCGCCGTAACGCGCCGCTCAATGCCTGGGACCGGGCGACGTTCTACGGCGGCGGCGAAAAGGGCTACACCGACTATCCGACGCTGGACTAGAGGTTGGGCGTTGAACGACAGCATGTCGCTGTCCCCACGCACAACCCGCAGCGCACAAGGCTCAGGCGGCCGAAAACCGCAGCCGCACGCGGCAGCCTTGGCCCGGCGCACTGTCCAGCGCCCATGCCGCGCCCAGCTGCAGCGCCTGTTCTCGCAGGCCCACCAGGCCGAAATGGCCCGTATGGGGCGCGGTCGGGTCAAAGCCCCGTCCGTCGTCGCTCAGGCTCAGGCACCAGCGCCAGGGCTCATCGCCGCCCGCATCCTGCCCGCCCTCGGGCTCCAGCGTCACTCTGACCATGCCGGCATCGGCATGGCGCTCCACATTGCGCAGCAGCTCGCGCGCCATGTCCAGCACAATGGCGGCGCGGTCGTCCACCAGGTCGGCGGCGGCGGCGGCGATCTGCGCCTCGACATGCACGCCGCTGCGCTCGGCAAACTGCTGCAGCAGCGCCTGCAACTCCGGCCCCAGGCCACTGTCGTGCACGCCCGAGGCGCGCATCTGCCCAATGGCGGCCCGCGCCTCGGCCAGGCCGTCGGTGGCCAGCTGCTCGGCGTCCCGCAGCTCCGCGTCGAGCCGCTCGCGGCTCCACTGCGCACCCAGCTTGCGCATCAGGCGGATCTGCGTGAGCAGCGCCATGAGCGAATGCGCCAACGTGTCGTGCAGCCCGCGCGCCAGGCGCAGACGCTCGCGCGTGACGGCGGCGCGGCGCGCGTCCTGCGCCAGGCGCTCGATACGCGCCGTGCGTGCCGCAACGCGCGCATCGAGCTCGGTGTTGAGCCGCGTCAGCGCCGCCTTCTCCTCCTGCCAATGGCTGATCAACTGGGCCAGCGTCACGCCTATGGCGTGCACCTCGTCGCGCCCCGCGGGTATGTCTATGCTGTCGCGCCGGCCGGCGCGCACCGCCCTGGCCTGCTGCGCCAGCGCATCGAGCCGGCGCAGCAGCCAGCGCGCCACACCCACGGCCGCCAACGCCGCCAGCAGGCCCACGGCCAGCACACCGATGAGCACGGCCTGGTGCGTCTCGCGCGCCGGCGCCAGGGCCTGGCGGGCGCTCTCGCGCACCCACAGCTGCCAGGCCCCGCCGGCCGCGCCCTCCTCGGCCAGCCGCTCTTCGGACAGCGGCGCATGCGCACGTTCCAACAGGTAGCGGCCGCCGTCGCTCAGGTCGGCACCGGGTGCCAGGCCGCGCACCGCCGGCGGTCCGGCCAGCACACGCCCGCCCGGGCCCGTCAGCAGCAGTTCTATGGGCACGCCGCCGCCAATGGCGCGCAGCTGGGCGTCGAGCACGGCCTGCAACCACAGCCAGGGCAGCTGTGCCACCAGAACCGCGCCGCGCTCACCCGCGCCGGCCGTCATGGGCACGGCCAGCACCAGGCTGTCGAGCATGCCCTGGTCATGGCTGCGATGCAGCACTACCACGGGGTTGCGCCGCGCCCGCTCCAGCCAGGGCTGGCCGGGCAGGCTATGGGCCTCCGGCCAGGGTGCCGTGGCAGCCAGCCACTGGCCCGAGGCATCGACCGCGCCTATCCAGCCAAGCTCGGGCTGCTGCGCCTGCAGTGCCGCCAGGCTGTCGCCCAAGGCCGCGGCAGCGCCCGGCAACAAGGGCCATTGGGCGGCCGTGGCGCGCATGGCGGCCAGGCGCACCTGCAGCTGGGCCATGAGCGCGTCCGCCGCCTGGTTGGCGGTCTGCTGCAGGCGTGCGCGCGCGGCCACGGCCACATGGCGCGCGGCCTCGCTGGCGGCCCATTCCGCGGCCACCAGGGCGCCCACCACCACCAGGGCAAACATGGCCCAGCCCAGCGCCGCGGCAAAATGCCGCCAGGGATTGAGGCGCTGCCACCAGGGCAATGGCGGCGGCGCATCCATGGCTTCGTTGGGCTGGGGTAAGCTGCGGCGCATGCGACACAAGGACTATCCGACTGGCCGATTGTGCGGCAGCGGCGCCGCGCGCAGGTGGCAGCCATGAGCCCGCCGGCCCCGCCGCTGCGCCTGCTGGTGGTCGATGACCAGCCCATCATCCGCCGCGGCCTGGCACTGATGCTGGGGGCCGAGCCCGGCATCGAGGTCGTGGGCCAGGCCGGCGACGGCCAGGAGGCGCTGGATCTGGCGCTGGCGCTCGCGCCCGACGTGGTGCTCATGGACCTGCAGATGCCGCGCCTGGGCGGCGTGGCCGCCACGCGCCGGCTGACGGCGCAGCTGCCGCACACGCATGTGGTGGTGCTGACCACCTTCGACGACGACGAGCTGGTGTTCGAGGCCATCCAGGCCGGCGCCCACGCCTACCTGCTCAAGGATGCGGCCGAGGAGGATGTGCTGGAGACGGTGCACGCCGTGCACCGGGGCGAATCGCGCCTGTCGCCCACCGTGGCGCGCAAGCTGCTGCAGCAGTTTCGCCGTCTGGCCTCGGGCTTGACGGCCGCGCCCGACGCAGCACCAACGCCACGCCAGGACGATACCGACGCGCTGATGCAGGAAGAGCCGCTGAGCGAGAAGGAGGAGCGCGTGCTGGCCCTGCTGGCCGACGGGCTGTCCAACAAGGAAATTGCCGCCCAGGTGTTCCTGGCCGAAGGCACGGTCAAGAACTATGTCAGCCGCATCATGGAAAAACTGCACGCCCGCAACCGCACCGAGTTGGCCGTGAAGATCACCGCCCGGCGCGGTTAGACCAAGCCCCTAGCCGGCGTAGAAGTAGCCGATCGGTTGCTCCTCGTTGTGGGAGTCGCGGTCCACGACCGAGGTGCTCTGCAGCGGCACGGCGCCATCGGCGGCCTCATGCGTGGCGAACGGGGCCATGACGATAGGGCTGCCCGGGGTGGCCGCGCTCGTAGCGATGGTGTTCATGGAATGCTCCCGAAGAATGTGCCGCGTCACTGCATGAACCAGCCGTGGCTGACCACCAGCGACTGGCCCGTGAGCGCATTGCTGGGCCAGGCGGCAAAGGTCAGCGCCGCCTGCGCCACGTCGTCCACGGTGGTGAACTCGCCGTCCACCGTGTCCTTGAGCATCACGTTGCGGATCACCTCCGCCTCGCTGATGCCCAGCTCCTGCGCCTGCTCGGGAATCTGCTTTTCCACCAGCGGCGTGCGCACGAAGCCGGGGCAGATGACGTTGCTGCGTATGCCGTGGGCCGCGCCCTCCTTGGCGATGACCTTGGCCAGGCCCTCCAGTCCATGCTTGGCGGCCACATAGGGGCTCTTGAGCTTGGAGGCCTCCTTGGAGTGCACCGAGCCCATGAAGATGATGCTGCCGCCGCGGCCCGAGGCGATCATCTGGCGCACCGCCGCGCGCGAGGTCAGGAAGCCGCCGTCCAGGTGCACGGCGATGAGCTTCTTCCAGTCCGAGAACTTGAAGTCCTCGATGGGCGCGACGATCTGTATGCCGGCGTTGCTGACCAGGATGTCCACCGCGCCCAGCTGCTGCTGCACCTGGGCAAAACCGGCGTCCACGGCCGCCTCGTCGGTCACGTCCATGGCCACGGCCAGGGTCTTGACGCCCGTCTGGGCGATGGCGTCGGCCGTGGCCTGGGCATCGGCCAGCTTCAGGTCGGCGATCACCACATTCGCGCCCGCGTCGGCAAACACCTCGGCAATGCGCTTGCCCAGGCCGCTGGCCGCGCCGGTGACCAAAGCCGTCCGGCCCGTGAGGCTGAGCTGGGTGCTGGCCTGAACGATGGGGGTAGTCATGTTGTCGCTCCTTTTGCAATAAAAACCGTCTGTAGCGCTTGTCCATCAAGCGCATTTAGCTATCAATTTTGTTGCTGCTTGTGCCTGCCAGGTAGTCATGCGCCACCTCGCCCAGGCCCAGCGTCAGGTCGGTCAGGATGTGCACCGCCCCCAGCACCTCGCGCACCGGCAGGCGGGCCACGGGCGCCAGCGCATGCTCGAACAGCTGCAGCGCGGCCGGGCCCTCCCAGGCGCCCTTGATCTGTACGTCCTGGCAGTGGTAACGCACCAGCTCGCAGACGCGCGGCGTGCAGTCCACATGCGGGATGATCTTGAGCAGGTAGTTGGCGCCGGTGACGGCCGCCAGCGCCTTGTCCCGGTCAAACGGCCGGTGCTTGTAGCCCATGGTGCCGGTGGCCACGCGGATGTCGCCATAGTCCAGCGTGCCCACCAGCACATCCTTGTCCACGCGCAGGCAAGGGCTGGCCAACTTCTTGGGAAAGCCCCAGATCTCGCGTCCGCCGGCGATCGGCGCATCGTCGTTCAGGAACATGTTGTGCGCATAGGTGCCCGCCTGGCCATTGAAGGTCACGGGTATCACCTGGCCCGACTCCGTGTAGTCGCCAAAGCCGGTGGAGTCGGGCATGCGGATGAACTCCATCTTCACGATGGCGCCCGGCGCGGGCACCAGCGGCGCCGGCACCACGGCGGCCAGCAGCTCGGGATCGGTGCGGTAGCTGATGACCAGGAACTCACGGTCCACGAAGCGGTAGGGGCCGCGCGGGTAGATGGGGCTGGTCAGCGGCATGGCCCAGGCCTGCCGGCGTACATCGCTTTCCTTCATGGCTAGACCTCCTTGGCATGGCGGCCCTCGCGGCGCAGGCGCGGGCCCTGGGGCGTGTCGGGCTGGTAGTCGAGCACGCGGAATTCGCCCGGCCGGGCCGGTGCCTGGCAGCGCAGCAGGTCCAGCGAGGCGCCCATGTCGGTCAGGCCCGACGTCCAGTGCTCGTCCATGGACAGGCGCGAGAACTCGTAGTCCTTGTTCTGCGTCTCGTAGGGCTTGCGCCGGTGTATGACATGCACCAGGGTGATGGGCGGGTCCATGGTGCCGGCCAGCAGCGCCCGCACCGCCGCGCTGTCGCGCTGCTCTGGTGGCACATGCTCGGCCAGCGCGCGCAGGCGCTGGTGCAGCTGGTGGCGCTCGCGCACATGGTCGCTGACCATGCGCGTGCGGCTGGAATACTGGATGTCCTTCTGCCGCTCGGCCACGTCGGCCAGCGTGTGCGGCAGCGCACCGCGGGCGCTGAACAGGTCGATCTGGAACACGTTCACCGACCGGCCGGCATGGGCATCGAGGTGGCGCATCACATGCGCCAGCGGCGTGTTGGAGACCAGGCCGCCGTCCCAGTACCAGCGCTCGTCCACGGCCACGGCACCAAAGCCCGGCGGCAGGGCGCCGCTGGCCATGATGTGCTCGGGGCCTATGCGCTCCAGCCGGTTGTCGAAATAGGTGAAGTTGCCGCTCTGCACATCGACGGCGCCGACCGAAAAGCGCGCAGGCCCGTCGTTGAGCAGGTCAAAATCGACCAGCTCCAGCAGCGTATCGCGCAGCGGCGCCGTGTCGTAGAGGCTGTCGGGCGGCTGCGGCCACCAGGCCCAGGGCGGGCGCGGCCTGAAGAAGCCCGGCACACCCTGCCACGCGCCCAGCAGCGCCATGGCGTTGTCCCACCAGCCGCGCATGGGCCCGAGCAGCTCGCCCGCTGCCTGCGAAGGCAGCAGGGCCAGGCTGACCTGCTCCCAGAACGCGCGCAGCCGTTCGACGCGCCGCTCGCGCGGGTTGCCGGCGATCAGTGCGGCGTTGACGGCACCGATGGAAATGCCGGCCACCCAGTCCAGCGCCTCGGTGCGCTCGGCCAGGGCCGCGTAGGCCCCGGCCTGGTAGGCCCCCAGGGCGCCACCGCCCTGCAGCACCAGCGCGTTGATGGAATGCGCCTCGGTGTGCGGTGCGGCGTGACGGGGCATGGTGGCGGCTCCTGGGCTTGAGGCCGGTCAGATGGCCCAGTGGAAGTTGGCATCCAGGCCCTTGGGCCCTACATGCACCACACGTGTGAGCATGTCGTTCTTGTAGCTGGCCGTGACGCGGTACTCGCCCTGCGGCAGCTGCACATAGGTCATGGGGCCCGCGTCCTTCAGGCGCAGCACGGCCCGGCCGTCGTGGTTGAAGACCTTGAGCTTGACGCCGGCGACGAACTCATTGCTTGACTTGTCGGAGAACGTCATGCGCAGCGGCCAGTTGTGCGCGTCCTTGTGCATGCGCATCTGCTCGTCCTTGCCAATGCCGCCGTTCAGGTACATGGTTCCCGGCACCATTTCGAAGATCGTCACATCCTCTTCCACCACCTGCGGCTGGTTGGCCTTGGTCTGGCTTGCGGGAGGGGGCGATGCGGCGGGGCCGGCGGCCCAGGCGGGGATGGCCATCACGCCGCCCAGACCCAGGGCCAGAGCCAGCGCGGCATTGCGCGCAGC
>JAFEDY010000007.1:81815-82593 GCA_018241405.1 Pseudomonadota bacterium | reverse complement strand
CGCGCAGGTCGTCCATCCACGGGCATGGAGCACACGATAGGCGCCCCGGCGTCCCGCGCACAGTGCCGGCCGTCACGACCTGGCATGACCTCGGTCACGCAGGCGCTGCGGGCGCCAAACAGCCCGGTGTGCGCAGCCATGGAAAAACAGCACGAGAATAGGCACCTCCACGAACTGCCCCGGCCGTGCTGCGGCCAGAGCCAGCGATGAACGCCGCAATGAGCCCAAGACTGCTGTTTCTTCTCTCTGCCCTGGCCTGTGCCACCTCCGTCTGGGCCCAGCCGGCGTCGGCGCCGGCCCTGCCTTCCCTTGCTGCGCCCATCGCCGTGGATCTGACCCTGGTGCAGGCCCTCACGGCCGCGCGCGACAACAGCGATGTCGCCCTGGCCCGCCTGGCCGCCCAGGCCGCGCGCGCCGACGTGCTCAGCGCCGACCATGCGCCCATTCCCGTGCTGAGCACCAAGGCGACCTCCATGGACCTGCAGCATGGCCTGGGCCCGGGCAATGTCCTCACGCGCAAGCGCATCGACAAATCCATAGGCATAGACTGGACCTGGGAACGCGGCAACAAGCGCGCCCTGCGCACGCTGGCCGCGCAGCGCGCCCTAGACGCCGCGCAGTCCGACCTGCAGGACACGCAGACCCGGCAGCTGCAGGCCGCGCTGTCGGCCTACTACGACCTGCTGGCGGCGCAGGAGCGACTGCGCGAGACGCGCGACATCGAGCGCGACATGGCCGAACTCGACCGCATCGCCGGCCTGCGCGTCAAGGCCGGCGA
>JAFEDY010000007.1:0-81737 GCA_018241405.1 Pseudomonadota bacterium | reverse complement strand
CCCAGTTCACGGCCCGCGGCCCGGGCCTGCGGGCCTGCGCCTGCGACTGGCCTGCGCGCGTGGACGGCCCGGCGCCGGGCGGCGACCTGCAGGCCTGGGCCGAGGCACGCGCCGACGTGCTGGCGGCCCTGGCCCGCGTGCAGGCCGCGCAAGCGGGGCTGGACAACGCCATGGCGCTGCGCAAGGCCGACGTCACCGTAGGCGCCTCGTACGACCATTTCCCTGGTACCTCGAACCGGCTCGTGGAGCTGCGCGCCCAGATCCCGCTGCACTGGGGCTACGACTTCGAGGGCGAGATAGGCCGCGCCCAGGCCGAGCTGAGCGCCGCCCAGGAGGCCCTGGACAAGACGCGCCGCCTGGCGCTGCTGGACCTGCAGTCGCTGCAGCAGCAGGCTGCCAACGCCGCCCAGCGCGCGGCCGGCTACGAGGGCGGCATCCTGCCGCGCGCGCGCGAGGTCGCACAAAGTGCCGAGCTGGCCTACGCCAAGGGCGCCATCCCTCTCACCGACCTGCTCGATGCACGGCGCACGCTGCGCGCCACCCAGCTGGAGGCACTGGCCGCGCGCGCCGAGTACGCCAAGGCGCAAGGCAACTGGCTGCTGCGCACACAACCCCAACAGCTGCTGCCCTGAAAACCCCAATCGACCTGCGAATCCATCATGGTGCCATTCATACCCACCGGCCTGCTCGCAGGCCACAAGACCGCCGTCCGCGGCCTGCTGGCCCTGGCCCTGTGCGCCACCGCCCTGCTGCAGGGCTGCCACAAGGCGCCTACCGAAGCCGCCGCCCCGGAGGCCGCGCCACCCGTACTGCAATCGGGCCGGCTGCGCTTTGCCCCCGGCCATCCGCAGCTGGCGCTGCTCACGGTGGCCCGGGCGACCCACGCACAGGACCTGGTCGTGGAGCTGCCCGCCAAGCTGGTCTGGAATGAGGAACGCACACAACGCGTGTTCCCGCCATTTGCCGGCCGCGTGGTCGCCATACGCGCCGACCTGGGCCAGAGCGTAAAGGCCGGCGCGCCGCTGGCGCTTCTGGCCTCGCCCGACTTCGGCCAGGCCCAGGCGGACACTGCCAAGGCGCATGCGGGCCAACAGCTGGCGCAGCAGGCGCTGACGCGCCAGCGCGAACTCTTCGAGGCCGGCATCGTGGCACGCAAAGACCTGGAGCAGGCCGAAGCCGATGCCGCCAGCGCACGCGCCGAATCCGCTCGTGCCGCCGCCCGCACCCGCCTGTATGGCAGCGCCGACGCGGTGAACCAGCAGCTCGCGATCACCAGCAGCATCGCCGGCGTGGTGGTCGAGCGCCGCCTCAACCCGGGCCAGGAGCTGCGTCCCGACCAGGTCGGCCCGGACGCACCGGCGCTGTTCGTAGTCACCGATCCGGGCACGCTGTGGGTACAGATCGACGCACGCGAGAGCGACCTGACATCGCTGCGCCCAGGCGCAGGTTTCTCGCTGCAGGTCCCGGCCTACCCGGGCGAGAGCTTTATTGGCCGCGTCATGGCCACCGCCGACGCCATAGACCCGAGCACACGCACCATCAAGGTACGCGGCCTGGTGCCCAACGCCGACCGGCGCCTGAAGGCCGAGATGCTGGTCACGGCGCGCATCAGCGAGAACCGCAGCAGCGGCGTGGTCGTGCCCGCCAGTGCCGTGCTGCTCAACGGCACCCGGCACTCGGTCTTCATCGAGTCCGAAGCGGGCGTGTTCGAGCCGCGCACCGTTACCCTGGGCCATGAGGGGCCGCGCGAGGTCATCATCACCGGTGGCCTGACGGCGGGCGAGAAGGTCGTCACACAGAACGCGTTGCTGCTGGCTCGGCAGTTCCAGTCGTTGGCCGAGGAGGCCGGCGCGAAGAAGGAAACTCGGCAATGAAGCGGCTGATCCACTACGCGCTGCACCAGCCGCTGTTCATCATCCTGGGCACGCTGCTGTTCGCGGGGGCGGGCTTCTTCGCCTTCAAGCACCTGTCGGTGGAGGCCTTCCCGGATGTGACCGACACCCAGGTGACTGTGATCACGCTTTTTCCCGGCCGCGCGCCCGAGGAGGTCGAAAAGCAGGTCACCCTGCCCATCGAGGTGGCGCTTGCCGGTCTGCCCAATGCGATCCGCGTGTTCTCGCACACCCAGTTCGGCCTGTCGTTCACTGTCGTAACCTACAACGACGCGGCCAACGTCAACATCGTGCGCCAGCAGGTGGCCGAGCGCCTGTCGAGCGTCGAGCTGCCCCCCGGCGTGCAGGCCGAGATGGCGCCCAACGCCACGCCCGTGGGCGAGATCATGCGCTATCGGCTCAAGGGCGACGGCCTGACCACCACCGAGCTGCGCACCATCGAGGACTGGACCGTGGAGCGTGCGCTGCGCCAGGTGCCCGGCGTGGCCGACGTGGTGGCCATGGGCGGCGCCATCAAGCAATACGAGGTGCAGCCCGACCTGGACAAGCTGCGCGCCTACAAGGTCTCGTTCCAGAACCTGCTGGACGTGCTCGGGCGCGGCAACTCCAACGCCGGCGGCAGCTATGTCACGCAGGGTGCCCAGCAATACACCATTCGCGGCATTGGCCTGCTGCGGTCGGCCGACGACATCGGCCGCATTGTCGTGGCCGCGCGCGGCGGCACGCCCATCCTGATCCGCGACGTCGCCGAGGTAAAGACCGGCGCCGTGCCACGCCTGGGCGTGGTGGGCCAGGACGGCGACGACGACGTGGTCACGGGCATCGTCATCATGCGCAAGGGCGAGAACCCGAGCGAGGTGCTCAAGGACGTCAAGGACAAGATCGCCCAGCTCAACGCGCGCGGCCTGCCGCCGGGCGTGCAGATCGTGCCCTTCTACGACCGTACCTGGCTCATGGACAAGACGCTGACCACGGTGTTCCGCAATCTCGTGGAGGGCGCGCTGCTGGTCTCGCTGGTGCTGTACCTGTTCCTGTCCAACCTGCGTGCCAGCCTGGCCGTGGTGGTGGTGATTCCGCTGTCGCTGCTGGCCACCTTCATGGGCCTGAAGGTCATGGGCGTGCCGGCCAACCTGCTGAGCCTGGGCGCCATGGACTTCGGCATCATCGTGGACGGCGCGGTGATCGTGGTCGAGAACATCATGCACCGCCTGGCCGAGCGCGGCGAGGACATGGACGAGCGCGACCGGCGCGGGGTCATCATCGACGCCGCCAACGAGGTCGGGCGGCCGACGCTGTTCTCCATGCTCATCATCATCGCCGCACATATCCCCATCTTCGCGCTGCAGCGCCACGAGGGGCGCATCTTCCAGCCCATGGCGCTGTCGGTGACCATGGCGCTGGTGGGCTCGCTGGTGTTCTCGCTCACGCTGGTGCCGCTGCTGGCCTACTGGATGCTCAAGCGCCGCCTGCCGCATGGCGACAACCGCCTGGTGCGCAGCGCCAAGGGCATCTATGCCCCAATGCTGGACTGGGCGCTGGTGCACCGGCGCAAGGTGGTGATGATCGCGCTGGCGGCCTTCGGCATCTCGGGCGTGGTGGCCTCGCGCCTGGGCTCGGAATTCCTGCCCGAGCTCAACGAGGGCACGACCTGGGTCAACTTCACGCTGTCGCCCACGGTGTCGAGCGAGGAGGCCGCGCGCATCCTGCACATGGCGCGCCAGGCCCTGCTCAGCGTGCCCGAGGTGCGCACCACCGTCTCCAAGGCCGGCCAGCCCGAGGACGGCACCGACCCCAAGACCATCTCCATGGCCGAGATCTTCGTGGACATCAAGCCCGAGGACCAGTGGCGCCCCGGCATGACGCGCGAGAAGATCACCGGGCAGATGCGGCAGGCGCTCATGGCCATCCCCGGCATCGATCCGGCGTTCTCGCAGCCCATACGCGACAACGTGCTCGAATCCATCTCGCAGATCAAGGGCCAGATCGTCATCAAGCTTGCGGGCGACGATTTGGAGGAGATGAAGCGCATCACTGATGCAATAGCACGCGAGGTCAAGCAGGTCAGCGGCGTGGCACGTGCCGAGATCGACCGCGACGGCCAAGTGCCGCAGCTGCTCATCGAGATCGACCGCGAACGCGCCGCGCGCTACGGCCTGAACGTGGGCGACGTGCAGGACGTGATCGAGGCCGCGCTCGCCGGCAAGGCCGCCACCAGCCTGTGGGAGGGCGAGCGCAAGTTCGCCGTGGCCGTGCGCCTGCCCCGCGACGAGCGCACCATCGCCAACCTGCCGCGCACCCCCATCGCCACGCCCGAGGGCGGCTACGTGCCACTGTCGGCCGTGACCGACATACGCGAAGGTGTGGGCGCCATGAACATCGCGCGCGAGGCCGGGCGGCGCACCACCGCCATCGGCATCTTCATTGCCGGGCGCGACATGGGCTCGGTGGTGGCCGACATGAAGGCGCGCGTGGCGCAGAACGTGAAGATTCCCGACACCTACCAGCTGAACTGGTCGGGCGAGTTCGAGAACCAGGAGCGGGCCATGAAGCGCCTGTCGGTGGTGGTGCCGATCTCGCTGTTGCTGATCTTCGTGCTGCTGTTCGACGCCTTCAAGTCGTTCAAGACCGCGGCGCTGATCCTCATCAACGTGCCGCTGGCGCTGATCGGCGGCTTCATCGCGCTGTGGCTGCTGGGCATACCGCTGTCGGTATCGGCGGCGATCGGCTTCATTGCGCTGTCGGGCCAGGCCGTGCTCAACGGCGTGGTCATGCTGTCGGTCTACCAGCAGCTGCAGGCCGGCGGCATGAGCGTGGTCGACGCCGTGCGCCAGGGCTCCATGCAGCGCCTGCGCACCGTGCTCATGACGGCGCTGCTGGCCATGCTGGGGCTGCTGCCCATGGCGCTGTCGCACGAGATCGGCGCCGAGACGCAGCGCCCGCTGGCCATCGTCGTCATCGGCGGCCTGGTCACGGCCACGCTGCTGACGCTGGTGGTGCTGCCCGCCCTGTACGTGGCGTGGTTCGGGCCGCGCAAGAACGGCACCCCACCCGCCACGCCATCCGTCATCGCCTGAGAGCGCGCCCGGGGGCTGGGCAGCGCCGCACATGTCACGGGCCTGTCATGGCACACAGGCATTGTGTGGCATGACGGCTGTTTTCAGCCGCCGCGCGCCCATCCGGGCCGGCGACAATGAACCGGTCCTGCGCGAAGTCGGCGACTTCCCGAAGGCACGTTGATCCCACCCTGTTTTATCCCAAGGCCTATTCATGACCATGAAAAAACACCTGGTGCTGTGCACCCTCGGCGCCGCCGTACTGACCGCCTGCGGCGGCAGCGACAAATCGCCCCTGCTCACGCTCGACGGCAAGCAACCAATCGTGGTGGCCCACCGTGGCGCATCGGGCTATCTGCCTGAGGAAACCATGGAGGCCTACGTCAAGGCCATAGAACTGGGCGCCGATGTGATCGAACCCGACCTCATCTCCACCAAGGACGGCGTGCTCATCGCCCGCCACGACCCCAACCTGGCCTACAGCACCGACGTGGCCAGCCACCCCGAGTTTGCAAGCCGCAAAAAGACCGTGCAGGTCGATGGCGAGACGCAGACAGGCTGGTTCGCCAGCGACTTCACCCTCGCCGAGATCAAGACCCTGGGCGGCATCTCCACCGACGCCGAACGCCCGCAGCAATACAACGGCCTGTACAAGATCGTCACCTTCCAGGAGATCATCGACGCGGCCAAGAAATACTCGGTCAATGGCCGGGTGGTGGCGGTCTACCCCGAGACCAAGAACCCGACCTACCACCGCGAGCTGGGCCTGCCCATCGAAGACAAGCTCATCGCCATGGTCAAGGCCGCAGGCTGGAACAGCAAGGACGCACCCATCTACGTGCAAAGCTTCGAGCCCGGCAGCCTGAAATACATGAAGGCGCAGGGCCTGAACACCAGGCTGATCCAGCTCATCGACGCCGACGACGTGGACCTGGCCACCGGCAAGCTGACCTATGCCGCCCCCTACGACCGGCCCTACGACTGGTTCAAGGCGGGCGACAAACGCCTGTTCAGCGACATGGTCACGACCGCCGGCCTGGCCGAGATCAAGACCTACGCCGACGGCATAGGCCCCTGGAAGCCCTACATCATGTCGGTCAAGGGCCAGCTCGACGCCAACGGCAAGGTCAAAGACATCAACGGCGACGGCAAGGTCAACTACGCCGACGCCTCCAGCCTGCCGCCCACCACCTTGATTGCCGACGCGCACAAGGCCGGTCTGATGGTGCACGCCTACACCTTCCGCAACGAGTCGCGCCGCATTCCGGCCGACTTCAAGGGCGACCCCAAGGCCGAATACAAGGCCTTCTACCGCCTGGGGCTGGACGGCGTGTTCTCCGACTTTGCCGATACCGCCATCCAGGCGCGCACCGAGTACCTGCGCGAGATGGGCCGCTGAGTTCGCAACGCCCCGCCTCCTGCGGGGCGTTGCTACTTGGCGCGCCAGCGCTTGAGCAGCAGCGCATTCGTCATCACGCTCACCGAGCTCAGCGCCATGGCCGCGCCCGCCACCACGGGGTTCAGGTAGCCCAGGGCCGCCAACGGTATGCCGGCCACGTTGTAGGCAAAGGCCCAGAACAGGTTCTGGCGGATCTTGGCCACGGTGCGGTGCGAAATGTCGAGCGCCGCCGCCACCAGGCGCGGCTCGCCGCGCATCAGCGTCACGCCGGCCGCGTGCATGGCCACATCGGTGCCATTGCCCATGGCCATGCCGACATCGGCAGCGGCCAGGGCCGGGGCGTCATTCACACCGTCGCCCACCATGGCCACGACCTGGCCCGCCTGCTTCAAGCCCACTACGGCCGCGGCCTTGTCGCCGGGCAGCACCTCGGCCATGACCTCGCCGGCCGCCGGGTCCAGGCCCAGGCGGCGCGCCATGCTTTCTGCCGCGCCGCGGTTGTCGCCCGAGATCATCACGCAGCGCACGCCCTGGGCCTTGAGCTCGGCCAGCGCCTCGCGCGCGCCGGGCTTGGGCTCGTCGCCAAAGGCCAGCAGGGCGCGCGCCGCCAGCCCTTCGGTGACCCGCTCGGCCACGGCCGACACCGTGGCGCCCTGCGCCTGCAGTGCGGCGGCCTCGCCGGCCAGCGCATCCATGTCCACGCCCAGTTCCTGCATCCAGCGCAGGCTGCCCACCAAATAGCTGCGGCCGGCCAGCTCGCCCTCGGTGCCGCGGCCGGGCACGGCGCGCACGCCCTCGGGCTGGGCCACGCTCAGGCCGCGCTCCTGCGCGGCGGCCACCACGGCGCGCGCCAGCGGGTGCTCGCTGCCGCTTTGCACGGCGGCCACGGCGGCCAGCAGGGCCGACTCATCGGCGCCCGGCGCCACCTGGAAGGCCGTCAGCCGCGGCTTGCCCACGGTCAGCGTGCCGGTCTTGTCGAAGGCCACGGTGCGCACGCGGTGCGCCAGCTCCAGCGCCTCGGCGTCCTTGATCAAGATGCCATGCCGCGCCGCCACGCCCGTGCCGGCCATGATGGCCGCCGGCGTCGCCAGCCCCAGCGCGCAGGGGCAGGCAATGACCAGCACCGCCACGGCGCGTATCAGCGCCGTCTCCAGCCCCACGCCGGCCCACAGCCAGCCCAGCAGCGTGATGAGCGCAATCACGATCACCGTCGGCACGAACACCGCCGAGACCTTGTCCACCAGGCGCTGTATCGGCGCCTTGGCGGCCTGGGCGTCCTCCACCAGGCGAATGATGCGCGCCAGCACCGTCTCGCCACCCACGGCCGTGACCTGCATCACGATGCGCCCGTCGCCGTTGATGGAGCCGCCCGTCAGCGGCCCCCCGGCCTCGCGCAGCACCGGCAGCGGCTCGCCCGTCAGCATGGACTCGTCCACCTGCGTGTGGCCCTCATGCACCAGACCATCGACGGGAATGCGCTCGCCCGGGCGCACCACCAGGCGGTCGCCGGCCATGACCTCGGCAATCGGCACATCGACCTCGCCGTCACGGCCCAGCAGATGCGCCACCTCGGGCCGCAGCGCATGCAGCGCGCGAATCGCCGCCGTGGTCTGGCGCTTGGCACGGGCCTCTAACCACTTGCCCAGCAGCACCAGCGTGATGACCACGGCCGAGGCCTCGAAGTACAGGTGCGGCGCGTGCCCCGGCTCTGCCGTCAACCACAGCCACAGCGACAGGCCATAGCCCGCGCTGGTGCCCATAGCCACCAGCAGATCCATGTTGCCGGTCAGCGCCCTGGCCGCATGCCAGCCCGCCTTGTAGAAGCGCGCCCCGAGCCAGAACTGCACCGGCGTGGCCAGCAGAAACTGCACCCAGGCCGGCAGCATCCAGTGCTGGCCGAACAGATCGCCAAACATCGGCAGCACCAGCGGCGCCGACAGCAGCAGGCCCACCGCCACCGGCATGAAGCCGGCCCAGGGGGATGGGTTCTGCGCCTCGCCCGCCTCCTGCTCGGCCACCGAGCGCGGCTCGTAGCCCGCATTGCGCACGGCGCGGCGCAGCACGGCATCCATGGCGGGGGCCGTGCCGGCGTCATAGACGATGTGCGCACGCTCGGTCGCCAGGTTCACCGTGGCGTCCTGCACGCCCGGCACCTTGCGCAGCGCGCGCTCCACGCGGCCCACGCAACTCGCGCAGGTCATGCCGCCCACGCCCAGGTCGAGCGTGTCGCGGGCGGCGGCGGGTGAATAGGTGGCAGAGGTCATGGCAATACCTTGGAATCAAGCATGGCTCTCACCTTAAACCCTGACATCATGGCAAAGTCAAGCCATGCAAGGCGCTTGACTTTGACACCATGTCAGGCTTCATCATCAAGGCGTTTCCACAGCCCACACCGAAAGGACCCCCATGCAATACACGTTTCAAGTCACCGGCATGACCTGCGGCCACTGCGAGCGCGCCGTGGTGCACGCCGTGCGCGCACTCGACGAAGAGGCGCTGGTCAAGGTAGACCTGCCCACGGGCCAGGTCGTGGTCGAGAGCGAGAAGGCGCGCGACGCCATCGCCACCGCCATCCGCGAAGAGGGCTACCAGGTCGCCGCATGACCGGCCACGCCACCCCGGCCGCAGCGGCTGTGCGCTGGCCCGTGCCCATAGGCCAGGCGGCCGAGCGCGCGGGCGTGTCCGCGCGCATGGTGCGCCACTACGAAGGCCTGGGCCTGCTGGCCGGCGTGGCGCGCACCGACAGCGGCTACCGCCAATACGCCGAGGCCGACGTGCACACGCTGCGCTTCATCCGCCGCGCGCGCGACCTGGGCTTCTCGATGGAGGAGATCGCCCAGCTGCTCGGCCTGTGGCAGGACAAGGCGCGCGCCAGCAGCCAGGTCAAAAAGATCGCGCAAAAGCACATCGCCAGCCTGAGCGAGCGCATCGCCGCCATGCAGGCCATGCAGCGCAGCCTGCAGGCGCTGGTGGGCTGCTGCCATGGGGACGCGCGGCCCGACTGCCCCATCCTGGACGACCTGGCCGCCGAATAGCCGTTCAATACCTAGCTCTGTTAGCGCCCATAAAATATGACGTCGTCTTGGAAGCCACGCATGATCAGCCCCCAGCGCCCGTATGTAGAGCACTATCAGCTATTGAATCAGGAGTAACCCATGACCACCATGCCACTGCTCGTCACCCGCCAGGGCGCCATCGTCACCCTGCAATTCAACCGCCCCGAGGCCATGAACGCGCTGGACGTGGCCACGGCGCAGGCGCTGCTCGCGGCCGTGCAGGATATTGCGCAGGACAGCGGCGTGCGCGCCGTGCTGCTCAAGGGCGCGGGCCGCGCCTTTGTCGCCGGGGGCGACCTGAGCCTGCTGGCCGCCGACCCGGTGCAGGGCGCCAAGGCCCTGCTCGGCCCGTTGAATGAGGCGCTGCTGTTGCTGCAAAACCTGAACGCCCCGGTCATCGCCCAGGTGCATGGCGCGGCGGCCGGCGCCGGACTGTCGCTGATGCTGATGTGCGACTTCGTGCTCGCGGCCGAGGGCAGCAAATTCAACCTGGCCTACATCAACCTGGGCACCAGCTGCGACGTGGGCGCGAGCTGGGCGCTGCCCCGCCTGGTGGGCCTGCGCCAGGCGCTGGAGATCGCCATGCTGGGCGAGACCTTCGGCGCGGACGAGGCCCTGCGCCTGGGCCTGGTCAACCGCGTGCTGCCCGCCGCCGAGCTGGAGGCCGCGGCCCAGGCCTTTGCCGAGCGTCTGGCGGGCGGCCCCACCCTCGCCTACGGCCAGATGCGCCGCCTGCTGCGCGCGGGTCTGGACCATGACCTGGCGACCCAGCTGCAGGCCGAGGCCCAGGCCTTTGACGCCTGTGCCCGCACGGCCGACATGCGCGAGGGCATCGATGCCTTCCTCACCAAACGCAGGCCCAAGTTCCGTGGCGAGTGAAAGGCAGACCCACATCCCTGCGCGACATCTTCAGCGCTAGTACTGCAACCCGGAGGTAGAGGAACCAAATGAAATCGATGAATTCGCTCGCAGGGCAAGGCGCAAACCGCAGCCATAGCCGTAGCTATGGCGAGGATTTGCAACGCCGCCATGCGGGCGAAGGCGCGATTTCATGTTCCGATACTTCCGGGTTGGAGTACTAGTACCGCCCGCACCGCCATCAGCAGCCTGGGCGCAAGCTTGAAGGACGTGCCCACCGCGCACGACATGCTGGCACCCAAGGACCTCAAGCGGCAGGACATGGCGGTGATCGAGGCAACGACGCCTTCGCCGCCCAGGGCTGCGGCGCACGGCGGGCGTTATGCCCTTGTGGCCATGTGCATTGGCGAAGACATTGCGACGATTTTTGCGTAGGTGGCTGGCCCAGGATTGAAATACGAGAATGCACGTTTCTGGAAACAAGCCAAGACCGTCTATGAATGTCCTTCTTCACTCGGCCGCTGCACTGCTGTCTGCCCTGCTTTTCGCTGGTGCTGCGGCCGCCAAGCCTCAAGTGGCGACCCTCATCGTCAAACCTCAGGATCTGCACCAGAACCCGCAGACCATCCGGTATCTACAGCGCGCTGGCATCAATCACGCCACGGTGTACCTGAACTGGGCCGATGTCGAAGCCCAGCCAGGCAGCTTCAATTTCTCTGCCCAAGACCGGTACTTCGACCAGCTCATCCAGGGAGGCCTGTCGCTGGTTGTCGTGCTGGACATGGGGGGCCGCACTTACTTTGACGCAGCGGGCAAGCGTTTTCCCGACCGCACCACCGTCCCCGAGTGGGTGTACCAGCAGGTACCGGACGGGAACATGAAAAACTTCTCGGGCCAACTCACGCCCCAGCCGGACTTCATGAACCCTGCGGTGCGCCAGCTCTCGGCCCAGTTTGTGCGCAATGCCGTCGCTCATCTCTCCCAGCGCTATCCCGGCAAAATCCTGGGCTATTCCCTCGGCCTCCAGGATGAGCACGAAATCAAGTACGGCCAGACCGGCTACCAGTGGCGCGACTACGCCGAGGCCGCTCAGGCGGCCTTCCGCGCGCAAACGGGCGCGCCTCTGCCCGTCATCAACTACAACAGCGACATTGCCCTGGGCCTGCCCAGGACAGAGCCGCTGCTGCATGCCCAAAAGCAGTTTCGCGAGGCGCGCCTGAAGGACGCCACCTGCTACTACGCCGACGCCGTCCGCAGTCAGGGCGGGCGCGCCATGGGCTACTTTGGCGAGCTCTTCACCGCGCACGACGCCATCTACGCCACCAGCGTGGTCGAGCAATTGGCCGACTGCCTGGACATCGCCGTCATCGACTACAACTTCTACGACGGATACCGCCTGTCGCCCGACGCGCGCGTGCTGCCCATGCTGGCCAACTACATGGCTTCGGTGGGCTACAAGCAGATCATGGTGGGCGCCTATGCCGAGCAATGGGAGCGCCGGAAGAAGTCTGCAGAACTCTTGCCCGTGATCAATCGCACCCTGTCCGCGTCGCTGGCGCAGCCGAACGTGATCGGCTATGAAGTGGGCGGCTTACAGCGCCAGCTTGACGCGCAGCTCGCCGGCACCGTCGATCTTGACAGACTGCAGTCCCTGCGCGTGCAGCCCCCCGCAGCCGCCACGGCGAGCACAGGGCCCAGGCTCACCATAGGCATCCTCGCCTCCACCACCAACTACTACGTCTGGCATGGCGACCGCAGCGGCGGCGTCAACGTGCACCGCGAGGCACTGCTTGAAACCTACAGGCTTCTGAGCGCGCAGCCGGGCATTGATGTTCACGTCATCGGTGAGAAGAACCTGAGCGAAGGCGACCCGCTGCTGCAGCGCCTGGACGCCATCGTGGTGCCGCACCAGGCCGCCCTGCCCGCATCCGTCAAGCAGCAGCTCACGGCGTACTGGAAAAAGGGCGGCACGCTGGTGCAGGACATGCGCCTGGGTGAATTTGATGAAAACGGCAAGCCCGTCTTCGACTGGATGCACGAGGTCTTCGGCATTGCGAGCGTTGCCTGGAAGCCGCGCGGCGGCGTCTTCCTGACGGGCGACGGCCAGATCCTGCGCCTGAGGTCCTCACGCAAGCTGTACACGGGCTATGCCGCCATGACGCCGCGGCCCGGCTATCGCCTGCTGGCCACCGACATCCTCAGCAAGCAGCAGGGCATCATGGTGCGTGGCGAGCGCACGCTGGCATTTGGCTTCACGCCGCAGCTGGTCGAAGACGCCACCCAGGCCATGTGGCAGCAGGTCTTCGTGCGCGAAATCGTCAATGCCGTGCGCTGCCCCACGCCGGCTACTTGTAAAACACCTCTACCGCGCCCTTGAGCGTGATGAGCAACGGGCGCCCGCGCCGGTCCAGCGTCTTGCCGGCGGGCACCTTGATCCAGCCTTCGCTGACGCAGTATTCCTCGACGTCGAAGCGCTCGCGGCCGTTAAAGCGTATGCCTATCTCGCCCTCCTGCTGAAACACCGCCGCCACATGGTGCGGGCTGCGCGGGTCAACGGCGAGGCGGTCGGGCAGGGGGACTTTGGCGGAATCGGTCACGGGATGGGGTCTCGCAAGAAAACGGGAGGGCCCGCATTGTCCCGCATTCGCGCCGCGGCACTGCCTGGATCAGCCTGACGGCAGGCATTCACTATAAAAAATATAGCTTCTTGCGCTTATATGTAAAGCGCAAAAGCCATATTTCATGCAAAAGTTGGTGTCATCGGCCCGCTGTGGATAAGTCTGCGGAAGCTTCTGGCACAACCGGGCATTTATCCACAAGACGAAACCAGTCACCCGGCTTGTCCCCATTTCGGGTGCAGCGGCGGTGCGTCCCCGTCCCCATGCTTTTGGCGCACGCAAGCGATTGATCTGCAAGCCAAAATGCGGCTTGTCCACATGCCAGACCGGCCTCTACTACTACAACTATTTTTAAATAGCAGCTTTAAGGAATAACAGACAGCCGCCTGGGCCCGGGGCCGGAAATGCGCGGCTGCGGTCAGGCCTGCGGCGGGTTTTGGATGAAAAAAAGCGCCCGGGTGGGCGCTTTCCGGGCGGCTCAGGGGTCGTCAACGCAACATGGCGTAGCCCACGCCGATCGCCGCCGCCAGCCCCACGGCGTCGGCCAGCAGGGCGCAGGCCAGAGCGTGGCGCTGGTGCTTGACGCCCACGCTGCCGAAGTACACGGCCAGCACGTAGAAGGTGGTCTCGGTCGAGCCCTGGATGATGGCCGCCAGGCGCCCGACGAAGGAATCGACACCATGGGTCTGCAGCACGTCGATCATCAGCCCGCGCGCCCCCGCGCCCGACAGCACCTTCATCAGCCCCACGGGCAGGGCCGGCAGGAAGTCGGTGTTCCAGCCCAGCGCTGCCACGCCCGCGCCTATGGCCGAGAGCAGCGCGTCCATGCAGCCCGCGGCGCGGAACACGCCTATGGCCACCAGGATGGCGATGAGGTAGGGGATGATCTGCACGGCCACGCCAAAGCCCTCCTTGGCGCCATCGACGAAAGCGTCGTACATGTTCACGCGCCGCCAGCTGCCCGCCAGCAGGAACAGCAGCACCACGCCCAGGATCACGGCCGCGCCCGTGGTGCCCGCGACCTGCGCCGCGCGCTCGGCCGGCAGCCGCGCCAGGCCCGCCACGGCCGCCGCCAGCAGGGCGCCCACGGCCAGCACCGGCAGCAAGAGGCGCGCGCGCCACAGCGGCAGGCGCTGCGCCACGGCCACGGCCAGCACGCCGGCGAGCAACGAGGCCAAGGTGACCAACAGCGTGGGCAGAAAGATGTCGGCCGCGTTGAAGCCCGCGCCCAGGCCCTGCTTCAGGGCCACGCTCTGGCGGATGGCGATCACCGAAGTGGGGATCAGCGTCAGGCCCGCTGTGTTCATGACCACGAACATGATCTGCGCATCGCTGGCCGTACCCGCCGGCTCGCGGTTGAGCGTCTGCAGCTCCTGCATGGCCTTGAGGCCCAGCGGCGTGGCGGCGTTGTCCAGCCCGAGCAGGTTGGCCGATATGTTGAGCGTCATCGCGCCCTGGGCCGGGTGGCCGTCGGGCACGCCGGGAAACAGCCGGCGCAGCAGCGGGCCCGCGGCGCGCGCCAAGAGCTCCACCATGCCGGCACGCTCGCCCACGCGCATCAGGCCCAGCCACAGCGCCATGATGCCGGCCAGGCCCAGCGAGATCTCGAAGCCCGCGCGCGCGCCGTCGAACAGGGCCGTGAGCAGGGCCTGGAAGATGCCCTCCTCGCCCAGCAGCCAGCGCGCCACGGCGGTGGCGAAGGCCACGAGGAAGAAACCCGTCCAGACCCAGTTGAGCGCCATGGAGGGTGCTTAAAACGGCGCGTCGTCGTCCGGGCCGCTGGCCGGGGCGTGCAGCGTGGTATCTGCCGCCGGCGCCGCAGCACCGATCTCGGTGCGGCCCTCGCCGCCCAGGGCGGCGATCAGGTCCGGGATCAGCTTGCATAGCTCGCCCGTGGCGATGGCCACGTCGGCATCAAAGCCCGCGTCGTCCTGCGTCTGGCCTTCGAACACGGTGTCCTGGAAGGCCAGTTTTTTCAGCTGCAGGCCCTCGGTGAGCACAAAGCTCACGCGCTCGTCCCAGGTCATGGCCAGCTTGGTGGGCAGCTTGCCGGCCGCAATGTGGCCCTGGACCTCCTCGATATCGAGCGGGTGGCGCGCGTAGCGCACTACCGATTTGCTCTCGTCGGGCGCCTTGAGCTCGCACTCGCGGTCCACCGAAAAGCCCGCCGGCGCCTCCTGCTCCTTGAGCCACAGGGCCATCGCAGTCTGCGGGCTGGTCTGCGTGTCCAACAATGCCAGCGACAGGCCGGGCAGCTGCTCCACCAGCAGGCTGGTGATCTCGTCGGCACGGCCCTGGGCGCCCGTGTCCAGCACCAGCAGGCCGGCCTCGCGGTCCATCCACACCCAGGTCGATCCCTGCTTGGTGAAGGCCATGGGCAGCAGGTCCAGCCTGGCCTCGTCCTTGAGCTCCTTGGTCTCCTTCTTGCCGGGCTTGCGGCCGGTCTGCTGCTCGATCTGCGCGGCCTTTTCCTGGACCTTGCGCGCCAGCACCGTGGCCGGGAGCATCTTGGCCTCGGTCATGAAACGCAGTATCCACTGCCCGCCCACGCTCTCGGCCAGCGCGCCATGGGCATCGCCGCGCGGCGGCACCCAGCCGCTGGATTTTTCCTGTGTGGCGCCGCATTCCTGGAACGGCGTCCTGGCCAGCGCCTCTTCGAGCGCGGTCAGATCGGCCTGCCAGCCGGGAGCAATGCGGTAGACGATGATGTTCTTGAACAATTGAATTTTCCTGATTTGATAGCTGCCAGCACTTGATGGTAAAGCGCTGGTACCCTATTTCCTTGGTGGATATGCAACCGGCGCCGGGCGCCGCCTGGCAGAACTTTACACAGGCGCAGCGTTCCCACATGGCAGCGTTACACACATACAGCACACTGGCTCGCATGGTCACTGTCTCGCAAGAAAGGAACTCCGCATGACCCGTCTGCACCTCACCCAACACCTGGCCTGCGCCGCCCTGGTGGCCGCCCTGGCCGGCCTGGCCGCTCCGTCCTTTGCCCAGCCCGGTCCCGGCACAGGCCCTGGCCCCATGGCCGAACAGGGACAGCGCCCACACATGGGCTCCATGACGCCCGAGCAGCGCCAGCAATACATGCAAAAGCGCGCCGAGGCCTTCAAGCAGAAGCTGCAGCTCACGCCCGCGCAGGAACCGGCCTGGACTACCTTCATGCAGGCCATGAAGCCCACCGCCGAGGCACGCCAGGCGCGGCTGGACCTGCAGGGGATGGACAAGCTCAGCACCCCCGAGCGCATCGACCGCATGCGCGCCCTGCGCGCGCAGCGCGCGGCCGACATGGACCGCCGCGGCGATGCCGTGAAGGCCTTCTACGCGACGCTGACACAGGCCCAGCAAAAGACCTTTGATGCCGAGGGCGCTCGCATGTATGGCCAGCGCGGGCACCGTGGTGGACAGATGGGCGACTGGCGCGGCGCCCGCCATGGCATGCACCGCCCGGGCCCCGGCACCATGGCGCCGCCGGCCGCGCCCGCATCGCAATAAGCGCGCAGGCCACGCCCGGCGCATGCGGCCGTGGCCTACAGCGAGGGGCGATACTTGGGCCCTACAGTTGTTACGCGTTCCGCGTTGCAACCCACGGAGGCACATCGTGCAGCCCCCTTCCGTCCCACGCCCACGACCCCTCAATGCCTTGTTCACCTGCCTGCTGGGCATGGTGCCGTCCGCATTTGCGCAGCAGCCTGCACAGACCCTGGCGCACGCGCCCTCGTTGTACCTGCAGGGCGGCTGGGCGCGGCAGGGCACGGACGCCTTCACCGTAGGCGCCACCCTGCCCTGGGGCAGCTGGTCCAAGCCGTTGTGGGGCGGCGAACTGCGCGGGCATTGGGACCTGTACCTGAGCCGCTGGTCGTTTGATGGCGTTGCGGGCTACAACAGCAGCCTGGTGCTGGGCGTCACGCCCACGCTGCGCCTGCGGCCGGACCAGGGCCGCTCCGCCTGGTTCTTTGAGGCCGGCATAGGCGCCACGCTGGCCAACCACCGCTACCGCGTGGTGCAACGCTCCTTCAGCACGCAATTCAATTTCGCGCCCCACCTGGGGCTGGGCATCAACCTGGGCGCGCGGCGCCAGCACGAGCTGCTGCTGGGCGTACAACATGTCTCCAATGCCGGCATCAAGGAACCCAACCCCGGCCTGAACTTCGTGTTTCTGCGCTACGCCCTGCATTTTTGACGGCGGCTGTGGACAAGGTTGGGGATGACGCGCCGGCAAACTGCCGCTTGTCCACAGAACGGGGCCGTGCCGCACACTTGTTCCGCTTTCGTGCGCCGCTTGCACCCCCTGCCGGCCACACGCTTGATCAGGCTGCAAGTGCCTGTCACTATTGCAAAAATAAGGCTTGTCCACAGCAGTCGGGCGGCTCTACTACTACCACTATGTATTGATAAATACTTTGATGGAATAACCGTGGATGGGGCACGCGTGGCCTGGATTTCGCGCCTGAACGACTATTTTGATAGCGCTGCTTGGCTGTGAATCAAGCGCTATCGCTGGTTTTTATGGGTTTTCTGGCGCACTGCCGGCCCGCAGCAGTGGTTCAATCTGGTCGGCCGGCAGCGGGCGGCTGAAGAAATAGCCCTGGTAGGCACGGCAGCCGGCCTGCGTCAGCCAGTTGCGTTGCGCCTCGGTCTCCACACTCTCGGCGATGACGTCCAGGCCCAGGCTGGCCGCCAGCGCGATGATGGTGCGCACGATGACGGCGTCGCTTTCGTCGCTGAGCAGGTCGCGCACGAAGCTCTGGTCGATCTTGAGCCGTTCCAGCGGCATGCGCTTCAGGTAGGACAGCGACGAATAGCCGGTGCCGAAGTCGTCCAGCGCAAATCCTACGCCGTGGACGCGCAGCGCCTCCATGGTGGCGATGGTGGCCACCATGTCTTCCACCAGCAGGCTTTCCGTCAGCTCCAGCTTGAGCTGCGCCGCAGGCGCCTCGGTGACGGCCAGCACGCGTGCCACGTCGCCGACGAAGCCCGGGTCGCGGAACTGGCGTGAGCTCACGTTCACGGCCATGTTCAGGTGCGCCATGCCCGGCAGCCTGTGCCAAGCCGCAAGCCGCGTGCAGGCCTGGTGCAGCACCCAGCGCCCCAGCGGCAGGATGAGGCCGGTTTCCTCGGCCACCGGGATGAATTGTGCGGGCGAGACCATGCCGCGCTCCGGGTGCGTCCAGCGCAGCAGCGCCTCCACGCCGAGGATCTTTCCTTCGGAATTCACCTGGGGCTGGTAGTGCAGCGAGAACTCCTGCAGCGACAGGGCGTTGCGCAGGTCGGCCTCCAGCGCCGCATGCTCGTCCACCGAGCGCTGCATGCCCGGGTCGAAGAAACGCAGCGTGCTGCGCCCCGCGGTCTTGGCCTGGTACATGGCCAGGTCGGCGTGCTTGAGCAACTCGCCGACGCTGGTGGGCGTGTTGCCAAACAGTGCAATGCCTATGCTGGGCGTGCTGCGGTATTGGTGGCCGGCGAGCGCATAGGGTGCGCACAGCAGGCTCAGGATCTTCTCGCCGACCTTGTTGGCAAGCTCGGCCAGGGTCGAGGGCTGTGCCGCGAGCTGCTCCAGCAGCACCACGAATTCGTCGCCCCCCAGGCGTGCCACCAGGTCCATGCCGCGCACGCAACTGGTCAGGCGCTGCGCCACCTGCTGCAGCAGACGGTCGCCCTGGTCGTGGCCCAGGGTGTCGTTCAGGGTCTTGAAGTTGTCCAGGTCGATGAACAGCAGCGCCCCGCCCTGGCGCTGGCGCTGGGACGTGGCCAGCGCGTGGCCCATGCGCTGCATGAACTGGGCGCGGTTGGGCAGGCCGGTGAGCGGGTCGAAGAAGGCCAGGCGCTGGATTTCACGCTCATGGTTCTTGCGTGTGCCGATGTCGGAATTGATGGCCAGGATGGACTCCGGCTCGCCCTGGTCATTGCGCACCATGGTCCAGCGTCCCTCGACCTCGATGGCGCGGCCATCGCGTGCCTGCTGCACGATCTCGCCACTCCAGTCGCCGCGTTGCAGCACCTCGTTCGTGGCGCTCAGGAAGCCCTGCTGCTCCGGGTACAGCAGTGTGGCGATGGAGCGGCCCAGCGCCTCCTCACGGCTCCAGCCGTACAGGCGTTCGGCGCCCTCGTTCCAGAAGGTGATGCGGTGCTCCAGGTCGCGCACGATGATGGCGTCGCGCGCCCGGTCCAGCAGCGAGGCCTGGTGGCGTATGCGCATGTCGTCGGTCTGGCGCTGCAGCTCAGCCGATGCGCGGGCGCCGAAGATTTGCAGGGCGCTTTCGACGAATTTCTGCTGCGCCAGCGGCTCGCGGAACATCACCATGACCATGCCTATGGGTGCGCCGGCGCTGTCCGTGAGCTGGCGGCCGACGAAGCTGCGCAGGCCGCCGTGCGCCAGCGCTGGGTCGTGCGCAAAGCGCTGCGCGAGGTGGTCGCTCACGACCAGCCGGCCCTGGTCCAGCAGTTTCTGACCGGGAGTGCCCGCTAGCGTGTAGGTGCCCGTGGCCTGCGCCACGCCGTCGCTGACATGGGACAGCGTCACGGCGTGCCGGGCCGCCTGCCCCGACACGGGCGGCAGCAGCCGCACCACGCAGGCCACCTGCGCCGAGAGGCTGTCGGCCATATGCTGTGCCAAACGCTCGAAAAAGGCCCTTCCCGTGCCGGCCGACACGGCCTTGGCCACCTTCACCATGGCTGCCTGCAGGCGCTGCTGCTCGGCGCGAGCGCGCAGGTTCTCGATGCCGAAGGCCAGGTCGCCTGCCATGGCTTCGAGCAGCAGCGTCTCCTGTGGGCCCACATGCAGTGCCCGGGGGGCGTACAGCGTCAGCAGGCCGAAGGTGCGCCGTGGGTTGCGCAGTGGCAGGCACACCACGGCATGAAAGTCCAGCTCGGCCAGGCGTTCGGTCAAGCCCTCGAAGGCCGGGCTGTCCTGCGCGTCACGCACGATCACCGTGCGGCCGCTGCGCACGCAAATGCTGGATGGGCCCTGGCCGCCGCTCTCGTGCTGCGACCAGCTCAACTGCAGATGCTCCAGGGCTCCCTCCGGGGCGCCGGCTTGGGCCACGACCTCGATGCGCTTGCGCGCATCGTCGCGCGCCATACCCACCCAGCCCATGCGGTAGCCACCCACCTCCACCGCGGCGCGGCACACGGCGTGCAGCAGGTCGGCCTCGCTGCTGGCTCGCACCAGCGTCTCGCTGCAGGCACTGCGCAGGCGCTTGGCGCGGTTCAGGCGCGCTAGCTCGTCTTCGATGCGGCAACGCGCGGTGACGTCGTTGGCCACCATCTGCCAGGCGGGGCGGCCGTCGAACTCGGTGTCGCCGACAAAGATCTCCACGTCGATGGGCGAGCCATCCTTGCGCCTGTGGTGCCAAATGGTGGGTGGGAGTGCGGCGGAATGCGCGGCGCGCTCGTCCAGGCACATGGCCATCGCGCTGTCGGCGGCCGCCTGCTGCTGCGGCGGCCAGAGCTGGCGCATGTCCATGCCCAGCAGCTCGGCCGCGTCGTAACCGTATTGCCGCGCCATGGCGTGGTTGACCAGCAGCAGGCGCAGGCTGTCGCGCTCGCAGACCCACATGGGCTGCGGGTGCTCGGCAAACAGGCCGCGGTATTGCTGCTCGGATGCGTGCGACTGGCCATGCACGCGGCGCAGCTGCGCCATGCCGCCCAGGGATTCGGCCAATATCTTCAGGCGCACCAGCTGACGGGGTGAAAAACGCTTCCCCGGGGCCGCAAGCACCTGCATCAGGCCGACGAGGCTGGCGCCCGCGCGCAGCGGGAGGGCGACACACTGGCGGGCCACGGCGCCGTTACCGCGGCCCAGCATTTCCAGAATATGGTCGGTGCCGTCGCCGGCCGGCAGCTGCTCCAGGCGCCGCCACAGGTCGGACTGGGCCAGCTCGTGCGCATCCGCGGGGGGCGGCTGGGGTGTCTCGCCGAAGCTCACCTGCACGGCCAGCTGCCCGTCCCCCTGCATGGCCAGCATCGCCCCTGCTGCGCCAGTGATTGTGCAGACGGTGTCGGCGGCATATCCCAGCACCTGTTCCAGAGGCTGCTGCAGATCGGCAATGCGCTGCAGCAACAGTTGCAGCAACCTGAGCTGCTGCAACGGCGTTCGCGCCCGGGAATCCGGGCGTGAGCGTTGCTCCATGGGCTCTTCGCCGGCCATGCCTTGCATCAGGGTTTTGCGGCACCCGCTGCCGTACGAGTGTTTTCGTTCGACGCTGCAGGACGGTTCCAAGACACCACAAGGCTCCTCAAATTGACTGTTTGGCGAACTATCGGTTACGCAATGTTACAGTGATCACAAGAACTTCGCCCGTCCTGTGTTGCGTGCATCACTCAGGAAGGGGACATGGCCGTATGCCCTGCTCCTGGTGTCCGGCCAGCAGCCGCAGCAACTGCAGTGCGCGGCGCAGGCTTTGGGCCCCCGCGGTTTCCCGTAGATCGTCCATATCGTGGGAAAACACCGTGAATGTGTTTGTAGTGCAGGAAATCGTGAGTCTAGACTGGTCGATACACAAGCCATGCCCCATGAACACACACCGCCTCGAACCCCTGCTCAACCCGGCCTCCATTGCCATCGTCGGCGCCAGCAACCACCCGGCGCGCATAGGCGGCATGCCGCTGGCGCATCTGACCCGGTTTGGCTATGCGGGCCGCATCTATCCCATCAACCCCAAGTACGGCGAAGTCTTCGGCCTGCGCTGCTGGCCTGATATCGAGGCCCTGCCCGAGGCCCCCGACCTGGCGGTGCTGGCCATTGCCGCGCCCGACGTGCTGCCCATGCTGCGCCGCTGCGTGGCCAAGGGGGTGCGCGCCGTCATCGTCTACGCGGCCGGCTTTGCCGAGGAAGGCGCCCAGGGGGCGGCCCTGCAGGCCGAACTCCAGGCCTATGTGGCTGGCACCGACTTGGTGGTCGCAGGCCCCAATGCCATGGGCTTTGCCAACCTTAACACCCAGGCGCACACCAACTTTGCCTCGGTGTTCAACACCGCGCCCATGCAGAGCGGTAGTGGCAGCGTCAGCCTGCTCACGCAAAGCGGCAATGTCTGCGCGGCGGTGTACGCGATTGCGCGCCGCCTGGACCTCGGCTTCAGCCACTTCATCAACACCGGCAACGAGGCCTGCGTGGACTTCGCGCAGTACCTCGAATACCTGGCGCAGGACGCGGCCACCGAGGTCTGCATGGGCTATGTCGAGGAGCTGCGCGACGGCCCGCGCTTCATGGCCGCGGCCGAGGCGTTTGCGCGGCGGGACAAACTGCTCATCCTCTACAAGGCCGGCGAGACCGACAAGGGCAGCGAGGCCGTGCGCTCGCACACCTCGGCCCTGGCGGGCGACCAGGCCGTCTACCGTGCGGCCTTCCGCCAGCTGAACATCATTCAAAGCCACGACTTCGTGCAGATGGCGCAGCTGGCGCATCTGGCGGGCTACCGCCACAGGAGCGCCGGCCGGCGCGTGGCCATCATCACCATCAGCGGCGCGCTGGGCGCCATCCTGGCGGATAAGTTTTTGGGCGCGGGCCTGGACGTGCCCACCCTGCCCCAGGCGCTGCAGGACCAGCTGCGCGCCGGCATTCCCGACTACGGCATGGTCAGCAACCCCGTGGACGTGACCGGCAACGTGGTCAACGACCCGGGCTTCGTGCGCACCGCCCTGCAGGCGCTGGCGCAGAGCGACGCGGTGGACTGCGTGCTCGTCTACGCGCCGGGCTACCTGCTGGACCGCATGGCGGGCGACCTGTGCGCCGTGTCGGCCGCATACCCCAGGCTGTTCGTGGCCATAGACACCGGCGCCGCCACGACGCGCGAGCAGCTGCGCGCCGGCGGCGTGCCGGTGTTCGACGACATCGGCGTGGCCACCGCCGCGCTCGCGCCCTTCCTGCTGTGGCAGGAGCGGCGCCGCCGCAACCGCTGGCTGGATCTGCGCCATGGCGCCCTGCCCGCCCAGGCCGCGCTGCCCGCCAGCCTGGACGAACACCGCTGCAAGCAGCTGCTGGCCGGCCATGGCTTGCCCGAAGTGCGGGAGCGTGTGGCCCGCACGGCCGACGAGGCCACCGCGGCGGCCGACGCCATCGGCTACCCCGTGGTGCTCAAGGTGCTGTCGCCCGACATTGCCCACAAGACCGAGGCCGGCGGCGTGCGCCTGCACCTGGCAGGCGCCCAGCAGGTGCGCGAGGCCTTCGCCCAGATCATGGCCAGCAGCAGGGACTACGCCCCGCAGGCGCGCATCGCCGGCGTGCTGGTGGGCGCCATGGAAGCGGGCGTGGCCGAACTCATCGTGGGCGCCACGCGCGACCCGGTGTTCGGCATGGCCCTCACCGTGGGCCTGGGCGGCGTGCTTACCGAGCTGTACCAGGACGTGAGCCAGCGCCTGCTGCCCGTGGATGAGGCCATGGCGCGCGAGATGCTCGCAGAACTCAAGGCCTTCCCACTGCTGACCGGCTACCGCGGCCGCCCACTCGCCGATGTGGACGCCGCCTGCGCTGCCATCGCCGCGTTCTCGCGCGCCGTGCTGGCGCTGGGCGCGCATGTGGACGAGGTCGAGGTCAACCCCCTGCTCGTCAAGCAGGTGGGCCAGGGCGTGCGCATGCTCGATGCCCTCGTGATCCCATCCGGGCACTGATTTTCAACACCACAGGAGACACACATGATCAAGCAACTGATGGCCGGCATCGCCCTTGCCGCCGCGGCGCTGTGCGGGGCGGCACAGGCTTACCCGACCAAGCCCGTCACCATCGTCGTGCCGTTCGCGCCCGGCGGCGCCGCCGACACCATGGCGCGTCAGCTGGCCGAGCGCCTGAACAAGCGCCTGGGCCAGCCCGTGATCGTGGAGAACAAGCCCGGCGCCGGCACCATGATCGCCTCGGAATACGTGGCCAAGGCAGCGCCCGACGGCCACACCGTGCTGCTGGCAGCGTCCTCGCTGGGCATAGCGCCCGCGCTCTACAGCAAGGTCAACTACGACCCGGTCAAGGACTTCACGCCGATTTCGCAGGTGGCCTCCGTGGTGCATGTACTGGAGGTGCACCCCAGCGTCCCGGTCAAGAGCGTGGGCGAGCTCATCGCCTGGCTCAAGGCCAACCCGGGCAAGGCCAACTACGGGTCGGTGGGCGCGGGCACCTCCACGCACCTGGAGTCCGAGCTGTTCAACACCATGGCCGGCGTCAAGATGACCCATGTGCCCTACAAGGGCAGCGCCCCGGCCCTGATGGACCTGGTGGGCGGCAACCTGCAGGTCATGTTCGACGCCTGGGCCTCGTCCGGCCCCTTCGTCCGGGATGGCAAGACCCGCCTGCTGGCCGTGACCACGGCCCAGCGCTCCAAGATCCTGCCCGACGTGCCCACCGTGGCCGAGTCCGGCCTGCCCGGCTACGAGGCCATGCCCTGGCTGGGCTTCGTAGCCCCCGCGGGCACGCCGGCCGCGGCGGTGAACCGGTTCCACGCCGAGCTGACGGAGGTCCTCAAGGAGCCCGAGGTGCAGGAGCGCTTTCGCAACCTGGGCCTGGACATCATCGGCAACACGCCCGAGCAGTTTGCCGAGTTCATCAAGAAGGACATCGTCAAATGGGCCAAGGTGGTCAAGGAATCGGGGGCCAGGGCTGATTGACGATGTTTTTAGAAGAAAGTGGCTCTAGCGCCCGTCCATAAGGCGCTAAAAGCTATTAATTAAATAGCGCGCCGGGCACGCACCGCAGCGGCCAGCTGCTGCAGCACCGGCACGGTCTGCGCAAAGCTGATGCAGGCGTCGGTCACCGACACGCCCTGCTGCAGCGGCTGGCCGGCGACGATGTCCTGGCGCCCTTCCTGCAGGTGGCTTTCGATCATCACGCCGGTGATGCGCGCATCGCCCGCGGCGACCTGTTGCGCAACATCCTCGGCCACGGCGATCTGGCGCGCATGCTGCTTGCTGCTGTTGGCGTGCGACAGGTCGATCATGACCTGCGGGCGCTGGCCCGATTTGCCCAGCAGCTCGCAGGTGGCCTGCACATCGGTAGCGCTGTAGTTGGGCGTCTTGCCGCCGCGCAGGATCACATGGCAGTCGTGGTTGCCGCGCGTCTCGAAGATCGCGGCCTGGCCCATCTTGGTCATGCCCATGAAGGCATGCTCGGACTGCGCGGCCAGGATGGCGTCCACCGCCACCTTGACGCCGCCGTCGGTGCCGTTCTTGAAGCCCACCGGGCAGGACAGGCCGCTGGCCAGCTGGCGGTGGCTCTGGCTCTCGGTGGTGCGCGCGCCTATGGCGGCCCAGCTCACCAGGTCGCTGATGTACTGGGGCGAGAGCAGGTCCAGAAATTCCGTGCCCACGGGCAGGCCCAGCGCCAGGATGTCCAGCAGTAGCGTGCGCGCCTTCTCCAGGCCCTCGTTGATGGCGAAGCTGCCGTCCAGGTGCGGGTCGTTGATATAGCCCTTCCAGCCCACGGTGGTGCGCGGCTTCTCGAAGTACACGCGCATCACGACGAGCAGGTTCTCGGCCAGTGCATCGGCTTCCTTCTTCAGCAGCCGCGCGTACTCCATGGCCTGGTCGTGGTCGTGGATGGAGCAGGGGCCGACGACGACGATGAGCCGGTCATCCTGCCCGTGCAGCACGCGCGAAATCTGCGTGCGGCTGGCCTCCACCAGCGCCTGCGCGGCGTCGGGCGCGGGCAGCCATTCCTCCAGGATGGCGGGCGTGATCAGGGGGCGCACGGCCTTGATGCGCAGGTCGTCGATGCGCGTGGTGTCGTGGGTCGAGGGCGGGGTGGTGGGGCGGTCGCAATGGGTCATGGTGGCGCTATTGTCCCCCGCTGGTGCTGAAGCAAGGTTCAGGGCCGCCTGAAGCTCGCCTGCTGCTGCGCCCAGTAGCGCGACTGCAGCTGGTCCAGCCGCACCGTGCCGCCCGTCGATGGCGCGTGTACGAAGCGCCCCTCGCCCACATAGATGCCGGCATGCGTGGGCCGGCCACGGCCGAAAACCACCAGGTCGCCGGTGCGCAGCTCGCTCTCGTCCACGGCCGCGCCAAAGCCGCTCAGCTGCGCCACCGTGCGCGGCGGCGTCACGCCGGCGCGGCTGTTGTAGACATAGCCGATCAGGCCGCTGCAGTCGAAGCCGCCCTCGGGCGTGTTGCCGCCGTAGCGGTAGGGCGTGCCCACCAGGCCCAGCGCGTGGATGGCGATGTCGGCGGACTGCTCGGCCGTCAGGCGCGCATACGCCGGGCCGCGTGATGGGCTGGGCGTCGTCCCGCAGCCGGCCAGCAGCAGGCCGGCCGCGAGCGTCAGGGTGGCAAGGGCCAGGCGCTGCATGGGCGTCAGCAAGGCGTGGCGCCGTTGAGCTGGGGCTGGCCGTACTGCTGCAGCAGCCGGCCCATGGACTGGCGCGCCGTGCGCTGCAGCCGCATCAGCAGCGCGTGCTCGGGCCAGGGCAGGGCGTAGCGTGCACAGAGATCGCGCTGCATGCGGGCGAGCAGCGCGGCGGCCATCTCGGCGTCGGCCAGCGCGCGGTGGGCGCGGCCGGTGCGCGGCAGGCCCAGGTGGTCGGTGATGCGCCCCAGGCTGTGGCTGGGCGCGTCGGGGTAGACGCGGCGTGACAGCAGCACCGTGCAGGCAAAGGGGTGGGGCGCATCCAGGCCGGCGAGTGCCAGCTCGGCCTGCCAGAACTTGCTGTCGAACGAGGCGTTGTGCGCCACCATGGGTGCGTCGCCCACGAAGCGCGCGGCCTCGCGCATGACCTGGGACGCGGGCGGGGCGGCGGCCACCATGGCGTTGGTGATGCCGGTGAGTTCGGCGATGAAGGGCGGTATCCACACGCCGGTCTGCATCAGGCTGTCGAAGCGGTCCACGATGCGTTCGCCCTCCATCAGCACGATGGCCACCTCGGTGGCGCGCGCGCCCTGGCTGGGCATCATGCCGGTGGTCTCGAAGTCGATGATGGCGATGGGGGTGGGCATGGGTGGGGATGGATCTACACCGGGGGGAGGCCTTGCGCGCCAGCGAGCGTGCGATCCACCGTCATTGGAACAAGGGCTTCAATTGGGGTTCGATGGAGAGCCGCCGAAAAGGGTTGTCGAGCACGGAAGGGAAGGCCAGATCAATCCTGCGGCCACCGAAGGCCGTGGACAGTTCGTCCTGCATGTCCACCAGCGCAAAGCCGCTGGGGGCTTCCCCGGGGATGAACTCCACCAGCAGATCCACGTCGCTGCCGGGCCTATCCTGCCCCACTGCGGCGGAGCCGAACATCTGCAGCCGGCGCACGTGGTAGCGCCGGCAGATATCCGCAATACGGGACTGGAGAGCGGGGCCGATCTGCATGGACGAATTATGCGGGCGCGTTCACAGCGCGGGTTTCAGGCTTTCTTGAGGAACTCCGACTTCAGCAGCATGCTGCCGAGCTCGGTCTTGCAGTCCACGTTGTGCCCGTCGGCGCCATCGACCAGGCGTATGCCCTTGATCTTGCTGCCCTTCTTGAGCACAGAGGACGAGCCCTTGACCTTCAGGTCCTTCACCAGGATCACGGCGTCGCCGTCGGCCAGCGGGTTGCCGTGGGCGTCGCGCACGATGGCGGCGGCTTCGGGTGCGGGGGCCTCGTGCTGCTGTGGCCATTCAAACGCGCAGTCGGGGCAGATGTAGCTGGCGCCGTCGGGGTAGGTGTTCTCCAGCCCGCATTGGGGGCAGGGAGGGAGGGTGTTGCTGCTCATGCAGCCGATTGTCGCCGCTGCAGCGCAAACGGCGGCAGGCCATTCAAGAGCCGCTGGCCATAGCCCGTGCGCACCAGGCGCTTGTCGTAGCAATAGACATGGGCGTGGTCGTCCTCGGTGCGTATCGCGCGGCCCACCCATTGCGCCAGGCGGATCGCGGTGGCGGGCACGACGAGTTCGCTGAACGGGTCGCGGCCCGCGGCGCGTAGCCATTCGGCGCGCGCCTCGCCCACGGGGTCGTCGGGCGGGGCGAAGGGCAGCTTGGTGATGAACAGCGACTCGCACAGCGCGCCCGGCAGGTCCAGCCCTTCGCCAAAGGACTGCATGCCGAAGATGATGGAGGGCAGGCCGTCTGCCACGCGCTCGCGGTGGCGCGCCAGCAGCTGCGGGCGGGGCAGGGTGTTCTGCACCAGAACGGTGGAGCGCATGGAGGTGGGCAGCAGGTCCACGGCCTGGCGCATCTGTTCGCGCGAGGTGAACAGCACCAGCGCGCCGGCCTCGACCAGGGCCAGGTCGGACAAGAGCGCGTCCACCATCTCGGCGGTGAAGGCCTGGGCGTCGCGCGGCTCGGCGCGTGTCTCGCTGGCCACCAGCGTGCCCTGGCGCGCATAGTCGAAGGGGCTGGGTACGGCCAGCGTGGTCACGGCATCGTCGCCGAACAGGCCCGATTCACGCAGAAAGAAGTCGAACTGCCCGCAGCTCGTCAGCGTGGCCGACGTCAGCACCGCGCCGCGCACGGCCGACCACAGGCGGTTTTGCAGCGTGGAGCCGGGCAGCACCGGGCTGGCATGGGCCTTGACGACGATGAAGTCGCCATCGACCTCCAGCGTGAACCATTTGGCCGCCGGCACCGCGCCCTCGGGCGCGTCCTGCAAGAGCAGCTGTGCCGCGGCGTGCACGCCCTCCAGCCGCGGCGCGAGGGCGCCGATCTGCGCGTAGAGCTGCGACAGGCGTCGCGCCTCGTCGGGCTTGTCGCGCATCTCGCTGCGCAGCGCCTTGGCGATGGCGCGCAGGGCCTCCAGGAAACCGCCGGCGTGGTGGGCGGCCTGGCCAAAGGGCTCCACCAGCGCCTCGGGCAGTGCACCGCCCGGCACGCGGGCACGCGTGGGCATGGTCTGGGCAAATTGCCGCCGGCCAGGCACGGGTGCGCGCAGCTGCTCGCCATAGAGGTCCATGACCAGGCGCGCCAGGTCCTGCAGCGCGGCGCGCAGGCGTGCGGCGTGGTTGGGGATGTCGGCAATCTCCTCCACCTCGACCAGCTGGCCTATGCGCAGCGCGCGGCTGGCCAGCTTGTCTATCCAGCTCAGGCGCGACAGGTCGGCCTCGCAGGCGAACTGATCCAGCGCCGTGGCCGGCAGGTGGTGGGCCTCGTCGATGACCAGTAGGCAGTTGTCCAGTTCCGGCAGCAGGCGCGCGCCCAGCGACGACAGCAGCAGGTCGTGGTTGGCGACGATGACCTGCGCCGCCACCAGCTGCTTGCGCCGCTCGTAATAGGTGCACTGGCTGAACAGCGGGCAATGCCTGCCGGTGCAGGAGCTGGATTCCGCCGCCACCGGGCTCCAGGCCTCGGGCTCGGGCGGGCTGTCCAGCATGTCGCGGTCGCCGTCCCACAGGCCCGTGGCCAGCGCGTCGGCCATGTTGGCGTAGAACTTCATGCGCGCCTCGGCGTCGTGGCGGGCGCGCGGGCGCGCGGCGGCGGCCTCCTCGGGGAACAGGTCGTCCTCAGGCAGATCGTCGCCCTCGCCCGCGCCGCCGCCGGCCAGGCGCTCCAGCTTGAGCTTGCAGACATAGCGCCCGCGCCCCTTGGCCAGCGCGAAGGCAAAGGGCTGGTCCATGCGCGCCGCCAGCGCCGGCAGATCCTTGTGCACCAGCTGCTCTTGCAGCGCCACGGTGGCGGTGGAGATCAGCACCCGCGTGCCGCGCGCCAGCGCCATGGCCACGGCCGGCACGCCATAGGCCAGCGACTTGCCCACGCCCGTGCCGGCCTGCACCACGGCAATGGCGCGTCGGGGCGGCTCGTCCTCATCGTCCGGCTTGCCCAGCTGCGCCTGGGCAAAAGTCTGCGCCACCTGCTCGGCCATGCGCCGCTGGCCCTCGCGCAGGCGAAAGCCCTCGGTGGCCTGCACCACGGCCTCGAAGGATTGCAGGGCCTGATCGGCCCATTGCTGGGTGGACATGGATGGGGATGCGGTCTGCCTCAATGGCGGCGCGGACAATACTGTCTATTCATCCAGCAATGGTAGCCGATGGCGCTGTGAAGCTGCTGTGTGAAGGTGAAGGGCTATTTTGCTATTCATTGCATAGCTTATTAAGCCCTTTCTGCGGGGGCGGTACGGTCACGGATTCGATCCGCCGGCGGCACCGAACTCCTCGGCCTGGGCGACCTGTCCCAAGGCAATGAATGGATCCATCGATCCAGCATTGAACGGGGTATTGTGAAATTTTAATTTCATTATTATCATTTAATCCAGTCAAAAGTGCTTCCGAAGAGGATGCTTCATGGATAAGAGGAAGATCGGAAATGCTCATAGAGATCACGTTGCTTGCGGGTCGCACGGACGCACAGAAGCACGCCTTGTTCGAGGAGGCGACCGCCGCCGCGAGCGTGTCGCTGGGCATGGATCCGGCCGAGGTGCCCGCGTCATGCCCATTCTCAGAGTGACCCTGACCACCGACGCACCCGACGCAGGCTCCGTTCTGGAACATCCGGATCATCCTCAACGAAATACCGCGCGCCAACTGGTGGCACGCGGCGCGGCCGCCGCAGGCCGCCGCATCGCCCCCCTCAACGACAACCGCTGAAAACCAATGAGCGCCAATCCTGCTGCAAACACTTCTTCGTCCACATCCCGCACGGGCGGCCAGACCCTGGTCGACCAGCTGCGCATCCATGGCATACGCCACGTGTTCTGCGTCCCCGGTGAAAGCTACCTGGCGGTGCTCGATGCGCTGCACGATGCCGACATCGAGGTGACCGTCTGCCGCCAGGAGGGCGGCGCCATGATGATGGCCGAGGCGCACGGCAAGCTGACCGGGCGGCCCGCGGCTTGCTTCGTCACGCGTGGGCCGGGCGCTACCAACGCCGCGCCGGGGATCCACATCGCATCGCACGATTCCACACCGGTATTGGTGTTCGTGGGGCAGATCGAACGCGCAGTGCGCGAACGGGGCGCCTTGCAGGAGCTGGACTACCGCGCCGCGTTCGGCCACATGGCCAAGTGGGTCACGGAGATCGACGATGCGCGCCGCATTCCCGAGGTCGTGTCCCGCGCCGTGCACACGGCCACATCGGGCCGGCCGGGGCCGGTATTGATCGCGCTGCCCGAGGACATGCTGGTCGATCGCGTGGAATGTGCCGACGCACAACCCGTGCAGGACGTGCAGGCCCATCCGGGCCCCGCGCAGATGGCCCAGGTGCGCGAACTGCTCGCGCGTGCCGAGCGGCCACTGGTGGTGCTCGGCGGCACGCGCTGGAATGCTGAGGCGGTGGAGCAGTTCGCCCGATGGGCTCAGGCCTCGGAGCTGCCCGTGACGGTGTCGCTGCGCCGTCAGATGCTGTTTCCCACCTCCAATGCCTCGTTCGTCGGCGATCTGGGGTTCGGTCCGAATCCACAGCTGGTGGAGCAGGTCAAGCGTGCCGATCTCATCCTGCTGCTGGGCAGCCGTATGTCGGAAACACCCAGCCAGGGCTACACCTTGCTGAACATCCCCGTGCCCCAGCAGACACTGATTCACGTGTTCCCCGAGGCCGCCGAAATCGGCCGCGTCTATGCACCCACGCTGGGCATCTGTGCCACGCCGGCCGCCTTCGTGGAGGCGCTGGGCGCGCAGCCCCTGCCGGCATCGGCGTCGCGCAGCGCCTATGCGCAGAACCTGCGCGCCATCTACGAAAGCTGGCGTAGCACCGAGGGCATCGTGACACCCGGTGCTCTGCAGATGGCGCAGGTGATGGAGCACCTGAACGAGGTTCTCCCGCCGGATGCCATCGTGTGCAACGGCGCGGGCAACTATGCCACCTGGGTGCACCGCTTCTACCGTTTCGATCGCTATGGCACACAGCTCGCACCCACCTCGGGTTCCATGGGCTATGGCGTGCCGGCGGCGGTGGGTGCCAAGCGGGTGTTTCCCGACCGGACGGTGGTGGCCTTCGCGGGGGACGGCTGTTTCCTGATGAACGGGCAGGAGTTCGCGACGGCCGTGCAGTACCAGTTGCCGCTGGTCATCATCGTGGTGGACAACGGCATGTACGGCACCATCCGCATGCATCAGGAACGCGAATACCCCGGCCGCGTGAGTGCCACCGCGCTGCGCAATCCGGACTTTGCGGTCTATGCCCGCGCATTCGGCGGGCATGGCGAGCGCGTGGAGCGGACCGAGGAATTTGCGCCGGCCTTCGAGCGTGCGCTCGCGTCGGGCCTGCCAGCCATCCTGCACTGCGTGATCGACCCCGAAGCCATCAGCCCCGCGTTCACGCTGACGCAGGTGCGCGAGGCCGCCATGGCCGCCGGGCGCGGCCGCGCCTGAGGATGTACAAGGAGCACCACATGTCCCTGAAGCCCACACTGCACTGCAACCTGATCGGCGGCCAATGGTGCGAAGCCGCCGAGGTAAGCGAAAACATTAACCCGTCGGACACGCGCGACGTGGTTGGCCTCTATGCCCGCGGGGGCCGCGACGATGCCGAGCGTGCCGTGGACGCGGCGCGGGCGGCCTTTCCAGCCTGGTCGCAGACCACGCCGCAGCTGCGCCACGACATTCTGGCCCGCGCCGCGCAGGAGCTCGCGGCGCGCAAGGAGGAACTGGGGCGCCTGCTGTCGAGCGAGGAGGGCAAGACCCTGCCCGAAGGCATCGGCGAGGTGGGGCGCGCGGCCAGCGTGCTGGCCTTCATGGCCGGCGAAGCCCTGCGCGTGCCCGGCGATCGCATGGCCGGCCTGCTGCCGGGCAGCGAGACAGAGGTGACGCGCGAGCCGCTGGGCGTGGTCGGCGTGGTGTCGCCGTGGAACTTCCCGATCGCCATCCCGGCCTGGAAGATCGCGCCCGCGCTGGCGTTCGGCAACACCGTGGTGTTCAAGCCCGCGGAGCTCGTCCCAGGATCGGCCTGGGCGCTCGTGGACATCCTGCACCGCGCGGGCCTGCCGCCCGGTGTGCTCAACCTGGTGATGGGCTCGGGCAGTCAGGTGGGCGGCGTGCTGTGCTCGCACCCCGGTGTGGATGCCATCAGCTTCACCGGCTCCGTGGCCACCGGCCGCCGCATCGCGGTGGACTGCGTGAGCGGGTCGGTGATGAAGCGCATGCAGCTCGAGATGGGGGGCAAGAATCCGCTGGTGGTGCTCGACGACGCCGACCTGGACATGGCCGTGGAATGCGCGGTGCAGGGGGCCTTCTTCAGCACGGGCCAGCGCTGCACCGCGTCGTCGCGATTCATCGTGACCGAAGGGATTCACGACCGCTTCGTGCGGGCCGTCATCGGGCGCCTCGAAGGCCTGAAGGTGGGTCATGCGCTCGATGCCGGAACCCATATCGGCCCCGTGGTGGACGACAAGCAGTTGCAGGTGGACCTTTCGTACATCGCCATCGGCGTGCAGGAGGGCGCGCGGCTGGCCTGGGGCGGCAAGCCCCTGAACCTGCAAACACCGGGCTTCTATCTGCAGCCGGCCCTCTTCACCGAGGTCGATGCCACGATGCGCGTCGCGCGCGAGGAGATCTTCGGCCCGGTGGCCACGGTCACGCGCGTCAAGGATTTTGACGAGGCGCTGCACATGGCCAACGCCACGGAGTTCGGCCTGGCGGTGGGCATCTGCACCACCAGCCTGCGCCATGCCACGCATTTCAAGCGCCATGCCCAGGCGGGCATCGTCAAGGTGAATCAGGCCACCAGCGGCCTGGACTACCACCTGCCGTTCGGCGGACGCAAGGCCTCGTCCTATGGCCCGCGCGAGCAAGGGCGCTACGCCGTGGACTTCTACACGGTCGTCAAGACCGCCTACACCTCTGTGTGATCGCGCGGCGAGGCGCTGAGCCCGCGCCTGGTGCGGCGCGGCCTCAGCGGCCCGAAAGCTGCGCGATCTGCTGCAGCGCGGGCACCTGCAGCGGCATCAGGCGTGTGCAGGCCTGCAGCTCCTTGGCAATGAGCGCAATGGTGTCGTCGTCGAAATCCGCCGAGTAGCCCGTGACCGCAAGGCAGCCGAGCGCCGTCTTGTCCCAGGAGAAGAAGTTGGCGGCGATGGCGCTCAGGCCGTCGTAGAACTCGTCGCGCACCAGCACATAGCCGTTTTTTTCCGCGAGCTCCAGATCGGCGTCGAGGGCGACCTTCGACGTAAGGGTCTTGGCGGTTCGCGCCACGTAGGGAGGCTTGCCCAGCAGGGCCTCGCGCTTGGAGGGCTCTGTCGCGAGCAGCAGGGCCTTGCCGGGACCCGAGGCATGCAGAGGGCCGTGCAGCCACGTGGTGTAGTAGGGGTTGAGCGAGCCACCGGCCTGCATCACGTCTACCACCACGCGCTCACCACCGATGTAGGCCACGAGCACCACCGACTGCTTGACCTTGTTGGCCAGCGAGCGCACCAGGGGGTCGGCCTGCCGCCGCAGTTCCTCCAGGGGGTGTTTCAGAGACAGGGGACGCAGTGTGGAGGGCGATGCCAGGTAATGCTTGCCATCCACCACGCGGATGACGCGCTGCGCCTCTTCCAGCGAGCGCAGCAGGCGCAGTGTGGTGCTCAGGTCCAGCTTCACGCCGGCGGCCAGCTCGGCCAGCGTCATCGGGTGGCCCGCGGAGATCAACGCGTCCAGAATGGCCAAGCCGCGCATCAGCGTCCCCGCCAGCTGCCCATTCGGCTTGGTACTCTCGTTGGGCTTGTTCGCCGATGGCGCTGCGGCGGGAGGATGGGTCTTGCGGGTTCTAGGCATGGTGTGGATGGCGGAGCGGGGCCCGTCCGCTGCGGCGTGCTTTGCCGGCCGTTCGTGGATGAGGCCGCTACCGTGCTGGCAGGGCCGCTCTGAGTTTAGCGAACTTGGGCAGGGCCTCCATGACGCTCAGCCTCGCCTATCCTGGCGCTCGAGTTCGCCGGCTACCGGCTGCCCGCCATTGTCGATCGCTGCCACGTCCAGCGGCCGGTACATGTCGATGGCCGCCCCAGACCGAATGATGATCATGGCGCCTCTCCATGAAAGCCTGATAGCCGGAACATACAATAAAAGAAATAAAACTTTCAATAGATGATTGTCTTATTGTTGTGTATGACGTTTAGTGGTAACTTTTGATGGTTCCGTCAAAAAGGCAGACGGTATGAGTGAGTCATGTTTCGATTGATTGTTTAGACGACATCACCAGATCAAGGAGGCGAATATGCAAACGAATAGGCCTAAGCTCTTGGCGACACACTGTGCCCTGGCGGCGATTTTGGGCTTGGGAATGACCCAGGTCTCGGCACAGGCCAAGGACGAGGCGGCTGGATACCCAGCCAAGCCCATCACCTTCCTGGTGCCCTATGCCGCGGGCGGCCCCACGGATCTGGTGGCCCGCCAATTGGCCCATGGGCTGAACAAGCTGTGGGGTCAGCCGGTGGTAGTGGACAACCGCACGGGCGCGAGCGGCATCGTGGCCCTCACGGCGCTGGCGCGTGCGCCAGCCGATGGTTACACGCTCGGGGTCATGGTGTCGCCCGTCACTGCGATCGCCCCCCTCACGCAGCCCAACTTTCCGTACGACGTGACCAAGGACTTCACCGCTGTGTCCGACGTGGTGGATTACGCGCTCGTGCTGCTGGCCGGTCCCCAAACCAAGGCCCGGACACTGAAGGAACTGGTGGACTTTGCCAAGGCGAACCCTAATGCTGTGACTTATGGCTCGTCAGGCGTGGGCGGCACGAATCACCTTGCGGGTGAATTGTTTTCTCGCTCGGCCGGTGTACCCATGCTGCATGTCCCGTACAAGGGCAATGCGCCGGCGCTCAACGACGTCATGGCGGGGCAGATCAGTTTCGTCTTTGCACAGACCGACAGCGCGATCGGCCTGGCCAAGAGTGACAAGGTCACGGCGCTCGGTATCACCTCTGCCACGCGCAACCCCGCACTTCCCAACGTGCCGACCATGGAAGAGAGCGGATTCCGGGGTGTTGACGTCGGTGGCTGGACGGGTGTCATGGGTCCCGCCAAGCTGCCACCGGGCGTGCTCAAGAAGCTTGAAGAAGGGATAGCAGCGGTCAAGCAGACGCCGGAGTTTCGCGACAAGATGGTGTCGCTGGGTTTCGTCATTACTGCGACTTCATCGCAGGCGTTCGGCCAGCGCATCCAGAAAGAACGCGATTTCTGGAAAGCCAAGATCACCGAGGCCAAGATTCCGCTCCAATGAGATCAGATGAATTTTTATCGGTCGCCGACTTTGAACGCCGCGCGCAGGCCGTGTTGCCGCGCTGCGTGTTCGGCTACGTCAACGGCGGCACCGAGGACTGCCTGACGCTGGCCGCGAACCGCGCGGCCTTCGCTGACGTGCAGTTCCGTCCCAGGGGCCTGGTCGGCGTGGCCGCGCGCACGCAGGCGGTGCGGCTGTGGGGGCGCGACTACGCCCACCCCTTCGGCATCGCGCCCATGGGCGTGACGGCCATGTGCCGCCACCGCTGCGAGGCCGACCTGGCCCGGGCCGCCGCCGCGGCCGGCATCCCCTTCGTGCTCAGCGGCCTGTCCACGCAGCCCATGGAGCAGCTGCGCGATGTGGCGCCGGGCTTTTGGTACCAGGGCTACATCCCCGGCGACCGCGACGTCATCGCCCAGCTGCTGCAGCGCCTGCGGGACTGCGCGGTCGAGGTGCTGGTCGTTACCATAGACACGCCCATAGGCGCCAACCGCGAGAACAACCAGCGCAACGGCTTCACCATCCCGTTTCGCTTCAGCAGCAGGCTGCTGTGGGACGGCATCTGCCACCCGCGCTGGTCCCTGGATGTGTTTGCGCGCACGCTGCTGGCAGACCGGCAGATCCCGCGCTTTTGCAACGTCACGGCGGATACGCGTGGCTACGCCATCACCGAGGAGCCGCAGGGCGGCTTTCGCCAGGGCCGCGACCGGCTGGACTGGTCGCACCTGGCGTGGATGCGCGAGGCCTGGCCGGGCCGCATCGTGCTCAAGGGCGTGGCGCACCCGCAGGACGCCGAGCGCGCCGTGCAGCTGGGGCTGGACGGCGTGATCGTCTCCAACCATGGCGGGCGCCAGCTCGACGGCGCGCAGGCCGCGCTGGCCGCGCTGCCCCAGGTCGTGGCCGCCGTGCCGGCGGGCTATCCGGTGATGGTGGACGGGGGCTTTCGCCGCGGCAGCGACATCCTCAAGGCCATGGCCCTGGGTGCGGCCATGGTGTTCCTGGGCCGGCCCATGCTCTACGGCGCCGCCGTCGCCGGGCAGGAGGGCGTGGCGCGGGTGATCGACATCCTGGGCGCGGAGGTGGATCGCAACCTCGCGCTGCTGGGTTGTCCGGATGTGAACGATCTGGATGAAGCGTTCATCATTCGTTCATGAAAACGATAGCTGCCAGCGCTTGTGAATAGGGCGCTACGGGCATATAACATTCCACGTCATTCCCGCGCAGGCGGGAATCCAGAGCAGGCAGCTGTGATGAGGCGAGTTCTGGATTCCCGCCTGCGCGGGAATGACGGAGAGACGGGACATTCACGGCGATTCCGCCGCCTCGCAAAGCTCCACCCGCAGGCGCCGCACCTGGGCGCCGGTGTGCGCCTGCAGCAGCTCGACGGCATGCGCCGCCACGGCGTCCGGCGTGGGCGCGGTGACCAGCAGCAGAGTGGGCGCGCCCGCATGGTCGGGACCCCAGGCGCGGCGCTGCACCGCGACGCCTGCGCGCGTCAGCAGGCGCAGCACCGCGGCCTCGTTCAGCGCCGCGCCCGGCAGCAGGCGCAGCAAGTGGCGCGTGTGCACCTGGGCCATGGGCAGGGGCGCGGGCTGAGCGGCCCCGCGCTCGTGCACGCCCAGCGTGGGCACGCGGCCAGGGGTGCCCACGGGCAGGCGCGCCAGGTCCACCAGATCGGCCAGCACGGCCGAGGCCGTGGGCTCGCCGCCCGCACCCGCACCGCTGTAGAACATGTCGCCCACGGCGTCGGCCTGCACCCGCAGGCCGTTGGTTGCGCCATCCAGTTGCGCCAGCGGGTGGCGCTGCGGCACCAGGGCCGGGTGCACGCGCAGCTGTACGCCATCGGCATCGCGGCGCGCCACGGCCAGCAGCTTGACGGCGTAGCCCAGCTGCGCGGCGGCGGCCAGGTCACCGGGCTGCAGGTCGCTGATGCCTTCCACATGCACGGCATCGAGCCGCAGCGGCATGCCGAAGGCGTTGGCGGCCAGCAGTGTGAGCTTGTGTGCGGTGTCGGTTCCGTCCACGTCGAAAGTGGGGTCGGCCTCGGCATAGCCCAGGGCCTGGGCCTCGGTGAGGGCCGCGGCAAAGCCCAGGCCGTGTGCCTGCATGCGCGTCAGGATGTAGTTGCTGGTGCCGTTGAGCACGCCCGCCAGCGACAAGATGCGGTTGCCCACCAGGCCCTCGCGCAGCGCCTTGATGACGGGCACGCCGCCGGCCACGGCGGCCTCGTAGGCCAGCACGCGGCCATGGCGCGCGGCGGCCGCGGCCAGTTCCTCGCCATGCGTGGCCAGCAGGGCCTTGTTGGCCGTTACCACATGCTTGCCGTGGGCCAGGGCCGCCAGCACCCAGCCGCGCGCGGCGCCCGTGCCGCCGGCCAGCTCCAGCACCACGTCCACGCCGGGGTCGGCGGCCAGGTGCAAGGGGTCGGCCAGCAGGCGCACGCCGGGCGCACCCTCCAGCACGGCCGCGGCGCGCGCGGGGGTGCGCGTGGCCACGGCGACGATGGTGATGGTGCGCCCCGCGCGCGCGGCGATCAGCGCCTGGTTGCGCCGCAGCACGCGCCACACGCCGCTGCCCACCGTGCCCATGCCGATGATGCCTACGCGCAGGGCAGGGGGCTGGGCCGGCGCGTGGGCGCGGGCCTGGGCATGGGGCAGGGGGCTGAGCTGGGGATCTGCAAACATCGTCTTCTCCAAACAGGGGCCATGAGGCCCGAAAAAAAACCCAGCGGCCGGGGCTGGGTTTCGTTCGGAGGGGGAATGAGACACCAGGTGGCCGCCGCTGCGGCCACCTGCGCGAGCTAGGCAGCCGCGGTGGTCATGGTGCTAATCATTCGTGCGCAAGCGCAGGCCGGCGCCTGGGCGGCTCCGTGGACTAGGGCTTGCGGCTGAAATAGCATGGGCTGCAGTGTAGCGCAGTCGAGATCAGGACGTTGGTTGCTTCATTAGTGATAGCTTTTGACGCTTGATACATAAGCGCTGGAGTCCATTTTGGCTTCAATGCTTCTGGCCCGCCGGGCTGCGCACCATGCGTATGGCATCGAAGGGGCAGCGCAGCGCGCACAGTGCGCAGCCCGTGCAGCCGGGCGCATCGTGCAGCACCGAGCGCTTGGGGCCAAAGCGGCCATCACCCTGCACCTGCAGCGACAGCACATGCGGCGGGCAGACGGCCACGCACCAGCCGCAGCCGGTGCAGCGGTCCAGGTTGATGGCGGGCAGGGCCTTGCGCGGTGCGTGCATGGGGCGAGCATGCCATGGGGCGCGCTACAGTGATGCCCTCATGTCCCAAGACCCCATTCGCATTGCCCGGCAGCTGCACATCCATGGCCGCGTGCAGGGCGTGTACTACCGCCAGTCCATGATTGACGTGGCCGAGCGCCTGGGCGTGTGGGGCTGGGTGCGCAACCGGCAGGACGGCAGCGTGGAGGCGCTGGCTCTGGGCCCGGCCGACGCGGTGCAGGCGCTGACCACTTGGGCCCGGCGCGGGCCCGCGGCTGCCCGCGTGGATAGCGTGGATGTGCAGGAGGTGGATGCGGCGCAGTTGTCCGGCCTGCCGGCGGGGTTCAACCGGCGCGACACGTTCTGAGAACACAAGCTTCATTCATAAGAGTTTCTTGTGGGTTGGTGGCAAAGTTATTGTTGGAAACCCGTTGCGTCGTTTGCCATGATGGATCTCACGCAGGTTCGCTTCGGCTTGCGGTATCCGTAGGCTGAAGCATGTCCATGCCGCCCCGGCGGTTCAGGAGGCGCAACAATGGCAGAGAAGACCGTCACCGGTCAGGTACCGACTAGCGCGCAGCGCAACCGCGCGCACATGCTCGAACGTATCAATGAAGTGAGGCAGCTGGAGCAGCGGGCGGCGGATCGCTCCGCGCGCTCGGCCAAGCATTTCCATGCGCAGGGCAAGCTGCTGCCGCGCGAGCGGCTCGCGCATCTGCTCGATGCCGACCGGCCTTTCTTCGAGCTGATGACGCTGTCGGGCTACTGCGGCCTGGAAGACCCCAACCCGACCACCAGCGTGCCCGGCAGCGCGCTGATCGTGGGCATAGGCCACATCAGCGGTGTGCGCTGCATGGTAGCGGTCAATGACGCGGGCATCAGCGCCGGCGCGATGCAGGCGCTGACCGGGCAGAAACTCATCCGCGCGCAGGAGATCGCGCTGGCGCAGAAGCTGCCTTTCGTGCAGCTCGTGGAAAGTGCAGGCGGCAATCTGCGCAAGTACCGGGTCGAGCGCTTCATCGTGGGCGGCGGCATGTTCTACAGCCTGGCGCGGCTGTCGGCGGCGGGGCTGCCGGTGGTGGCGCTGATCCACGGCTCGTCGGCGGCCGGCGGCGCCTACCTGCCGGGCCTGTCGGATTACGTGGTGATGGTGCGCGGGCAGGCCCATGCCTACCTGGCCGGGCCGTCGCTGCTCAAGGCCGCCACCGGCGAGGAGGCGAGCGACGAGGATCTGGGCGGCGCCGACATGCACGCCGCCGTCTCGGGCCTGGCCGACTATGTGGCCGACAACGACCTGGACGGCATCATGCGCGTGCGCGAGATCCTGCAGCGCATAGGCTGGCAGGGCGCGCCGGCACCCAAGGCGCAACCGCCGCTGCACGCTGCCGACGAACTGCTGGGCCTGATGCCCGCCGACATGCGCACGCCGGTGGACATGCGCGAGGTGATTGCGCGGTTGGTGGACGGCTCCGAGTTCCATGCGTTCAAGGAGCGGTTCGGCCCGGCCACGGTCTGCGGCTACGCGGCCATCGAGGGGCAGGCGGTGGGCATCCTCACCAACAACGGCCCGCTGGACAGCGATGGCTCCAACAAGGCCGCGCAGTTCATACAGTTGTGCGTGCAGCTGGGCCGGCCGCTGGTCTTCCTGCAGAACATCACCGGCTTCATGGTGGGCCGCCGGCACGAAGAGGCCGGGATGATCAAGCACGGCGCCAAGCTGATCCAGGCGCTGTCGAACGCGCCGGTGCCGCGTTTCACGGTGCTGTGCGGCGCGTCGTACGGCGCCGGCAACTACGGCATGTGCGGACGCGCCTTCAAGCCCGATCTGCTGTTCTCCTGGCCCAACGCCAGGACGGCGGTGATGGGCGGCGAGCAGGCCGCGATGACCATGCGCACCGTAGCGGAAAACGCCGCCCGGCGCGGCGGCAAGGAGGTCGACGAAGAGGCTCTGGCGGCCGAGAGCCGGGCCATCGTCGATACCTTCGAGTCGCAGTCCAGCGCCATCCACACCAGCAGCCTGCTGCTGGACGACGGGGTGATAGACCCGCGCGAGACCCGCGCCTGGCTGGGCATGGCACTGGCCACCACGTTTGATGCCCGCGCCCGCGCGGTGCAGCCCATGCAGTTCGGCGTGGCGCGCCTGTAGCGGGCGCGGCGCGGCAGTTCAAAAAAAGAGCTGCCAGCACTTGCTATCAAAGATTTTCAGGCGTTTTTCATTCAGAAACAAAGGAATGAAGAGCGCCGGCAGCTCACATTTTTTCCAAAGGAGACCCCATCATGATGACTTCCGACCACATCGCCCTGCAGGACAGCGTGCGCAAGCTGATCGAGCGCGAGATCGAGCCGTACGTGGATGAGTGGGAGGCGGCTGAGATTTTCCCCGCGCACGAGGTGTTCAAGAAGCTGGGCTCGGCCGGCTTCCTGGGCGTGAACAAGCCGGTGGAGTTCGGCGGCATGGGGCTGGACTACAGCTACGAGATCGCGTTCTGCGAGGCCATTGGCGGCATCAGCTCGGGCGGCGTGGGCATGGCGATTGCGGTGCAGACCGACATGGCGACGCCGGCGCTCACGCACTTCGGCTCAGACGAGCTGCGCGAACTGTTCCTCAAGCCCACGGTGGCGGGCGACCAGGTGGTGTGCCTGGGCGTGTCCGAATCAGGCGCGGGCTCGGACGTGGCCTCGCTCAAGACCACGGCGCGCAAGGACGGCGACGACTACGTCATCAACGGCTCGAAGATGTGGATCACCAACGCCACCCAGGCCGACTGGATGTGCCTGCTGGCCAACACCAGCGAGGGCGACGTGCACCGCAACAAGTCGCTGATCTGCTTGCCGCTGCGCGAGAACGGCAAGCTGCGTCCCGGCATCAGCATGCAGAAGATCAAGAAGGTGGGCATGTGGGCGTCGGACACGGCGCAGGTCTTCTTCGACGAGGTGCGCGTGCCGCAGCGCTACCGCATCGGCGAGGAGGGCAAGGGCTTCACCTACCAGATGCGCCAGTTCCAGGAGGAGCGCCTGAGCGGCGCCACGCGGCGCGTGACGGCGCTGTCCAACGTGATCAACGAGACCATCGAGTACACGCGCCAGCGCAAGGCCTTCGGCCGCTCCATCCTGGACAACCAGGTGGTGCATTTCCGCCTGGCCGAGCTGAAGACCGAGGTGGAGATGCTGCGCTCGCTGATCTATCGCGCGGCCCAGGTGCACATGGACGGCGGCGACATGACGGAGCTGGCCTCGATGGCCAAGCTCAAGGCCGGACGCCTGTGCCGCGAGGTGCCCGACTCGTGCCTGCAGTACTGGGGCGGCATGGGCTTCACCTGGGAGAACAAGGTCTCGCGCGCCTGGCGCGATCTGCGCCTGATCTCGATCGGCGGCGGCGCCGACGAGATCATGCTGACCATCATCTGCAAGCACATGGGCATCCTGCCCAAGCGGGCCTGAGCGGAGGAGTCACCATGCGTTTCGACACGCTGCTTGTGGCCAACCGGGGCGAGATCGCCCTGCGCATACTGCGCACCGCGCGGCGCATGGGCCTGCGCACGGTGGCCGTGTATTCGGACGCCGACGCGCACAGCCCCCATGTGCGCGCCGCGGACCTGGCCGTGCACATCGGCCCCGCGCCGGCCGACCAGAGCTACCGCAACGGCGCCGCGCTGATCGAGGCCTGCCGCCGCAGTGGTGCGCAGGCCATCCACCCAGGCTACGGCTTCCTGTCCGAGAACGCCGAGTTTGCCCAGGCCGTGGCCGACGCGGGCCTGGTCTTCGTCGGCCCCACGGCGCGCGTGATTGCGCTCATGGGCAACAAGGCCCAGGCCAAGCAGGCCATGCAGGCTGCGGGCGTGCCCACGGTGCCGGGCGAGCAGGGCTGCGCCACGCAGGAGCAGGTCGCCGCGGCGGCGCGGCGCATCGGCTTTCCGGTCATCCTCAAGGCCGCGGCCGGCGGCGGCGGGCGCGGCATGCGCGTGGTGCGCGAGGCGGGCGAGCTGGCCGAGATGTTCCGCCAGGCCCAGTCCGAGGCGGCGGGCGCCTTCGGCTCCGACGAGATCATCATCGAGCGCGCCATCGAGCGCGGCCGGCACATCGAGGTGCAGGTGCTGTGCGACGAGCACGGCCGCTGCCTGCACCTGGGCGAGCGCGACTGCTCCACGCAGCGGCGCTTCCAGAAGCTGATCGAGGAGGCGCCTTCGCCCGCGGTCGACGCCAAGCTGCGCGAGGCCATGGGCCAGGTGGCGCGCCAGGCCTGCGAAGCCATTGGCTACACCGGCGTGGGCACGCTGGAGTTCCTGCTCGACGAAGACAAGCGCTTCTACTTCATGGAGATGAACACCCGGCTGCAGGTGGAGCACGGCGTGACCGAGCTGGTGACGGGGCTGGACCTGGTGGAGCAGCAGATCCGCGTCGCCCAGAGCGAGGCGCTGGCCTTGCGCCAGCAGGACGTGCAGCTCAAGGGCCATGCGATCGAGCTGCGCCTGTGCGCCGAAGACCCCTGGGCCGGCTTCCTGCCGCAGGTGGGTACCGTGGGCGACTGGCAAGCGCCCGCCGACATCCGCACCGACAGCGCATTGCAAAGCGGCATGGCGATCAGCCCGTTCTACGACTCTATGGTGGCCAAGCTCATGGCCTGGGGCGAGAGCCGCGCGGCCTGCATCGCCCAGCTGGCGCAGGCCTGCGAGCGCACCACGGCGCTGGGCGTGCGCACCAACCAGGGGTTCCTGGCGCGCTGCCTGCGGCACCCGCGCTTTGCGGCCGGACAGGTGACCACAGACTTCCTCGCGCAAGAAGATCTGCAGCAGCCGTTCTGGCGGCGCGCGCCCTCGGCGCATGCGCTGGCGGCTGCGGCGCTGGTGCTGGGCGGCGCGGTGAAGGCGTCCATGGCCGGGCCAGAGGAGCGCCTGGGCGGACGCTCGCTGTGGCTGCGCGACGCCACCGCCGGCGCCGGCGCCGAGGGCCGGGCCGTGCAATGCACACTGGCGTCCGGCGCCGCGGGCCTGGCGCTGCAATGCAGCGAACGCGCGCCGGGCAAGGTGGCTGCGGATGTGCAGGTAGCCAGCTGGCAGGTCGGCCATCTGCGCTGGGCGGGCGGCGAGGGCGGCGCCCGCCTGGGGCTGTCCGTCGACGGCATCTACCGCGAACTGGCGTGCTGGCAGGAGACCGCGGCCCGGCTGTGGGTGCAGGACGGCGCGGACGCCTTCGTTTTCGAGCGCCTCGGGCGCTTCGAGGCCGCCGGCGCACGGCAGGCAAGCGGCCTACTGCGCGCGCCCATGAGCGGCCGCGTGATCGCGGTGCTCGCAAGCGAGGGGCAGGAGGTGGCGCAGGGCGACCCGCTGGTGGTCATCGAGTCCATGAAGATGGAAATGCCGCTGGCCGCGCCCTGCGCGGGCCGCATCGCGCGGCTGCATGTCAGTGAGGGCCAGCAGCTGAACGCCGGCCAGGCCGTGCTGGAAGTGGACAGCGAGCAGGACAAGGAGACGTCATGAGTGCGATGGCCAAAACCGTGTTGATTGGTGGCGCCTCTGGCTTCTGGGGCGACTCGCAGATCGCCGTACCACAGCTGCTGCGCCAGCCGGGACTGCAATACCTGGTGTTCGACTACCTGGCCGAGACCACCATGTCCATCCTGCAGCGCGCCCGGCTGCGCGCGCCGGAGCTGGGTTATGCGACCGACTTCGTCACCGCCGCCGTCGGCCCGCACCTGCGCGAGATCAAAGCCAAGGGCATACGCCTGGTCTCCAACGCCGGCGGCCTGAACCCGGCGGGCTGCCGCGACGCCATCCTGGCGCTGGCGCGCGAGCAGGGCGTCGAGCTGAAGGTGGTCATAGTCACCGGTGACGACGTGCTGGCGCTGCAGCCGCAATTCGAGCCCTGGGGCGGCGAGCCCACGCAGGGCCTGCCCGCGCTGATGTCGGCCAATGCCTACCTGGGCGCCGCGCCCATCGCGCAGGCGCTGGCGGCGGGGGCTGACATTGTGGTCACCGGCCGCTGCGTGGACAGCGCCACGCTGCTGGGCATCGCCATCCACGAGTTCGGCTGGCATCTGACGGACTACGACCGGCTCGCGCAGGCCAGCCTCGCCGGCCATCTGGTGGAATGCGGCGCGCAGGCCACCGGTGGCCTGTTCACCGACTGGGAGCAGGTGCCCGACTGGGCCGACATCGGCTACCCGCTGGTGCGGCTGCAGGCCGACGGCGGCTTCGAACTGTCGCAGCCCGAGGGCGCGGGCGGCCTGGTCACGCGGCAGACGGTGGGCGAGCAGCTGCTGTACGAGATAGGCGACCCTGCGGCCTACGAGCTGCCCGACGTGGTCTGCGACTTCACGCAGGTGGAGATCACCGACCTGGAGGGTGGGCGCGTGCGGGTGCAGGGCGCGCGCGGCCGTGCACCTGGCGGCCGCTACAAGGTGACGGCCACCTACCAGCAGGGCTGGCAGATCGCCATCATGATGGCCATCCGCGGCCAGCGTGCGCTGGCCAAGGCGCAGCGCACGGCCGACGCGCTGTTGGCGCGCACCCGCCGGCAGATGCAGGCGGCGGGCTTTGCCGACTATGAGGACACCCTGGTCGAGCTGCTGGGCGCCGAGTCCATGTACGGCCCGCATCGCCGCGTGGCCGAGAGCCGCGAGATCGTGCTGCGCATCGCCGCCCAGCACCGGGACAAGCGCGCGCTGGCCTTCCTGCAGAAGGAAGCCTCGTCCGCCGGCACTTCGATGGGGCCGGGGACGCGCAGCCATTTCGGCGGCCGCTCCGACGTGCAGAGCATCATCCGCACCGCGTCCTTTCTGCTGCCCAAGGCGGCGGTCGCGGTGCGGGTGCAGGCCGCGCCGGACGAGGCGCCGGTGGTGGTCGAGGTGATCGATGCCGCGGCGGCGCCGGTCGTGCCCAACCCGCCCGCGCCCACGGCCACGGTCGCCGCTGCCACCGGCCCCACGGTGCGCATCGCGCTGGGCTGCATCGCCCATGGCCGCAGCGGCGACAAGGGCGACGACGCCAACATCGGCCTGGTGGCCCGCGCGCCGCAATGGCTGCCGGTGCTGCGCGAGCAGCTCACCGCCGAGCGGGTGCTGCAGTACTTCGCCCACCTCGTACAGGGGCCGGTGCAGCGCTATGAGCTGCCGGGCCTGGGCGCCTTCAACTTCGTGCTGCGCCGCGCGCTGGGCGGCGGCGGATCGTGCAGCCTGCGCTCGGATCCGCTGGGCAAGTGCTACGCGCAGATGTTGCTGGACATGGAGATCGATTGCCCCGAAGACCTGATTCCCAGGTGAGTGTTCTTTCCATAGCGATACCAAGGAGACAGACCATGCAGATACTGAATCACGAGTTCCGGTTGTCACGCCGCGAACTGCTGCGCAGCGCGGGCGCCATGGGGTTGGGCATGGCGGCGGGCCTGCCCGCCCTGGCCCAGGGCGTGGGCGCCACCGACTTCAAGCTCGACAAGCAGGTGCGTATCATCGTCGCCTATGGGGCGGGCGGCGCCTCGGACGCCATTACGCGCTACGTGGGCGAGGCCATCGCCCAGCGGGGCGGCAAGCCGGTGATCGTGGAGAACCGCCCCGGGGCGGACGGCAACATCGCGGCCGAGGCCGTGGTGCGCGCGCCGACCGATGCCTACAACTTGCTGGTGTCGGGCTCGTCCACCCATGCGGCCAACGCCACGATTTACAAGAAGCTGGCCTACGACCCGGACAAGGACTTCACGCCGCTGGCCACTATGGCCAATACGCCGTACGCGATGCTGGTCAACCCCAAGCGCATTGCGCAGGCCACGGTCACGGACTTTCTGGCCTGGGCCCGCAAGGACGGGCAGACCCTGTCGTTCGCCAGCGCCAACGTGGGCGGGCGCATCGCGGGCGAGCGTTTCAAGCAGCTCACCAAGATCAATGCGGTGAACGTGCCCTACAAGAGCAGCGCCCAGGCCATGACGGACCTGATCGGCGGCCAGTTCGACTACTACTTCTGCGACATGCTGACGGCGCTGCCGCAGATCAAGGCCGGCACGGTGCGGGCGCTGGCGCTGTCGAGCAGCGAGCGCATCGCCAGCCTGCCGGACGTGCCCACCGTGGCCGAGCTGGGCTATCCGGGCTTCGACGTCAGCTCCTGGATCGCGATCTGGAGCGCCAGGGCCACCACGCCGCAGCCGGTGTCGGCCGCGCTGTCGCGCTGGGTGGGCGAGGCGCTGGGGTCGCCCGCGGGGCAGGACTTCCTCGTCAAGAAAGGCCTGGTGCCCACGCCGGTCTCCCCCGAGCACCTGCTGCAGCTGCAGGCACGCGACACCAGGGACTGGGGCCGGATCATCATCGAAGCCGGGATGCAGCAACCCTAATCGGGTGCGATGAGATGGCGAACCTTCATTGCGCTTTCGTGGCTGGCGTCGGCGCGCCAGTACAGGCAGAAGCTGATCGGCGGCAGCGCCAGCAGGCGGGCCTGCGGGTCGAGCACGCGCAGGTCGGGCGCCAGCATTTCCACGGTCCGCGCCGTGACGCCCAGCCCGGCGCGCAGCGCGGCGCGCACGCCGGCCAGGGTCGATGTCTCGAAGGCCGCGTGCCAGGGAATGTCGGCCTCGGTCAGCGCCTGCACCATGCTGCTGCGAAAAGGGCAGGCCGCCTCCATCAGGATCAGCGGCACCGAGGCGCTGGCCCGCGGGTGGTAGCGCGCACCAGCGATCCAGGCCACGGGCGAGGTGCGCAGCACCGTGTGCGCGAACTCGGGGTGCGGGGTGATGTCCAGCATCAGGTCGATGTCGCCCTTGCGCAGCGCCGACGCCAGCCAGCGGCTGCGGCCGACCTGGATGTCGATGCTCAGGGTGGGAAAGTTCTGCGCGCAGATCTCCAGGTAGGCGGGCAGCAGGGTGTCCACGGCGTCGGCGCAGGCGCCAATCTTCACGGGCTGGGTGGCCGCCTGCTGGGTGATGACGCGGTAGGCCTCGTCGTTAAGGCCAACCATGCGGCGCGCGTATTCCAGCAGCCGCACGCCTTCCACCGTCAGCTTCTTGCGCCGGCCCACGCGCTCGAACAGCGCGCAGCCCAGAACGGATTCGAGTTTCTGCATCTGCTGGGACACGGCCGCCTGCGTGCGGTAGACCTTTTCGGCGGCGTGGGTGAATGTCTCGCGCTCCGCCACCGCCACGAAGGTACGCAGCAGGCCGATATCGAGGTTGCGCATGCCCTTGCTCATGCGCGGCGATTGTAGGTAGCTCTTTGGAAAGAGGTTTTCGATGCAAGCAAAAGACAGCGACGCCTGGGTGCGCACGTCCCGCGTGGGGCCGGTGGCTCGCATCCATCTCAACCGTGGCGATGCCCGCAACCCCCTGGGGGCGGAGATGGTGCAGGCATTGTCCGCGGCGGTGGGCGAGGCATCTGGCCAAGACGGGGTGCGCATCATCCTGCTGACGGCCGCAGGCCCGGCGTTCAGCGCCGGGGGCAACCTGGGCAACCTGGGCGACAGGCTGGCCGCGGCGGCGGGGCCCGACGGGCGCGATCCCATCGCCGCCGGCAACCGCCGCTACGGCGAGTTCCTGACCCAGCTGGTGAACGTGCCGCAGGTGACCGTGGCCTGCATCCAGGGCGCGGCCATGGGCGGCGGCGCGGGCCTGGCCTGCGCGGTGGACATCGCCATCGGTTCGCCCGAGGCCAGGTTCGGTTTTCCCGAGGCCGCGATCGGCCTGGTGCCGGGGCAGATCCTGCCGTTCGTCGTGGCGCGCCTGGGCCTGCCCGCGGCCCGGCGGCTGGTGCTGACCGGGCGGCGCATCGACGCGGTCGAGGCCTACCGCATCGGCCTGCTGGACTATGTGGCGCCATCGCACCAGGTGCTGGGAGAGCTCACGCGGCAGGTGCTGGAGTCCATCGTCGCCACCGCGCCCCAGGCCTCGGCCTGTACCAAGCGCATGCTGGGCCGGCTGCCCGTGGCGCCGCTGCAGGCGAGCGGCGCGCTGCAGGGCTACCTGGACGAGGCCGCGGAGCTGTTCGCCCGGCAGATGCGCTCGGAGGCGATGGAGGGCGTGAGCGCCGCCAAGGAAAAGCGGCCAGCGCATTGGAATGCGGCCGGCGATCTGTCGGCATTGGATCTTGCATAGGAGGCCGTCATGGCGTCATTGGATGGTTTGAAGGTGGTGGATCTGTCGCGCGTGCTGGGCGGGCCGCTGTGCGCGCAGATCCTGGGCGACCATGGGGCGGATGTCGTCAAGGTCGAAGGCCCCGCGGGCGACGAAACCCGCACCTGGGGGCCTCCGTTCAACGATGCCGGCATGGCCTCGTACTTCGCCGGCATCAACCGCAACAAGCGCACCGTGTGCGTGGATCTGTCCGAGCCCGAGGGGCGCGACGTGGTGCTGCGCCTGCTGCAGGACGCCGACGTGCTGATCGAGAACTTCAAGGTCGGCACGCTGGAGCGCTGGGGCATGGGCTACGACGAGTTGCTGCGCGAGCGCTTCCCACGCCTGATCCACTGCCGCGTGACCGGCTTCGGCGCCAGCGGCCCGTTGGGCGGGCTGCCGGGCTACGACGCCGCGGTGCAGGCGATTAGCGGGCTCATGAGCATCAACGGCGATCCCGACGGCGTGGCCACGCGCATGGGCGTGCCCATCGTGGACGTGACCACGGGGCTCAACGCCGTCATTGGCATCCTGATGGCGCTGCACGAGCGCGAGCGCAGCGGCCGGGGCCAGTCGGTGGAGTCGGCGCTGTTCGATAACGCGATCTTTTCGTTGTATCCGCACTCCATCAACACCTTGTTCACCGGGCGCGCGCCGCAGCGCTCGGGCAACGGCCATCCCAATATCGCGCCCTACGACACCTACGCCACCGCCACCGAACCCATTTATCTGGCCGTGGGCAACAACGGCCAATTCCAGCGCCTGTGCCAGGCCGTGGGCCATGCGCGGCTGGCCGAGGATGAGCGCTATGTCACCAATGCCCAGCGTGCGGTGCACCGCTTCGAACTCAAGCAGGATCTGCAACGCGCCTTCAGCGGCTTCGATGCGCAGGCGCTGTTCCAGAAGTTGGTGTCGGTGGGCGTGCCCTGTGGCGTGATCCAGAACGTGGTCGAGGCGCTCAACCACCCGCACACGGCGCACCGCGGCATGGTGGCCGAGGTGGAGGGTTTCCGCTCCGTAGCCTCGCCGATCAAGCTCAGCCGCACGCCGGCCAGCTATCGACTGCCGCCGCAGGAGATTGGCCAGAACACCCTGCAGATTCTGGGTGAGGCTGGCCTGTCACATGAGCAAATCACTCTCTTGCTGGAGCGGGGAGTGATTAAGCAGGCGTCATTGTCAGAATAGTCCGGTGGGCATGCCGACGCGTGCGCTTGTTTTCAATCGCGCCGCGGTGGTGCCTTGGCGCCATAGGCGCAATACCCCGGCCTGGGGCTTTTCTTCTGCGGGTGCAGGCGGCAGGTGTCGGGGCGCTGCTCGTACACCGTGCATTGGCGCGTGGTGGGGTGGAGAAAGCTGCAGTCGCCACTGGCCCGCCTTGCCAGGGTGAACAGCGTGTTCTTGTGGTTGAAGTGGTCGATCAGCCGCGCCTTCTGCAGCCGCTTGGCGATCACGCGGGACTCCTCGTACTCGGCCTCGAAGGCATCGACCAAGCCCAGGCGCACCAGGTCGGGCAGCTGTACTTCGAGCGGCATGGTGCAGCAGTTGGCCGCGCAGCCCGCGCACAGGCCGGCGCGGTAGCGCGTCCAGCTGTCGGGGCGGTCTACATCGACGATGGCGATGGGCGATCGCATATGTTTACGCCGCGGCCAGCGCCTGCAGCTCGGCGCCGGTCAGGCGGTAGCGAATCCACTCGCTCTGCGGCTTGGCGCCCACGCTGTCGTAGAAGGCGATCGAGGGCGCGTTCCAGTCCAGCACGCTCCACTCGAAGCGGCCGCAGTCTTTATCGACGGCGATGCGCGCCAGGTGCTTCAGCAGCGCCATGCCCGCGCCCTTGCCGCGCTGCTCGGGCGAGACATACAGGTCTTCCAGGTACAGGCCGTGGCGCCCCTGCCAGGTGGAGTAGTTGAAGAAATACACGGCAAAGCCCAGGGCATGGCCGTCCTGCTCGCAGATCAGGCCGAACACCTTGGGGTCGGCGCCAAACAGCGTGCGCCGTACATGCTCGGGCATGGCCAGCACCTCGTGCTCGGCCTTCTCATAGATCGCCAGCTCGCGCACGAAGTGCAGGATGGTGTCGGTGTCTTCGACGGTGGCGGGGCGGATGGTGAGCTCGGTCATACAAATCAGGAATTGGGGCACGCATTGTGCCGCCGCGTGCAAACCCGCTGCTGCGGGTGGAAATCTGCTGCAATAGGGCATCGCCTTACCGCCTCTGCCCCCCATGTCTGATGCCGACGCCACGCTCTCGCCCATCCTGCAAGCCCTGCAGCGCGGCCCTCATGCCCAGCCCGCGGGTGGGTACAGCCGCGCTGGCTTCTGCGCCCAGGGCCAGCTGCCACTGGATGCGCTGGGCGTCGAAGTGACCGCCTGCGGCGCGCTGGCGCGGCCCCTGGGCGCTGCCCAGGCCGAGGCGCTGCAGGCGGCCAGCAGCCCCGCGCCCTTTGGTCACCGCGAAGCCACCGTGCTCGACAAGCGCGTGCGCGACACGGGCCGCATTACCGCCGCCGACATCACCCTGCACTGGGCCGAAGGTGCGCTCGCCGCGTTGCAGGCCGAGGTGGCCCAGGCGCTGGGCCAGGCGGCGCTGGAGCTGCGCCTGCACGACCTGCTGGTCTACGGCCCGGGCCAGTTCTTCAAGCCGCACCAGGACACGGAAAAGCACCCCGGCATGGTGGGCACGCTGGTGCTGGTGTGGCCATCGGCGCATCTCGGCGGCACGCTGGCGGTGCAGCATGGGGCCGACAGGACGCTGTTTGCCTCGCAGCACCTGCAGGCCCCGGCCCTGCGCTGGTGCGCCTTCTACGCCGACTGCCGCCACGAGGTGCTGCCGGTGGAGGAAGGCTGGCGTGTGGTGCTGAGCTTCGACCTGGTCGTGCCCGCCGAGCCCCTGCCGCGCGGGCCCGCGCCCAGCCCGGCATTGCTGCAGGCGCTGCGCGATCAGTTGATGCCAGGGGGCGAGCCCAGCACCGCGCCCTGGGTCTTCCTGCTGGAGCACGAATACAGCCAGCATGGCCTGCGCTGGAACCTGCTCAAGGGCGACGACCGCGCCCATGTGCAGGCCCTGGTCGCCGCCGCGGCCGAGCTGGGCCTGGTGGCGCACCTGGCGCTGGCCGAGATCCACGAAAGCTGGACGGCCATTGCCCCTGACAGCCGGCGCGGGCGCTACCGGAGCTACGACGATGATGATGATGACGATGACTACGGCGAAGGAGCCGAACCCGACGAGCTCATCGACGACGACATGCTGCTCGACTTCTGGGTCGATGCGCGCGGCCGGGTGCTGCAGCGCGCGGCCCTGCGCGTGAGGCCCGACGCGGCCGAGAGCTTCTTCGACACCGGCGAGGACTACCTCGTGGGCGAGGAGTACGAAGGCTACATGGGCAACTACGGCGAGACGCTGGACTACTGGTACCACCGCGCCGCCCTGGTGCTGCAGACCCCGCAGGCGCAGGAGGCCAGCCGTTTCACCACCGAGTTCGACGCCGCGCTGCACGACGCCGTGGCCCTGGCGCGCAGCGGCCAGCCCGCCGCGCTGGCCGAGCGCCTGCGGGGCGGCTGGCGTGAGCTGCAGCAACATGCGCGGGGCCAGGATGCGCGCCGCCACCTGGCCGCCTATGCCGAGCTGGCTGCCGCGCTGCCCGACGCCGAGCGGGCGCTGGAGCTGTGCCGGCCCTTCGACTGGACGCAATTCACGGCGCAGGACGGCCCCACGCTCGCCCTGCTGGCCGAGCAGCGCGGCGCGCCCTGGCTGCAGTCGCTGTTCGACGCCTGGACGCAACCGGTGCTGGGGCCGGGCCAGGAATGGCGTTGGGCCGGCATGGACGCGCCGCCCTGGCCGCAGGATCTGGACGCCTTCGTCGCCGCCTGTCCGCCCGCGGCGATCGCGCCTCTGCTGCAAGGCTGCGAGGCCATTTGGCAGGCCTGGAATGCGGGCCAGGTCAGCGTCAAGCCCGCACGCCGGCACGAACTGCAGGCCCGGCGCCTGCAGCAGGCGGCCCAGTTTGCCGCCGCGCTGCAATACCTGGATGCCCCGCAGCAGGCGCGCGCGCTGCAGCGCTGGGCCGACGACATGCACGTAAAACCATCGCTCTACCCCTTGCTGGATCTGCCTGAGCTGCTACAAAACTTGCCAACCACCATAGGCCGGCACAACGCGCTGGACGCCCTGCGCGGGGCCGTGGTGGTGGCGCTGCAGGACGCCCTGAAAACGCCCGAACTGCCCGCGCACAACCACCGCCTGGACGGCATCGAATGGCAGTGCCGCTGCGGCGATTGCAGCAAGGTCATCGCCTGGGCCCAGGGCAGCGACGGCGCGCCATTGACCCTGGCCATGGCGGAGGGCCTGCGCAGCCATGTGGAGCAACAACTCAAGGACGCCGCCGCCCCCCTGCGCTGCGAAACCCTGCGCCAGGGTCGGCCCTACAAGCTCGTCATTCACAAACCCGCCGACCTGCACGCCACGCGCCAGGCCCGGCGTGCGCAATGGGCGCGGGATCTGGCGGCATTGCAATCTTGATAAGGTCAAAACCATGACTGGGGCCTCCATCACCGACATCCTCGACGGCAACATCGGCCAGCTCCGCGCCTACGTTCACCGGGCGCTTGGCACGGCGTACTGCGTGTCCGACGCCTGGATCTGGAGGACGACCTACCCGAAGACCTGGACAGCGGCCTCTATCTGGAGCTGCCCGACCGCCACACGCTGGACTTGGGCGCCAGGCTGGCCGTGGACTTCGCCCACGAACAGCTGGCGCCGGACGATGCGCGCCGCGTGGCCGATTTCTTCCACCACCGCGGCGCCTATGGCCGGTTCAAGGATCTGCTGGAGCGCAAAAACCAGCTGCAGCACTGGTACGACTACGAGCGGCAGGCCAAGCAGCAGCGGCTGCGCCAATGGTGCGCCGTGCCAACCCCGCACCGCCCGCGCCACGGCGGCGGGGGTGATGAACTCCTGCTCCAGCCGTCCTGCCTCCAGGCCGCGCAGGTGGGCATCCAGCGCCAGCTCCTCGGCGCGCACCGGCTCGGCCACGGCCTGCGCGCCGTGCGCGGCTAACTGCGCAGGACAACGCGCTGGATGAAAACAGAATCGGTCATGGGGAAGTCTTTTCCATGTGAATGCAGGCCGCCCGGTCGTTGGAGTGGGGGGCTAACCATTTTCATAGCAAATCCGCATCCAGCGCCCCCACCGCCTGCGCCGACAGCAGCACGCGCGGCACGGTAAAGCGCCAGTCCTGGCCTTGATGGCGGGTGGTGATCTGCTCCGTCGCCCCGGCCTCGAAGGCGGCGCCGCTTTCCTGCGCCAGCGCCAGCCACAGGGCCAGGGTTTCCAGGTCGTGCTCGCCGGGCGGCAGCATTTGGGCCAGCGCGGCCAGGGTCAGGGGCTGGCGCAGCAGGGCTTCGCGATCCAGCCCCTCCTAAGGCTTGCCTGAACTCGGCGTCCATCTGCGCCAGGTCGGCGTATTGCGTGGCCAGCAGCAGCTCGGATTCGCCGCCGCCGTCGAGTGACTTGGCGCGCAGGCGCTCGATCAGCGGCAGATTCGCCAGCGCCACGCCCAGGGGCGGCAGCGGCGCGGCCTGGCGGCGCACGGCCTGGCGCTGCCAATCGACTTCCAGCGCCAGCTGCAGGATGTCGCCCAGCAGCTGGCCGACGCGCTGGTTTTCCACCGCCTGGCCGGTTTTCATGAACTGGCTGACTTCGCGCTCGCTGCGCGCGCGCACGGCCTGCACCACCTTGGCCTCGGCAATCAGCTGCTGCACCAGCAGGCGCAGTTCGCTGCGCTGCCGGTCGTCGAGCGCCTGGCCGCTGGCCGGGTGCGCGACGATGGCGCGGATGCGCGCGCGCATCTCGGCCAGTTCGCCCTGGTGGTCGAGCTGCTGCTGAAAGCTCTCGAACACGCGGCCTTCCTGGGTATTGAGCAGCGCGGCGTGGCCGCCCAAGAGCCGCTCCATGACCGCGCCCCGGTGGTGTTGGGCGCTCAAGATCGCCTGGCGCAGCGCGCGGTCGGCTTCGCGCCAGGAGTCTTCCACGCGGCGAAAGTCGGCGCGCAGGCTGGTGGCCAGGGCGTAGACCTCGCGGATGCCTTCCACCGCCTGGGCTTCGGTCAGCAGCGGCAGGCGCCCGGCCTGCACGTCTTCAAGCTGCTGCTGCAGGTCGCTGATGCGCCGCTGCAGGTGCTCGGCGCGGCTGTGCGGGTTGGGGTCGAGCGCGGCGGCCAGGTTGTCGATTTCGCGCTGCACCACCGCGAGGCGCGAGGCGGTGGAGGTCATCATGCGCTGGTCGAGCTGCGCCACGAAGCGCATGGCGGTCTTGAGCGCATCGGTCTCGTGCACGCGGCCCTCGCGCTCGGTGACCAGGCCGCGCCGTATCCACTCGCGCAGCTCGCGCCGCGCCTGGGCCAGCAGGTCGGCGGGCTCGACCTCGTACTCGGGCTGGTTGGCGTGCGCGCCCAGCAGATCGGCCAGCGCCTGCACGGTGGTGTCAAAGGCCACGCCGCCGGGCTGGTGCTCAAACAGGGCTTCGAGCCCGCTCAACATCAGCGGCGCCCGGCGCGAGGCCAGCAGCAGCCAGGCCGGGTGCTGCTGGCGCGCGGCGATGTATTTTTGCGTGCGCTGCTGGGGGAGGGAGGGCATGGAAAGCAGGCTTGGCGATGTTCCAATGGGCGGCTCCAGTATTGGGTATTTTCGTGCCGATGGGAGGGAGGACAGCTATGGCGAATCAACTGGGCGATGCCGAATCGCGTGTGGCGGTGCTGGTCGATTGTGACAACACCACCCCTGAAATTCTGGAGTACGCGCTACGCGTGGTGGCCCAGTTTGGCCGTGTGGTGTTGCGCCGGGGCTATGGCAACCACAGCACGTTGGCCAACAAGTGGCAGGAGGCCTTGGTGCGCCTGGCCTTCACCCCCTGCCTGCAGTACCAGTACGCGGCGGGCAAGAACACGTCCGACATTGCGCTGGCCCTGGATGCTGTGGAGGCACTGTTCGACGGCCGGGCCGGCACTTTTTGTATCGTCACGAGCGATTCCGACTTTGCGTATCTGTGCCGCAAGCTGCGCGAACGCGGCGCGACCGTGCATATCGTTGGAGAAGCCAAGTCGCCCGATGCGCTGCGCAATGCGAGCGACCAATTTTTTGAATGGGTGAAGCCTGCACCAGAGTCAGAAGCAGTCTCGACGGAGTCTTTGATGCCCAAAACAGCCAACAAGGCTGAGGCCATCAAGCCCGCCCCCAAGCTGCGTCCCAGGTTCATAGTCGAAGCGGTCACGCTGTTGGCCGCCGATACACCTGACGGCAAGGTCAGTGTCGGCGGCTTGGGCTCCTACCTCAAGCGCGCAGACCCGTCCTTTTCTCCCAAGAGCTACGGACACTCCGGATTGCTTGACATGCTCAAGACCTACGATCTGCTCAAGGTGCAGCAGGAGCCAGGAGGACACTGGACCACGCGCTTGGCGGATAAGCCAGCCGGGTGACGAAAAAAAAGGACTATGAAAATCGAAAGCACCTTGTTTGATTTCGTGGTGCTCGCATCATCAATCACACGTCGATATTCCCCGCCCTCAACGCATTCGTCTCTATGAAGTCGCGCCGCGGCTCCACCTCGTCGCCCATCAGCATGGTGAACACGCGATCGGCTTCGATGGCGTCGTCGATCTGCACGCGCAAGAGGCGCCGCACCTCGGGGTCCATGGTGGTTTCCCACAGCTGCTCGGGGTTCATTTCGCCCAGGCCCTTGTAGCGCTGGCGGGCGGTGGTGCGTTCGGCCTCGGAAATCAGCCAGGCCATGGCCTGGCGGAAGTCGCCGACCTTTTCTTCCTTCTGCTTCTCGCCCTCGCCGCGCATGACGCGGGCGCCTTCGCCTATCAGGCCGCGGAAGCTCTCGGCGGCCTCGGCCAGGGCGGCGTAGTCGTCGCCGGCCACGAAGTCCTGGGTGATCAGGCTGCTCTTGATGTTGCCGTGGTGGTGGCGGCTGATGCGCAGCACGGGCTTGTCGCTGCGCGGGTCGATCTCGCCGGCGACGTCGGCGGGCACGCCGTTGGTGTTGAGCTCGCGCAACTTGGCCTGCAGCTCAACGGCGCTGGCCTGGGCGTCTTCGAGGGTGTCGAGGTTGAAGGCCACGCCATCGGCCACGGCGCGCAGGGCTTCCTGGTCCATGAAGGCCGACAGGCGGGCGATGACCTGCTCGGCATGCTGGTGCGTGCGCGCAAGGCTGGCGAGTTCATCGCCGGCCAGCGTGCGCGGTGCGTCGCCGCCGGTGTTGACGCTGGCGTGGTTCAGCGCCACGCGCAGCAGGAAGCCGTCGAGCGCGGCGGCGTCCTTCAGGTACAGCTCTTCCTTGCCGTTCTTGACCTTGTACAGCGGCGGCTGGGCGATGTAGATGTGGCCGCGTTCGACCAGATCGGGCATCTGGCGGTAGAAGAAGGTCAGCAGCAGCGTGCGGATGTGGGCGCCGTCCACGTCGGCGTCGGTCATGATGATGATGCGGTGGTAGCGCAGCTTGGCGGCGTCGAAGTCATCGGCGCCGCTCTTGCCCTTGCCACTGAAATCGTCTTCGCTGGACTTGCCGATGCCGGTGCCCAGGGCGGTGATCAGGGTGATGATTTCCTGGCTGGACAGCAGCTTTTCGTAGCGCGCCTTCTCCACGTTCAGGATCTTGCCGCGCAGCGGCAGGATGGCCTGGAACTTGCGGTCGCGCCCCTGCTTGGCAGAGCCGCCGGCGGAGTCACCCTCGACGATGTAGATCTCGCACAGAGCCGGGTCTTTCTCCTGGCAGTCGGCGAGCTTGCCGGGCAGGCCCATGCCGTCGAGCACGCCCTTCCTGCGCGTCATCTCGCGCGCCTTGCGCGCGGCCTCGCGGGCGCGCGCGGCCTCGACGATCTTGCCGCACAGGATCTTGGCGTCCTGCGGCTTTTCTTCGAGGAAGTCGGTCAGCGCCTTGGCGACGATGTCCTCCACGGGCGCGCGCACCTCGCTGCTGACCAGCTTGTCCTTGGTCTGGCTGCTGAACTTGGGCTCGGGCACCTTCACGCTCAGCACGCAACAGAGCCCCTCGCGCATGTCGTCGCCGCTGACCTCGACCTTGGCCTTCTTGGCCAGCTCGTTCTGCTCGATGTACTTGCCGATGACGCGCGTCATGGCGGCGCGCAGGCCGGTCAGGTGGGTGCCGCCGTCACGCTGCGGGATGTTGTTGGTGAAGCACAGCACCTGCTCGTTGTAGCCGTCGTTCCACTGCATCGCCACCTCGACGCCGATCTCGGTGCCGGGGATGCCGCCGTAGGTCTCGGCGGGACGCGATCCGTTGGCGTGGAAGGTCGTGGGATGCAGCACCTTCTTGGTGCCGTTGATGAACTCCACGAAGCCCTTGACGCCGCCCGCGCCCGAGAAATCGTCTTCCTTGCCCGTGCGCTCGTCGATGAGGCGGATGCGCACGCCGTTGTTCAGGAAGGAGAGTTCGCGCAGGCGCTTGGCCAGGATCTCGTAGTGGAAGTCGTAGTTCTCCTTGAAGATCTCGGTGTCGGGCAGGAAGCGCACCTCGGTGCCGCGCTTGTCCGACGGGCCGGTGATCTTCATGGGCGAGACCTCGACGCCGTTCACCACCTCGATGAGGCGGTTTTGCACAAAACCCTTGGAAAAATCGAGCTGGTGCGTCTGGCCGTCGCGGCGCACCGTCAGGCGCAGTTTCTTGGACAGCGCGTTCACGCAGGACACGCCCACGCCGTGCAGGCCGCCCGAGACCTTGTAGCTGTTCTGGTTGAACTTGCCGCCCGCGTGCAGCTCCGTCAGCGCGATCTCGGCGGCCGAGCGCTTGGGCTCGTGCTTGTCATCCATCTTCACGCCGGTGGGAATGCCGCGGCCGTTGTCGATGACGGAAATCGAGTTGTCGGTGTGTATGGTGACGACGATGTCGTCGCAGTGGCCCGCCAGCGCCTCGTCGATGGAGTTGTCCACCACCTCGAACACCAGGTGGTGCAGGCCCGTGCCGTCGGACGTGTCGCCGATGTACATGCCCGGGCGTTTGCGCACGGCCTCCAGGCCCTCCAGGATCTGGATGGCGCCTTCGCCGTAGCCTGCGTCAACGGCGGCGGGGGCTGGGGTCTGGGGATCGTGCTGGTTCTCGTCGGTCATGAATTGCCTTGGGGCCGGGCGGCCCCAGGCGTATGACGAGGGGCCAAAATCTAAGCCAAAATCGGCTCTAGCGCCCGTCAATCAAGCGCTAGAAGCTATTAAAGAAATAGCGTCAGATGCGCATGGGCATGACGACGTACTTGAAGTGCGGGTCGTCGGGCAGGCCGAAGACGACCGAGCTGTTGCCGTCCGACATCTCCAGCCGCACCATGTCCTGGCCCATGTTGGCCAGCACGTCGATGAGGTAGGTGACGTTGAAGCCGATCTCTATGCATTCGCCGCCGTAGTCGATGTCGAGCTCGTCCTGGGCCTCTTCCTGCTCGGCGTTGTTGGACGCCACGCGCAGGCTGCCGGGTTCGATGTTCAGGCGCACGCCCTTGAACTTGTCGCTGGTCATGATGGCCGTGCGCTGCAGGCTGGCCAGCAGCGGCGCGCGGCCCAGCGTGATGATGTTCTGGTGGTTGCGCGGAATGACGCGGTTGTAGTCGGGGAACTTGCCCTCGACCAGTTTGGTGACGAACTCCATGCCGCCAAAGCTGAACTTGGCCTGGTTGTTGGCAAAGCGCATCTCGATCGCGCCCTCGGCGTCGGACAGCAGGCGCTGCAGCTCCAGCACCGTCTTGCGCGGCAGGATGACCTCCTGCTTGGGCACCTCGGTATCCAGTTCGGCACTGGAAAACGCCAGGCGGTGGCCGTCGGTGGCGACCAGCGACAGCGTCTTGCCCTCGGCCACGAACAGGATGCCGTTGAGGTAGTAGCGTATGTCCTGTACCGCCATGGCAAACGACACCTGGGACAGCAGCGTCTTGAGCGTCTTTTGCGGCACGCTGAAGGCGGGGCCGAAGCTGGCCGCCTCCTGCACCAGCGGGAAGTCCTCGGCCGGCAGGGTCTGCAGCGTGAAGCGGCTCTTGCCGCCCTTCAAGATCAGCTTGGACTGGCTGTTCTCCAGGGTCACCGTCTGGTCGCCGGGCATGGTCTTGAGGATGTCGATGAGCTTGCGCGCGCCCACCGTGGTCGTGAAGTCGCCTGTGTCGCCACCGAGCTCGGCCGTGGTGCGGATCTGGATCTCCAGGTCGCTGGTGGTGAGCTGTATGGCATTGCCGGTCCTTCGGATCAGCACATTCGCCAGGATGGGCAGGGTATGCCGGCGCTCGACGATGCCGGACACGGATTGCAGGACGGCGAGAACCTTGTCTTGTGTTGCCTTCAGGACAATCATGTCGTCAACCTTTGGTGGTTTTGGATGGGGTGCGCGGACGGCGGCATGGGCGATGCCCCTCTCTGGCCGTCAAACCTGCCATTTTGCCTGTGAACGCAAGCATTCCAGCGCGGCGTGGGGCTTTCATCATCCCTTGAGCGTTTGCTCCAGCACATGCAGCTGCTGGTTGAGCTCGGTCAGCTGCTGGCGCTCGGCGCCTATCTTGCGCACCGCGTGCAGCACCGTCGTGTGGTCGCGGCCGCCAAACAGCTCGCCGATCTCGGGCAGGCTCTTTTGCGTGAGCTCCTTGGCCAGGTACATGGCGATCTGGCGCGGCCGGGCAATGCTGGCCGGGCGCTTCTTGCTGTACATGTCGGCGACCTTGATCTTGTAGTAGTCGGCCACCGTCTTCTGGATGTTCTCGACGCTGATCTGGCGGTTCTGGATCGACAGCAGGTCGCGCAGGGCCTCGCGCGCCAGCTGGATCGAGACTTCCTTCTGGTTGAAGCGCGAATAGGCCAGGATCTTGCGCAGCGCGCCTTCCAGCTCGCGCACGTTGGAGCGCACGTTCTTGGCGACGAAGAAGGCCACCTCCTCGGGCATTTCGGCCTTTTCCGCGCGTGCCTTGTTGATCAGAATGGCCACGCGCATCTCCAGCTCGGGCGGCTCCAGGGCCACCGTCAGGCCCGAGTCGAAGCGCGACACCAGGCGGTCGTGGATGTTGGCCAGGCCCTTGGGATAGGTGTCGCTGGTCATCACGATGTGGCTCTTCTTGGCCAGCAGCGCCTCGAAGGCGTTGAAGAACTCCTCCTGCGTGCGGTCCTTGTTGGCGAAGAACTGCACGTCGTCGATCAGCAGCAGATCGAGCGAGTGGTAGCGCTCCTTGAAATCGTCGAAGGTGCGCCTTTGGTACGACTTGACCACATCCGAGACGAACTGCTCGGCATGGATGTAGAGAACTTTGGCGTCGGGCCGGTCGGCCAGCAGCTTGTTGCCCACGGCGTGCATCAAATGGGTCTTGCCCAGGCCCACGCCGCCGTAGATGAACAGCGGGTTGTACAGGTGGCCGGGCGCGCCTGCGACATGCATGGCGGCCGAGCGCGCCATGCGGTTGGCCGTGCCCTCGACCAGGGTCTCGAAGGTGAGTGCCGGATTCAGGCGCGTGCGGAAGGCGCCGTTGGGCGCCTCCTCGGCGGCCGGGGCGGTCGGAGTGTTTGCAGAAGGTGCTTCTGCGGTCGATGCGGCAGGACGAACATAAGTCCTGACAACGGTTTCCCGCTGAGCAAGCGCTAACTCCAGTGCAATCGGCTGGCCGTACAGGCCCTCCAGCAGGGCGGAGATGCGGCCCGCATATTGGGCGCGGATCCAGTCGAGTTTGAAGCGGTTGGCCACCAGCAGGGTGACCTTGGAGAGATCGGGGGCGACCTGGGCCACCAGGGGCTTGATCCAGGTGTTGAACTGCTGCTCCGGCAGGTCTTGCGCCAGCTGCTCGGTACAGGCCTGCCACAGGGCCTGGCCGGCGCTGTCGCCGTCCATGTCGAGGCTGGAATGGGAGGGTTCCTCGTGCATTGCGAAAGGTTCTAGTTGTGGATAGGAGGAACGGTGAAGGGCCGGCGATTCTAGCTTGTCAAGGAGTTATCCACAATCTTGACGGCGGGTGCAGGGGCGATATTTTTGCCCTGGGCATTGCCAGGGCTGGCGCTCCCTGCAATAATCGCGGGTTTCCCTGAATGCGTTCAGGGTGATCAAGCCCGGGCGGGCGCTTTTCTGCAGTAGTTGCGGGGGCGGTCAAGCCCGGCGGGCGCGGTCGATCGAAGCGGCGCCCGTAACTGAACCTTCAAGGAATTGAACATGAAACGTACCTACCAGCCCTCCAAGACCCGCCGCGCCCGCACCCATGGCTTTCTCGTGCGCATGAAGACCAAGGGCGGCCGCGCCGTCATCAACGCGCGCCGCGCCAAGGGCCGCAAGCGCCTGGCCGTCTAAGGCGGTTGCGCTCGCAGCGCGAGCGGCGACGCATGCTTTCATGCACCGGCTGAAAACCCGCGCCCAGTTCCAGGCGGCCATGGCGGGAGGTACGGTCTCGCGCACGGCGCACTTTGCGCTGCATCGGCTGGCGCTTGCCGCCGCTGCGGCACCCGCAGGGCCCGACCCTGCGCCACAGGCGCAGGAGTCGCAGGCCCTGTTTGGCGTTGGCGGCAATGGGCCTGGCCCCTGGCTCGGCGCCATGGTGCCCAAGCGCTGGGCGCGCCGCGCAGTCACGCGCAACGCCATCAAGCGCCAAATCTATGCCGTGGCCGCAGGTTTTGAGCCGCGCATGCCGCAGGCCGCCCATGTGGTGCGCCTGCGCGCGGCGTTTGACCGCAAGCATTTCGTGAGCGCCACCTCCGACGCGCTGAAACGCGCCGTGCGCGCCGAGCTGGAGCAGCTGTTTGCCACGGCCGAGCGGCGCGGCGCACATGCCATGCGAGTGGGAGCCGCGCCATGATGCGCGCCCTGCTCATGGGGCTGGTGCGCGGCTACCGGCTGCTGCTCAGCCCGTGGCTGGGTTCGTCCTGCCGCTTCGAGCCCACCTGCTCGGTGTACTCTCTGCAGGCGCTGGAAAAACACGGCGCCGCGGCCGGCAGCTACCTCACCGTGCGGCGCCTGGCACGTTGCCATCCCTGGTGCGCGGGAGGGCATGACCCCGTGCCGCAAGAGCTGCCGCGCGGCCTGCGCCTGTTCTCGCGGCTCACGCCCTCCGGCACAACATCCACTTCACCTACCAAGACTTCATGAACGACATCCGCCGCACCATTCTGTGGGTGATCTTTGGCTTTTCCATGGTTTTGCTGTGGGACAAGTGGCAGATCCATAACGGCCACAAGGCCACCTTCTTCCCCAGCCCGTCGGCCCAGACCGCCGCGGCGCCGGCGGCCCCTGCGTCCGCGACCGGTGAGGCCAGCGTGCCCGTGGCCAGCAGCGCCGCGCCCGCCGCGCCCGGTGCTGCCGCACAACCCCCGACCGGCAGCCCGGTGCAGCCCGCGGCCGGCGCGCACGAGCGCGTCATGGTCCACACCGACGTGCTGCGCCTGGCCTTCGACACCGAGGGCGGTTCGCTGGTGGAGGGCGAATTGCTCAAGTACCCGGAGTCGGCGACCGACCCCAAGCCCTTTTTACTGCTCGATGAAAGCGCCAAGCGTGTCTATGTGGCGCAGACGGGCCTGATCGGCGGCGCCTTCCCCACGCACAAGACGCCCATGCGGGTGCTGCCGGGGCCGCGCGAGCTCAAGGACGGCGAGAACGAGCTGGTGGTGCGCTTCGAGTCGCCCGACCTGGGTGGCGTGAAGCTGGTCAAGACCTGGACGATCAAGCGCGGCGCCTATGACATGGCCGTGCGCCACGAGGTGGTCAACACCGGCACGGCGCCCGTGTCGCCGCAGCTGTACCTGCAGCTGGTGCGCGACGGCAATAAGCCGGCGGGCGAATCCTCGTTCTATTCCACCTTCACCGGCCCGGCCGTCTACACCGAGGCCAAGAAATACCACAAGGTGGAGTTCAAGGACATAGAGAGCGGCAAGGCCGAGATCGACAAGTCCTCCCCCAATGGCTACGTGGCCATGGTGCAGCACTACTTTGCCAGCGCCTGGCTGCTGGCCGATGGCGTGGCGCGCGACCTGTTCGTGCGCAAGGTGGACTCCAACCTGTACGCGGTCGGCATGATCACGCCGCTGGGCGAGATTGCCCCGGGCCAATCCAAGACGCTGGACGCACGCCTGTTCGCCGGCCCCGAGATCGAGACCCTGCTGGAAAAGCTGGCCCCCGGCCTGGAGCTGGTCAAGGACTACGGCTGGCTCACCATCCTGGCCAAGCCGCTGTACTGGCTGCTGGAGCAGCTGCACAAGGTGATTGCCAACTGGGGCTGGTCCATCGTGGCGCTGGTGGTGCTGCTCAAGGTCGCCTTCTACTGGCTCAACGCCAAGGCCTACGCCAGCATGGCCAAGATGAAGGCCATCAACCCGCGCATCCAGGAGATGCGCGAGCGCTTGAAGGACAAGCCGCAGCAGATGCAGCAGGAGATGATGCGCATCTACCGCGAGGAGAAGGTCAACCCCATGGGCGGCTGCCTGCCCATCGTGATCCAGATCCCGGTGTTCATCGCGCTGTACTGGGTGCTGCTGTCCAGCGTGGAGATGCGCAATGCGCCCTGGATAGGCTGGATCCACGACCTGTCCTCGCCTGACCCGTTCTTCATCCTGCCACTGTTGATGACCGCCAGCTCGCTCCTGCAGACGGCGCTCAACCCTGCGCCGCCGGACCCGATGCAGGCCAAGATGATGTGGATCATGCCGCTGATGTTCAGCGTGATGTTCTTCTTCTTCCCGGCCGGCCTGGTGCTGTACTGGCTGACGAACAACATCCTGTCCATCGCCCAGCAATGGATCATCAATCGGCGCATGGGCGTGCCGCCGCAGTTCAACCTGCCCAAGTTCCGCTGAGCCGCACCTGCTGCGCATACGACAACGGCCGCCATCGCGGCCGTTGTCTTTTTGGGTACCATGGACGCCACCACAACACAGGAGACGTACCAATGATGCAGCGAGTGAAATTCAAACTGGGCATGGTGGCGGCCGCCGCCTTCCTGGCCTGGGGAGCCGCCGACGCCGCAACCCTGCGCTGGGCCGGCGCCAACGACGTTCTCACCATCGACCCGCACGCCCAGAACCACCAGACCACGCACGCCTTCCTGCAGCAGATCTACGAAAGCCTGGTGCGCTACGACGCCAAGTACAACACCGAGCCCGCGCTGGCCACCAAGTGGACGCAGATCTCCCCCACGCAGGTGCGCTTCGAGCTGCGCAAGGGAGTCAAATTCCACGACGGCGCGCCCTTCACGGCGGATGACGTGGTGTTCTCGCTCACGCGCGCGGGCCAGGCGCCGTCGAACATGATGTCCTCGGTGCAAAGCGTCAAGGAGGTCAAGAAGGTGGATGACCACACCGTGGACCTGATACTCAAGGGCCCCAACCCCATCCTGCTGCGCGAACTGACCGAGGCCCGCATCATGAACAAGGCCTGGGCCGAGAAGCACAACTCCATGAAGTCGCAGGACTACGCCGGCAAGGAAGAGAGCTATGCCTCGCGCAACGCCAACGGCACCGGCCCGTTCAGCCTGGTGAGCTGGCAGCCCGACCAGAAGCTCACGCTCAAGAAGAACCCGGGCTGGTGGGACAAGCCCAAGGGCAATATCGACGAGGTGGTGTTCACGCCCATCAAGTCGGCCGCCACGCGCACGGCCGCGCTGATCTCGGGCCAGGTGGACTTCGTCGTCGATCCGCCGCCGCAGGACCAGGCGCGCATCAAGGCCGATTCCAAGCTCAAGCTCATCGAGGGCGTGGAGAACCGCACCATCTACCTGGGCCTGGACCAGTTCCGCGACGAACTGCCCGGTGCCGGCACGCCAGGCAGGAATCCGCTCAAGGACAAGCGCGTGCGCCAGGCCCTGTACCAGGCCATCGACATCGCCTCCATCCACCGCAGCACCATGCGCAACCTGTCGATCAACGCCGGCGTGATGGTCGCGCCCATGGTGCATGGCTGGAGCAAGGAACTCGACGAGCGCGCCGCCAAGTACGACGTTGAAGGCGCCAAGAAGCTGCTCGCCGACGCCGGCTATCCGCAGGGCTTTGCGCTCAAGCTCGATTGCCCCAATGACCGCTATGTGAACGACGAGGCCATCTGCCAGGCCGTCACCGCCATGTGGACGCGCGTCGGCGTCAAGACCACGCTGCAGACGGCGCCCATGGCGCAGTTCGTCACCCGCGTGATGAACAGCGATGTCAGCGCCTACCTGTTCGGCTGGGGTGTGGCCACGTTCGATGCGCTGTACACCCTCGATTCGCTGATGTCCACCAAGGACGGCAAGACCGCTGCCGGCGTGTACAACGGCGGGCGCTTCAGCGACCCCAAGCTCGACGCCATGATCCAGCAGATCAAGGTGGAGATGGACATACCCAAGCGCGACACCCTGGTCCGCGACGCCCTCAAGCTCACCAAGGACGAGTACTACTACTTGCCGCTGCACCACCAGATCCGCCCCTGGGCCATGCGCAGCAACGTGGACACGGTGCACCGCGCCGACGACCGCCCCATGCCTACCTGGACGACGATCAAATAAGCCGTCTTCCGGCACGCCCCCACAAAAAGGCCCGCAGTGCGGGCCTTTTTGCTGGGCGCTACCCGCTTGGCCAAGGGTTTATACCAACCGTAAACGCCAGCCACCCACTTGAATGATCGAATATTTTCTTTAGTATCCGCGTCTGTAAATTTATTATCATCATTGCCCGCCGCACACATGCAAAAGCCCGTGCACGCCAGCCCGCAGCCGCTCTCGATTGCCACGCGCATCGCGCAGGCGCGTCTGCAGCTCACGCCCTCGCACCAGCAGATCGCGGACTATGTGCTCAAGCACCCGCTGCAGGCCGCCACCATGCCCATAGACGAACTGGCGGCGGCGGTGGGCGTGTCGGTGGCCACGGCCAACCGCTTCGCGCGCGCCATAGGCCTGGACGGCTACCCCATGCTGCGCGCCGAGCTCGTCAAGGGCTTCGAGGCCATGCTGGCGCCCGTGGAGAAGATGCGCGTGCGCCTGGAGAAGCCCGGCAGCGCGCACGACGCCTTCCTGGCGGTGCTCGACGAGAGCCAGAACAACATCGCCGCCACGCGCGCCGCGCTTGATTCCGCGGCCTGCGAGGCCGCGGTGCAGGCCATTGCCGGCGCGCGCCGCATCTACGTGCTGGGCTACGGCGCCTCGGGCTGGCTCGCCGGCATGCTGGCGCGCGGCCTGGACATGCACTGCGACAGCGTGCACCTGCTGGCCAGCGTCGCCGGCGCCACCGACGGCGCGCGCCAGCTGCCGCGCATGGCGGCGCAGGACCTGCTCATTGTCATCAGCTTTCCGCGCTACCTGCGCGACAGCGTGGCCCTGACGCGCGCGGCGCAGGAACGCGGCGTGCCCATACTGGCCCTGACCGACGGCGCACACTCGCCGCTCGCGCCGCTGGCCAGCCATTGCCTGTTCGCCAAGACTGAGAGCTACCACGCGGCGAATTCCGAAACCACGGTGCTGGCGCTGATCGAGGCATTGATCAGCGCCGTGGCGCTGCACACACGTGGCACGCTGCAAAACGCCGCGCGCATGACCGATGCGCTGCTGCCCTGGCTGCACGGCGCGGGCCGCGCCGCCGCCGCCCACAACGCTTCCGAATAAAGACCATGCCCCAAGCCGCATCACCTGCATCGCCCGCCCTGCCCGTCATCGCCATCCATGGCGGCGCCGGCACGCTCACGCGCAGCCACATCAGCCCCGAGCAGGAGCGCGCCTACCATGCCGCGCTGCAGGCGGTGCTGCGCGCCGGACAGGACGTGCTGGCGCAGGGCGGCTCCGCCCTGGAGGCCGTGTGCGTGGCCGTGCAGGCGCTGGAGGACTGCCCGCTGTTCAACGCCGGCCATGGCGCCGTGTTCACGGCCGAGGCCACGCACGAACTGGACGCCGCGGTGATGGACGGCAGCAACCTGGCAGCAGGCGCCGTGGCCGGTGTGACGCGCGTACGCAACCCGGTGCTGGCCGCGCGTGCGGTGCTGCAGGATGGCCAGCATGTGCTGATGATTGGCGCCGGTGCCGAGCGCTTGGCGCAATCGGCGGGTCTTGCCATGGTGGCGCCCGACTACTTCTCCACCGAGGCGCGCCTGGTCCAGCTACGCGCGGCCCAGGCCAAGTCCTCGGGCGCGGTGCTGGACCATGACGGCGCCGCCGCCCTGGCCGTGTCGGCCCAGGAAGGCCCGCTGCACGAGGGCCGCAAGATGGGCACGGTGGGGGCCGTGGCGCTTGATGCGCACGGCCACCTGGCGGCCGCCACCTCCACCGGCGGCCTGACCAACAAGCGCCCGGGCCGCGTGGGCGACAGTCCCCTGATCGGCGCCGGCACCTATGCCGACGACCGCACGGCTGCCGTCTCTTGCACCGGCCATGGTGAGAGCTTCATCCGCGTGGCCGCGGCGCACGATGTCTGCGCACGCATGGCCCATGGCGGCGCGACGCTGCACGAGGCGAGCGAGGCCGTGGTGCACCAGGCACTGGCCGCCATAGGCGGCACGGGCGGGCTGATCGCCGTGGACCGCCTGGGCCAGGTCTGCCTGCCCTTCAACACCGAGGGCATGTACCGCGGCCTGGCACGCGTGGGCCAGGCGCCCGAATCCTTCATCTACCGCTGACTGGCCCTGTCCTGATATGACGACCACAACCTCCAACGCCGCCGCCTCCCTGGTGCTGCCCGAGCAGCGCGTGCTGGCCGTCAGCGACCTCTCGGTGCGCTTTGCCAGCTCCGAACGCACCGTGGATGCGGTGCGCAGCCTGTCCTTTCACGTGGACCGCGGCGAGACCCTGGCCATCGTCGGCGAGTCGGGCTCGGGCAAGTCCGTCACCTCTTTGGCGCTGATGCGTCTGGTCGAACATGGCGGCGGCAAGATCGTCAGCGGCTCGGCGCTCATGCGCAGGCAGGGCGGCCAGGTGCTGGACGTGGCGCGGGCCACGCAGGCGCAGATGCGCACCGTGCGCGGCGCCGACGTGGCCATGATCTTCCAGGAGCCCATGACCAGCCTGAACCCGGTGTTCACCGCGGGCGAGCAGATCGCCGAGTCCATCCGCGTGCACCAGGGCATGGACCGCGCCGGCGCGCGCGCCGAGGCGCTGCGCATGCTGGAACTGGTGCGCATTCCCGAGGCGAAGAACGTGCTGGACCGCTTCCCGCACCAGCTCTCGGGCGGCATGCGCCAGCGCGTGATGATCGCCATGGCGCTGTCGTGCAAGCCCCAGCTCCTGATCGCCGACGAGCCCACCACGGCGCTGGACGTGACCATACAGGCGCAGATCCTGCAGCTGATCCGCCAGCTGCAGGACGAGATGCACATGGGCGTGATCTTCATTACGCACGACATGGGCGTGGTCGCCGAGGTGGCCGACCGCGTGCTCGTCATGTACCGCGGCGACAAGGTGGAGGAGGGCGCATCGACCGAGGTCTTCGCCGCGCCGCGCCACGCCTACACGCGTGCGTTGCTGTCGGCGGTCCCGAAGCTGGGCGCCATGCAGGGCACGGATCTGCCGCGCCAGTTCGACCTGCTGCGCGCCGACGGCAGCATGCTCACCGGCCAGTCCTCGCCCGTCGATACCCGTGCGGCCGATGCGCAGCCCATACTGCGCGTGCAGAACCTGGTGACGCGTTTTGACCTGCGCACGGGCCTGCTCAACAAGGTCACGCGCCGCGTGCACGCCGTCGAGCAGGTCAGCTTCGACCTGTACCCCGGCGAGACGCTGGCGCTGGTGGGCGAGTCGGGCTGCGGCAAGTCCACCACCGGGCGCTCGCTGCTGCGCCTGGTGGAGAGCCAGAGCGGCGCCATAGAGTTCGGCGGGCGCAACATCCTCAACCTGCCGCGCAGCGAGGTGCAGGCGCTGCGCCGCGACATCCAGTTCATCTTCCAGGACCCGTTCGCCTCGCTGGACCCGCGCCTGACGGTGGGTTTTTCCATCATGGAGCCGCTCCTGGTGCACAAGATCGGCACGCGCGAGGAGGCGCAGGCGCGCGTCGATTGGCTGCTGGAAAAAGTGGGCCTGCCGCGCGAGCACGCGCAGCGCTACCCGCATGAATTCTCCGGCGGCCAGCGCCAGCGCATCGCCATCGCGCGCGCGCTCGCGCTCAACCCCAAGGTGGTCGTGGCCGACGAGTCGGTGTCGGCGCTGGACGTGTCCATCCAGGCGCAGATCGTGAACCTGATGCTGGACCTGCAGCGCGAGCTGGGCGTGGCCTTCTTGTTCATCTCGCACGACATGGCCGTGGTCGAGCGCATCAGCCACCGCGTGGCCGTGATGTACCTGGGCCGCATCGTCGAGATCGGGCCGCGCCGCGCCATCTTCGAGAACCCCCAGCACCCCTATACCAGGAAGCTCATGTCCGCCGTGCCCGTTGCCGACCCCGCGCGCCGGCACTTGAAGCGCGCGCTGCTGGAGGGCGAGATCCCCAGCCCGATACGCGCCGTGGGCGACGAGCCCGTGGTGCCGCCCATGCTGCAGGTGGGGCCTGGGCATTTCGTCGCGCCCCAGGCGGCCTGAAGCCATATCTGCCTCCAGCGCTTTATGCGTAAGCGCAAACAGCTATCAATTTTGCTAGTCACCGTTTTTCCACCAACCCGGAGACCCTCCATGAAGAAGACCTCTGCCACCTTCCGCCGCAGCCTGCTGGCCCTGGCCCTTGCCGCCGCATCCACCGGCGCCCTGGCCGCCGGCAATGCCGTGCTGGCCATTTACCAGCAGCCCGAGACGCTCGACCCCTACAACACCAACACGACCATCACCACGGCCGTGACCAAGAGCTTCTACGAGGGCCTGTTCGCGTTCGACAAGGACATGAAGGTCAAGAACGTGCTGGCAGAGGGCTACGAAGTCTCCAAGGACGGCCTGGTCTACACCTTCAAGCTGCGCCAGGGCGTCAAGTTCCACGACGGCACCGACTTCAACGCCGCTGCGGCCAAGGCCACCCTGGACCGCGTGATGAACCCCGAGAACCGCCTGCTGCGCGCCAACCAGTTCAACCGCGTCGCCAAGGTCGAGGCCGTGAACCCGCAAACGCTGCGCATCACGCTCAAGGAGCCCTTCGGCCCCTTCATCAACGCGCTGGCCCACGCCTCGGCCGCGATGATCTCGCCCACCGCGCTGGCCAAGTGGGGCAACAAGGACATTGCCTTCCACCCCGTGGGCACCGGCCCATTCGAGTTCGTCGAGTGGAAGCAGACCGAGGCCATCGTCGGCAAGAAGTTCGCCGGCTATTGGAAGAAGGGCTATCCCAAGGTCGACCAGGTCACCTGGAAGCCCGTGACCGAGAACAGCACCCGCGCCGCCATGCTGCAAACGGGCGAGGCCGACTTCGCCTTCACGCTGCCCTATGAGCAAATCGCCACGCTCAAGAAGAGCGACAAGGTGACGGTGGTGTCCGCACCATCGATCATCCAGCGCTTCCTGACGTTCAACATGCTGCAAAAGCCGTACGACAACCCCAAGGTGCGTGAGGCCATCGGCTACGCCATCAACAAGGAAGCGCTGGCCAAGGTGGCCTTCAGCGGCCACGCCTTCGCGGCCCAGGGCTTCGTGCCGCAGGGCGTGGAATACGCGGTGAAGATGCAGCCCATTCCCTACAACGTGCAAAAGGCCAAGGAGCTGCTGAAGGAAGCGGGCTACCCCAACGGCTTCGAGTCCACGCTGTGGAGCGGCTATAACAACACCACCAGCCAGAAGGTGATCCAGTTCCTGCAGCAGCAGTTGCAGCAGGTCGGCATCAAGGTGTCGGTGCAGGCACTGGAGCCCGGCCAGCGCGCCGAGCAGGTGGACTCGTGGCCCGACCCCAAGACCGCCAAGGTGCGCCTGTACTACATCGGCTGGTCCTCCTCCACCGGTGAGGCCGACTGGGCGCTGCGCCCCCTGTTCTCCACCGAGTCCTGGGCGCCCAAGCTGGCGAACTACGCCTTCTACAGCAACCCCGTCGTGGATGAGTCCATCGCCAAGGCGCTGGTGACCACCAACAGCGCCGAGCGCGCCGCGCTCTACAAGACCGCGCAGGAGCAGATCGCCAAGGACCTGCCGCGCATCCCGCTGGTGACGGAAGACGTCCTCTACGCCCACGCCAAGCGCCTGTCCGGCGTGCATGTGATGCCCGACGGCAACATCAACAGCGACGAAATCGACCTGAAATAGTATGCAAAACAGCCTCGTGCGCATGCCTGGCGCGCGGGGAATGCTCCTGTTTTCATAACAAACACACCGCTGCGCCCGCAGCGCCGCACCCATGCTGAACTACTTTCTCAAACGACTGCTGGGCCTGCTGCCCACGCTGCTGATCGTGGCCGTGCTGGTGTTCCTGTTCGTGCACATGCTGCCCGGCGACCCCGCGCGCCTGGCGGCGGGCCAGGACGCCGACGAGGCCACGATCGCACTGGTGCGCCAGGACCTGGGCCTGGACCGACCGCTGCCCGAGCAGTTCGTGCATTTCTTCGCGCGCATGGTGCAGGGCGACTTTGGCAAGTCCATCCGTACCGGCCGCACGGTCGCGGCCGAGATCGGCGAACGCTTCATGCCCACGCTGCTCCTGACCCTCTCCAGCATGGCCTGGTCGGTGGTGTTCGGCATGGGCATAGGCATCGTCTCGGCCGTGTACCGCAACCAATGGCCCGACCGCCTGGGCATGACGCTGGCGGTCTCCGGTATCTCGTTTCCGGCGTTCGCGCTGGGCATGATGCTGATGCAGCTGTTCTCGGTCGAGCTCGGCTGGCTGCCCACCGTGGGGGCCGACAGCTGGCGCCACTACATCCTGCCCTCGCTGACCCTGGGCGCGGCCGTGGCGGCGGTGATGGCGCGCTTCACGCGCGCGTCGTTCGTCGAGGTGGTGCAGGAGGACTTCGTGCGCACCGCGCGCGCCAAGGGCCTGAACGAGCGCGTGGTGGTGCTCAAGCACTGCCTGAGGAACGCCCTGATCCCCGTGGTCACCATGATGGGCCTGCAGTTCGGCTTCCTGCTGGGCGGCTCCATCGTCGTCGAGGCGGTGTTCAACTGGCCGGGCCTGGGGCGCCTGCTGGTCGATGCCGTGACCATGCGCGACTACCCCGTGATCCAGATGCTGGTGCTGCTGTTCTCGCTGGAGTTCATCCTGATCAACCTGGTGGTGGACATGGCCTACGGCTTCATCAACCCCACCATCCGCTACAAGTGAGGCGCGCATGACCACGACGACTTCCGCACCCGTGGCCGCCGCCGCGCCCGCCATCCGCACGCCCTGGCGCGAGTTCTGGCGCAAGTTCAAGAAGCAGCATGTGGCCGTCGTGGCCCTGGCCTTCGTGCTGCTGCTGGTGCTTGTGGCCGTGCTCGCGCCCTGGCTGTCGCCGTTCGACGCCGAAAACTATTTTGACTACGACCGCCTGAACGAAGGCCCGTCGGCCATGCACTGGTTCGGCGTCGATCCGCTGGGGCGCGACATCTTCAGCCGCATCCTGATGGGCGCGCGCATCTCGCTGGCCGCGGGCTTTCTGTCGGTGGCCATAGGCTGCGTCATAGGCACCACGCTGGGACTGCTCGCCGGCTACTACGAGGGCTGGTGGGACCGCATCGTCTCGCGCATCTCCGACGTGCTGTTCGCCTTCCCCGGCATCCTGCTGGCGCTGGGCGTGGTGGCCATCCTGGGCTCCAGCATGACCAACGTGATCGTCGCCGTGGCCGTGTTCAGCGTGCCGGCGTTCGCGCGCCTGGTGCGCGGCAACACGCTGGTGCTCAAGCGCATGACCTATATCGAGTCGGCGCAGAGCATTGGCGCGAACGACTTCACCATCCTCTCGCGCCACATCCTGCCGGGCACGATCTCGTCCATCGTCGTCTACTTCACGATGCGCGTGGGCACCTCCATCATCACGGCCGCCAGCCTGTCCTTCCTGGGCATGGGCGCGCAGCCGCCCACGCCCGAATGGGGCGCCATGCTCAACGAGGCGCGCGCCGACATGGTCAACGCGCCGCATGTGGCGCTGTTCCCCAGCCTGGCCATCTTCCTCACCGTGCTGGCCTTCAACCTGCTGGGCGACGGCCTGCGCGACGCGCTCGACCCCAAGATAGACCGCCAGACATGACGCAGCAGCCGCCCCGCATAGGCCGGCTGCCGGCCGGCGCGCGCGACGCCATCAGCGACGTGGCCGGCGTCACCGTGGGTCACGCCACGCTGGCCGACGGTGCCGTGCAGACCGGCGTCACCGTCGTGCACCCGCACGGGCAGGACCCGTTCCTGCACAAGGCGCCCGCGGCCGCCGCCGTCATCAACGGCTTCGGCAAGAGCGTGGGCCTGCTGCAGCTCGAAGAGCTGGGCCAGCTGGAGACGCCGATCGCGCTGACCAACACCTTCTCGGTGCCGGCCGTGGCCCAGGCGCAGATCGCCCGCTGCATCGCCGCCAACCCCGAGGTGGGGCGCGCCTGGCCCACGGTGAACCCGCTGGTGCTGGAGTGCAACGACGGCTACCTGAACGACATACAGCGCATGGCGGTCACCGCCGCGCACTACGACGCGGCCTGCGCCGCCGCGGGCGTGGACGTGGCCCAGGGCGCGGTGGGCGCGGGGCGCGGCATGTCCAGCTTTCAGGCCAAGGGCGGCATAGGCACGGCTTCGCGCGTGGCGCAGCTTGCCAGTGGCGCGCGCCACACCGTGGGCGCGCTGGTGCTGGCCAACTACGGCGTGCAGGCGAACCTGCTGTGGGGCGGCCAGCCGCTGGGCGAGCGCCTGGCGGCTGCGCCGGCGCAGCCCGAGGCCGAGAAGGGCTCCATCATCATGCTGCTGGCCACCGACGCGCCGCTGGACGCGCGCCAGCTCCGGCGCCTGGCGCTGCGTGCCGCGGCCGGCTTGGCGCGCACTGGTTCGGTCTACGGCCATGGCAGCGGCGACATTGCGCTGGCCTTCTCCACCGCCTACACACTGCCGCAGCGGCCCGAGGAAGCCATGCCCGCCGTGGCCATGGTGCACGAGGCGCTGCTGGACCCGCTGTTCCAGGCCGGCGCCGACAGCGTGGAGCAGGCCATCGTGCATGCGCTGTGGCACGCCGAGGCCGTGACCGGCCGCAACGGCCACCGCCGCGAGGCGCTGCGCACGCTGCTGTATGCTATTAATAAATGAGCTGCCAGCGTTTACCAAACAAGCGCTGCATGCCTTTTTGACTTAAAAGCAGGAACGCCATGAAGATCCTGATTTCCGTCGATATCGAGGGCGTGGCCGGGGTCTACCACCCCGAGCAGACCCGCGCCGGCAACCCCGAGTACGAGCGCGCGCGCCGCCTGATGGCGGCCGAGGCCAACGCCGCCATCGCCGGCGCCTTCGACGCGGGCGCCACCACGGTCTACGTCAACGACTCGCACGGCGGCTTTCGCAACCTGCCGCCGGACCTGCTGGACGCGCGCGCCCAGGCCATCCAGGGCAAGCCGCGGTATCTGAGCATGGCCAGCGGCGTGGAGCTGGGCGTGGCCGGCATGGTCTGCATCGGCTACCACGGGCGCGCCCAGGGCCGCGGCATCCTGGCGCACACCATCAACAGCTTTGCCTTTGCGCGCATCGCCTTCAACGGCCAGGAGCTGGGCGAGCTGGGCATCTACGGCCTGCTGGCCGGCCAGTACGGCGTGCCGGTGCTGGCCGCCTCGGGCGACGATGTGTTCATCGCGGAACACCGGGCGCTGTTCCCGACGACCCGGTTCATCGAGGTCAAGCAGGCCCAGGGGGCCAGCAGCGGCGTCAGCCTCTCGCCCGAGGCCGCCTGCGCCGCCCTCCGCGCCGGCGTGGCCCAGGCCGTGGCGCAGGCGCCCGGCGCGGCGCCGTGCACCCTGGCCGGCCCCATCGGCGTCGATCTGCAGACGCAGACCGTCGCCCTGGCCGACCTGTTCTGCCAATGGCCAACCCTGGAGCGCGTGGCGGGCGACGCGCTGCACTTCACGGCGCCGGACACGGAGAGCGCGGTGCGCATGCTCAATTGCCTGTCTGCCATGTCGAGCATGCTGCGATGAATGAAGTGATGCGCCCCCACACCGTAGGCATCCTCGCCGGTATGGGCCCGGCCGCGGGCGTGGACTTCGCGCGCCTGTTCGTCGGCGCCTGCGAGGACTGGCTGCGCGCCCATGGTCGGGCCGTCAGCGACCAGGCCTATCCCGCGCACTGGATGGCCCAGCTGCCGATTGCCGACCGCACCCAGGCGCTGACCGACGACACTGCGCCCCAGCCGCTAGCCGCCATGGCCCAGGGCCTGGCGCAGCTGGCCGGCCTGGGCGCGCGCGCCGTCGCCATGCCCTGCAACACCGCCCACGCCTGGCATGCGGCCCTGCAGGAGCGCGTGCCCCAGGTCGAGCTGCTGCACATGCCGCAGGAAACGGCGGCCGCGCTGCAGCGGCAGGGGCTCACGCGCGTGGCGCTGTTGGCCACCGAGGGCAGCTACCGCACAGGCCTGTACGCGCGGGCCTTTGCCGAGCAGGGCATTGAATGCCTGCTGCCCGACGCAGGGCAGCGCGACTGGCTGATGCAGGGCATCTACGACGGCGTCAAGGCCGGCGACCTGGCGCTGGCGCAGCAGCGCTTTGTCGCCGTGGGCGAGCAGCTGCGCAGCCAGCATGGCGACATCGCCCTGGCCATGGCCTGCACCGAGATCCCGCTGGCCCTGCCGCAGGCGCCCGCGGCGCAGGGCTGGACGCTGATCGACCCGGCGGCCATCCTGGCAGCGGCGCTGGCGCGGCGGGCCTACGCGGACTGACTGCCGGTGGACTGACAGGGCGGCGCCGCTGCGCCTCGCCTGTCGCATCGCGTTGCATCACAGTGCCGCAATGCTTTGCCAAAGCTTTACGTGCGGTTGACCTGCGCCCGTCATCCTGGGCGCGTCGGCACCGTTGAAAGTGACAGGTGGCGACACCGACCCCTTCCTCTCGTCACCGTTTTCAAGGAGCAACACCATGAACATTCGCACTCTCTCCCTCGTGGCCGCCATGGCATTGGGCACGCTGGGCGCCGCCCACGCACAGGGCACGGCCACGCCGCGCGTGGACCAGCGCCAGATCAACCAGGAGCAGCGCATCGACCAGGGCGTGGCCTCCGGCCAACTCACACCGCGCGAGGCGACGCGGCTGGACCATCAGCAGGATCGTGTCGCCGCGGTCGAGGCCAACGCCAAGGCCGATGGCAAGGTCACCAAACGCGAACGCGCCCGGCTGCACGCCATGCAGGACCGCGACAGCCGCAACATCTATCGCCAAAAGCACGACCGCCAGCGCGTTCATTGAGGCCGCACGCCGACGGACCTCGCGGCCACACCCGTGGCCGCATGGCGCCGTGGCGGGGCATGCTTGCGTGCATGAGCCAGGCCCACGCAAGTGCTGGCCTGGTATCACTTCTACAAGATTCTTGCACCTGCCTAGCACCTGAAAGGTATTGTTCAGGCGGACCCGGTTTCCTAAAGTATCGGCGTGTTCCGCCGATGCAAGCACCCACTTACAAATGGTGCAAAGGAGGCGTCATGTCAGCTCGAACCGCCCTCACCGCAGTGCTTTCGGCCCTTGCTCTGGCCAGCACCGCCGCCGAGATGGACACCCTCAAGAAGGTGGCCGACACGGGCAAGATCAGCGTCGGTTATCGCCTGTCCTCGGTGCCATTCAGCTACCTCGCGGCCACGGGCGGCCCAGCGGGCTTTGCGGTGGATATCAGCAATGCCGTGGTGGAGGCCGTGAAGACGCAGCTGGGCCAGCCGAACCTGCAGGTGCACCTGCAGCCCGTGACCTCGCAGAACCGCATCGGGTTGCTGCAAAACGGCTCCATAGACCTGGAGTGCGGATCGACCACCAACAATCAGGCGCGTGGCAAAGAGGTGCAATTCGCCATCAACTACTTCTACACCGGCACGCGCCTGCTCGTGAAGAAGAATTCCGGCATCCACAACTGGGGCGATCTGGCGCAGAAAAAAGTGGCCACTACCATGGGCACGACCAGCGTGCAGCTGATACGCAAGTACAGCAAGGACAATCGACTGAATTTTTCCATAGCGCTAGGCAAGGAGCATGACGACGCCATGCTGCTTGTGGACGAGGGCCGCGCCGCGGCGTTTGCCATGGATGAAATCCTGCTGTTTGGCCTGAAAAACAGCGCACGCAATCCCGCCGACTGGGATGTGGTGGGCGACGTGCTGCAGGTCGAGCCCTACGCGTGCATGCTGCGCAAGGACGACCCCCCATTTCAGGCACTTGTCAATGGCGTCATCGGCGACATGATGCGGTCGGGCGAGTTCGAGAAGCTCTACGCCAAATGGTTCTTGTCGCCCATTCCGCCCAAGGCCCAGGCCGAGGGCCTGCCCGTGATCGACAAGTTCTATTCCAAGTGGGGCACGCCGTCGAGTCCGTCCAAGGGCCGGATGATTGACCTGCCCATGGGCCAGCAGTTGCAGGACAACCTCACGGCGCAAAGCGACAAACCCGTCAGGTGACGGTTCTGACCGCAATGGACGGGGTGCGGTGGGCCACGCGTGAATAATGCGGCGCTCAGCCCCTTGCCGAAAGCCCCGCCCATGTTCGCCCGCCACCAGGACCCCATTGCCGCCATTGCCACCGCCCCCGGGCGCGGGGCCGTGGGCATAGTGCGCGTGTCGGGCCGGGGGCTGGCGCCCTTCGTGCAGGCCCTGCTGGGGCGCGAGCTGCAGCCGCGCCAGGCGCATTACCTGCCCTTTCCCGACGCCGCGGGCCGGCCCATAGACCAGGGCCTGGCGCTGTTCTTTCCGGCGCCGCATAGCTACACGGGCGAGGACGTGCTGGAGCTGCAGGCCCATGGCGGCCCCGTGGTGCTGCAGCTGCTGCTGGCGCGCTGCCTGGAGGCGGCGCTCGGCCCGCTGCCGCGCCTGCGCCTGGCCGAGCCGGGCGAGTTCACCGAGCGCGCCTTCCTGAACGACAAGATCGACCTGGCCCAGGCCGAGGCGATCGCCGACCTGATAGATGCCAGCACCGAGGCCGCGGCGCGCAGCGCCGGCCGGTCGCTGTCGGGCGCGTTCTCGCAGGAGATCCACGGCCTGCGCGACGCGCTCGTGCATCTGCGCATGCTGGTCGAGGCCACGCTGGATTTTCCCGAGGAAGAAATCGACTTCCTGCGCAAGGCAGACGCGCGCGGGCAGCTCTCCAATCTGCAGCAGACCCTGGCCACCGTGATGGCACGCGCCAGCCAGGGCGCGTTGCTGCGCGAGGGCATCAAGGTGGTCATCGCGGGCCAGCCCAACGCCGGCAAGAGCTCGCTGCTCAACGCGCTGGCCGGGGCCGAGCTGGCCATCGTCACCCCGATTGCCGGCACTACGCGCGACAAGGTGCAGCAGACCATTCAGATCGAGGGCGTGCCGCTGCACATCATCGACACCGCCGGCCTGCGCGAGAGTGAGGACGAGGTCGAGCGCATAGGCATCGCGCGCGCCTGGGACGAGATCGCCGGCGCCGATGCCGTGCTGTTCCTGCACGACCTGACGCGCCTGGAAACTCCTGAATACATAGCAGCAGATGCTTCCATAGCCAGTACGCTGGCCGAGAGACTTCCCGCAAACGTGCCGGTCATCGATGTCTGGAACAAGGCCGATGCCGCCCGCCACGCCGCGCCGCGGGCCGTTGCCGGACACGAGGCCGTGCGGCTGTCGGCGCGCACCGGCCAGGGGCTCGATGCGCTGCGGCGCGAGCTGCTGCGCGTCGCCGGCTGGCAGTCCGCGGCCGAGGGGCTGTACATCGCGCGCGCGCGCCATCTCGAGGCCCTGCGCGCCGTGGATGCCCACCTCATGGAGGCCGCCGCGCAGCTCGAAAGTGCCGGCCCGGCGCTGGACCTTCTGGCCGAAGAGCTGCGCCTGGCGCAGAACGCGCTGAACACCATCACCGGGGAATTCGGCGCCGATGATCTGCTGGGCGTGATCTTTTCCAGCTTCTGCATAGGAAAATAAGGTAGCGTTGCGCTGATACAAATGTAAACAATAGTAATTGCAACTTGTGTGCCGATGGCGCGCGGGCTACGTTGGCGCCCGATGAACACCATTGCCACCCCCTATTCCAGCGTCGATCTGTCGGGGCTGATCGAGGCCATCGGCCTGAGCACTGCGGACGACGCCATGAGCAACGTGCTCACCCGCGAGCAATGGGGCCTGCTGTCGTCCTACCTGCTGTCCGTGAGCCTGCCGGCCGGCCAGGTACTGTTTGCGCAGGGCACGAGCGATCGCACCCTGTACCTGGTAGAGGACGGCAGCCTGAGCGTGCACGCCGAACGCGAAGACCAGCGGCTGCGCCTGGCCATCGTGGGCGCCGGTTCGGTGGTGGGCGAAGGGGCGTTCTTCTCACACCGCCCGCGCAGCGCCACGGTGCAGGCCAGTACCCCGTGCAAGCTGTGGAGCTTGACGGGACTGCGCTTTGCCGAACTCGCCAACCGTCAGCCTACCGTGGCGCTGCAGCTGGCCATGGCCGTCGGCGCGGTCCTGGCCAAGCGCCTGGCCAACCGCCGCCGCCGCATCGCCGCCACCTGAGCCTTCCAGCCGCGTGACGCGGGCAAACGTCGCCTGCTAACCACGCCCTGACCGCCATGCCGTGCGTCAAATCAGGCGCCAAGTTGTACACTTACTAACATTTCTAGCGCTTCTTAGCGAAGGCATGGCATGTCCTGGTTCAGCTGGCTCACCCGCAATTCCAAGCCCGAGGCTGCGCGACAGCGCTCGCCCCGCTCCGCGCCGGCGCCGCTGACGGCGCACGCGTGGCCGCCCGCCGCCGTGCCGGACGCGGCGGCGGCGCGCAAGAACGAGCGCGCCGAACGGCGCGAGCTTCTGTACACGGTGGTGCGCGATGCCATGGTGCGCGCCGGAGTGTTGTCGGCGGGCTACAAGTTCAAGGTGCTTTCGCTGGACCAGCGCGGTGCCCAGTTCCTCGTGATGATGGACCTGGCCCCGGACTATGGCGGCGACATGGTGCGCCTGGGCGAGATCGAGGCCTTGGTCATCCAGGCTGCCAAGGCGCGCTTTGACATCGTGGTGCCGGCCGTGTACTGGCGCCTCAACGAACAGATCGTCGTGGGTGCGGCCCTGGTGCCGGCCGCGTCGGCGGTGCGGTCGCCGATGCGGGTGCCGGAGTTCACTGCGTCCGAGGCGACGGCCACGACCGGCCCTGTGCCGCCGCGGCCCGCCACCGCGCGTGCCCAGACGGCGGCGCCGGCCCCGCGCCCAGCCCCCCTGGTCCCTCCGCCCACGCCCGTGCCGACGCGCGCCGCTCCGGGCTTCGACCCCATAGAGGCGGACGAGGTTGCGGCCTTCAAGCAGGCGCTGGCAAATGCCGCCGCCGGCCGCGCGCCTGCGCCCGAGGCGGAACCGGGCGTGTCCATCCGCAGCGGGCCATTGCTGCCCAAGAGCCCCGTCTCGACGGGCTTCGAGGACACGGTGATGCCGGCGCAGGATGCGCCCTCGTCCGATCTGAGCTCCACGCAGTATGGCGATCTGCGCTAGTGTCCTGAATTGGAAATTCGATGAACAAATCACCCGAATATCGGCGCCTTGCGGCGTTGCGAATCCTCGCCATAGCTACGGCTATGGCTGCGGTTCGCGCCTTGCCTGGCACCGATCTCGGTCGATTTGTTTTTGGCTCAAGTAGCGAAACCTATTG
>JAFEDY010000071.1:744-3126 GCA_018241405.1 Pseudomonadota bacterium | reverse complement strand
CCGGTGGTGCCGCTGGTGAACTGGATGTTGATGGGGTCGGTGTTCTTGAGGCCCGCAGCAATGGTGTCAATGCGTGCATCGCCCGCATCACCGCGCGCCATCAGCTCTGAAAACCGTAGCATGCCGGGCTGCTCGTCGCCCTGCCCCGCCACGTCGATCCACACCACGCTGCGCAGCGTGGGCAGGCGCTTGGAGGCCAGCATGCCCGGCAGGCACAGGGCGAGCTCAGGTGCCAGCTCGCGCAGCATTCCAAGATAGTCGCTGGTCTTGAACTGCGGCATGGTGACCAGCGCCTTGCAGCCGACCTTGTTCAGGGCGTACTCGACCTCGGCCGTGCGGTAGGCAGGGTTGATGTTCACCAGGATCAGGCCCACCTGGGCCGTGGCCAGTTGCATCAGCACCCATTCAGCGTTGTTGTGTGACCAGATGCCTATACGGTCGCCCGGCTCCAGCCCCAGACCCAGCAGCGCACTGGCCAGCTGGCGCGCCGCCTGGTGCAGGCTGGCATAGGTATAGCGCAGGCCCTGGTGGCGGCTGACCAAGGCATCGCGGTCGGGCTGGCGGCGCGCCATGTCGGCGAAGAAGTCGCCTATGGTGGCCTCGATCAACGGGGTGTCGGTGGCGCCACGCGCATAACTGGCCAATGGGTTGGCTAGATCCATGTGCTTCGTCTCCTAGGTGGTGTAGCGGGCACATGCGCGCCCGTCCGGCAATGGGCCCAAAGCATACGCCGCACGCCGCCGGGGGCAAACACCCATAAGGGCCACAAAGGTTGCAAATCGCGCCAGGCCCGTGCAGACTTGCACCATGCCCAGCACCGCCCACCACAACGCCGCAAAAGCCACCCCCAAGGCCGCCACGCCCATGGCATTTGCACAGGCCATCGCACGGGCCTACGCGGTGCGCGGCGTGGATCCGGCGAGGGCCTTGAGCCAGGCACAAATCACGCCAGAGCAATTGCAGGATGCCAGGGCGCGCATCACCAGCGGGCAGATGGAGGCCTTGTCCGCCGCGGCGATGCGTGAGCTCGACGACGAGGCCCTGGGCTGGTTCTCGCGCCGCCTGCCCTGGGGCAGTTACGGCATGCTGGCGCGCGCCTCGCTGAGCGCACCCACGCTGGGGCTGGCGCTGGCGCGCTGGTGCCGCCACCATGCGCTGCTGACCGACGACATCCTGCTGCAGCTGCACCGCGAGGGCGAGCATGCCCGCCTGGCCATCACCGAGCGGCGCGCGCTGGGCGAGCTGCGCGAGTTCTGCCTGGTGTCCATGCTGCGCAATGCGCTGGGCCTGGCCAGCTGGTTCATAGACTCGCGCCTGCCGGTGCTGGCGGCCGAATTCCCGTTTGCCGCACCGCCCCATGCGCCCGCCTACGCCGTGCTGTTCAGCGGCCCCACAAGCTTCAACGCCCCCGGCGCGGCCCTGCGCTTCGACGCCCGCTACCTGGCCCTGCCGCTCACGCGCGACGAGGCCGCCATGCAGCAGATGCTGCAGCACGCGCTGCCGCTCACCGTGCGCCAGTACCGGCGCGACCGCCTGCTGGTGGCGCGCGTGCGCCAGCTGCTGGCCACCGCTCCCGACGCCGCGCACAACGCCCAGCTGCTGGCCGAGCGGCTGCATGTATCGCCGCGCACCCTGCACCGCCAGCTCAAGGAGGAAGGCGCGTCGCTGCAGGCCCTCAAGGACGAGGTACGCCAGGCCCGCGCCATGGAGCTGCTGCGGCGCTCCAGCCGCCCCATCAAGCAGGTGGCCGAGACGGTGGGCTTTGCCAGCGAGAAGAGCTTCATGCGCGCCTTCAAGGGCTGGACGGGGCAGTCGCCCACAGACTATCGGCACGGGAACGCATGGCCCGATCAATCACCTGTATGACGCCATTGGAGCCACCATGCGAAGAGGTGCTTGCCGACAATTGCAGCTACCCGGCGACCAACCCCGATCCATCCTCCCCGCATGCCCAAGCAGCGGCCCATGCGACAACACGACACCATCCCTCATGATCGAGCTATACCACTGCGTCAGCGCCCGTTCCTTCCGCCCCCTCTGGATGCTGGAGGAACTGGGCATTCCCTACCGCCTGCGCATGCTGCCCTTCCCGCCGCGCGCACTTGCGCGCCAGTACCTCCAAGACAACCCGCTCGGCACCGTGCCGCTGATGAAGGATGGCGCCACGCGCATGACCGAATCGACCGCCATGTGCCAATACCTGGCCGCACGCCATGGCGATGGGCAATTCGACGTTGCCGTGGACGACGCGGACTACGGCAGCTACCTCAACTGGCTGCACATGAGCGACGCCACGCTCACCTTCCCGCAGACCCTGGTGCTGCGCTACACACATTTCGAGCCGCCCGAGCGCCGCCAGCCCCAGGTAGCTGCCGACTACGC
>JAFEDY010000071.1:0-707 GCA_018241405.1 Pseudomonadota bacterium | reverse complement strand
CCGCTTCACCGCCGCCGATGTGGCCGTGGCCTATGCATTGCAACTGGCACAGCACCTGGGCCTGGACGGGCAGTTCCCGCGTGCCGTCACGGATTACTGGCTGCGGCTGCAGGCACGGCCAGCGTTCCAGAGCGCGCTGCGGGCGCAGCACCGCGCCGCGCTGGAACAGGGCGTGGATCCCACGCCCTCACCCGATCTGCGCCCTGCGTGACCGCCATCACATCGGCATCTCCGGCACTGTGTTGAACGGGGCTTGGCCCGTGACGGTTCAACTGTCAGCACGAACTGTACCTATGCCGACAGGTACAGCCGGCTTACAGTAGGCGCTCGCATGCTGTCCGGCTTCATAAGCGCGGCCAGCAGCGGACATAGATGGATCAACAGATCCGCACCGCCAGCAATGGCGACAACAGGAGACAAGCCATGACAGGAATTCGCCAGATCGCCAAGGTCGCAGCCACGGCACTCACGATGGCATGCGCCATCACCGCCCACGCGCAGGACATCAAGATCGGCTACACGGCCGACCAGTCCGGCAGCGGCGTGGCCGAGCTGGGCATCGCCGGGCGCTGGGGCTTCGAGGCCGCCATCGAGGACATCAACAAGTCCGGCGGCATTCTGGGCAAGAAGGTGGTCGGCGTGATCCGCGACGACCAGGGCACGCCCGCGAAGGCCATCCAGACGGTGCAGGAGCTGGTCGATAGCGA
>JAFEDY010000070.1:2036-3109 GCA_018241405.1 Pseudomonadota bacterium | reverse complement strand
TTCTACGTCCGCATCGAACGCATGCTGCGCGCCATGGGCCATGTGGTCACCACGCACATGATGGACCCGAAGCTGCACGACTTCCAGAACGCCAAGGTCACCGGCGTTGCCGACCCTGACGGCGACACGGCCTTCGACCACGAGGAATTCCCCATGACGACTGCGCTGCCGGGCATGCAGGTGGTGCAGCTCGGCTGAAAAACGGGGGCGGCGGTACCATCCGTGTGTGCCGGGTCCATCGACCCGCAGGAGATGCCGCCATGCGCTTCATGCGCCATATCTGCACCCTGGTGCTGTGCACCGCGGCCGCCCTGCTCGCGGGCTGCGCCGGCCCGCGCCTGGTGGAGAGCAACGTCCGCAGCTACTCCACGCTGGGCACCCTGCCCAGCCCGCCCACCTACCGCATCGAGCGCCTGCCCTCGCAGCAGGCCCATGCCGCGGCCTTCGCCCCCATAGAGGCGCTGGCCGAGGCGGCGCTCGCTCGCGTCGGCCTGCGGCGCGACGATGCCAGGCCGCACCTGATCGCACAGCTGGGCGCCGAAGGTGGCTACGCCACGCCGCGCAACTGGCCGTACTACGGCCCCGACCCGTTCTATGGCCCCTGGGGATGGGGCTACGGCAGGCGCTGGGGCATGGGATGGATGATGGACGCCCCGCCCACGCTGTACCACCGCAAGGTCAGCCTGGTGCTGCGCAATGCATCCAGCGGGCAGGTGGTGTACGAAACCTCGGCCGTGTACGAAGACGTGTGGACCAGTGACCCAGCCATCTACGGCGTGCTGTTCGACCAGGCGCTCACCGGCTTTCCGCAGCCGCCCCAGGGCCATCGCACCGTGCGCACCGACATGCTGCCCGCCACGGCCCTGCCCGCACCTGCGGCGGCAGAGCCTGCGCCTGCCGCCACACCGGCAGCAGCCCCGACGAAGTAGTTTGCAATCCTGAACATTCACGTGCGCCATGGCGTGATAACGTGGTTTTTTGCCCCCGCGCGGGCGCCGAACCCCACACCGGAAGGAATCACCATGAAGAACATCCCCCTCTCTGCCCTGTTGCTGGCCGGCCTGTGCGGCCTG
>JAFEDY010000070.1:0-1887 GCA_018241405.1 Pseudomonadota bacterium | reverse complement strand
CCAGCTGCTGGGCAAGATGGGCCTGGGCCAGAAGGAAGAACCCAAGGACGAGGGCTACCTGAGCGGCCTGTCGGGCATGGTGACGGGCTCGGGCGGCAAGAGCTTCAGCCTCGACAAGGTCAAGGGCGACCTGAAGGAAAAGGCCTGCGACTACGTGCTCGACAACGCCAAATCCCTGCTCTGACCGACCACCATGCAAGCCACCCGCATCATCGCCGTGCGCCACGGCGAAACCGCCTGGAACGTGGACACGCGCATCCAGGGCCATCTGGACATACCGCTCAACGACACCGGCCTGTGGCAGGCGCGCCAACTCGGCCGCGCGCTGACCGAGGAACGCGTGGCCGCCATCTACAGCAGCGACCTGCAGCGCGCCTGGGCCACCGCCCAGGCCGTGGCGCAGACCACGGGCGCAGAGCTCCACCCCACGCGCGGCCTGCGCGAGCGCAGCTTCGGCAACTTCCAGGGCCGCACCTTCCACCAGATCGAAAGCGAATCGCCCGAGCAGGCCCTGCGCTGGCGCAAGCGCGACCCGCACTTCGTGCCCGACGGCGGCGGCGAATCGCTCGTCACACTGCGCGAGCGCATCGCCTGCACCGTCGATGAAATTGCGGACCGCCACCGCGGCCAGCAGATCGTGCTGGTGGCCCATGGCGGCGTGATGGATATGCTCTACCGCCTGGCCACGCGCCTGGACCTGCAGGCGCCGCGCACCTGGCAGCTGACCAACGCCGCCATCAACCGCCTGCTGTGGACGGGCGACAACGGCCTGACGCTGGTGGGTTGGGCCGACACCCAGCACCTGGAGCACAACAGCCGCGATGAGATCCATTCCTGACGCGCTCATCGGCCAGGGCGTAGCGCTTATAGACACGCCCGCGGCAGTCATCGACCTGGACGCCATGGAGCGCAACATTGCCCGCATGGCCGAGTTTGCGCACCGCCACGGCATGCGCTGGCGCCCGCACGCCAAGCTGCACAAGAGCGCCGCCATCGCCCTGCAGCTCACGCAGGCCGGCGCCTGCGGCCACTGCGTGCAAAAGCTGTCCGAGGCCGAGGCCCTGGCCGCCGGCGGCGTGCGCGACCTGTTCATCAGCAACGAGGTCATCGCCCCGCACAAGCTGCTGCGCGTGGCGCGGCTGGCAGCCGATCTGGCCGCGCGCGGCGGGCGCCTGGCGATTGCCGTGGACAGCCTCGAAGGCGTTGCGCGGCTGGCCCAGGCCATGGATGGGGCAGGCAGCGACGCGGGCGTGGACGTGTTCGTGGAGATCGACGTGGGCCAGGGCCGCTGCGGCGCAGCCCCCGGCCCCGAGGCCACCGCCCTGGCGCTGGCCATCGCCGCCCACGCGCGCCTGCACTATGCCGGCCTGCACGCCTACCAGGGCGGCGCCCAACACCTGCGCAGCGTGGCCGAGCGGCGCGCGGCCATCGCCCACGCCGTACAGGCCGCAGCCAGCACGCGCGCGCTGATCGAGGCCGCCGAATTGAACGTGCCGCTGGTCACGGGTGCCGGCACCGGGACGATGGCGCACGAGGCCACGAGCGGCGTATATGGCGAGCTGCAGGCGGGCTCGTTCCTGTTCATGGACGCGGACTACGCCGCCAACGAGCGCGATGCCGCCCAACCCGCCTTCGAGCACGCGCTGTTCATCAAGACCCAGGTCATCTCGGTGCGCCCCCACCACGCCGTCTGCGACGCCGGCCACAAGAGCCACGCTATCGACAGCGGCCTGCCGCTGCTGCACGGCCTGCCGCCCGAGCGCGCGCTGCGCTTTGCCAACGGCGGCGACGCACACGGCATCCTGCACCCGGCCAGCCCTGGCGCCCAGCTGCCCGCGTTGGGCGAAGTGCTATGGCTCATCCCCGGCCACTGCGACCCCACGGTGA
>JAFEDY010000006.1:53082-55334 GCA_018241405.1 Pseudomonadota bacterium | reverse complement strand
TAGATGCCCACGCGATCGAGCGGCGTGACCTTTTGCCCCAAGAGCGTGCCGTCGGCATCGCGGTAGCTCCAGCTCTCGCCGCAGGCCTTCTTCTGCGCCTCGTGGTAGCTGCGCACGCGCTGCGCGGCGGCGGTGAGCGCATCGCGCTGCACGGCGGGCAGGCCGTCGTAAGCGGCCTTGAGTTCGTCCTGCGCAAGCTCCAGCGCGGCCATGCCCCCGGCCAGCAGGCCGTCGAAGCGCTGGGTGTAATCGAGGACGGCGGCGTCACCGCGTGCCTGCACATCGGCCAGGATGGCGGCCACCCGCTCCTCGATGGCCGCATCCTGCTCTGCAGACCAGTGCAGACGGGCGGCAAAATCAGCCTCAAAAGTGGCGCTAGCGGTTGACAGGTTTGCGGGAGAAGCTATCAATTGCATAGTATCAACCTTGCGGCAAGGCAGAAGCGAATGCGTCGATGATGCGCTTGAGCGGGGCCTGCTTCAATTTGAGCGCCGCCTGGTTGACGACCAGGTGCGAGCTGATGTCCATGATTTGCTCCACCTCCACGAGGTGGTTGGCGCGCAGCGTATTGCCGGTAGAGACCAGGTCCACGATGGCGTCGGCCAGGCCGGTGAGCGGCGCCAGCTCCATGCTGCCGTAGAGCTTGATCATGTCCACATGCACGCCCTTGGAAGCGAAGAAGTCGCGCGCGATGCTGGTGTACTTGGTGGCCACCATCAGGCGCGAGCCCTGGGTGACTGCGCCCTGGTAGTCAAAGCCCGCACGCACCGCCACGCTCACGCGGCACTTGGCAATCTGCAGGTCCAGCGGGCGAAACAACCCCTGGCCGCCATGCTCGATGAGCGAGTCCTTGCCAGCCACGCCCAGGTCGGCGCCGCCGTACTGCACGTAGGTGGGCACGTCGGTGGCGCGCACCAGCACCACGCGCACGTCCGGCTGGTTGGTGGGCAGTATGAGCTTGCGCGACTTCTCGGGGTCTTCCGTCACCGTGATGCCCGCGGCGGCCAGCAGCGGCAGGGTTTCATCGAAGATGCGGCCTTTGGACAGTGCCAGGGTGATCATGCTCATGCGCTTTCGGAGATGCGTTCGATGTCGGCGCCCAGGCCGCAAAGCTTGGCCTCCATGGCGTCATAGCCGCGGTCCAGGTGGTAGATGCGGTCCACCAGGGTTTCACCGCTTGCCACCAGGCCGGCGATCACCAGGCTGGCCGAGGCACGCAGGTCGGTGGCCATGACGGTGGCCCCCGAGAGCTGTGCGGCGCCCGTCACCGTCGCCTCACGGCTGTCGATGGCGATATGGGCGCCCAGGCGCGCGAGCTCGTTGACATGCATGAAGCGGTTTTCAAAAATCGTCTCGGTCACCGTAGACGTACCCTGGGCCAGCACGTTCAGCGCCATGAACTGTGCCTGCATGTCGGTCGGAAAGCCCGGGTACTCGGTGGTGCGAAAGCTTTGCGCGCGCAAGCCCGCGCCGCCAGGGCTCCGGACGCGGATGCCGCCCTCGGCGGCCACCACCTGTGCGCCAGCCTCCAGCAGTTTGTCGATGACCGCGTCCAGATGATCGGCGCGCGCGTGGCGCAGAAAGGCCTCGCCGCCTGTCGCCGCCACCGCGCACAGAAAGGTGCCGGCCTCGATGCGGTCGGCCACCACCTGGTGCGTGCAGCCGGAGAGGCGCTCCACGCCCTGAATGGTGATGCGGCTTGTGCCATGGCCCTCGATCTTCGCGCCCATCTTGATCAGCATCTCGGCCAGGTCGGTCACCTCGGGCTCCTGCGCGGCGTTCTGCAGCACGGTCTCGCCCTCGGCCAGCGTGGCGGCCATCAGCAGGTTTTCGGTGCCCGTCACGGTGATCATGTCGGTGCTGATGCGCGCGCCGTGCAGGCGGCTTTGCCCGGCCGGCAGCTTGGCGATCATGTAGCCATGCTCGACCGCGATGTGCGCACCCATGGCCTGCAGGCCCTTGATGTGCTGGTCCACGGGGCGCGAGCCAATGGCACAGCCGCCGGGCAGGGAGATGGTGGCCTCGCCAAAGCGCGCCAGGAGCGGGCCCAGCGCCAGCACCGAGGCGCGCATGGTCTTGACCAGCTCGTACGGCGCCTCGGGACTCAGCGTGTCGGGCGCGACGAAGCTCATGCCGCCGCGCTCGCCGTGGGTCTCGGTGGCCACGCCCATGTTGTCGAGCAGGCGGCGCATGGTGCGCACGTCGTGCAGGCGCGGCACGTTGATCAGGTGCACGGGCTCACTCGTGAGCAG
>JAFEDY010000006.1:3680-53001 GCA_018241405.1 Pseudomonadota bacterium | reverse complement strand
AAATGTGCCGCCAACGCTTACCTATCAAGCGCTAACAGCTATCACAAAAATAGCATCAACCCTGCTGCGCCGCGGCCCACTCGGCCGGGGTGAAGGTCTTCATCGATAGCGCATGCACCTCGTCGCGCGCCATCTTGTCGCCCAGCGTGGCGTAGACGCGCTGGTGGCGCGCAATCGGGCGCTTGCCCTCGAACTCGGGCGAGACGATGACGGCATACCAATGGCGGCCATCGCCTTCGAGGGTGATGTAGTCGCAGGCCAGGCCGGCGCGGATGAGGTCTTTGATGTGGTCTGCAGTCATTGCTAGTTCCGAATCTTGTAGCCCGTGCGCAGCAGGTGCAGTGCGAGCAGGCTGACGGCCGCCCAGGCGCCGCCAACGATGGCCAGGCTGAGCCAGGGCGTCACGTCGCTCACGCCGAAAAAGCCGTAGCGAAAACCGTCGATCATGTAGAAGAACGGGTTGAAGCGGCTGGCCTGCTGCCAGAAGGCAGGCAGCGAGTGGATGGAATAGAACACGCCCGACAGGAACGTCATGGGCATGATGAGGAAGTTCTGGAACGAGGCCATCTGGTCGAACTTGTCGGCCCACAGCCCGGCGATCAACCCCAGCGTGGCCAGCAATGCCGCGCCCAGCAGGGCAAACACGGCCACCCACAGCGGCGCGGCAAACGCGGGCTGCGCAAAGAACAGCGTCACGGCAAACACCCCCAGGCCCACGAGCAGCCCGCGCAGCACCGACGAGCCCACATAGGCGAAGAACCAGGCCCAATGCGACAACGGGGTGAGCAGCACAAACACCAAGTTGCCCATGATCTTGCTCTGGATGAGACTCGATGAGCTGTTGGCAAAGGCGTTCTGCAGCACGCTCATCATGACGAGGCCCGGCACCAGGAAGGCGGTGTAGCTCAGCTGGCCATAGACTTGCACGCGGTCCTCCAGCACATGGCTGAAGATCAGGAGGTAGAGCACGGCCGTGAGCACGGGCGCGGCCACGGTCTGGAAGGCCACCTTCCAGAAGCGCAGCACCTCCTTGTAGAACAGGGTCTGCCAGCCGGTCATGCCGCGGCCCCCTCGGCTTCGGTGTTCATGACCTTGAGGAACACGTCCTCCAGGTCGGCGCGGCGTATCTCCACGTCCTCGCTGGCCACGCCGGCCTGGCGCAGCGCCGCCAGGTGGCGCTCGATCTCGGCGGCGTCATGCGCGGGCAGCTGCACGATGCGCCCGGTGACGCGCGCCAGCGGTGCCAGCAGCGGCGGCAGCGGCGCGTCGGTCTTGAACTGCAGCACGCTGGCGTTGGCGCTCTGCAGCAGCTTGCTGGTGCTGTCGAGGGCCACCACGCGGCCGTTTTTCAGCATGGCGATGCGCCCGCACAGGGCCTCGGCCTCTTCCAGGTAATGCGTGGTCAAGAGCACCGTGTGGCCTTGCCTGTTCAGCTTGGCGATGAACTGCCACAGCGTCTGGCGCAGCTCCACGTCCACGCCGGCCGTGGGCTCGTCGAGCACGATGATGGGCGGCTTGTGCACCAGCGCCTGGGCCACCAGCACGCGCCGCTTCATGCCGCCCGACAGCTGGCGCATGTTGGCCTGGGCCTTATCGGCCAGGCCCAGGCTTTCCAGCAGCTCGTCGATCCAGGCGTCGTTGTTCTTCACGCCGAAGTAGCCCGACTGGATGCGCAGCGCCTCGCGCACGTTGAAGAAGGGGTCGAACACCAGCTCCTGCGGCACCACGCCCAGGCGCCGGCGGGCATTGGCAAAGTCGGACTGCACGTCGTGGCCCAGCACCGACACGCGGCCGCTGCTGGCGCGCGACAGGCCCGCCAAAATGCTGATCATGGTGGTCTTGCCGGCGCCGTTGGGGCCCAGCAGGCCGAAGAACTCGCCCTCCTCGATGTCCAGGCTGACGCCATGCAGGGCCTGGAAGGGCCCGCGCGGCGTGGGGAAGATCTTGGAGACGGATTGGAAGGATACGGCGGTCATGGGAACCGGGCATTCTAAATCGCCGCCGCTAAACCGGTGCCCGCGGGGGTATCGGGTGGCGGACAGGGTCCGCCTGGCGCGACGGTGGGCCTCAGGCGCACTCGCGCCAGGAATAGATGCGGTCCCTGCCCTGTTCCTTGGCGCTGTAGAGCGCCCGGTCGGCACGCGCGAACAGCGCGTCGAAGCTCTGGTCACCAGGCGCCAGACCAGCGACGCCGAAGCTGGCGCTGATACGCAGCTGCGGGCTTTGATCGTCAAGACACAGGGCACCCGTCAATGCCCGGATGCGCTCGGCAATGGGAAGCGCTCCGTCCAAGTCCGTGTCCGGCAGCAGCACGCAGAATTCCTCGCCGCCGGTACGCGCGCACAGATCGCCGTCACGCAGCATGCGCTGGCAGCAGGCGGCGAACTCGCGCAACACGCGATCGCCCAAAGGGTGGCCAAAGCTGTCGTTCAGGCGCTTGAAATGGTCGATGTCGATGGCGATCAGGGACAGCGGCGCCCCATGCCTGCGGCTGCGCTCAAACTCATGCGCGGCACGTGCGCAGAAGCTGCGACGGTTGGCCAGGCCCGTCAGGCCATCGGTGCTGGCCTGGCGCTTGAGCTCCTCCTTGAGCTCGTGCAGCTCGGTGATGTCGGTGCTCAGGCCAATCACGGCGGGCGTGCCGTCTGGCCCTGGCAGGGGTACGACCACGCTCCAGTAATGGCGCTCCCTTCCGGAGCCATCGACCAGTGCCTCCTCGCTGGTGTGGCGCTGTCCCGATGCGAAGATTTTCTGGTCCAGCGCCCAGAACCTGTCGGCCAGCGCGCGCGGCAGCACCTCTGTGTCAAGGCTGCCGATGATGCGCTCCAGCGGGTGCCCCAGGGCGTCGGCCACATGCTGGTTGGCGTAGATGAAGCGTCGGTTGGCGTCCTTCATGTAGACCAGCGCGTCCACGTTGTCGAGCACCGTGTCGAGCAGCTCCTTCTGCTTGCGTACGCGGTCTTCCAGGCGCTTTTTCTCGGTGATGTCGTGCGAGATGCCCAGCAGACCGACGATGTTGCCCGCGGGATCGCGCAGCGGCTTTTTCAGCGACCAATAGGTGCGCAGCTCGCCGGTGGCCATGATGAGGTTGCTTTCCTCGCGCGCGATGGTCTCGCCACGGCGCAGCACGCGCTCATCGTTCTCGCGCAGGGCTTCGTTGCCCTTTTCACCAAAAAAATGGCTGATGTCCTTGCCTACGACATAGTCGAGAGGATGCCCCAGCAGGTCCAATACCAGTCGGTTGGCATAGGTGTAGCGCCCCAGCAGGTCGGTGGTGTAGACAAAGGCGCCCACCTCGTCGAGAAGCTGGCGAAATGGATCGTGCGCCGGCGTGGCCGACGGCGTGGCAGGTTCCGCTTTGGGCATATGAATTCTTCGTTTTTTTCGAGTATCGCCCTGGCCGCCCTCGCGCCCACACCGGGCTTCACCCCAGGGGTGGAAGCAGCTCCTGCACACCGTACAGGCCCGCCAGGCTGGCGAGGGCCGGCGGCAGTGCCTTGACGGCGAAGCCCTTGCCCTCGAAGACCGCGGCGCGGCGGCATTCCAGCAGCACGGCCAGGGCCGAGGAGTCAAAGGTGGCGAGTGCCCCGGCGTCCACCACCACCTGCGGCTCGCCCAGGGCCTTCTGCGCCTGCAGCAACATGCGCAGACTGACCGAAGCCTGGCGGTGGGTGAGTTCGGTCGGCAGTACCAGCATGCGTGCGCTCCCGGCGCTTACTTGGTGCCGACCACGCCGCCATTGGCGTCGGCGTTGGCCTTGTTGCGCGCCGACAGGGCCGCGATCAGGCCGTCGATGCCCTTGGTGTTGATCTCCTGCGCGAACTGGTTGCGGTAGGTCTCGACCAGCCACACGCCGAGCACGTTCAGGTTGTAGATCTTCCAGCCGCCGCCCTCGCCGGGGGTTTTTTCCAGGCGGTAGTCGAGCTGCACCGGGTCGCCGCGGCCACGGATCTCGGTGCGCACCAGCACGTCGGTGTCGCCCGCGTCCATGCGCAGAGGCTTGACGACGATGGTCTGGTCCGACACCTGGCTCAGCGCACCCGAGTAGGTGCGCACCAGGAGCTGCTTGAACTCATCCTGCAGGCTCTTTTGCTGCTCGGGCGTGGCACTGCGCCAGCCCGGCCCCACGGCGGCCGCCGTCATGCGGCGAAAGTTCACGTGCGGCATGATGGTCTTGTTCACCAGCACCATGATCTTGTTCACGTCGCCGGCCTTGATGGACTTGTCGTTCCGCACCGTCTCCAGCACGTCGGACGACAGGCGCTTGATCAGCGCATCGGGCGCCTCGTCGGCGGCCAGCGCGGCCTGCGGCCAGGGCAGGCAGGTGGCCAGCGCGAGTGCGGAGGCGGTTTGCATCAACTTGCGGCGATTCGTCATGAGGATAGTCCTTGCAGCTTGGGTTCGATGGAAGGGTGCAGTGTGCACACGCATTGCGTCGCCCGTGTGCCGGGGTGCAAGCAACTGCAACCGCCCGGGGCATCGCCCCGTCAATAGTCTTCGGGCAATTTTCCGCCCTGGTCATCGTTGGCGCCGGCGGCCGCGCGCCCGCGCAACTTCAGGTACACGTCTCGCGTGAAGCTGTAAGGATCGAGCGCGGCCTCGTCGAGCGTCGTGGTCGTGCGCAGCAGGCTGGCGCGCGTGTCCACGAAGCGCAGGGCATAGAGCGAGTTACGCACCGCCACCTCATCCACGCGCCCCACCAGATCGCCGACGAACAGGTCCGCCGACAAGCCCGCGGTGTCGCGCACCGTGGACGGTCCCAGCAGCGGCAGCACCAGATAGGGCCCGGTCGGCACGCCCCAGTGCCCCAGGGTCAGGCCGAAGTCCTGCTTGTGGCGCTCTATGCCGGCCTCGCTGGCAATGTCCAGCACGCCGCCCAGACCGAGGAAGGTGTTCGTGCCGAAGCGCACCAGGCTCTCGTAAGCCTCCAGGCCGCGCCCCTGCAGCAGGTTGTTGACGAACGACCAGGCGTCGCCCAGGTTGGCAAAGAAATTGCCCACACCGGTGCGCACGGGCGACGGTGTCACGTCGCGGTACAGCGTGGCCACGGGCTTGAGCACGGCCTTGTCCACGTTGTCGTTGAACGTGGTCATACCGCGGTTGTAGGGCTCGAACGGGTCGGCCGGATTGGCGTTGGGCCCCGTGGCGCAGCCGGCCATGAGCGCTGCGCCTAAAAACAGCGCCGCCCAGCGCTTCGCCCCTGTGGTGGGTCTTGTTTCAGTGGTCATTTCTTTGCCCCTCCGCCGGCGGCCGGGGTTCCGGACTGCTCTGCCTTGCCGAAGAGAAACTGGCCGATCAGGTTCTCCAGCACGATGGCGGACTGCGTGTTGGTCACCCGGTCGCCGTCTGCGAGGTTGTGCTCGTCCGCGCCGGGCTCTATGCCTATGTACTGGTCGCCCAGCAGGCCGCTGGTCAGGATTTTGAACGAACTGTCCTTGGGGAAGGTGTAGCGGTTTTCGATCTCCAGCGCCACGCGTGCCTGGAAGGTCTTGTCGTCAAAGCCGATGGACTGCACGCGCCCCACGACCACACCGGCGCTGCGCACCGCAGCCTTGGGCTTCAGCCCCCCGATGTTGTCGAAGCGCGCCGTGATCACATAGCCCGAGCGGAAGTTGAGCTGGAGCAGATTGGCCGACTGCAGGGCCAGAAAGACCAGCGCCGCGCCCCCGAGCAGGACGAACAGGCCGACCCAGATATCATTCTTGGAATGCTGCATGGTGAATTTCCTTGGGCGGCGTCCGGGCCGCCCCTCAAATACTGAACATCAGTGCCGTGAGGACAAAGTCCAGCCCCAGCACGGAGAGCGACGCCATGACCACGGTACGGGTGGTGGCGCGCGACACCCCCTCGGGCGTGGGCTTGGCGACAAAGCCCTGCAGCACCGCGATGAAGGTCACGGCAATGCCGAACACGACACTCTTGACGACGCCGTTGCCCACGTCCTTCCAGACATCGACGCTGGCCTGCATCTGGCCCCAGAAGGCGCCGGCGTCCACGCCGATCAGCACTACGCCGACCAGCCAGCCGCCGATCACGCCCACGGCGCTGAACACCGCCGCCAAGAGCGGCATGGTGATCACGCCGCCCCAGAAGCGCGGCGCCAGGATGCGCCGCACCGGGTCCACGGCCATCATCTCCATGGCCGAAAGCTGCTCGCCCGCGCGCATCAGGCCGATCTCGGCCGTAAGCGACGTGCCCGCGCGGCCGGCGAACAGCAGCGCCGTGACCACGGGGCCGAGCTCGCGCACCAGCCCCAGCGTGACCACCAGGCCGAGCGAGTTGGACGAGCCGTAGAGCTGCAGCACGTTGTAGCCCTGCAGCGCCAGCACGAAGCCCACGAACAGGCCCGACATGGCGATGATGGACAGCGAATAGTTGCCCAGGAAATGCACCTGGTCGCGCACCAGGCCGAAGCGCCGCATGGCCGGGCCGAACAGGCCCACGAGGCGCGCGAACAGGCGTGCGCCCATGCCGATGTCGGCCAGCTTGCAGCGCACGGCATAGCCCACGTCCGATGGTCGCCACCAGCTCATGAGGCGCCTCCCTCTTGCTGCTGCGCCCCGACGGGGCCAAAGTCCTGCGCCACGCTGGGGCCGGGATAGTGAAACGGCACGGGGCCTGTAGGCAGCGCGTGCACGAACTGGTGCACCAAGGGGTCCTGGCTGGCGCGCACCTGGTCGGGCGTTCCCTGCGCGGCCACGCTGCCGGGGCCGAGGATGACCACATGGTCGGCCAGGCGGAAGGTCTCCTCCAGGTCGTGCGAGACGATGATGGTGGTCAGGCCCATGGCGTCGTTGAGTTGCCGTATGAGCTGCGCCGCCGTGCCCAGCGAGATAGGGTCCAGCCCGGCGAAGGGCTCGTCATACATGATGAGCTCGGGGTCGAGCGCAATGGCCCGCGCCAGCGCCACGCGCCGCGCCATGCCGCCCGAGATCTGGCTGGGCATGAGGTCGCGCGCGCCACGCAGGCCCACGGCATGCAGCTTCATGAGCACGATGTCGCGGATCAGCTCCTCGGGCAGGTCGGTGTGCTCGCGCAGCGCAAAGGCCACGTTGTCGAACACGCTCATGTCGGTGAACAGCGCGCCGAACTGGAACAGCATGCCCATGCGCCGGCGCGCGGCGTAGAGTTGCTGCATATCCATGCGGCCCACGTCCTGGCCGGCTACCAGCACCTCGCCCTGCTGGGCGCGCTGTTGCCCGCCGATCAGGCGCAGCACAGTGGTCTTGCCGCCGCCCGATGCACCCATGAGCGCCGTGACCTTGCCGCGCGGCACGCTCAAAGACAGGTCGCGCAGGATCACGCGCTCGCCATATCCGAAGGTGACGTTGCGCAGTTCCACGAGTGCGTCGCTGGACGCTGGAGGATGGGATGACATGGTGAAGATCAATGGGATCGCCCGGGCCGGGGCCGCGTGGCGAACCCTGCATCATAGGGGAAACCCTTCGACGGTCGCGGCATCTCTATATAGAACCTGTAGTTTTAATAGATTGTTTTGCAATAATTGCAAGTTCGCAAAAAATGCCTCGCCCTGGATTACACCTGTGCGCCTCCTCGCCGGCATAGCCTGGAAAGGCGCAAGCCGGCAACGAGGCGCCAGTGGCAGGCCAGGATGCTCTTTGGCTCAAGTAGCAATGTCCATGGACTGCACGCAATGCCTACAAAGGCTGCCGTCATCCCCGCGAAAGCGGGGATCCACAGCAGTGACGGACCAACTACTAAGGGGGCGCGCCTGGATCCTCGCTTTCGCGGGGATGGCAGGGGTCCGCAGGTGTCGCTACCTGAGCCTTCTCATTCCTTCAGTCACGCCTATCCCAGCCTAGTGTCCTGAATTGAAAATTCGATGAACAAATCACCCGAATATCGGCGCCTTGCGGCGTTGCGAATCCTCGCCATAGCTACGGCTATGGCTGCGGTTCGCGCCTTGCCTGGCACCGATCTCGGTCGATTTGTTTTTCAACGAACCTCCAACTCAGGACACTAGCTGGCGGCATTTTCCGTCGCTGCGAGAAGCGAAATAGCTAGAGTCCCATGACCCGTCCCCAGTCCACAGCCCCCCATACGCTCGCTGCCACGCGCGTGGCCACCGGCCTGCACCTGATCGGCGACCTGTATGGCTGCCTGTGCGACAGCCGCCTGATGCAGGATGCCACGCACCTGCAAGCGTTCTGCAAGGAGCGCGTGGCCGCGGCCGGCCTGACCAGCGTGGGCGCCCTGTTCCACGGCTTTGGCGAGGGCGGCGGCGTCACAGGCGTGGTGGTGCTGGCCGAGTCACACCTGTCCATCCACACCTGGCCCGAGTCGGGCTGCGTCACGCTGGACGTCTACGTCTGCAACTTTACGGCCAACAACCGCGCCAAGGCCGAAAGGCTGTTTGGCGAGCTGCTGGCCGCCTTCAACCCCAGCGACTCCCACCTGCACCACGTCGATCGCGCCTGACCGAGCGGTCGAGAGGCTATGTCGATAGCCAAACGGGCAGGGTTACGTTTTGCGTTCCCGTAGCGCGTGTTTACGATCTTAGTGCCCCTCGCCGAACATGCGGTGATGCAGGCGCCGCAGCGACCACCAGACGCTGGCGGCCACGACGGGGATGGCCACCGCCGCCGTGCTCTCGGGCGAGAACGGCCAGCCGATCTTTTGCGCGCCCTTGGCCAGGTAGCTCACCAGGCCGACGATGTAGTAGGTGATGGCCGCCACCGACAGGCCCTCCACCGTGGACTGCAGCTTGAGCTGCAGGTCGCCGCGGCGGTTCATGGCCGCCAGCAGGGCCTGGTTGTTCTGCTGCTGCTCGATCTCCACGCGCGTGCGCAGCAGGTTGCTCATGCGCGAGACGCGCTCGGACAGCGCGTTCTGGCGCCGCGCGGCCCAGGCGCAGGTGCTGCGCGCCGGGCTCAGGCGCCGCTCCATGAACTCGCCAATGGTCTGCAGGCCGGCGATGCGCGACTCGGCGATGTCCTGCACGCGCAGGTCCACCAGCTCGAAGTACGCGCTGCTGGCCGAGAAGCGCGAATGCGTGGCGGCGTACAGCCCCTCGACCTGGCCTGCCAGGCGTGTCAGGCGGTCGAGCAGCGCGGGCTCGGTGTCGCGGCTGGAGCTGCGTATGGCCTCGGCCAGCGCCGCCAGCTCGCGTTCGGCGCTGGCCAGGGCGGCACCGGCCGCGCGCGCCGCGGGCAGGCCCAGCAGGGCCGCCATGCGGTAGGTCTCGATCTCCAGGAGCTGCTGCACCAGCCGGCCCAGGCGCTGGGGCGACAGTGCGTCGGCCACGAGCAGCATGCGCGAGAAGCCGTCGGCGTGGATGGCGAAGTCGGTATAGACCTCGCCCTGGCCGCCCGCGATGGAGCAGGCCACGAGCGACTCCTCGCGCAGCCAGCCGCGCGGCACCGGCGCCGCCGCTGCTCCAGCGCCGCTGGCCACCCACAGATGCAGGGCGCACAGGCATTCACCGGGCAGCGCCGCCAGCCAGTCGCGCGGCACGGCCTCCAGCGCCGCGTCGGGCGCGCGGGGGCCGTCGCACCGTAGGCCTCCCGCAGGCGCCACGGAGAAGGTCCAGGTGACGAATTCGGTATGCAGTTCCCAGCGGATGCGAAACGCGCCCAGGTCCACGCGCAGATGGGTGGTGTGCGCATCGGGCGGCGCCAGGTGGTGGTCGCGCAGCAGGGCCGCCAGGTGGGCACGGCTGGCGTCGCGCCCGGCGGCGTCGGCCAGCATCACGATATGCGTGATGGCCAGCGGTGCGGCCAGGGCCTCGGGCGGACGGGCGTGGACTTCGTTATGCAGCAGCGCGCGCTGGGCATGCTGCGTGGGTATGGTGGCGATAAGGTTCATGGGCCGCGACGAGTGGTGGCTTCAGCCTACAGCATGTGCTCCAGGAACGCCCGGGCGCGTTCATGCCCCGGGTCGGCAAAGAACTCCTGCGCCGGGCGGGCCGTGATCAGCTCGCCCTGGTCCATGAAGGCCACGCGCTGCGCGACCTCGCGCGCAAAGCCCATCTCGTGGGTGACGACCAGCATGGTCATGCGCTCCTCGGCCAGCTCGCGCATGGTGCGCAGCACCTCGCCGGTGAGCTCGGGGTCGAGCGCGCTGGTGGGCTCGTCGAACAGCATGATGTCGGGCTGCATGGCCAGCGCGCGCGCAATCGCCACGCGCTGCTTCTGCCCGCCCGACAGGCGCGCGGGGTAGTTATCGCGCTTTTGCACCAGGCCCACCTTGGCCAGCAGCGCCTCGGCGCGCGCCACGGCCTCGTCGCGCTTGACGCCCTGCACGACCATCGGCGCCTCGATGAGGTTTTCCAGCACCGTCAGGTGCGGGAACAGGTTGAAATGCTGGAACACCATGCCGGTCTTGGCGCAGATGCGGCGCAGTTCGGCATCGGGCGCGTAGCGGCAATGGCCGCGCTCATCGGTCGTGGCCAGCACCTGGCCCTCGATGGCAACATGGCCGGTGTTGATGGTCTCCAGGTGGTTCAGGCAGCGCAGGAAGGTGCTCTTGCCCGAGCCCGAGGGGCCGATGACGGCCACCACCTCGCCACGCGCCACGGTCAGCGACACGCCGCGCAGCACCTCGTTGTGGCCAAAGCGCTTTTTCACGCCGCGTGCCTCGATCATGGGGCGGTCACTGGTCGTGTCACTGGTCGTGTCACTGGTCGTATCGGGCATAGCGTTGCTCCAGGCGCTGGAAGCCCCAGGTCAGGACCAGGGTCATGAGGAGATAGAAGGCCGCGGCGACGATGAAGGGCGTGGTCGTGAAGTCGCGCTGCACGATGCCACGCGCGGCGCGCAGCAGGTCATTGAGCGCCAGCACGTAGATCAGCGAGGTGTCCTTGACCAGGGTGATGGTCTCGTTGCTCATCGGTGGCAGGATGTTGCGCACCATCTGCGGCAGCACGATGCGGCGCATGGTCTGGCCGTAGTTCATGCCCAGCACCTTGGCGGCCTCGTACTGCCCGCGATCCACCGACTGGATGCCGGCGCGGAAGATCTCGGCGAAGTAGGCCGCGTAGTTGAGCGCAAAGGCCGCAACGGCCGCCGGAAAGTCCGGCAGGCGCACGCCGATCACCGGCACGAAGGGCAGCGCAAAGTAGATGAACAGCATCTGCAGCATCAGCGGCGTACCGCGCATGAGCCAGAGGTAGCCGTTGACAAAGCCCGACAGGGCCTTCCAGTGCGAGACGCGCGCCAACGCCAGCACCAGGCCCAGCGGCACGGCGAGCAGCAGCGTGATGAAAAACAGCTTCAGGGTGACCGCGGCACCTTGCGCCAGCGGGCCCAGAAGGGAGAAAACGTAGTCCATATGGCAAGGGCCTCAACGCAAAACACCGGCAGGCCCTGGCCAGGCGCTGCCGGTGCGGGCCACGCGGAACGTGGCGGGCGAGCTTACTTGACGATGTTCTTGCCGAACCATTTTTCGGAGATTTTTGCGGCAGAACCGTCCTGCTTCATCTCTGCCAGAGCCTTGTTCAGCTTTTCGAGCAGTCCGGCGTCGTCCTTGCGCACGCCCACGCCGTATTCCTCGGTGCCGAAGTTGTCGTCGAGCACCGCGTAGGCCTCGGGCTTCTTGGCCACGTAGTAGCGGCCCACGACCTCGTCGACCACCACGGCGTCCAGGCGGCCGGTGGAGATATCCATGAGGGCCGTCACGTTGTCGCCAAAGGTCTTGAACTCCTTGAGCGACTTGAACACCGCGTCGTCCTTCTTGATGGCGTCCACGGCGCTGGAACCTTCCTGCGCGCCGACGATCTTGCCGGCCAGGTCCGCCTTGGTCTTGATGGCGGAGCCCGCGGGCACGACGATGATCTGGTGGTTCTCCATGTAGGGCGCGGTAAAGGCGATGTTCTGCTTGCGCTCCTCGGTGATGGTCAGGCCATTCCACAGCGCATCCACGCGCTTACCCGAGAGCTCTGCCTCCTTGGCGTTCCAGTCGATGGGCTTGAAATCGACCTGCATGCCCAGGCGCTTGGCGGCCTCCTTGGCCATGTCGATGTCAAAGCCCACGAGCTCGTTCTTCTCATCGCGAAAGCCCATGGGAGGGAAGTTGTCGTCCAGGCCGACCACTATTTTTGCCTCTGCGGCGGGCGCAGGTGCGACTGCAGGGGCGGCAGGCTCTTGCTTGGAGCAACCGGCAAGCAACGCACCCAGGCTCAGCAGGGCGACGGCGACAATCTTCTTCATGGCGTAGCGATCTTTGAAAGAAACGAGGGGAAGAAACCGGACCGCGCTTGAAAGGCCATGCGCAGCCGGGAAAACCCGTGATTGTCCCACCGATGGCACGGGTCTTTCCGGGCGACCCGTGGCAGACGGGGAAGACGGGATACAACACCCGTCGAATCGTCGCCGCACGCTAATGCCATCAACAGGGCAGATGTCAGCGCGGTAGGTCGCTTGCCCCCATCAGAAACTCGTCCACCGCGCGCGCCGCCTGGCGGCCCTCGCGTATGGCCCAGACCACCAGGCTCTGGCCGCGGCGCATGTCGCCCGCGGCAAACACCTTGGGCACGTTGGTGGCGTAGCCGCCGATGAAGTCCACGCTGGCACGGGCATTGCCGCGCGCGTCCTTGTCCACACCAAAAGCGTCGAGCACGGCGGCGACGGGTGCCGTGAAGCCCATGGCCAGCAACACCAGGTCGGCCTTGTATTCCTTCTCGGTGCCGGGCACCTCGCTGAACCTGCCGTCCTTGAACTCGACCTGCACGGTCTTGAGGCCCGTGACCTTGCCCTTGTGTCCGATGAATTCCTTGGTGGAAATGGCGAACTCGCGCACGCAGCCCTCGTCGTGGCTGGAGCTGGTGCGCAGCTTGAGCGGCCAGTAGGGCCATACCAGGGGCTTGTTCTCCTGCTGCGGCGGCATGGGCATGACCTCGAACTGGGTCACGCTGGCCGCGCCGTGGCGGTTGCTGGTGCCCACGCAGTCGCTGCCGGTGTCGCCACCGCCGATGACGATGACATGCTTGCCATCGGCACGCAGCTGGCCCTTGAGCTTGTCGCCGGCGTTGACCTTGTTCTGCTGCGGCAGGAACTCCATGGCGAAGTGGATGCCGGCCAGGTCGCGCCCCGGCACGGGCAGGTCGCGGCTTTGTTCGGCACCGCCCGTGAGCAGCACGGCGTCGAAGTCCTTGTGCAACTGTGCGGGCGTGACGGTCTCGGTGGCCCAATTGGTGACCTTGCTGTCCTTGCCCAGGCCATCCTTCTCGCTGCCCACGAACACACCGGTGCGTATCGTGACGCCCTCGGCCACGAGCTGCGCGATGCGCTGATCGATATGGCCCTTGTCGAGCTTGAAGTCCGGGATGCCGTAACGCAGCAGGCCGCCCACGCGGTCGTTCTTCTCGAACAGCGTCACGGCATGGCCCGCGCGCGCCAGCTGCTGCGCGGCCGCCAGGCCCGCGGGGCCGCTGCCGACGATGGCCACCTTCTTGCCCGTCTTGTGCTTCGCCGGCTGGGGCGGCAGCCAGCCTTCGGCCCAGGCGCGGTCGACGATGGCGTGCTCGATGCTCTTGATGCCCACGGCATCGTCGTTGATGTTGAGCGTGCACGCCGCCTCGCAAGGCGCGGGGCAGATGCGGCCGGTGAACTCGGGGAAGTTGTTGGTGCTGTGCAGCACGGCGCTCGCGCTCTTCCAGTCCTGGTGGTACACGAGGTCGTTGAAGTCCGGGATGATGTTGTTCACCGGGCAGCCGTTGTTGCAGAACGGCGTGCCGCAGTCCATGCAGCGCGCGGCCTGGATCTTGGCCTGGTCACTGTTCAGGCCGATGACGAATTCCTTGTAGTTCTTGACGCGCTCTGCCGGAGCCGGGTAGCCCTCCTCGATGCGCTCGTATTCCATGAAACCGGTGGTCTTGCCCATGATGGTGGGTCCTTTGTTTATGTCTTTGTTCGTGGGTGTCTGGGTCTTTGCTCCTTCCCCCTTTGGGGGAAGGTAGGGATGGGAGCTGGCTGGCAAGGTTGGCGTCGCTGGCCCCCACCCCTGCCCTCCCCCGGAGGGGGAGGGAGTTGATATACGTTTACTTGGCCGGCACCACCTCATTTTTAGGAGCTGCTTGCGCAGGTGTAGCCTGCTCTTCAAGCACTTTTCGCTCATACATCTCGACCAGGGCCCGCTTGTACTCGGTGGGGAAGACCTTGACGAAGCGGCTGCGCGCGGCAGCCCAGTTGTCCAGCAGTTCGCGGGCGCGGCGGCTGCCGGTGTAGCGGCTGTGCTCTTCCAGCATTTTTTTGAGCTGCTCCTCGTCGGTCTGGCCGCGGTGGAGGTGGCCGGGGTCCATGCTGGCGATCTGCTCGTCGGCGGGCAGGATGCGCTCCAGCGCCACCATGGCCAGGTTGCAGCGGCCATCAAAACGCCCGTCCTCGTCATAGACATAGGCCACGCCGCCGCTCATGCCGGCGGCGAAGTTGCGCCCGGTCTTGCCCAGCACGACCACGGTGCCGCCGGTCATGTACTCGCAGCCGTGGTCGCCCACGCCCTCGACCACCGCGGTGGCGCCCGACAGGCGCACGGCAAAGCGCTCGCCGGCCACGCCGGCAAAGAAGGCCTGGCCGCTGGTGGCGCCGAACATCACGGTGTTGCCGACGATGGTGTTGGCCGTGGATTCGCCACGGAACTCGTGGCTGGGGCGCACGATGACGCGCCCGCCCGACAGGCCCTTGCCCGTGTAGTCGTTGGCCTCGCCCGTCAGGTTCAGCGTGATGCCCTTGCACAGGAAAGCGCCGAAGCTCTGGCCGCCCGTGCCCTCGAAGTGGATGCGGATGGTGTCGTCGGGCAGCCCCTCGGGGTGCGCCTTGGTGAGCGCGCCCGAAAGCATGGCGCCCACCGAGCGATTCACATTGCGCGCCACCTCCATCAGACGCACCTGCTCGCCCTTCTGAATGGCGGGCCGGCAGCGCTCGATCAGCTTCACGTCCAGCGCCTTCTCCAGGCCATGCTCCTGCGCCTCGACGTGGAAACGCGCCACGTCGGCCGGCACCTGGGGCTGGGCGAACAGGCGCGAGAAGTCCAGGCCCTGGGCCTTCCAGTGCGAGAGGCCCTTGCGCGTGTCCAGCAGCTCGGTGCGACCGATCAGTTCGTCGAAGCTGCGCACGCCCAGCTGCGCCATGATCTGGCGCGCCTCCTCGGCGACGAAGAAAAAGTAGTTCACCACATGCTCGGGCTTGCCCGAGAACTTGGCGCGGAGCTGCGGGTCCTGTGTCGCCACGCCTACGGGGCAGGTGTTCAAGTGGCACTTGCGCATCATGATGCAGCCCTCGACGACCAGGGGCGCCGTCGCAAAGCCGAATTCGTCCGCGCCCAGCAGCGCGCCTATGACCACGTCGCGCCCGGTCTTCATCTGGCCGTCGGCCTGCACACGGATGCGGCCGCGCAGGCGGTTGAGCACCAGGGTCTGCTGGGTCTCGGCCAGGCCGATCTCCCAGGGGCTGCCCGCATGCTTGATGGACGACCAGGGCGAGGCACCCGTGCCGCCGTCGTGGCCGGCGATGACCACATGGTCGCTCTTGCACTTGGCGACGCCGGCGGCAATCGTGCCCACGCCGACCTCGGACACCAGCTTGACCGACACGTCGGCATGCGGCGCCACGTTCTTCAGGTCGTGGATGAGCTGGGCCAGGTCTTCGATGGAGTAAATGTCGTGGTGCGGCGGGGGCGAGATCAGGCCCACACCGGGCACGCTGTGGCGCAGCTGGCCGATGTACTCGGACACCTTGCCGCCGGGCAGCTGGCCGCCCTCGCCGGGCTTCGCTCCTTGCGCCATCTTGATCTGGATCTGGTCGGACGACGCCAGGTATTCGGCCGTGACGCCGAAGCGGCCGGACGCCACCTGCTTGATCTTGGAGCGCAGGCTGTCGCCGTCCTGCAGAGCTATATCGGCCGCGACCTTGTCGGCGCCGATGATGGACGCCAGCGACTCGCCCTGCACGATGGGGATGCCCTTCAACTCCTTGCGATAGCGCGCCGGGTCTTCGCCGCCCTCGCCGGTGTTGCTCTTGCCGCCGATGCGGTTCATGGCCACGGCCAGCGTCGCGTGCGCCTCGGTGCTGATCGAGCCCAGCGACATGGCGCCGGTGGCAAAGCGCTTGACGATGTCCTTGGCCGGCTCGACCTCATCGAGCGGGATGGCCTTGGCCGGGTCGAACTTGAACTCGAACAGGCCGCGCAGCGTCATCTGGCGCCTGGACTGGTCGTTGATGAGCTGGGCGTACTCCTTGTAGGTCGAGAAGTTGCCACCACGCGTGGCGTGTTGCAGCTTGGCAATGGCGTCGGGCGACCACATGTGCTCCTCGCCGCGCGTGCGCCAGGCGTATTCGCCGCCGGTCTCCAGCATGGTCTCCAGCACCGGGTCGTTGCCAAAGGCGGCAATGTGGGTACGGATGGCTTCTTCGGCAATCTCGAACACGCCTATGCCCTCGACGCGGCTGGCCGTGCCAGTGAAGTACTTGGCCACGGTGTCGCTGTTCAGGCCGACGCACTCGAACAGTTGCGCGCCGCAGTAGCTCATGTAGGTGGACACGCCCATCTTGGACATGATCTTGGACAGGCCCTTGCCCACCGCCTTGATGTAGTTGTAGATGGCCTTGTCGCTTGAGAGCGCGCCGGGCAGCTCCTGGTGCATGTCCACCAGGGTTTCGAGCGCCAGGTAGGGATGGACGGCCTCGGCGCCGTAGCCCGCGAGCACGGCGAAGTGGTGCACCTCGCGCGCGGTGGCGGTCTCGACCACCAGGCCGGTCGTCGTGCGCAGCCCTTCACGCACCAGGTGCTGGTGGATGGCGGACAGCGCCAGCAGCGCGGGGATGGCGACCTGCTGGGCCGAGAGGTTGCGGTCGCTGATGATGAGGATGTTGGCGCCGCCCTTGATCTCATCGACGGCCTGTGCGCACAGCGAGGCGAGTTTTGCCTCCACGCCCTGCTTGCCCCAGGCCAGCGGGTAGGTGATGTCTATGGTCGCACTCTTGAACTTGCCGTGCGTGTGCTGCGCTATGCCGCGCAGCTTGGCCATGCCCTCGAAGTCCAGCACGGGCTGGTGCAATTCGAGGCGCATGGGCGGGTTCACCTGGTTGATGTCCAGCAGGTTGGGCTTGGGGCCGACGAAGGACACCAGGCTCATGACGATGGCCTCGCGGATCGGGTCGATCGGCGGGTTGGTCACCTGGGCGAACATCTGGCGGAAGTAGTTGAACAAAGGCTTGCTGCGCTCGGAGAGCACGGCCAGCGGGCTGTCGTTGCCCATGGAGCCAATGCCCTCCTCGCCGTTGGCGGCCATGGGGGCGAGCAGGAACTTGATGTCCTCCTGCGTGAAGCCGAAGGCCTGCTGGCGCTCCAGCAGCGGCAGCGCGGATGCAGGCGCCTGGAAACCGGCCGGAACCTGCACGCTGTCGAGCTTGATGCGCAGGTTCTCGATCCACTGCTTGTAGGGCTTGGTGTTGACGATGTTGGCCTTGAGCTCGTCGTCCTCGATCAGCCGGCCCTGCTCCAGGTCGATGAGCAGCATCTTGCCCGGCTGCAGGCGCCACTTGCGCAGCACGCGGCTGTCGGGCACGGGCAGCACGCCAGCCTCGGAGGCCAGGATCACCAGGTCGTCGTCCGTCACCACATAGCGCGAGGGGCGCAGGCCGTTGCGGTCCAGCGTGGCGCCGATCTGGCGACCGTCGGTGAACACGATGGACGCCGGGCCGTCCCAGGGCTCCAGCATGGCGGCGTGGTATTCGTAGAACGCGCGGCGACGTTCGTCCATGGACTCATGCTGCTCCCAGGGCTCGGGGATCATCATCATCACCGCCTGGCTGATGGGGTAGCCCGCCATGGTCAGCAGTTCCAGGCAGTTGTCGAAAGTGGCGGTATCCGACTGGCCGGCAAAGCTGATGGGGTAGAGTTTTTGCAGGTCATCGCCCAGCACGGGCGAGGCCATCACGCCCTCGCGCGCCAGCATCCAGTTGTAGTTGCCGCGCACGGTGTTGATCTCGCCGTTGTGCGCCACGTAGCGGTAGGGGTGGGCGAGAGGCCACTCGGGGAAGGTGTTGGTCGAGAAGCGCTGGTGCACCAGGCCGATGGCCGAGACGCAGCGCTCGTCCGCCAAATCCTTGTAATACACGCCCACCTGGTCGGCCAGCAGCAGGCCCTTGTAGACCACGGTGCGGCTGCTCATGCTGGGTACGTAATACTCCTTGCTGTGCTTGAGCTTGAGGCCCTGGATCGCCGCGCTGGCCGTCTTGCGGATGAAGTACAGCTTGCGCTCCAGCGCGTCCTGCACGATGACGTCCGCGCCCCGGCCAATGAAGACCTGGCGCAGGATGGGCTCCTTCTCGCGCACCGTGGGCGACATGGGCATGTCGCGGTTGACCGGCACGTCGCGCCATCCCAGCAGCTTCTGGCCCTCGGCCTTGATGGCGCGCTCCAGCTCCTGCTCACAGGCCAGGCGGCTGGCATGCTCCTTGGGCAGGAAGATCATGCCGACGCCGTATTCGCCGGCAGGCGGCAGCTCCACCCCCTGTTTTGCCATTTCTTCGCGGTAGAGCTGATCGGGAATCTGGATCAGGATGCCCGCGCCGTCGCCCATCAGCTTGTCCGCGCCCACGGCGCCGCGGTGATCGAGGTTTTCCAGAATCTTCAACGCACCGGTGACGATGTCGTGGCGCTTCACGCCCTTGATATGGGCCACAAAGCCGAGGCCACAGGCGTCATGTTCGTTATGGGAGGCATACAGGCCGTGCTGTTGCAGGTGCTGGATCTCGGCAGCCTTGGTCATCGCGCGCTTTCTCAAAATATCGCAGGGACGTGCAGGATAAGGCATCAATCCATGTGCCGCAAGCATAATAATAGGGGTCAGATTCCAATTAATGGAAACCAAAACGGATCACAATTTAATTAGGGACATATCAAAATTATGAGCAATATACCACCCCTGTGCAATGGCTACCGCCAAATCAGTCTTTGCTCTCCAGCACCATGAAAGGCCGTCCCGGCTTGGCCTTGCTCACGCGGCGCGGTGACCTTTTTTGCAGATCCGCCACAAATTCCGCGCCGCCCAGCGCCCAGCCGCGCAGTGTCGCGTCGGTCAGTGCCGCCTGCTCGGCACCGCTGATGCCCGCCTGCACCAGCTCGGCGTAAGCAGCTTCGCGCGCAAACGGCGTGTTACCCAGCGCCCAGTACAGCGCATGCGGCGTGACCAGCCCGTCGCTGCGCAGGCCCAGGTAATGCGCATGGCTGGACCAGGGCCAGTCCAGCGCCTGCGCCACCATGCCGGCGCGCACCGGGTTGAGGTCGATGTAGGCCATACAGGCCAGCAGGTAACGCTCGGTCTCGATCAGCGTGGAACGGTAGCGCCCCTCCCACAGCGTGCCGCTGCGGCCGTGGCGGTCATTGAAGTAACGCACATAGCTGCGGCCCACGGCCTGCATCGTCGAAGGCAGGGCCTCGTCCGTGGCGGGCGTGGCCAGCAGGTGGAAATGGTTGTCCATGAGCACATAGGCATGGACGGCGACGCGGAACTTCTGCGCGTTCTCGGCCAGCAGCGACAGCATGGTCTCGAAATCCTGCCGGTCGGCAAAAATGAGCTGCCGGTTGTTGCCGCGCTGGATGACGTGGTGCGGGTAGCCCGCGAGGGTGAGACGGGGCAGGCGGGCCATGGGTGCTCCTGGGCAGAACAGGAGCACGATTTTAATTGGAATCTGACCCCTATTATGTGACCCCTATTATGTGACCCCTATTATGACCCCTATTAATTCAATCAGACATCCACGTACACATCGGCCAGCGGCAGAGCCAGCTCAAGGCAGTCCAGCCAGACCTCGCCCGCGTCGTGGTACTCCACGCGCCAGTCGTTGGCGCGGCGGTATAGCTCCACGCGCTGCGCATCCTGCTCCACCAGCAAATACGCCTGCAGGCTGGGCAGGCTCTGGTAGGCCAGCAGCTTTTCGCGCCGGTCGATGCGCGCCGTCGATTCCGACAGCACCTCTACGATCAGGCAGGGCGAACGGCTGAAATACGGCTCCCTGTCCTGCGGGTCACAGCACAGCAGCAGATCCGGGTAATAAAAAACGGTCTTGCCGCCCATCTCCAGCCGCAGCTTCATGTCGGACGTGAACAGCTGGCAACCCTTGCGCCGTGCCGCCGGGGTCAGCGCATAGGCCAAGGCGTTGACGATAAGACCATGGGCGCGGCTCGCTCCGGTCATCGCGTACACCTGCCCGTCGATGTACTCATGGCGCAGCTCGCTGCGCCGTTCGCCATCCAGATACTCTGGCTCGCTGATGAAGTGCTTGGGTGCGCTCAGTGCCGGCATGGGAGCCCTTTCTTCACATCAGCCGCAGTGTAAGCCTGCACCATTCGCAGAACCCTGACCAATGTGCAGGGCAATTCAGGGCGCAAACCCATCCCCGGGCAGAAAGCCGAGGATGCGCGCCGACTTGTCCAGCACCGCCACCCATTCCTGGCGGTGCAACACGGGCAGGAACAGCGCCGCGTCGGCCGCCACGCCCTGCTTGCCCAGCAATTGCGCGGCCTCGTCCGCGATGGCGGGGTTGCGGGTGGTGAATGCCTGCAGCGGCTTGGCACGGGCCAGCGCCTTGGGTGCATAGGCCGCGTTATAGGGCACATAGAACTCGGGGCGCTGCGAGAAATCGCGCCCGCCTGCTACCGATTCCAGCAGCACATCCATGCGCTCCTGGGCGTCCTTGGGATCACGAACGCCCACGGTCACCGGCCCCTTGTACCAGTGCGGGCGCATCGGCGCATCAAGCCGGGCGATGGGTTCGCTCACATCAACATCCCCATACGCGCCTGCGGTGATAACGCGAAAGCGATCCACTTCATGCACCAGGAACAGGGGCCGCGCCTCATGCGCCGTGTGCAGGCCATAGCCCAGCGCCGCCAGTTGCACCAGCACCACCAACGACATATCGGCGATCAGCTCGCGGCGCGGCTTCTTCGGGCTGAACAACACCAGCGTGAGCAAGGGGCCGCACACCACATCCACCCCCACCAGCATCAGAAACAGGCTGCGGCCGCCCGAGAGCAGGTCATAGGGGTGCGGAAACCAGACCCACAGCACCAGCGCCGCGGCCAGTGCAGCCACCAGTAGTGAGCCAAGAAAATGAAACAGCGCTGCTGTGATGGCGGCGCGTGCGCGTTGATTAGAGACAGGCACCTGTAATGGCACGGTTGAATTGTCGAAGACTGAAGCAATGGCTTCTATTGATCACAAGGGAGAGCGGGGTCAGCAGTCAGCACTACAGCAAACGCAATCCGAGTTGAACTGAAAGCAAAAAGGGGGCAAGCGCCCCCTTTTCGTTTAGATCCCGCGCTATTAGCGGCACTCGGCAGGTGCGTACTTGGCAAGCAGCGTTGCACCATTGGTCGCACCATTGATAGCCGTTTTGCCGGCAGCGTAGCAAGTCCACACAAGCGTGGATACAGGAATAGTGCCGGCAGCCAGAACTGCGCCATTGGAAGAAGGCCACATTTGCAAAATTTGGCCAGATGCCGCCGCCGTATATGTCACCGCAATCATGCCGTTCGCCGTCGTACCGACAACAGTGGTCACGTTCTTAGAATTCACGCCACCATTGAGCGAGCAAGTACCGGCAGCCGTACAAAAGGTGGTAGCACCAGCGTCCGTCGGGATACCCTTGAACAAACCACCATCAGCACCCAGCGTGCCGTTCGATGCATTGTCCGCCACCACGGTCTTCAGACCAGAAGCTAGCACCAAACCTTCGGAAACTCGGCTACGCACCGTGTAATCCTGATAAGCCGGCAGCGCCACGGCCGCCAAAATACCAATGATCGCCACGACGATCATCAGTTCGATCAGGGTGAAACCCTTTTGCAGATTTGCCTTCATTGCTTACTCCTCCTAAAAAACAGGCACCGGGCCTGGACAAGTAACCAAAGGCAAACGTCGTGCCAGCATGAAAACGACGGGAAAGCGGCAAAGAACGCCCGTTTGTCGTCGTAACGTATAGACACGCCTCGTTACGTCGCTGTCGCATGGCGACAGTGCGCGGGCCATGTCGCAGGTTTGACGCGACATGGCCCGTGGCGTGCGCGCCCATAGAATCGGCCCATGCCCGCTCACAAGCCCTCCCCCTGCATCAGCCTGAACACCGCCGCCGCCCTGACGGGGCGCAGCCTTCGCACCTGGCAGAGGCGCGTTGAGGAAGGGCTGGTGCCGCGCCTGGCGGATGAGCGCGGGCGGGCGCTGGTGGCGATCGACATGGTGCGCCCTGCGCTGGGACTGGAATTGAGCGAGGACGAGGTGGACATGCTGGTGCATGCCGACCAGGGGGACGCCACCGCCCAGGCCGAGGCGGGCGCCTTGTTTGCGCTGACGGCCATGCGCGAGGCCCAGGCCGATCCCACGAATCTCGGGGGGGGGGGGGGGCAGCATTGGCCCGGCCATTTACTTTTTGACCCGCGCCGCCGACCAGGGCGAGGCCGATGCCATGCATTGGCTGGGCCTGCTGCACGCCGCCGGGCTGGGCGAGGCAGGCGGCGGCGATGCCTTGGCGCTGATGTGGCTGGCCAAGGCGGCGGCCCATGGGCATGTGATTGCGGCGCAGCAGGTGGCGGCGCTGTTGCCGGGGACCGTGGGAGTCGAGGCAGGGGCGTGAAGGCGGCTCAGGTGGTGGTATTTGTTGGCTCAGGTAGCGAATCCTATTGAACGACCCACCCATCGAATCGTCCAACGTAGGCAAGGGCCGCCTGGGGCCCCCACTGCACAGCGGCGCGCAGGCATGTATGAAGGACAAGAAGCTCCAGGAACTCTTGACGCTGGTGCAGGCCCTGTCGGCACGCCAGCGCAAGGCGTTGGCGAGGCATCTGGCCGCCATGGACAAGGCCCCCAAGGCGATCGGGGTGATCGAAGATCGCCCGCAGGGCTCGCCCACCTGCCCACACTGCGGCAAGACCCATATCGTGCGCAATGGCCACAGCAATGGCTTGCAGCGCTACTGGTGCCGAGGCTGCAGCGCCACGTTCAACGCCCTGACGGGCACGCCGCTGGCGCACCTGCACCTGCGGGGGCCAGACGGCCGACTTCATCCTGGAGGTGGACGACTCCGAGCACGCCTCGGACAAGCTCGGGCCGCTGATGGCCCAGGACACCATCCTTTGTGCAGAACGTCAACGCCTATCACAGCCGCCTGAAGGTGGCACTGGGGTGTCCACCAAATACCTGGATTCCTACCTGGGCTGGTTCAGAACCATTGACCGCGTTCCACAGGTCGTTGCCGAGCCCCCGGCAATGCTGGCCCTGGCTATCGGATCCCGATCAATAGGCAACGCCACTTGAGCCTTTCAGAAGCGCGGCATGCCACCCATGCCCGGCAGCCCGCCCTTCATGCCGCCCATCTTCTTCATGAGCTTCATGAGGCCGCCGCCCTTCATCTTCTTCATCATGCCCTGCATCTGCTCGAACTCGCCCAGCAGCCGGTTGACCTCCTGCACCTGCACGCCGGCGCCCATGGCGATGCGCTTCTTGCGCGTGGCCTTGATGAGTTCGGGGCGGCGGCGCTCCTGCGCGGTCATGCTGCAGATGATGCCTTCCTTGCGGCGTATGTCGCGCTCGGCCTTGTCCATATCCACCTGGCCGGCCTTGGCCGTGAGCTGGGCGGGCAGTTTGTCCATGAGGCTGGATAGCCCGCCCATCTGCTTCATCTGCTGCAGCTGGGCCAGAAAGTCGTTCAGGTCGAAGCCGTCGCCGCTCTTGACCTTGGCGGCGAGCTTTTGCGCCGCCTCCATGTCCACGCCGGCCGTGACCTGTTCCACCAGGGCCACGATGTCGCCCATGCCCAGGATGCGGCCGGCGTGGCGCTGGGCGTCGAAGACCTCCAGGCCATCGATCTTCTCGGACACGCCGGCGAACTTGATGGGCGCGCCGGTGATGGCGCGCACCGACAGCGCGGCGCCGCCGCGCGAGTCGCCGTCCAACTTCGTTAAAACGATGCCGGTGAGCGGCAGCGCCTCCTTGAACGCCTTGGCCGTGTTGACCGCGTCCTGGCCCTGCATGGCGTCTACGACGAACAGGGTTTCGACGGGATTGAGCACGGCATGCAGGTCCTTGATTTCCTGCATCAAGAGCTCGTCGATGGCCAGGCGGCCGGCCGTGTCCACCAGCAGCACGTCGAAGTAATGCTTCCTGGCGTAGTCCAGCGCTGCCAGGGCGATGTCGCGCGGCTTCTGGTCGGGCGTGCTGGGGAACCACTCGGCGCCCGCCTGTTTGCTCACGGTCTTGAGCTGCTCTATGGCCGCGGGGCGGTAGACGTCGCCCGAGACGGTGAGTACCTTCTTCTTGCGTTTCTCTATCAGGTGCTTAGCCAGCTTGGCCGTGGTGGTGGTCTTGCCCGCGCCCTGCAGGCCGGCCATGAGGATCACCGCCGGCGGCTGCGCAGCCAGGTTGATGTCGGCCACGCCGTCGCCCATGGTGGCGGACAGCTCCTGGTTGACGATGCCGACCAGCGCCTGGCCGGGCTTCAGGCTGCCCAGCACCTCCTGGCCCAGGGCCTTTTCCTTGACGCGGGCGATGAAGTCGCGCACCACGGGCAGGGCCACGTCGGCTTCGAGCAGCGCCATGCGCACCTCGCGCAGCATGTCCTGCACGTTGGATTCGGTGATGCGGGCCTGGCCGCGCATCTCTTTGACGAGACGGGTGAGTTTTTCGGTGAGTGCGGAGGCCATGGCCCAATGCTCCAGGTGCGTCGGCCCGGGCATGCGCCGGCCGTTGGCTCGGCCCCGGTGACCAGGGGCGATAAACTTAGAACCCATGATTTTACCCAGTGCTTCCCCACTCGTATGGCTATTGGCCCTGGCCACGGCGGTGGCCTATGCGCTGGCGGCGGTCGTGGCCGCGCGTGCCAAGGCGGGCGGCCAGCTGGCCATGGCCCCCGCCTGGGCGCTGCACGCGGCCACCCTGGCCTGGGGCTTGCTGGGCGGCACGCCCCATTTCGGCTTTGCCGCCGCGCTGTCGATGACGGCCTGGCTGGTGCTGACCACCTATGCCGTGGAGCGCCAGCTGTTTCCGCAGATGCGTACGCGCTGGGCGCTGTGTGCACTGGGCGGCGTCAGCGTGCTGCTGGCGGCGCTGTTTCCCGGCCGGCCGCTGCATGTGTCGGCCTCGCCCTGGCTGCCGCTGCACCTGACGCTGGGCATTGCCTGCTATGGCCTGTTTGCCGCCGCCGTAGTGCATGCCGCACTCATGGGCCGCGCCGAGCGGCAGATGCGCCTGGCGGCCGATTCGCAGAACGGCATGCCGCTCCTCACGCTGGAACGCCTGACCTTCCGCTTCGTGGCGGCGGGCTTCGTGCTGCTGTCGGCCACGCTGGTCGCCGGCTGGTTGTTCAGCGAGCAGCTCTACGGCCGCGCCTGGCTGTGGGACCACAAGGCCGTGTTCTCGGTGCTGGCCTGGATCACCTTTGCCGTGCTGCTCCTGGGCCGATCGCGCTTCGGCTGGCGCGGGCGCAGCGCCGTGCGCGTGCTGTATGCGGGCACCGCCCTGCTGCTGCTGGCCTATGTGGGCTCGCGCTTTGTGCTGGAGGTGGTGCTGGGGCGCACCGCATGAAGTACCTCATCGTTCTGTCGGTGATTGCCGTCGTCTACGCGCTGTGGCGCAGCCAGCGCCAGCCGCCGCCGCGCCAGGGCGGCCAGCAGCGCCCGCGCATTGCACCGCCGCAGGACATGGTGCAGTGCGCGCATTGCGGCGTGCATGTGCCGCAGGGTGAGGCCCTATGGGCAGGCGGCCACGGCTACTGCTGCCGCGCGCACCAGGAGCAGGGCCCTGCCTGATTCCATGCGACAAGCAACACCCCTGCCCGCCACCACGCTGGCCCGCCCGCCCTTCCAGCGGCTGTGGCTGGCCTTTCTGACGGCCCGCGTCATGGTGGCGCAGGCGCTGCTGCTGCTGCAGCTGCTGGGCATGGCGCTGAACCAGGCCATGGAGCCCCTGCTGCTGGCCACCGGCTTTGGCTACCTGATTGCCGCCACGCTGCTGCGGGTGTTCGGGGCGCGCCATCCGCCCGATCCGCGCCCGGGCATCCACTGGCTGCCTTCCATTGGGGTGGACATTGCCCTCATCGGCGCGCTGCAGCTGCTGCAACAGTCGGGCAGCATGAATTTCACGCCGCTGTTTGCCCTGCCCATCTTGATGGCCGGCGTGCTGGGCACGCTGACGCTGGCCCTGGGCACCACCGCCGGTGTGACCCTGCTGCTGCTGGTCTGGGCCTGGTGGTTGGGCGAGCATGGCGGCGCCGACGCCACGCAGCGCTACCTGCAGACGGCGGTGACCGGCACGGGCTATTTTTTGCTGGCCTACCTGGTGCACCTGCTGTCGGCGCGTCTGACCAGCGAGCAGCAGGTGGCGCGGCGCAGCCAGATGGATGCGCGCACGCAGACCGCCGTCAGCGCCCTGGTCATGCAGCATGTGGCTGACGGCGTGCTGGTGCTGGACCGCCAGGGCCTGGTGCGCCTGGCCAACCCCGCGGCCGTGCTGCTGCTGGGCCCGGCGGCCCGGGCCGCCACGCCGTTCGCACTGGCGCACGATCCGGCCTGGCGGCCTCTCATGGATCTGGCGCGGCGCGCGTTCGAGCAGGACCAGCCCCAGCATGCCGACGTGAACATCCTGCACGTGGGCCACAGCCCCATGGGCCTGCGCATACGCGGCTGGCTCACACGCGCGCAGGCGGCGCCCGGCAGTGCCGATGAGGAGCCGCTGTGCGTCATGTTCCTGCACGACCTGCGCGAGATGGAGGCCCGCCTGCGCACCGAGAAGCTGGCGGCCATGGGCCGCATGTCGGCCGCGGTGGCGCACGAGATCCGCAACCCGCTGGCGGCCATCGTCCAGGCCAACGAGCTGCTGGACGAAGACCTGGGCGACCCCGGCCACAAGCGCCTGACCCACATGGTGCGGCAGAACGCCGAGCGGCTGGTGCGCATCTCCGAGGACGTGCTCGACATCGCACGGGTGCAGCACCAGATCGGCCAGTCGCCTTCGTCCGTGCTGGCGCTGGACGCCGCCGTGCAGCAGGTCTGGAACGACTGGCGGGCGCATGACCCCAAACGCCGGCAGGGGCGCCTGGAGCTGGGCGCGGATGCGGCGCAGGTGGAGTTTGATGCCGAGCACCTGCGCCGGGTGCTGGTCAACCTGCTGGACAACGCGCTGCGCTACATGGGCCAGGCCAGCGATTCGCTGTGCCTGAGCACCCGGGCCACGGCCGGCGGCCAGGTCAGCCTGCAGGTCTGGAGCGACGGCGCACCGCTGGACAAATCCATAGAGCGCCATTTGTTCGAACCCTTTTTCTCGTCGGAGAGCCGCTCCAGCGGCCTGGGCCTGTATATCTGCCGGCAACTGTGCCAGCGCCATGGCGCCACCATCGCCTACCAGCGCAGCACACGGGCGCTGGCGCGCGGCGAGGTCGCCGGCAACACCTTCGGAGTCACCTTCCGCGGCAACACGAGCGCGGCCGAGGCCGCCTCGCTGTTTGACACAATCGTGGTCTGACCATGAACGCCAGCGCCGCTGCCTCCATTCTTGTCGTCGATGACGAGCCCGACCTGCGCATGCTCTATGAGCTGACGCTGCTGCGCGAGGGTTATCGCGTGGAGACCGCGGGCAGCGTGGGCGAGGCACGCGATCAACTGCAGGCGCGCCGGTTCGACGCCGTGATCACCGACATGCGCCTGCCCGACGGCCTGGGAATGGAGCTGCTGTACGACCTGCGCGCGCAGCAACGGCGCGAACGCTGCGTGGTCATGACGGCCTACGGCTCGGCCGAGAACGCGGTGGAGGCGCTGCGCTCGGGCGCCTTCGACTACCTGACCAAGCCCGTGGACCTCAAGCAGTTCCGCTCGGTCGTGGCCTCGGCCATACAGGGCTCGGGCGGCGTACTGCCGGCCGCCAGGACGGGGCGCGCCGACACCGCCGCGGCAGACGCAGACAACCCGGTGCTGGCCCGCCTGATTGGCGAGTCAGCCGCCATGCGCAACGTGAAGGAGCGCATCGCCAAGGTGGCGCGCAGCATGGCGCCGGTGCTGATCCGCGGCGAATCGGGCACGGGCAAGGAACTGGTGGCGCGCGCCCTGCACGCCAGCAGCCAGCGCGCGGGCGGCCCGCTGGTGGCGGTGAACTGCGGTGCCATTCCCGAGAACCTGCTGGAGGCCGAGTTTTTCGGTGCGCGCAAGGGTTCCTACACGGGCGCGGCCAGCGACCGCGAGGGCTATTTCCAGGCCGCGCGCGGCGGCACACTGTTCCTCGACGAGATCGGCGACCTGCCGCTGGCCATGCAGTCCAAGCTGCTGCGCGCCATACAGGAGCGCAGCATCCGCCCGCTGGGCTCGACCCAGGAGGAGGCGGTGGACGTGCGCATCGTCAGCGCCACGCACCGCGACCTGGCGGCCGACGTGCAGGCCGGGCGCTTCCGCCAGGACCTGTACTACCGGCTGAACGTGATCGAGCTCCTGATCCCGCCGCTGCGCGAGCGGCGCGAAGATCTGCCGGCGCTGTGCGCGGCCCTGCTCGCTCGCATCGCCCAGGAGTCGGGCAGCAGCGTTCCGCGCCTGACCGATGCCGCGCTTGAGCGCATTGCCCAGCACCCGCTCACAGGCAATGTGCGCGAGCTGGAAAACCTGCTGCACCGCGCCGTGGCGCTGAGCGACGGGCAGGAGCTGCATGTGGAGCCGCCCACCGCCGCGGCGGAAGGCGTTGCGCCCAGGCCACCTGCACAGCCCACGCCGCACATGTCCTCAACCCCTGCGATGCCTTCGCCCCGCGACCTGGGCGCCTGGCTGGATCAGCATGAGCGTGACATGCTGGAGCGCGCGCTGCGCGAGACGGGATTCGACCTGACGGCTGCGGCGGCACGCCTGGGGTTGAGTGCGCGCCAGATCGGCTACCGCCTCAACCGCCTGCATATCGCCCTGCCGCAGGACGCCCCCCATGGCGAAGAAGAGTAGCCCGGCGCACCCCTGGCGCGGTGGCTGGTACCAGGGCGCGCGCCAGCTGCAGTCGCCCAACCATGGAAGCCGGCCGGCGGGGGCGGCCATCGACCTGATCGTCGTGCACTCCATCAGCCTGCCGCCGGGCGAATATGGCGGCCAGGCCGTGCAGCAACTTTTCACCAACCGGCTGGACTGGGATGCGCACCCCTACTTCCAGAGCATCCGAGGGCTGGAGGTCTCGGCCCATTTTTTCATTGCCCGCGACGGCCGGCTGTGGCAGTTTGTCGATACCGAGCGCCGCGCCTGGCATGCCGGGCGATCGCACTACCGCGGGCGCGACGGTTGCAATGACGACTCCATAGGCGTGGAGCTCGAAGGCCTGGAGGGCGAGGCCTTCGAGGCGCCGCAATACCTCAGCCTGCTGCGCCTGTGCAAGGCGCTGACACTGCGCTACCCCATCGGCTACATCGCCGGCCACGAGCACATCGCACCGCACCGCAAGAACGACCCGGGTCCGGGCTTCGAGTGGCAGCGGCTGCAGTCGGCGTTTGCGGGCTCGGGCATCCTTTTTCCGCCCACGATCCGCGCCGCCTGAACGGGCCTTGCGCAAGCCCCGGATGCCACAGGGGCAGGACGCATTTTCCCTTTCGGGCAGTGATTGCGCGAAACCAACGCCATACGGATATACACTACATCTAGTGTCTTGAACCTTTATGACACCATAGATATAGTGTGACGCAATCCAGCATACGCGCCACTACCCCAGTGCCCGCCGGCAGTCTCTGCCCAGCGCGCCCCACCTCCTACAACCCACCCCAGAGGAACCCATGCAAGTTGCGTCCGTTCACGCCGACACCATGCCCGCCCTAAGGCCCGACACTGCGGGCACGCCCGCGCCAACCAGCGCCGCCGAGGCATTCAGCCACTACCAGATCATCCGCCGCAACGGCGCCGTCGTGCCCTTCGAGCCGCAGAAGATCGCCGTGGCCATGATGAAGGCCTTCCTGGCCGTACACGGCACGCAGGGCGCGGCCTCCGCCAGCGTGCGCGAGGTGGTCGACGAGCTCACGCAAACGGTGGTGCGCGCGCTGATGCGCTCGCGCCCCGCGGGCGGCACCTTCCACATCGAGGACGTTCAGGACCAGGTTGAGCTGGGCCTGATGCGTGGCAGCCACCACGAGGTGGCGCGCGCCTATGTGCTGTACCGCGAGCGCCGCGCGCAGGAGCGCGCGCACAAGAAGGAGCAGTTGCATCCCCAGATGCCAGCGCTGTATGTGCTGGACAAGGGCCAGCGCGTGGAGCTGGACTTGCTGCGCCTGCAGGCCTTGATCGAATCCGCCTGCGCCAACCTGGGCCAGGACGTGCAGGCCACGCCGATCACCGCCGAGACCATGCGCAACCTGTACGACGGCGTGCCTATGGACGAGGTGTACAAGGCCAGCATCCTGGCCGCGCGCACCCTGATCGAGAAAGACCCCGGCTACAGCTACGCCACGGCGCGCCTGCTGCTGCACACCATCGTGCGCGAGGTACTGGGCCAGGGCGTGCAGCCCGCCGATATGCAGGCGGCGTACCAGGGCTACTTCCCCGGCTTCATCCAGAAGGGCGTGGACCACGAGCTGCTCAACCCCGAGCTGCTGGAGTTCGACCTGCCGCGCTTAGCCCGTGCCCTGAAGGCCGAGCGCGACCAGCAGTTCGACTATCTGGGCCTGCAGACGCTGTACGACCGCTACTTCCTGCACGTGAACAAGGCGCGCATCGAGCTACCCCAGGCCTTCTTCATGCGCGTGGCCATGGGCCTGGCGCTGCGGGAAGATGACCGCAATGCACGCGCCATCGAGTTCTACGAGCTGCTGTCCTCGTTCGACTTCATGAGCAGCACGCCCACGCTGTTCAACAGCGGCACGCTGCGCTCCCAGCTGTCCTCCTGCTACCTGACCACGGTGCCCGACCATCTGGAGGGCATCTACGAATCCATCAAGGAAAACGCCCTGCTGTCCAAGTTTGCCGGCGGGCTGGGCAACGACTGGACGCGCGTGCGCGCCCTGGGTGCCCGCATCAAGGGCACGAACGGCGAGTCGCAGGGCGTGGTGCCGTTCCTCAAGGTGGTCAACGACACGGCCGTGGCCGTAAACCAGGGCGGCAAGAGGAAGGGCGCCGTCTGCACCTACTTGGAGAGCTGGCACCTCGATGTCGAGGAATTCCTGGAGCTGCGCAAGAACACCGGCGACGACCGCCGCCGCACGCACGACATGAACACGGCCAACTGGATTCCCGACCTGTTCATGAAGCGCGTGCTGGACAAGGGCCAGTGGACGCTGTTCTCGCCGTCTGACGTGCCCGAGCTGCACGACCTGTACGGCCAGGCCTTCGAGCGCGCCTACACGGCCTATGAAGCCAAGGCCGACAGCGGCGAGCTCACGCTGTTCAAGCGCCTGCCCGCCGTCGATCTGTGGCGCAAGATGCTGTCCATGCTGTTCGAGACCGGCCATCCCTGGATCACCTTCAAGGATCCCTGCAACATCCGCTCGCCGCAGCAGCATGTGGGCGTGGTGCATTCGAGCAATCTGTGCACCGAGATCACGCTCAACACCAGCGACACGGAGACGGCCGTGTGCAACCTGGGCTCGGTGAACCTGGCCCAGCACCTCAAGGATGGCGAGATCGACCACGCCAAGCTGCGCCAGACCGTGGGCACGGCCATGCGCATGTTGGACAACGTCATCGACATCAACTACTACGCCGTGGACAAGGCGCGCGAGTCCAACCTGCGCCACCGCCCCGTGGGCCTGGGCCTGATGGGCTTCCAGGACGCGCTGTATGAGCTGCGCATTCCCTATGCCAGCGAGGCCGCGGTGGAGTTTGCCGATGCGTCGATGGAGGCCATCTGCTACTACGCCTACTGGGCCTCGACCGAGCTGGCGCGCGAGCGCGGCCAATACTCCAGCTACCAGGGCTCGCTGTGGTCACAAGGCGTGCTGCCGCTCGATTCGCTGGACCTGCTGGCGCGCGAGCGCGGCGGCCATGTCGAAGTGGATCGCAGCACGCGCCTGGACTGGGATGCGCTGCGCCAGAAGATCGCGCAGGACGGCATGCGCAACTCCAACTGCGTGGCCATCGCGCCCACGGCCACCATCTCCAACATCGTGGGCGTGGACGCGTCCATCGAGCCCTCGTTCGGCAACCTCTCGGTCAAGTCCAACCTGTCGGGCGAATTCACCGTCATCAACCAATACCTGGTGCGCGACCTGAAGAAGCTCGACCTGTGGGATGAGGTGATGCTCATGGACTTGAAGCACTTCAAGGGCTCGCTGCATGCCATCGACCGCGTTCCGCAGGACGTGAAGGCCTTGTACTCCACGGCCTTCGAGGTCGCGCCCCAGTGGCTGGTAGAGGCCGCGGCGCGCCGCCAGAAGTGGATAGACCAGGCGCAGAGCCTGAACATCTACATGGCCGGCGCCTCGGGCAAGAAGCTTGACGAGACCTACAAGCTCGCCTGGCTGCGCGGCCTCAAGACCACCTACTACCTGCGCACGCAAAGCGCCACACATGTGGAGATGAGCACCGTGAACACACGCCAGCTCAACGCCGTTGCATCGGGTGCCGAAGGCCAGTCGCAGGCCCTTGATGCGGCAACGGCAGTACCGGCCAGCGACGTGAAATTCTGCGCCATCGACGACCCGGGTTGCGAAGCCTGCCAGTGAAAACACCAGTCTGCGGGCGCATGCGTGTTCATCACACATGCGCCGCGGTGTGGTGAAGCAACAAAAACACCGCGCAGCAACGCTTCAGTGCTTTTCATTTTGGAGCACTGCTCCCATAATTCATCCACGGGAAAATCTATGCTTACCTGGGACGACGAAGTCAAGCCCTCATCGCAAAAACACTTGGACGGCAGCCTCACCAGCAGCCGCGCTGCAGCGCCGTCGCCAATGGCCTTCGATGGTCTAGCGCTGCAGAGCGTCACCAGCGCTGCGCCCCGCGCCTCCGCGCCCATGCCCGCACAACATCGCCGCGTCTCCGCGGTCGACAAACGCATCATCAACGGCCAGACCGATGTGAACCAGCTGGTGCCGTTCAAGTACAAATGGGCCTGGGAAAAATACCTGGCCACCTGCGCCAACCACTGGATGCCGCAAGAGATCAACATGACGCGCGACATCGCGTTGTGGAAAGACCCGAACGGCCTGACCGAGGACGAGCGCCGCATCGTCAAGCGCAACCTGGGCTTCTTCGTGACGGCCGATTCACTGGCCGCCAACAACATCGTGCTCGGCACCTACCGCCACATCACGGCGCCCGAGTGCCGCCAGTTCCTGCTGCGCCAGGCCTTCGAGGAAGCCATCCACACGCACGCCTACCAGTACATCGTTGAGTCGCTGGGCCTGGACGAGGGCGAGATCTTCAACGCCTACAACGAAGTCCAGTCCATCCGCGACAAGGACGAATTCCTGATCCCCTTCATCGAGGCGATCATGGACCCAAACTTCCATACCGGCACGCCCGAAAACGACCAGACGCTGCTCAAGAGCCTGATCGTGTTCGCCTGCCTGATGGAGGGCCTGTTCTTCTACGTCGGCTTCACGCAGATCCTGGCGCTGGGCCGGCAGAACAAGATGACCGGCGCCGCCGAGCAGTACCAGTACATCCTGCGCGACGAGTCCATGCACTGCAACTTCGGCATCGACCTGATCAACCAGCTCAAGCTCGAAAACCCGCAGCTGTGGACTTCCGAGTTCAAGGCCGAGATCACAGCCCTGTTCCACAAGGCCGTGGATCTCGAATACCGCTACGCCGAGGACACTATGCCGCGCGGCGTGCTGGGCATGAATGCCTCCATGTTCAAGGGCTACCTGCGCTACATCGCCAACCGCCGTGCCACGCAGATCGGCCTGGACGCGCTGTTCCCCAACGAAGAAAACCCTTTCCCCTGGATGAGCGAGATGATCGACCTGAAGAAGGAACGCAACTTCTTCGAGACGCGCGTCATCGAGTACCAGACCGGCGGGGCGCTGTCCTGGGATTGAACCCCTTCACACCAGGCCATGATTTTTCAACCACGCTCCTCACACGCAACGCCCACCGGCGTTGCCGTGCTGGTGCGTTCCCGCATTCGTGGTGACGCGCATTGTGTCGTTGCCATGGATCGCTCCACACCCAATGCAGGCGTGGAGTGCTCTTTGCAAATCGACCCAAGGAGAAAATGATGGCAACTGCGAAGAAACCCGCTGCAAAAAAGGCAGCCCCTGCGAAGAAGGCCGCCCCCGCCAAGAAGGCGGCAGCACCCGCAAAGAAGGCCGTAGCGGCCAAGAAGGCGGCGCCCGCCAAGAAGGCAGCCGCACCGGCCAAGAAGGCGGTAGCAGCCAAGAAGGCCGCGCCCGCCAAGAAGGCAGCCGCACCGGCCAAGAAGGCGGTAGCAGCCAAGAAGGCCGCACCCGCCAAGAAAGCAGCCGCTCCTGCCAAGAAAGCAGCCGCTCCTGCCAAAAAGGCAGCCGCTCCTGCCAAGAAGGCGGTAGCAGCCAAGAAGGCCGCGCCCGCCAAGAAAGCAGCCGCTCCTGCCAAGAAGGCAGCCGCACCGGCCAAGAAGGCGGTAGCAGCCAAGAAGGCTGCCGCGCCCGCCAAGAAGGCTGCGGCAAAAAAGGCGCCTGCAGCCAAGAAGGCCGCAGCCAAGGCCCCTGCCGCTGCGCCTGCCCCTGCAGCGCAAACCACGCTGAACCCCCAGGCGGCATGGCCCTTCCCCACGGGCGGCAAACCGTAAAACGGCCTGGCAACCACAGCCTCGACCCGGTGCAAGCACCGGGTTTTTTTACGTCCACAACGCGGGGCGCACGGGCTACTCGGGCGTGAAATCGAGGGTGTAGTTCTGCGGGCCGCGCTGCGCGATCTTCAGGGCCCCCAGGCGATTGCCCAGTTGCGCACAGCGCACCAGGGGCCAGCCTTGTTCCAGGCCATGGAGCAGACCGCCACGCCAGGCGTCGCCGCAGCCCGTGGGGTCCACCACCTGAGCCGGCTTGACGGGCGCCACAGCGGTCCGGCTGCCCTGCTCCCAGACCTCGCAGCCCTCGGCGCCCAGCGTGACGACCAGGCCGCGCACACGTCGCGATATCTCGGCCAGCGTCCAGCCCGTGCGATCGCACAGCATCTTGCCCTCGTAGTCGTTCACGGCGACCCAGCTCGCTTGGTCTATGAATCGCCGCAGCTCGGCACCATCGAACATGGGCAGACCCTGCCCGGGGTCAAACACGAAAGGAATGCCGGCCGCCACGAACTCGGCGGCATGCTGCAGCATGGCCTCGCGGCCGTCGGGCGCAATGATGCCTATCTGGACACCAGCATCGGCCGCTATGCAGTTCTGGTGCGCCTGCATCATGGCTCCGGGATGGAAGGCCGTGATCTGGTTGTTGTCACGGTCGGTCATGATCATGGCCTGGGCGGTGTAGGTGTCGCCAGCCTGGCCTATGAAGCGGGTATCTATGCCCAGCTGTCGCAGCCGCGCCAGGTATTCGCCGCCATCAGCCCCCAGCATGGCCATGGGCCTGGGGTCGCCGCCCAGCAGCTTGAGGCTGTAGGCGATATTTCCGGCGCAGCCGCCGAAGTCGCGGCGCAGCGTGGGCACCAGGAAGGACACGTTCAGGATATGCAGCTGCTCGGGCAGTATCTGCTCGGCAAAGCGCCCCTCGAAGCTCATGATGGTGTCGAATGCCAGGGAACCGCAGATCAGCGCTGCCATATGAAGAAAGCCTTAGAGGTAAAAAGATTCAGGGATAGAAGGCCAGCAGCCTATAGCCTGCCACCTGCTCGGCGCCTTGCGTGAGCCTCATGGCCAGGGTGCCGCTCCATGTCGCCCCCGCCGCAAGCTCGGCGGGCGCTCCCAGGTCGGCGCGCAGCAGCACGCGGCGCAGGACGGGCTGGTCGCGGGCATCGGTCAGCGTGAGTTCCAACGCAGGCATGGCCACCGCATGCACGGAGTTGTTCTTGAGGCTTAGCTGCAGGCGATAGGCCGCGGCATCTTCGCGATCCTTGAGGAAGGACGAGCTGTCTATGACCACGGCAGCGATGTGCTGCGGCGCCTGCAGCCGGCATTTCAGGGCTGCGCACAGCCCCTCCATCAAGGCCCGCGCCGCCGGGCTGCGCGCCGCCATGGCGTCGCGTTCCTGCACGGCAATCTGCAGGCCCAAGGCCAGCAGCAGAACCAGGCCCGCCACGGCCAATGCCAGCCGAACGGCAGGCCGGCGCCAGAACGCGCCACGCCGCGCGTCCTTCAGGAAACCGGGCTCATCGGACACCGACGCCGCGGTCTCCGGGATGGCACCAGGCATGAGCGCCACGCCTTCGACCAGCGCCGTCTCGGCATCCTGCGGCAGCGGCTCAAAAGGCTCGGCCGCGGGCTCCGGGGGCGCGGTCTGCGGCTCCTCGTCGGAAGCGTCGGCCGCCTCGGCGTCCGACACGGCTTGGGCTTCGGCCCGTGATTCTGCGGCCGGCTCCGTCGCCACCTCTTCGTCCAACTCCCGCGGCCAGCCCGAGTCGTCCAGGGCCGCGCTGGGTAGCTCGTAACCCTGGATTTCGTTCGGTGCGACGGTTTCAGGCTCCGGCAGGGCCTCACGCTTGAGCAAGGCTGACAGCGGGGTCGGTGCATCGCCCTCGCCACTCGTGCGCAGCGCGGGCGAAGGTTCAGCCGCAGCGGGCAGCGGCGCCGGGGTATCCTGGCCGGTCAGCAACAACTCGGGAAGCAGCGGGGGCGGCTCGGTTCCGAGCAAATGCTCGGAGGCATCAAACACCTGCTTGCATTGCCCACAGCGCACCCAGCCATCGGAAATCCGCAGCTGGTCCGCGACCACCTTGAAGGTCGTGGCGCAGAAGGGGCAACGGGTGATCTGGCTCATCGGCTGTGGATTGTAGGTGCCCGCCTACGGCCCGAGCGCAGCATGCGCAGTGCTCAACGGCGCGCCGTCATCAGGATCCAGCCGTCCTCGCTGTCGGCCACCTGCAGCCGAAGCCAGGGCGCGTAGGCCTGCTGCAGCTCCTCGGCCTGGCGCTCCAGGATGCCCGCCAGCACCAGATGGCCGCCGGCCGCCACATGGGCGCACAGCAGGGGTGCCAGCACCTTGAGCGGTGTGGCCAGAATGTTGGCCAGCACGGTCTGGTACTGGCCCTGGGCCAGCTCAGGAAGGCCGGCGTTGAGATCCACGCCATTGGCCAGTGCATTCCGGCGCGTGGCCTCGACGGCGGCCTGGTCGATGTCCACCGCGTCGATAGGCATGGCACCGAACTTGGCCGCGCCCATGGCCAGGATGCCCGAGCCGCAGCCATAGTCGAGCACGCGGCCCAGCGCCTGGCCGCCGCCCTCGCGGGCAATCCAGCGCAGGCACATGCGCGTCGTGGGGTGGGTACCGGTGCCGAAGGCCAGCCCGGGGTCGAGGCGGATGCTGCGCAGCGCGGCGGCCGGCAGCTCGTGCCAGGTCGGCACGATCCAGAAATCGGGCGTGATCTCCACGGGCTCGAACTGCGACTGGGTCAGGCGCACCCAGTCCTGCTCCTGCACGGCAGCAATGCCCTGCACGCTGCAGCCGCCAAAGAAGTCCTGCAGTTGCAACAGCTGCACGGCCTCGTCGGCCGCCTGCCGCGTGGCAAACAGCGCCGTGATGCGGCTGCGCTGCCAGCCTTCGCGCGGCGCGGGCAGGCCGGGCTCGCCAAACAGCGCCTGCTCGGCATCGGTCTGGGCGTCGGCGTCCTCGACCGACACGCTCAGCGCCTCCAGCGCGTCGAAGGCGTCGCTCAGGGTCTCCACCCGGTCCTCGGGGCATAGCAGGCTCAGCTCAAACATGGGCAGGTCTTCCGGTCAATCAATGAAAAATGCCGGCATCCGTTGCCAGATGCCAGCATCCTGGTGCCTAGCGACAAGGCGGCCCGTCAGCGCTTGCGCTGCGCCAGCCACTCTTCCAGGTAATGGATGTTGGTGCCGCCGGCGATGAACTTGGCGTCCACCAACAGTTCGCGATGCAGCGGCACGTTGGTGTTGATGCCCTCGATCACCGTCTCGGACAGCGCCGTGCGCATGCGCGCCAGCGCCTGCTCGCGCGTGTCGCCATGGACGATCACCTTGCCGATCATGGAGTCGTAGTTCGGCGGCACATAGTAGTTGGTGTAGGCATGCGAATCCACACGCACGCCCGGGCCACCCGGCGCATGCCACATGGTGATGCGGCCCGGCGAGGGGATGAACTTGTAGGGGTCCTCGGCGTTCACGCGGCATTCGATGGCGTGGCCGTGGATCTGGATCTGGCGCTGGGTGAAGGGCAGCTTCTCACCGGCAGCGACCATGATCTGGGTGCGCACGATGTCCACGCCCGTGATCCACTCGGTCACCGGGTGCTCCACCTGCACGCGGGTGTTCATCTCGATGAAGTAGAACTCGCCGTTCTCGTACAGGAACTCAAAGGTGCCGGCGCCGCGGTAGCCGATCTTCTTGCAGGCCGTCACGCAGCGCTCGCCGATGCGCTCGATGAGCTTGCGCGGGATGCCGGGCGCCGGCGCTTCCTCGATCACCTTCTGGTGGCGCCGCTGCATGGAGCAGTCACGCTCGCCCAGGTACACGGCATTGCGGTGCTTGTCGGCCAGCACCTGGATCTCGATGTGGCGCGGGTTCTGCAGGAACTTCTCCATGTACACGGCCGGATTGCCGAAGGCCGCTCCCGCCTCGGCCTTGGTCATCTGCACGGCGTTGACCAGGGCCGCCTCGGTGTGCACCACGCGCATGCCGCGGCCGCCGCCGCCGCCCGCGGCCTTGATGATCACCGGGTAGCCAACGGCCTTGGCAATACGGCGGATCTGTACCGGGTCGTCGGGCAGCTCGCCGTCGGAGCCCGGCACGCAGGGCACGCCGGCCTTGATCATGGCCTGCTTGGCCGACACCTTGTCGCCCATGGTGCGGATGTTCTCGGGGGTCGGGCCAATGAACTGGAAACCGCTTTTTTCCACCCGTTCGGCAAAGTCGGCGTTCTCGGACAGAAAGCCATAGCCGGGGTGGATGGCCTCGGCATCGGTGACCTCGGCCGCCGAGATGATGGCGGGCATGTTGAGGTAGGACAGCGGCGAGGGCGCGGGCCCGATGCACACGGCCTCTTCGGCCAGCTTGACATACTTGGCATCGCGGTCGGCCTCGGAGTAGACCATCACCGCGGTAACGCCCAGCTCTTGACAGGCGCGCTGGATCCGAAGGGCGATTTCGCCGCGATTAGCGACCAGAATTTTTTTGAACATAAGCGCGGACCCGCTTTATTCGATCACGAACAGCGGTTGACCATATTCCACGGCCTGGCCGTTCTCGCCAAGAATGCGCGTCACGGTGCCCGACTTGTCGGCCTCGATCTCGTTGAGGATCTTCATGGCCTCGATGATGCAGATGGTTTCGCCTTCCTTGACCTGGCTGCCCACCTCGACGAAGGGCTTGGCGCCGGGACTGGCGGCGCGGTAGAACGTGCCCACCATCGGCGATTTGACGACATGGCCCGCGGGCGCAGCAGCTGCCGAGGGTGCCGGCAACTCGGCCACGGGCGCCGCCACGGGTGCGGCCGCAGCGACGGGTGCCTGAACGGGAGCGGCGACACACTGCTGCACAACGGCGGCACCACTCTTGACGATGCGGACCTTGCCCTCGGCCTCGGTGATCTCGAGTTCAGAGACATTCGACTCGGAAACCAGGTCGATGAGGGTCTTGAGTTTTCGCAAATCCATGGGAGCTCCAACGGCTAGAAACAGAATGGGGGGCGAATTTACCTTAATTTCAGACTATTTCACCGAAACCACCCTAAAAAGCCACCATCTCCAACGAGGAGACGCCATTTCTACAGGCTCTGGGACCAGTATTGCAGGTCCTGCGTCGTCAACTGGCCTATTTTACGCCTTGAAATGCTGCCATCTGCAGCAAACATCACCGTAAACGGCAAACCGCCCTTGTCATTGCCCAGGCCGCGCGCCAGCTCGGTGCCGCCCAGGCCGCCCAGGGCGACGGGAAAATCCAGCGGCATGCGCTGCAGGAACTTCTGCACATTGGCCGGCTGGTCGATCGCCAGCCCCAGCACCTGCCAGCCCTTGGCGCGATGTTCGCCATAGAAGGCATTCAGCAGAGGCAGCTCCTGTATGCAGGGCGGGCACCAGGTGGCCCAGAAGTTCAGCAACAGGGGCCGACCGCGCAGGGCATCCATGCGCAGCGCCTGACCGTCCAGTCCCTCGAAGCGGGTGTTCCACAGCGCCTCTGACGTACCCTCCTTCACTGCGCCGACACGCAGACGCCAGGCGGCCAGGCCGGCACCGCCAAGCCCGGCCACGGCGCCCACGCCCAGCAGAAGCCAGCGGCGGCGCGCGGCCATGGCGCTGGCAGATGAGGATTCGGGATGCGGGTTCACGGCGGGACGGTTCATGGCATGGGGTTGGAGGACGGCGCCTGCTGCAACAGCCGGCGCACGGCGGCCATATCGCCGCGCGGTACGCGGCCGCGCGCATCCGGGCGCAGAGCGCCGCGCAGGTCGTCCAGGTCGTAAATCAACAAGTGCACGCCAATTTCCTCGTCCAGCGCCTTGCAGCGGCTGCTCACGCTCAGCACGTCTATCGGTTCGCCGCGCAGGCCGGTCATGCTACCGGGCTCGTAGCTGATGTGGTGGTCGATGAGGGCGATCTCAGCCGACTTCGGGTCGTCGCAGAACAGCGCAATATAAATGTCGGACAGGCGCGTGGCCGTGCCATGCCAGACGGCGCCGCCCAGATAGGGCCGAAAAGCCTGCATGCGCTGCATCCACACCAGCGCCAGTTCGCGTAGCGCGCGCAGCTCCAAGGGCTGGGTGTCCGCGCAAAACAGGCCTATGTATTCGCGCACCGCGTCCTCGACGAGGTCGTTGTCGGGCAGCGGCGTGCGCGCAGGCAGGCCCAGCTGCTTGACGGCACGGCGCTTGGCCGGACCCCACTCCAGCCCCTCCTCGACCACCAGGCGGGCTGCGGCATTGGCGATTTCGGTAACCAGGGCGTTTTCCATGGTGGCGGTGATCCCGGACATATGCCGTGCATTGTCGCCTCATCCGGGTGGCAGCGATTGATTCATAGAATCGGCACCCATGCATATACATATCTTGGGCATTTGCGGCACCTTCATGGGCGGCCTGGCGGCCCTCGCCCGCGAGGCGGGCCACCGCGTCACCGGCTGCGACAGCGGCGTCTACCCCCCCATGAGCGACCAGCTGCGCGCCTTGGGGATCGATCTCATCGAAGGCTATGGCGCCGACCAGCTGGCCCTCAACCCCGACATGTTCGTGGTCGGCAACGTGGTCAGCCGCGCGCGCCTGGCCGACGGCAGCCCGAAGTTTCCGCTGATGGAGGCCATCCTCGACGCCGGCGCGCCCTACACCAGCGGCCCGCAGTGGCTGGCCGAGCATGTGCTGGCCGGCCGCCATGTGCTGGCCGTGGCCGGCACGCATGGCAAGACCACCACCACCTCCATGCTGGCCTGGATTCTGGAATGCGCGGGCCTGGCGCCGGGCTTTCTGGTCGGCGGCGTGCCGATGAACTTCGGTATCTCGGCCCGCCTGGGGGCGCGGGCAGCGGGGCAAGAGAGGCCGCTATTCGTGATCGAGGCCGATGAGTACGACACCGCCTTCTTCGACAAGCGCAGCAAGTTCGTGCACTACCGCCCGCGCACGGCCGTGCTGAACAACCTGGAGTTCGACCACGCCGACATCTTCGACGACCTGGGCCAGATCGAGCGCCAGTTCCACCACCTGGTGCGCACCGTGCCGCCCTCGGGTCGCGTGGTGGTCAATGGCCTGGAGGAAAGCCTGGCGCGCGTGCTGCACGCCGGCTGCTGGAGCAGCGTGGCCAGCTTCGGCAGCGCAGTGAGCGATTTTTCGGCGCGCGGCGAACCGCATGACTTCGAGGTGCTGCGCCGCGGTGAACCGATGGCGCATGTGCAATGGGCGCTGACCGGCGTACACAACCAGCTCAACGCCCTGGCGGCGATTGCCGCCGCCGAGCATGTGGGCGTGGCGCCCGCGCAGGCCGCCGAGGCGCTGGCGCGCTTCGAGAACGTGCGCCGGCGCATGGAGCTGCGCGGCACCGTGGCGGGCATCAGCGTCTACGACGACTTTGCCCACCACCCCACGGCGCTGCGCACCACGCTGGACGGCCTGCGCCGGCGCGTGGGAACCAAGGCGCGCATCCTGGCGGTGTTCGAGCCGCGCAGCAACACCATGAAGCTGGGCACGATGAAGTCGCAGCTGCCCTGGGCGCTGGAGCAGGCCGACCTGGCCTTCTGCCACACCGCCGGGCTGGACTGGGACGCGGCCGAGGCGCTCGCGCCCATGGGCGAACGCGCTCGCACCGCTGCAGACATCGACATGCTGGTGGCGCAGCTGGCGGCCGCGGCCCGGCCTGGCGACCACATCGTGTGCATGAGCAATGGCAGCTTTGGCGGCATACATGCCAAGCTGCTTGATGCACTCCAAAAAATATAGCTGCCAGCGCTTTACCAACAAGCGCTAACAGCAATTCACCTCAAAATCAGAAGGTGACCGCCATGGCCGGCACGTCCACGCGCACCACGGGCCGTGCCAGGGCTGCCACGGCGGCACGCGCAAACCGGGACGACCAGGCAGGGTCGGCCAGCAGGCGGGCGCCCGCGGCGCTGGCCACGGTCAGCACCTTGTCGGCCAGCAGCACCTTGCCGCTGGCGCGCAGCGGCTCGCACTCCAGGCGCAGGAATTCGTCATCCAGCCAACGGCGCGCCTCCTCGTGCGTGAGGGCAGGCGCTGCCTCGGCATCCAGGCGGAATTCCTGGCCGGGCGACAGGGTGACCAATACTTCGCTTTGCATGGGCAGTCTTTCGTGACGTAGATGGTGCAGCTTATACCGAGCGGCGCGCCTGCACGGCGGCCGCCAGCTCGGCCAGGCAGGCCACCGAGTCGTCCCAGCCCAGGCAGGCGTCGGTGATGCTCTTGCCGTATTCCAGCGCGGCGGGGTCGTCCTTGCCGGGCGTGAACTTCTGCGCCCCGGCCTGCAGGTGGCCCTCGATCATGACGCCGAACACGCTGCGCGAGCCGCCCGCGATCTGCGCCGCCACGTCGTGCGCCACATCGCGCTGGCGCTCGTGCTGCTTGCTGCTGTTGGCGTGGCTGCAGTCCACCATCAGCGTGGCCGGCAGGCCCGCGGCCGCCAGGTCCTTGCAGGCTGCTGCGACATGGGCCGCGTCATAGTTGGGCGTCTTGCCGCCGCGCAGGATGACGTGGCAGTCCTTGTTGCCGGTGGTGCGCACGATGGCCACCTGGCCGTTCTTGTGCACCGACAGGAAGTGGTGGCCGCGGCTGGCGGACTGGATGGCGTCGGTGGCGATGCGGATATTGCCGTCCGTGCCGTTCTTGAAGCCGATCGGCGCCGAGATGCCCGAGGCCAGCTCACGGTGCACCTGGCTCTCGGTGGTGCGCGCGCCGATGGCGCCCCAGCTGATCAGGTCGCCGATGTACTGCGGGCTGATCACATCCAGGAACTCGCTGGCGGCCGGCACACCCAGGCGGTTGATGTCGATGAGCAACTGGCGCGCGATGCGCAGGCCCTCGTCGATGCGGTAGCTGCCGTCCAGGTAGGGGTCGTTGATCAGGCCCTTCCAGCCCACGGTGGTGCGGGGCTTCTCGAAGTACACGCGCATCACCACTTCCAGGCTGTCTTTGTACTGCGCGCGCACGGCCTTGAGCCTTTGCGCGTATTCCAGCGCGGCCACGGGGTTGTGGATGGAGCAGGGGCCAAGGATGACCAGCAGGCGGTCGTCCTCGCCGTTCATGATGCGCTGGATGTTGCGGCGCGTGTTGCCGATCAGCGCTTCGACCTCGGTTCCGCCGATGGGGAAGAAGCGGATCAGGTGTTCGGGAGGGGGAAGCACGGTGATGTCCTCGATGCGTTGGTCGTCGGTCTGGCTGGTTTTGTCGACGGTGCGGTACCAGGCATCGCTGCTGGAGACTTGGGCTGTCATGGGGCGTCCTTGGGAATGAATGGGTGAAGGTGGAACGGGGGGCAAAAACAAAAAAACCGCCGGGCTTTTCAGCTTCGGCGGTTTTTTGGAGAAGGGCTCGGTCAGGGTGCGCGTCTACCTCTCTCATCCGCCATGGACAGAGAACCAAAAGTAAAAGTAAAACGCGCTGCGAACCGACATGCGTGGCAATGTAGCACGATTTGCGGCAGTGCAACATAGGGAAATCGTTGCCATCGCACTACACCCGCAGGCTTCAAGCCGTGCCGCCCACGGTGATGCCGTCGATGCGTAGCGTGGGCTGGCCCACGCCCACGGGCACGCTCTGGCCCTCCTTGCCGCAGGTGCCCACGCCGCTGTCAAGGCGCAGATCGTTGCCGATCATGCTCACGCGCTTGAGCGACTCGGGGCCGCTGCCGACGATGGTGGCGCCCTTGACGGGGTAGAGGATCTTGCCGTCCTCCACCCAGTAGGCCTCGCTGGCCGAGAACACGAACTTGCCGCTGGTGATGTCCACCTGCCCGCCGCCGAAGTTGGTGGCGTACAGGCCGCGCTTGATGCTGGCGACGATCTCGTGGGGATCCTTGTCACCGGCCAGCATGTAGGTGTTGGTCATGCGCGGCATGGGGATGTGGGCGTAGCTTTCGCGCCGGCCATTGCCGGTGGGCGCCTGGCCCATGAGGCGCGCATTCATCGCGTCCTGAATGTAGCCCTTCAAGATGCCATCCTCGATGAGCACGTTCTTCTGCGTGGCATGGCCCTCGTCGTCCACGTTCAGCGAACCGCGGCGGTCGGCGATCGTGCCGTCGTCCAGCACCGTCACCCCCTTGGCCGCCACGCGCTGGCCGATGCGGCCGCTGAAGGCGCTCGACCCCTTGCGGTTGAAGTCGCCCTCCAACCCATGGCCCACGGCCTCGTGCAAGAGCACGCCGGGCCAGCCGGGGCCCAGCACCACGGTCATCTCGCCGGCCGGTGCGGGGCGCGACTCCAGGTTCACCAGCGCGGCGTTGACGGCCTCATCCACGTACTGCGCGATCTGCGCGTCGCTGAAGTAGGCCAGGCCGAAGCGCCCGCCGCCGCCGGCCGAACCCACCTCGCGGCGCCCGCCCTGCTCGGCAATCACGGTGATGGACATGCGCACCAGCGGGCGCACGTCGGCCGCCAGGGTGCCGTCGGCGCGCGCCACCAGCACCACGTCGTACTCGCTGGCCAGGCCCGCCATGACCTGCACCACGCGCGGATCCTTGGCGCGGGCGCGCTGCTCGGCGCGCTCCAGCAGCTGCACCTTGGCCGTGCTGTCCATGCTGGCGATGGGGTCGATATGCGGGTACAGCGACCGGCTTCTCGCTATTTTTTTAGAAGCTACTCGCGCACGTCCACCTTGCGCTGCGGCCGAAATTGACCTTACAGTGCGGGCCGCGTCGAGCAGCGAGGCCTCGGAGATGTCGTCGGAATAGGCGAAGGCGGTCTTCTCGCCGCTCACCGCGCGCACGCCCACGCCCTGGTCGATGGAGAACGAGCCGGTCTTGACGATGCCCTCCTCCAGGCTCCAGCCCTCGCTGCGCGTGTACTGGAAGTACAGGTCGGCGTCGTCCACGCGGTGCGCGCGGATCTCGGCCAGGGCGCGGGAGAGGTGGGTTTCGTCCAGGCCGAAGGGGGTGAGCAGCAGCTCGCGCGCCAGGGCCAGGCGCTCAATGGTGGGTTCGCGGGAGATCATGCCGCGATTGTAGGCAGGCGCCACTGGCCCGCGCGGGCCAGCGCCTATAACGACGCCTGCAGCGACTCGGGTGGATCCTGCTCCGTCTGGTGCTGCGCGCGCGCCACCGACATCAGCACCCCCAGCGCCAGCCCCAGCGTGGTCATGGCCGTGCCGCCATAGCTGATGAAGGGCAGGGGCACGCCCACCACGGGCAGGATGCCGCTGACCATGCCCATGTTCACGAAGGCATAGGTGAAGAAGATCATGGCCACGGCCCCGGCCATGAGGCGGCCGAACAACGTGGTGGCGCGGGCGGCGATCACCAGCGCGCGCCACACCAGCAGCACGTAGCAAATGATCAGCGTCAGGTTGCCCACCAGGCCGAACTCCTCGGAGAAGGCGGCGAAGATAAAGTCGGTGGTGCGCTCGGGGATGAACTCCAGGTGCGTCTGCGTGCCGGCCATGAAGCCCTTGCCCCAGACGCCGCCCGAGCCGATGGCGATCATGCCCTGGATGATGTGAAAGCCCTTGCCCAACGGGTCACGCGTGGGGTCCAGCAGCGTGCAGATGCGCTGCTGCTGGTAGTCGTGCAGCACCGGCCAGCGCACGCCGTCGGCGCACAGCCGGGGTTCGTACCAAACCACCAGGGCAATGCCGACCACGCCCAGCAGCACCGGCGGCGCTACCAGCTTCCAGGGCAGGCCGGCGAAGAAGATCACCGACAGCCCGGCGGCCATGACCAGCAGCGCCGTGCCCAGGTCGGGCTGCTTCATGATCAGCCCCACGGGAATCATCAGCAGCACCCCGGCCACGACGAACTCCAGCACGCGCAGCTGGCCCTCGCGCTTCTGGAACCACCAGGCCAGCATCAGCGGCATGGCGATCTTCATGAGCTCGCTCGGCTGTATGACCACGCCCACGTTGAGCCAGCGCGTGGCCCCTTTCTTGGTAATGCCGAACAGCGCCACCGCCACCAGCAGGGCCACGCCCAGCGTGTACATGGGCAGCGCCAGCAGCATCAGCCGCTGCGGCGGGATCTGCGCCACCAGGAACAGGATGCCCGCCGCCAGCAGCATGTTGCGCCCATGATCGGCAAAGCGCGTGCCATGGTCGTAGCCCGACGAATACATGGCCAGCAGCCCAATGGAGGACAGCACCAGCAGCAAGAAGATCAGCGGCCAGTCGAAGCCGCCAAACAGCGGCCAGATGCGCTGCGGCAGTGAGGGTTGGTCGAAAACGGCAGACATGGGGGCGTGATTATCCCGCGCCCGATAATGCCCCCATGCCCGCCACCCACCTGCTCTACCTGCACGGCTTTCGCTCCTCGCCCCAGTCCGCCAAGGCGCGCCTGGTGGCGGGGCATGTCGCCCGCCACCACCCCGGCGTGTTCCTCTGGTGCCCACAGCTGCCGCCCTCGCCGCGCGCGGCCATGGCGCAGGTGCAGGACGGCATCGCCGCCTGGCCGCAAGGCAGCAGCATGGCGGTCATCGGCTCGTCCCTGGGCGGCTACTACGCCAGCTGGGTCGCCAGCCAGGCGCGCTGCGCCAGCGTGCTGCTGAACCCGGCCGTCAACCCGGCGCGCGACCTGGAGCGCCATATCGGCGAGCAGAGCGCCTGGCATGACCCCGAGGAACGCTTCTTCTTCCGCCCCGAATACATAGCCGAGCTCCGGGCGCTGGACGTGAGCGACCACCCCCCTGCCGGCCCCGAGCTGCTCATCGCCGCGCAGGGCGACGAGCTGCTGGACTGGCGCGAGATGGCGGCACGCTACCCGCAGGCGCAGCAGATCGTGTTGCCGGGCGGCGACCATGCGCTGAGCGATTTCCCTGCGCACCTCGAGAAAGCGCTGGGTTTTTGCAATCTGGCGTGACGGCTACTGCGCCAGCGGCTCGCCGCTGGACTGCCCGCCACGCTGCCAGCGCTCGAAATCCTGCGGATAGGCGCGGCGATAGCGGTCGCTGTGCAGGGCCGCCTCGTCGGTGAGGCCCAGCAGGCGGGCGCTGGCGATCAGCTTCTCGATCACGCGCGGCTCGGGCGAGTAGTGCAGCAGGCGCAGCGCAAGGCCATGCATCTGCCGCGCGTTGGCCGGGGTGACGGCGGTGGTGGTGAGCTCGGCAAACTCCGCCGCCGCACGGAAGAACCTGGTCCGCCGCGCCACCTCGGCGGCAGTGAGCCCGCGCAGTTCTGCGGGACGCTCGGCCACGGGGCGGTACAAGGCGCTCACAAGGCCATAGTCGCGCACCAGGGCGACGCCCAGCACAGGCACGGCCAGCAAGATGGCCGCCGCCAGCACCCAGGCCACAGAGCGCCAACGCGCGGCCCATGCGGCCAGCCAGGGCGCCAGCAGCACCAGCAAGGCCAGCGCCGTCGCCAGCTGAAACGGCCCGTACCACAGCGGAAACTCCAGCATGCTGTGCACGCCCACGATGGCCAGCACGCCCCAGGCCAGCTGGCGCGGGGCCGCCGCCTCGCGCCAGGGGCGCGCGCGCAGCAGGGCCCAGAGCAACAGGCCGCACAGCAGCAGCGCCAGCGGCAGGCCCAGTTCCACGGCCAGCTGCAGCGGCAGGTTGTGCGCGTTGTCCAGCAGCATGCAAAAGCGCTCGCCCGCAAACGGCGTGATGTAGTGCGCGTAGTCCAGCTCGCCCCAGCCCCAGCCGGTCCAGGGCCGCAGGGCGATCAGCTGCAGCACGTTGGACCACAGTGCCAGACGGCTGCTGCAGGGGTGGGATTCGTCCGTCAGGCGCAGGAACAGGCCCTCCATGCGCACGCCCGTCCAATCCAGCAGCAACTGCGGCAGGCCCCAGGCCGCCAGCAGATAGAGCAGCACCCCCAGGCCACCCACGGCCAGCGCCAACGCGCCGCAGCTGCGCCGCCACAGGAGCAGCAGGCCCGGCATCAGCAGCCACTGCAGCGCCCCGGTGCGCGAGGCGGTGGCCGCACCCGACACGGCCAAGAGCACCAGGGCCCAGGGCACCAGCGCGGCCAACAACAGGGGCAGCCAGCGGCGCGCGCCGCGCTGCGCCGGCAGCCCCGCGCCCCAGGCCTGCAGGCGCGCCACCCACCACAGCAGCGCCCAGGCACCCAGGGCCAGCAGCGTGGCCTGCTGGTTGCGCTGGCGCAGGTTGCCAATGGCCTGACCCGGCGTGGACACATGGATCCAGGGCGCCCAGCCCAGGTCGCCCTCGAAGAACTGCAGCAGGCCAACCACGCCGCCCAGCAGCGCCGCCAACAACAGCCCCGCCGCCAGGCAGCGCGCCAGGCCCGCTTCGTCCGCACGCCAGGCGCGCAACCAGGCCAGGGCGGCGATGAGCCAGGCGCAGGCGCCGCTGGCCATCAGGGGCCAGAAGTTGGCGTAGGGTGTCTCGGTGACGCCGAAGACGAAGGGCAGCGCCACGGCCAGCGCCACCAGCGGCGCGGCGTCAAGACGCAGGCTGCCGCGGCCCTCCGCGGGCAAGGTATTCACGGCTGCCACGCGGAATGTTCCGGAAAAAATTGCAAGCAAAACGCAGAGCTGCAAACAATCGCTTGCAACTCCGGCCCTGGCGCAAATTCAAATTTCATAAACCAATCAAGACATTAGGAACGATACGCGGCCGCCCCTCCGGGCACACCACGAAATATTTGCTGGCACTTATCGGCATGGATCCAAGCGTACATTGCCTCACCGGATAGTTGGTGCGCACTTCGTCATAGGCAGCCATGGGCTGTGC
>JAFEDY010000006.1:2083-3585 GCA_018241405.1 Pseudomonadota bacterium | reverse complement strand
GAGCTCGGGCGGCTCATGCAGACGCACAGCAATTTTGCCGCGCTCGGCGCCATAGGGCCCGACTTGTTCTTCTTCCTGCCCGATTTTCGCGACACCAAGCTCGGCCCCATCAACATCCCGCTGTCGAGCGTGCTGGCGAATTTTGTCCACTATCTCTACAAGCTGTACGACGCGGTAGACCCCTACATCACCAAGTGGGAAAAATACATAGGCCCGATCGCCGAGGACACCGAGGAAGAGATCAGCCGCCTCACGGGCGGCCTGTCCGAGGTGGTGGGCAATGTCGCGGGCGAGTTGAGCGCCATCCTGACCACGGCCATCGAAGACCTGGCCACACAGAACTGGGATCTGTTCACCTATTTCTCGCTGGGCCACAACAAGGGCTGGGACGAGCAGGCCTTCCTGTGGTCAGACATGCTGCACTACCGGCGCACGGGCCAGTTCGGGCGTGCGCTGTGGCGCGCCGCAACGGCCATGGACGACGCCGATCTGCGTGCCCGCGCCCAGGCCTATGCGCTGGGCTACATCACCCATGTGGGCGCCGACGTCACGGGCCACCCCTTCGTGAACGCGATTGCCGGCGGGCCGTTCCGCCTGCATTGGCAGCGCCACCACCTGGTCGAGAACCACCTGGACGCCTTCTGGTACCTGCGCGACCCGAACCGCCCGGGCTCCAGCACGCAGTACCCGCAGCTGACCGAGTCGGCGCTGTACTACGACATAGCGTTTGACGAGTCGGACGACGGCGTGGTCAACCGCCCCGCCTACCCCGGCGGCAGCACGCTACGCGAGAACTGGGAGCGCCGGCGCCTGCTGGATCTCGATTCGACGCTGGCCGACCCCATTGCCGCGCTGCTGCACGACGCCATCAAGGACGTGTTCTACAGCAACGGCGTGCACCCGAAGATCCTGCGCGACGAAGACGGCCGGCCCACCGTCGAGCTGATCGAGGAGACCTACCGCCTGCTGTTCTCCTTTTTGAAGATGACCACGGTGGACGGCTTCGCGCACGAGCCGCCCGCGCCGCCCGACGTGTTCCCCAACCTGCAATTCCCCACGCCCAGCGACCCGCAGGAGTCGGCGCCCGGCAGCGACAGCGGCGACTCCAACTGGTTCGACGACCTGCTGGACTTTTTGCTGTCCATCATCAACGCCCTGGCCTACATCCTGGAGGTGGCGCTGTACCTGGCCACGCTGCCCTGGGCGGTGCTGGCCGACATACTCACCTACCCCATACGCCTGGGCCTGTACTACGCGCTGGAGCTGCCGCTGTACCACCTGCTCAAGACCTTCCGCTCGGCGCTGGTGATGACCGGCTACATGCTGCCCATGGACGACGAGATCAGCCTGGGCCTCGTGGCCATAGGCCTGCCCGACGCCGCGGTGTTCCGCACCGTGATGGGCGACATCGGCGACCTCTTCCCCGCCGGCGCGCTGCCGCCGCCCGGCAAGACCCCGTATGCCGACCGCCTCTACCCGCACCTGTTCGCCACCGAGTCCGA
>JAFEDY010000006.1:0-1956 GCA_018241405.1 Pseudomonadota bacterium | reverse complement strand
GCCGCGCGCACCCTGCTGCGCACCGACGCCCACCTGGGCGACGCCGTCAGCTTCTCCTGCTACCAGATCTGGCTGCACACGCGGCAAAGCCCGCAGCCCAACCAGAAGACCGAGGTGCCCTATGTGGACTGGAACCTGGACGGCGACCGCGGCTATGGCTACAAGGCCTGGGACTGGAACCGCAGCGCCAGCGCCACCAAGCACACCGACCCCGAGGGCAACCCCTACCCGCCGCCCTGCACCTGGCCGCCTCAGGTGCAGGCAGACGACGGCAGCTACGACCGCAACCACATCCCGACGCTGAAGCTGCACTGGGTAGGCTTTGGTCTGGAAGACCCGGGTTGCGACGACGCACCGCCGCCGCCACCGATCAAGTAGCCAAAAAGCAAGTAGAGGTAGCGCCATGACCCCGAACGCCAACCACGCAAGCGCCACCCGGTGCCCCCGCTGCGGCGCCGCCCTGCCCTGCCACCCGGGGACGGACGGTACGCCCGAACACCCGCACTGCGGCTGCTGCGACCCGCACCACAGCCGCCACTGCGAGCCGCCACAGCGCTGCCCCGACCCGGGCACCGTGGACGTGCCGCAGGACCAGCCGCCGCCCAAGGTCAAGGTGCAGCCCCAGCGCCCCGGCCAGGATCCCGGCCGCCCGGCGCGCAACACACCGGCCGACCTGGGGTGGTTCCGCGACCAGGTGCGCGGCACGCTGAGCGACGGCCCGCGCTTCGGCCCGCGCAAGGACGAGTACCTGCCCTTCCTGCTGGTGCGCAGCAGCGCCGGCGATGCCGGTGGCCGCCCCTTTAACGGCGTGTTCTGGGAATCACCCGACATCTTCGTCGTGCCCGGCGTAGAGGCCGCGGCCGCGCCGCTGATGCCCGCCACCGTAGGCGGCGTAGCCCGCGCAGGGGCGCCCAACACGCTCTACGCCCAGGTCTGGAACCTGGGCAAGGCGCCCGCCTACCGCGTACGCGTGGAGTTCTACTGGTTCAACCCCAGCCTGGGCATATCGCGCGCCGACGCCCACCTGATAGGCGCCACCTGGGTAGACCTGGGCAACCGCTTCACGCGCGGCAGCAACTGGACCGAGGTGCGCGGGCCCGCTGGCGCCTACCTGTCGCTGGGCTCGCATGTCATGGTGCGCTGCCCCACGACCTGGGTGCCCGAATATGTCAACAACGGCCACGAATGCCTGGTGGTGCGCGTGAGCGAGCCCATGATGGACGCCGTCGCGCCCGCCCAGTTCAGCGCCGCGGCCGACCGCCATGTGGCGCAGCGCAACATCGCGGTGATCACCTCCAGCTCGCCCGCACAGCTCGATCTGGCGCTGGACCTGGGCTACCTGGATCACACCGGCCTGGCCGAGATCGAGGTCGTCACCGAAGACGCCAACGCCATGGACTGGCTCAAGCTCTACGCCAACGCGCGCAACGCCCACTTTGCCGCGCCGGCCCAGCCCGTGGTCGCCGGCCTGCTGCCCGTGCAGGCGCGCGGCGCGCGGCTGCTGGACGTGGCGGGCCTGGGCCTCGCCCAGCGCGCCCAGCTGCTGCGCCCGCGCGAGACCGTGCAGCGCGGCTGCGACCCGCTGGTGGTGCAGCTGCACGCCGGCATTGCCGACATGAAACCCGGCGAGGCGGCGGTAGTGCGCGTGCGCCAGCGCGTGGGCGGCGTGCTGGTGGGCGGCTACACGGCGGTGCTGGTGGGCAAATAAGGCCAAGGGGATCGACTCCCGGCCAGCGCCGGCCGGCATGGGAAAATCGCCCCCTATGCATGCACTGTTCGACGACGCCGGCAAGTTTTTGGCCGGCCGCATCCTCTCCGAAGCCGACACCTCGGCGCAGATCGAGCTTGACTCGGGTAAACGCGTCAAGGCCAAGTCCGCCAACATTCTCTTGAAGTTCGACAAGCCCGCCCCGGCCGAGCTGCTGGCCCAGGCACGCGATATTGCCGCCGGCATCG
>JAFEDY010000069.1 GCA_018241405.1 Pseudomonadota bacterium | reverse complement strand
GGTTGACACAGGGTGTCTCATACGAGTCGGATGTAAGTCACCAGAAGATGCGTAGCTATTGGAAGGTGCGGGTTCGCGTCGATGTGGCGCAGTATCGCGCCCCCGAGGAACAAGGACGTCCAAAGATCGTCGTCGCGATGCCGAAGACCGGCACCGCAAGCTATCCCGTGGGTGATGGGCGGGCCAACTCCATCGCCGTGGCCAGCGCCGTGCGCGGCAGGCTTTCCGACATCCTGACGCAGACGAAGCGATTCATCGTCCTGGATCGGGAGTTTGGCAGCGAACTGCAGGCCGAGATTGACCATATCAACAGCGGCAATGTCCGCGTGCAGGACGGTGCGCGTCTCGGCCAGCAGCTGGCTACCGATCTGATCCTGATTCCCACCATCGAGCGCTTCGAGTATGTCCGCAGCGTTCAGAAGCTGCGCATGGCCGATCGCGAGCTGGTGTCCTACTCTGGCGGTGGCCGCATTACTCTCCGCCTGCTCAATGCGACGACGGGCGAGGTGGTGATGTCCGACAGCTTCGAGCACAAGCTGGCGTCGGCCGACCCGAGTACGCTGCCACGCGTTATCGATGGCGCCGGCATGGTCGCGCAGATGATGGACTCGCTGGCCGGTCAGATCGGCGGCGCTGTCGTGACCGAGATCTTTCCTGTCACCGTGGTTTCGATGACAGGTGACCAGGTCGTTCTCAGCCAGGGGGGCGAATCCCTGCAGCCCGGACAGCACTGGCAGGCGGTTTTGCTGGGGGAGGAACTGAAGGATCCCCAGACCGGTCGCTCACTCGGACGCCACGAGCTTCCATTGGGCACGATTCGCGTAGATCGCGTCTCTGTGCAGACCTCGTACGGCACCTTGGTCGATGGGAACGAAAGCCTGACGGGCAAGCCGTTCCAGCCGGGAGGTATCGTGCTTCGGTACAAGGTGGCGACCAAGGTGGTTTCATCCAAACCAGAGGCTCAAACACGGGAGGCTCCGCTGCAGCCGGTCGCTGCTCGGCCTTCGCGTGATAACGCTCGTGCATCACAAGGTAGAGACAGTGCTGCCGCTCCAGTGCCACGGGCACCACTTTCAGGCCTGGCTGAAGATAAATGGTGAAAGTGGGGGCTTGGCAGTGACGCTCTATCTCATTGACTCAAGTAGTGAAACCTATTGAGCTTTAAGTTTGATAGCTTTTAGCGCTTTATGGATAAAGGCTGGAGCCGTTTTTATTCAAAAGTGGCATGCATAGAATGGGCCGCGTAGCCACCCATTCAGGAGCCGCGCCATGACCCTGCTGTACTGCCACCTGCCCACGCCGCTGGGCGAGATGCTGGCCATCGCCAGCGACCGGGGGCTGTGCCTGCTCGAATTCGTCGGCCAGCAGGGCGTGGAGCGCGAGCAGATCCAGGTCGAGGCGGCGCGTGGCGGCCCGGCGCAAGAAGGCATGAACGCCATCCTGGAGCAGACCCGCGCCGAGCTGGCCGAGTATTTCGCCGGGCGGCGCCAGGCGTTCGGTGTGCCGCTGGCTCTGGTCGGCACGCCGTTCCAGAACGACGCCTGGCGGGCGTTGCGCGCCATCCCCTACGGCCAGACGCTCAGCTACGCCGAGCAGGCCCGCGCCATCGGCCGGCCCATGGCCACGCGCGCCGTGGCCGCGGCCAATGGGCGGAACAAGGTCTCCATCATCGTGCCCTGCCACCGCGTGATCGGCAGCGACGGCCGCCTCACGGGCTTCGGCGGCGGCCTGCCGCGCAAGCAGGCGCTGCTGGCGCTTGAGGGCAGAGGAGCCTTGATTTAGCGCCGCAGCAGCCGCACATGCATGGGCCGCACAAAACGCGCGCCTTCGCCCGTGCAGTGGGGCGCAAAGGCGGCGGCCACGCGCGCCTGCAGCGCGTCGTCGATATGGTGGTCGGCAAAGCTCGGGCGCATCATGCGCCGCTCGAAATCGGCAAAGTCGCTGAATTCCACGGGCATCTCGAAACGCCGCTGCGCCACCTCCAGCCATGGGCTGCCGGCGGCGGCCAGCGCGCGATCGACGGCCGCCTGCGCGGCGGCGCGCACCGTGCCCTCGTCGTTGTACAGGCGCGTGATCTCGTTGAGCGGGCCGGCGAACACCGGTTCCGACACGTACAGGCAGCCGCCGGGGCGCAGCACCCGCGCCACCTCGGCCAGCGCACTGTCCATGTCGGCCACCGGCACATGGTGCAGCGACTTGAGCATCAGCGCCAGGTCGAACTGCGCCTCTTCGCAAGGAATATCCTGCGCGCCCGCCGCCACGAAGCGCATGCCGGCCGGCGGGGCCTGCAAATTGCGCGCGTGCTGCACGGCGTCCACCTCCAGCCCCACATAGGCCAGCCCCGGCCAGCGCTGCAGCATCTGCCGCGCCATGCCCGCCGCGCCACAGCCCAGCTCAATGATCCGCGGGCCGGGCGCGGGCACCAACTCGGCAAGGAGGTCGATTTCGTTGGTGATCAGGCTTGTCATGGCGGAGGAAGGTGGGGCCAAAACCGGCAATGATAGTGGCCGGGCCAGTGCCAGCGCAGGCGCGCGATGGCCGGCAATACACCCGTGTCACCGCCTAAAGCCCGGCACCTGGTTGCCGCGTGAATACATGCATTGCATATAGGCATTGTTGTACTGGTACTGGATGGCGCCCTGCGAATAGGAGGTGCTGGGCCCCGCGGCGCCCGTGCCCACGATCGCACCACCGGCGGCGCCGATGCCGGCGCCCTGGTGGTTGCCCACGGCGGCACCCAGGGCAGCGCCGAGCACGGCGCCGACGGCAGCGGAGCCCACGGCGCGCTCGTTGGCCGCCTGGGCCTGGCCACCGACCATGGACTGCGCGTACTGCATGCACATCGCCTGGTCCTGCTGGAAGACTTCGAAGGGTTTGGTCGGTGCCGGCATGACCAGCACTGTTGGGCCCATGGGCTGCGTGGCGCAACCGACAAGCGCCAGCGTGCCCGGCAACGCCAGCCACAGCAAACGGGAGGATAGGAAGTTCATGATCATCAACTCGGTAGCATGAAAAGAAGAGACAGGCGCGCGCCGGCGCTCACGGGTTTGCGGCCGGCGGGGGCACGGGCGCCGCTGGCGTCCTGGACTCGTGCCATGGCGTGCTGCATTGCGGCACCGCGGGGTAGTAGCCCGGAGGGTCGTCACAGTAGTATGAGAAGGTCGGCTGCGGTGCCAGGCCCGCCTCTCCCGCGGTGTACGGCTCGAGCGGTGCCTGCTGCGCCGGGTAGTAGACCGGTGCCGCGTAGGTGACGGGGGACACCACCAGGGGGTATGGGTAGACCGGCGCGCCGTAGAAGTACCACAGCCCGCCCGTGGCCCACCACCAGCCGCAACGGCCGCCCCAGCAGGTGTGGTTCCAGCGGCCGCCGCTCCAGCGCCCGAATTCCGGCCGGCTGAAGCCGTGCACGTCATAGCCAGGCCGGTATGCCCAGCGCCCCGAGCCCAAGCGATAACTGCCGCCGCCACCCCAGTGGCCGCCACCGTAGGCCGCACCACCATGGAAGTGACCGCCGCCACGGCCACCATGGCCACCATGGCCGCCGTGCTGCGCCAGGGCCGGTCCCGAGCCAAGCAAGAGAAGAGCACTCGCAAGCAGCCAGCGCAGGCGGCGCGTGCGACGTGAAGATGATGCAGTCATGTCCGTGCTCCTCGCCCGCCGAACCGTGCCCTCGCTCCACCGTGAGGCGCGCACCGGCTGGCATTCTTCAACATACACCTGCACTGTAAAGAGCGCATTGCTGCGGCGTAAATCCTGCTCGCCTGGCGTGCATACCTGCCGGTTTGCGCCCAGCGAACTGCTCCATGGCCGCTGGAGTCGTCACGCCACGCTGGCTTGATGCTTGGCAGGCGCGGATCGGCCGGGCCCGCCGTTGCAGAGTCACGCCATCGCTGCAAACTGTTACCTCGGACCGTCCGGCCGCGCTGGGGCTTCTGCCTAACATGGCACTTTTCCCCGGAGAAGCCCATGAAAACCATGTTCAAGAAGATCGTTCGTCCCGGCGTCCTGGCGCCCATCGTTGCCCTGTCCCTGCTGGTCAACACCCCGCTGGTGCGTGCGGAACTCGTCGGAACCGAAGCCATGGCCGCCCCGAGCCAGGTCGAACTCGAGCGCGAGAAGATCCGCAGCTTCGTCGAGCGTGCCAACGTCAAGGAGCGCCTGGAGGCCATGGGCGTGAGCGGCCTGGTGACGGCCGACCGCGTCGCCGCGCTGAGCGAGCAGGAAGTCCATGCCATGGCCGAGCGCATTGAGGGCATGCCCGCCGGCGCAGCGCTGAGCCAGACCGACATCATTCTCATCCTGCTGGTGGCCATTCTGGTCGTGGTCGCGATTTGACGATTCGCCGCCGGAGGCTGCTGGTCGCCGCCGTGGCCTTGTCGGGTTGCGCCGGCCTGCCGATGCCGGGCGCGCGAACGCCGCAGTCGCTGGCTGCGCCCGGGCGGCCGGCGCGGGTGGAGCTGGCGGCCGTGCCGTTCTTTGCGCAGGACGACTACCAGTGCGGCCCCGCCGCCCTGGCCACGGTGCTGGTGCACGCGGGCGTGGAGCGCACGCCCCAGCAGCTGATCGAGCAGGTCTACGTCCCCGCGCGCCAGGGCAGCCTTCAGCCGGAGATGCTGGGGGCCACCCGGCGCGCTGCGTTGCTGCCCTATGTGTTGGCACCACGCCTCGCTGACCTGCTCACCGAGGTGGCCGCGGGCCATCCGGTGCTGGTGATGCAGAACCTGCGCTGGGACCTCTGGCCGCAATGGCACTACGCGGTGGTGATCGGCTACGACCTGGACGCGGATGAAGTGGTGCTGCGTTCGGGCACGGTGCAGCGCCTGGTCATGTCCCTGCGGGATTTCGATCGCAGTTGGGCGCGCGCGCAGCGCTGGGCCTTCGTGGCACTGCCGCCGCAGGAACTGCCCGCCACCGCCGCCGAGCGCGCCTATGTGGCGACGGCTGCGGTGCTGGAGCGTGTGGCGCCGCAGGCGGGCCAGCGCGCCTACGAGCGTGCGCTGCAAGCCTGGCCCGAAAACCTCTTCGCCCGGATGGCGTTGGGCAATGCCGCTTACCGCCGCGGGGACCTGCCTGCGGCGCTAAGCGCCTTCGAGCAGGCCAGCCAGGACCATCCCGATGCGGCCGATGCCTGGAACAACCTGGCCCAGACCCTGCACGAGCTGGGCCAGGCCAGCGAGGCCCGCGCCGCCGCGCAGCGGGCGGTGGGCCTGGGCGGGCCGCGGCTGGCGACCTACCAATCGACACTGTCCACCATCGAACAGGCCGCGCCTGCGCGCTGAAAGCGCAGGCGCGATGCAGGCATCAAGCCCAAAACTGCAACCAGACTGAAAAAGAAAAAACCACGCTATTTTTTTAATAGCGTGGTTTTTGTGTAGCTTGGTGGGCCCTGAGTGACTCGAACACTCGACCAACGGATTAAGAGTCCGCTGCTCTACCAACTGAGCTAAGAGCCCTCTCTTTTGCAGAGGCGCTGCATTGCAGCACAGCCATGGATTATGCATCACTTTTTGATGCCTCGTGGAAACCCTTGCAAAAAATTCACATCAGCAGGTGCTCACCCGCGTTGTCGCCGCCCAGGATCACGTAGTTGACCTTGCGGATGTCCATGAGCTTCTTGCCGCCCGAGTAGCTGATGGAGCTTTGGATGTCCTGCTCCATCTCGGTCAGCGTGTCGGCCAGTCTGCCCTTGATGGGTTCGAGGATGCGCTTGCCCTCCACATGCTTGTACTCGCCCTTGTTGAAGTCGCTGGCCGAGCCGTAGTACTCCTTGAACAGCGCGCCATCGACTTCGACGGTCTTGCCGGGTGACTCTTCTTGACCCGCGAAGAGCGAGCCGATCATGACCATGGTGGCGCCGAAGCGGATGCTCTTGGC
>JAFEDY010000068.1:3423-4620 GCA_018241405.1 Pseudomonadota bacterium | reverse complement strand
GCGCTGCCGCCCGTGAGCACGATGCCCGACGACAGCACCTCCTCGTAGCCCGACTCGCGCACCACCTGCTGCACGAGCGAGAAGATCTCCTCCACGCGCGGCTCGATGACGCCGGCCAGCGCCTGCTTGGACAGCATGCGCGGGCTGCGGTCGCCCAGGCCGGGCACCTCGACCTGCGCCTCGGGGTCGGCCAGCAACTGTTTGGCGTAGCCGCTTTCGACCTTGATGTCCTCGGCGTCCTTGGTGGGCGTCCTCAGCGCCATGGCGATGTCGCTGGTGATCAGGTCGCCGGCGATCGGGATCACGGCCGTGTGGCGGATGGCGCCGCCGGTGAAGATGGCCACGTCGGTGGTGCCGGCGCCGATATCGACCACGGCCACGCCGAGTTCGCGCTCGTCGTGCGTCAGCACCGCCTGGCTGCTGGCCAGCGGGTTGAGCAGCAGCTGCTCGACCTCCAGGCCGCAGCGGCGCACGCATTTGATGATGTTTTCGGCCGCGCTTTGCGCGCCGGTGACGATGTGGATCTTGGCCTCCAGGCGGATGCCGCTCATGCCGATGGGCTCCTTCACGTCCTGCCCGTCGATCACGAATTCCTGCGGCTCCACCAGCAAGAGGCGCTGGTCGCTGCTGATGTTGATGGCCTTGGCGGTCTCGACGACGCGCGCCACATCGGCCTGCGTGACCTCCTTGTCCTTCACCGCCACCATGCCGCTGGAGTTGAGCCCGCGGATATGGCTGCCGGTGATGCCGGTGTAGACGCGCTGGATCTTGCAGTCGGCCATCAGCTCGGCCTCCTTCAAGGCCTGCTGGATGCTCTGCACCGTGGCGTCGATGTTCACCACCACGCCGCGCTTCAAGCCGTTGCTGGGCGCCACACCCAGGCCGGCGAGCTTGAGCTCGCCGCCGGGCATCACCTCGGCCACCACGGCCATGACCTTGGCGGTGCCAATGTCCAGCCCCACGACCACGTCTTTGTATTCTCTTGCCATAGTTCTTTCGTCCTGCCCCTCAGTTGTTCTTTGCCGCCGTGCGCGCTTTTGCCGCAGTCCTTGCCGCTGCCGCTGCGCGCGCCGCTGCCGCACGCTCTGCCGCGCGCTGCGCGGTCACGCGCTGCGCCTCGTTGGCCACGGTGGTCACCCCGCGCAGGCGCAGCGCGTAGCCGTCGGCATAGCGCATGTCGGCGTATTCCAGCGCGTC
>JAFEDY010000068.1:2670-3374 GCA_018241405.1 Pseudomonadota bacterium | reverse complement strand
GGCGCCGCCATCCAGCGTGACGCGCCAGCCGCCGTGGTCCGTCAGCTCCAGCTGGTCCATGTGCGCGGGCAGCAGCGCCAGCACATCGGCCAGCTTGCGCGCCATGTCCAGCATCTCTCCCGAGCGCTCGGGCGCGCCCAGCAGGCGCGGCAGGCCGTCCTGCTCCACGTCGTCGGCGTCGGCCTCGAACACTTGGCCCTGGCTGTCCACCAGCGAGGTACTGCCCTCGGGGCCCCAGTAGGCGGCCACGTCATGCTCTTGCAGTTGCACGCGCAGGCTGCTCGGAAACTCGCGGCGCACATGGGCGCTGCGCACCCAGGGCACCTGCTCGAAGGCGCGGCGCGCGGCCTCCAGGTCCACGGTGAAGAAGTTGCCCACGAGCTGCGGCGCCACGTTGGCGCGCAGGCTCAGGGCGCTGGTGTGCACGAGATCGCCCTCGACCGCGATATGCGCTATGGCGAACGCCGGCTGACGCAGCAGCCAGGCGCCCCCCGCCGCCAGCACGCCCACGGCGAAGCCCAGGAACAGGACCGTGGCGGTCAGGTTCATGAGGCGTACGTCGAAAGGTGCGGGCTGCGTGGCGTTCATGCGCGCTCCTGTGCTCCCGTCGCGCCATCGCGACCCTGCAGCGCATCGAGCGAGGCACTCGCCAGGATGCGCAGGCACAGGTCGGGATAGCTGATGCCGCTGGCCTTGGCCGCCAT
>JAFEDY010000068.1:2070-2603 GCA_018241405.1 Pseudomonadota bacterium | reverse complement strand
GTGCGGAAGGCCTGCACCACGATGCGCTGGATCTCGCGCTCCTCGGCCTCGGGCAGGCCGCTCGGGCAGTGGTACTGCGTGACGTCGGTGAAGTACTTGTTCTGGTAGTCGTAGTTGCCTTCCGGCGCGACGATGCGTATCACCGGCAGCGCGTGTGCATCGGCGCCCTGGCCCAGCACCGGGCAGGTGGTCTCGTCGCCGTCGATGAATTGCTCGCACAGCACCTCGGGGTCATGCTGCGCGGCCAGCCGGTAGGCCTGCTCGCACTGGCCCAGCGAGGTGACCTTGGTCAGGCCGATGGTGGAGCCCTCGCGCGACGGCTTGACGATCATCGGCGTGCCCAGCTCCTGGAAGGCCTGGGCGGCCTCGGCGCTGCTGGCCACCAGGCGCCAGTCGGGCGTGGGCAGCCCCTCGAAGCGCCAGATGCGCTTGGTCATGATCTTGTCCATGGCGATGCTTGATGCCATCACGCCGGGGCCGGTGTAGGGAATGCCCAGCAGCTCCAGCGCGCCCTGCACCGTGCCGTCCTCGCC
>JAFEDY010000068.1:0-1960 GCA_018241405.1 Pseudomonadota bacterium | reverse complement strand
GATACCTCGCGCTCGGACGAGGTGCCGCCCATGAGGACGGCCACCTTGCCCAGGGCCTGCACGTTAATCTTGGGGTCCTTTTGGCTCATTGCGCCTGTCCTTCCTGCGCTGGCAGCTCATTTTTTTCTAGCAACTCGACCACCTTGGCGGGCACGCCGCCTATCGAGCCCGCGCCCATGCACAGCACCACGTCGCCGTCCCTGGCGCCGCCGGCGATGCGCTGGGGCAGATCGGCGATGTCGTCAATGAACACCGGTTCCACGCTGCCGGCCACGCGCAGCGCGCGGGCCAGCGACCGGCCATCGGCCGCCACGATGGGCGCCTCGCCCGCGGCGTAGACCTCGGTCAGCAGCACGGCGTCGGCGCTGCCCAGCACCTTGACGAAGTCCTCGAAGCAGTCGCGCGTGCGGCTGTAGCGGTGCGGCTGGAAGGCCAGCACCAGGCGCCGGCCGGGGAAGGCGCCGCGCGCGGCGGCCAGCGTGGCTGCCATCTCCACGGGATGGTGGCCATAGTCCTCGATGAGCGTGAAGCGCCCGCCGTCCTGCGTGGGCAGCTCGCCATGGCGCTGGAAGCGCCGGCCCACGCCGGTGAAGCTGGCCAGCGCGCGCAGCACGGCGTCGTCGGGCACATTGAGCTCGGTGGCCACGGCAATGGTCGCCAGGGCGTTGAGCACGTTGTGCGCGCCCGCGAGGTTGAGCACCACATCCAGATCGGGCAGCGTGACGCCGTTGCGCCGCAGCACCGTGAAGTGCATCTGCGTGCCCACGGCGCGCACGTTGATGGCGCGTACCTCGGCGTCCTCGGACAGGCCGTAGCTGGTGATGGGGCAGTTCACGCGCGGCAGGATGTCGCGGATCGCCGGGTTGTCCACGCACAGGATGGCCGTGCCGTAGAAGGGCATGCGGTGCAGGAAATCCACGAAGGCCTGCTTCAGGCGGCCGAAGTCGTGGCCATAGGTCTCCATGTGGTCGGCGTCGATGTTGGTGACGACGGCCATCACCGGCAGCAGGTTCAGGAACGAGGCGTCGGACTCGTCGGCCTCGACGACGATGAACTCGCCCTGGCCCAGCTTGGCGTTGGTGCCGGCGCTGTTCAGCCGCCCGCCGATGACGAAGGTGGGATCGAGCCCGCCCTCGGCCAGCACGCTGGCCACCAGGCTGGTGGTCGTCGTCTTGCCGTGCGCGCCTGCAATGGCGATGCCCTTGCGCAGGCGCATCAGCTCGGCCAGCATCACGGCGCGCGGCACGACGGGGATCTTCTTCTCGCGCGCGGCCAGCACCTCGGGGTTGTCCGGCTGCACGGCCGTGGAGGTGACCACCGCATCGGCCCCCTGGATATGCGCGGCCGCATGGCCCACATGGGTGGCCACGCCCAGCGCGCGCAGGCGCGCCAACGTGGCGCTGTCGGCCAGGTCCGAGCCCGAGACGCCGTAGCCCAGGTTGTGCAGCACCTCGGCGATGCCGCACATGCCGGCGCCACCTATGCCGACGAAATGGATGTTGCGAATGGCCTGCTTCATGACGCGAGCTCCTCACAGGCGGAAACCACCTCGCGGGTGGCCTGGGTTTTTTGCATGTCTTTTGCCTTCAGCGCGCGCTTCACAAGCGCGGTGCGCTCCATATTCAATAGCATGTCGGCCAGGCTGCGTGCGGTGAGGTCGGCCTGCTGCACGAGCCATCCGCCGCCCGCATCGACGAGGAAGCGCGCGTTGGTCGTCTGGTGGTCGTCCACCGCATGCGGGAAGGGCACGAACACCGCGGCTGCGCCCACGGCGGCGATCTCGGTGACGGTGCTGGCGCCCGCGCGGCAGACGATGACATCGGCCTCGGCAAAGGCTGCGGCCGTGTCGTCGATGAAGGGCGTGAGCTCGGCCTGCACGCCCGCGGCCTGGTAGTTGGCGCGCAGCTGCTCGATCTGGGCGGCGCCGCTCTGGTGTGTGACGCTGGGGCGCTCGCCCTCG
>JAFEDY010000067.1:1587-3560 GCA_018241405.1 Pseudomonadota bacterium | reverse complement strand
GAAAAGCAGGGCCACCCCTACTACGCCACGGCGCGCCTGTGGGACGACGGCATCATCGACCCGGCCGACACGCGCCGCGTGCTGGCGCTGGGCCTGGCCGCATCGCGCCACGCGCCGATGCCGGACGTGAAGTTTGGCGTGTTCCGTATGTAAGGTGTACGATGTGTGTTGAAAACATCATTTATACACATCATGCGCACCAACATCGATATTGACGACGAGCTGTTGGCCAAGGCCATGCACGCCGGGCCTTACACCACCAAGAAGGAGACCGTGGAGGCCGGCCTGCGCCTGCTGGCGCGGCAGGCGGCGTACCGCGAAATCCTCAAGTGGGAAGGCAAGCTGAGGTGGGAGGGTGATGAGTCCGTCGACTGGACGCAGCCTGCCGTTGACGAGACGGCGGAGACGGCGGAGTCGGCTGAGCCGCTGGCCGTGCAGGAGTCGCGCACCGCCTATCGGGCGAGAAGTTCGACGCCTGCCGCCGGCAGTGACAAGAAGGTGCTGCGCCGTGCTGGTCGTTGATTCCAGTGTCTGGATCGACTTTTTCAACGCCAGGGAGTCCGCGGCGCGGGGTGAACTGCGCCAACTGCTGGATGACGGCCACACCCGTCTGGTGGTGCCCGACCTGGTGCTCTACGAAGTGCTGCGGGGCTTCCGGCACGAGCGTGCGCTGCGCCAGGCGCGCCTGTTGCTGCAGACCCTGAGCGTAGAGCCCTGCGGCGGCGAGGACATCGCCCTGGCCGCGGCCGAGCACTACCGTCACCTGCGCGCACGCGGCGTGACGGTGCGCAGCGCCATCGACGTGATGGTTGCGGCGTTTTGTATCGAGCGGGACTACCTGCTGCTGCACAGCGACCGGGACTACGACGCCATGGCTGCCCACCGGGGGCTGCGCCTGTGGGGGCAATGACGATGACGATGTGGCACCCATTTTTCAGCACCCTGGCGCGCTACAACGTCTGGGCCACCGAGCGCCTGCTGGCGAATGTGGCGGTGTTGTCCGACGAGGATTACCGGCGCGACATGGGCCTGTTCTTCCGCAGCATCCACGGCACGTTGAATCACCTGCTGGTGGGGGAGCACCTGCTGTGGTACCGCCGTTTTTCGGAAGGCGTGTCGCCAACGTTGGCGCTGGATGCCGAGGTCGAGCACGATCGGGCACGCCTCGCCCAGCGGCTGCGCGAAGGGGCTGCGCGCTGGCAGCCGCTGATCGACAGCTGGGCGCCCGCGCGCTTTGACGGTGTGCTCGGCTATACCACCTTGCGTGGTCAGGCCGCGACGCTGCCCTTCGCGGCTACCTTGGCCCATGTGTTCAACCATGGCACGCACCACCGCGGACAGATCACGGCGGTGCTGACCGCGCTGGGCCAGCCCAGCCCCGAGCTGGACATGGTCTACATGCTGCAACAGGAGGCCTCGTGATGACGGCTGTTCTCCCAACTCAACCCATGCGCCGGATCTGTTGGGCCGCGGCCTGCGCCGCTGCCATCGGCGTCGCGCACGCGCAGGTGACAAAGGGTGCCCCCGAGCTGAATGCGGCCCTGGGCGAGCAGGTGGTGATGATCCCGGAAAGGGGCAAGCTGTTCAGCCCGGAGCTCGAAACCACGATCTACCGCCCGCCTGGCGATGGGCGGTTTCCCATCGTCGTCATCAACCATGGCAAGGCCGCTGGCGATACGCGCTTTCAGGCGCGCTACCGGCCGGCGGGCGCGGCACGCTTTTTCCTGGCGCGCGGTTATGCCGTGGTGGCGCCGATGCGGCTGGGATTTTCCAAGTCGGGCGGCAGCTACATAGGCGGCGGCTGCAACGTCGAGAGCAATGGCCTTGTGCAGGCCGAGGACGTCAAGGCCGTGCTCGACTGGCTGGCCGAGCAGCCCTGGGCCGACCGCGACCGGGTGCTGGTTGTGGGCCAGTCGCATGGCGGCTGGACCACGCTGGCGGTCGGCACCATGAACCTGCCCGGCGTAAAGGCG
>JAFEDY010000067.1:1293-1554 GCA_018241405.1 Pseudomonadota bacterium | reverse complement strand
GCGGGCAACTACGGCAAGGACACGCGCGTGCCCTCGCTGTGGTTCTATGGGGAGAACGACAGCTATTTCGCGGAACGCACCTGGAAGGCCATGGCGAGCGCCTACGGCGGCGCGGGTGCGGTGGCCGATGTCGTCAACGTCGGCCGCTTCGGCAGCGATTCGCACAGTTTCTTCAGCGCCCGCGCTGCCGAAGCCGTCTGGCAACCCAAGGTCGATGCCTTCATGGCCACGGTCGGGCTGCCGACCGCGCTGCGCTATCCG
>JAFEDY010000067.1:0-1224 GCA_018241405.1 Pseudomonadota bacterium | reverse complement strand
TGCCGCGCGCCTTCGCCATTGCACCCGGCGGCGCCTGGGGCTGGGCCGAGATGGGCGACGACCCCTTGAGCCGCGCGCTGGCCAACTGCCAGCGCCATTCCCAGGCCGAATGCCGGCTGTACGCTGTAGACGACCAGGTCGTCTGGAAGGAACCGCAATGACCACCGAAAACGCCCTGCGCATCACTACCGAGGGCCGCGTCGCCACCATCACCCTGTGCCGCCCCGAGGTGCGCAACGCCTTCAGCGACGAGGTCATCGCCGAGATCACCGCCGCATTCACCGAGGTCGGCGCGCGCGCCGAGGTGCGTGCCGTGGTGCTGGCGGCCGAGGGCCCAGCCTTCTGCGCCGGCGCCAACCTGAACTGGATGCGCCGCATGGCCGACTACACGCGTGAGGAGAACGTCGCCGACGCGGGCAAGCTCGCCGAGATGCTGCGCGTGATCTACGAATGCCCCAAGCCGACCATAGCCCGCGTGCAGGGGGATGTGTACGCGGGCGGCATGGGCCTGGTCGCGGCCTGCGACATGGCGGTGGCCGTGGATACGGCGGGCTTCTGCCTGTCCGAGGTCAAGATAGGCCTGATCCCCGCCACCATCAGCCCCTACGTGATCCGCGCCATGGGCGCGCGCGCGGCGCACCGCTACTTTCTGACGGCCGAGCGCCTTGATGCCGCCGAGGCGCTGCGCATCGGGTTCGTGCACGAGGTGGTGGCCGCCGACCAGCTCGACGCCCGGGTGGACGCTCTGGTAAAGGCCCTGACCAGCGCCAGCCCCAATGCCATGCGCGCCTGCAAAAAGCTGGTGCTCGATGTGGCCGAGCGCGAGATCAACGCCGGCCTGATCGCCGCCACAGTGGAGGGCATTGCCGACATCCGCGCGAGCGATGAGGGCCGCGAGGGTGTGCAGTCCTTCCTGCAAAAGCGCAAGCCAGGCTGGTTGGGTTGAACGCCACTGCGATGGACACCCTCTGGCTCCAGTTCGTGCAATGGCTCCACCAGGTGGGCCTGCACATTGACGCCGGCACTGCCCAGGCCGTGGCCGAGGGGGCGGCGCGCGCCACGCAGCAGCTGGACATGCCTGGCCTGCTGGCGCTGGCCGCGGCGCTGGGCTGGGCCAGCGGCTTGCGGCTGTATGCCGTGGTGTTTCTGGTCGGCGGCATGGGCGCCCTGGGCTGGTTGCCGCTGCCTGCGGGCCTGGCGGTGCTGCAGCATCCGCTGGTGCTG
>JAFEDY010000066.1 GCA_018241405.1 Pseudomonadota bacterium | reverse complement strand
ATCGCCGCCGTGCAGCGCGAGATCGACCGCCTGCTGCCCACCATGTCGCGAGCCGAGATCATCGTCACGAGGCTGACCGGCCGCGGCGCGCTGATCCACACGCGCAGCATGGAAGAGGCTTGCGCCATCAGCAACCGCATCGCCCCTGAGCACTTGGAGGTCAGCAGCCGCGAGCCGCACCGCTGGGAGCCTTTGCTCAAGCACGCCGGCGCCATCTTCCTCGGCGCCTACACCAGCGAATCCCTGGGCGACTACTGCGCCGGCCCGAACCACGTGCTGCCCACCAGCGGCACGGCGCGCTTTTCGTCGCCCCTGGGCGTGTACGACTTCCAAAAGCGCAGCAGCCTCATTGAAGTGAGCGAGCAGGGCGCCCAGGTGCTGGGCAGGATCGCCAGCGTGCTCGCCCATGGCGAGGGCCTGCAGGGGCATGCGCGCGCGGCCGAGCTGCGGCTCAAGCCTTGAGCCGTCGATAGGAAAAGGGGAGGGGGCGCCCGCGCCACCTCTCAACGAAGGGCCAGGAGGGCCGTGCCTGCGGCGCCGTCGGGCGTGATGCCGGTGATGACCAGCTGTGTGCCGACGGCTGGCTCAACGAAGCTCAGGGCAATGCCTGTGGTCTGCAGGCCAGGCAGGCGGCAGGGCGCGGGCCCAAAATTCAAGCTCACATCGAAGACGTTCTTGCCACTGGCGCGCGACTGCGCCTGGCCGGTGACGTTGCAGCCCTGGAAGCTGGCCCGGAGGACGCCTGCGGCATCGATGGTGATCTGCCCGATGTCGCCACCCAGGATCATGCCGTTCCAGGTGCCGGCAATACCGGAGAGCTTGGCCGGCGCCTGGTAGTCGTAGTCATTCTTCTTGACCACCTCGGTGGTGAAACTGTTCGTCAGGCCGAACGACGTGGTCGTCCCCCGGAAGCTTTGCCCTTGGACATAGCTGCCGCTGAGGCTGCCATCGGACACCCGGCCGTCATAGGAGTAGTCCCTGATTTGCGCAAAATAGCGGGAGCCGTCGCTGTTGCCTCGTGTGGCGCGCGCCAAGCCTTTGACGTCCATCGCGCTCCCGACAGGAATGCCATACAGCATCCACGAGTCTCCGTTTTCCAGCGTCAGGGAGTAAACGAAGCGTTGGGCGGTCCCTCCCTCGTAGGCACCCTCCAGCTTGACCGGGTCATTGCCGTCGTCGCCTCCTCCTCCACAGGCCGTCAGCAGGCCTGCGGCTACCAGCATTGCGAATGGAGTCGCCATCGCCTTCATGAACTACTCCTCACGAAAATGTTTCTCTCAATGTAACTGATATTGTTTTGTGTAAACAAAAAAATTACAAGGCAAATTGGGGTGTTTGTAGGCAAATAGCCTCGTTTTTTCCGGCAGATGGCCCCGCCGCAACGATGGATGGGCGCCTGGGGCTGGCGAGCCTATCGTGGCACCGCAAGGTACTCGACGGTACTATTCATGTAACACGAATTTCGTGCAACACGAATTTCGTGTAGACTCCCTCGCATGAAGAATCTCACCATCACCGTCGAAGACAGCGTGCTCGAATGGGCGCGCATCGAGGCGGCGCGGCGCGGCACCAGCGTCTCGCGCATGGTGGGCGACTTCATGGCCGAGATGCAGCAGCGCGAGGACGCCTACGAGCGCGCCTACCTCGCCTGGCGCACGGACGAGCGCAGTTGGCAGGCCCAGGGTTTGGAAAAATCCATAGCTCGTAGCGCAAACCCGGCAAGGGCTGCAGGCCAAAACGATCTGAAGCCCGGGGCGGATGCATGAGCCCGGTGTTTGTCGATACCTCGGCGCTGGTCGCAGCCGAAAACGTGGGCGGCGGCGCCCTGTACCGCGCCTGCCTGGACTGGCTCGATGCGCTGTGGCGCACGCGCACGGGCCGCACCAGCAACCAGGCGCTGGTGGAGTTCTATGACCAGGTGACCAGTGCCAATACGCCCATGCCCCGGGGCGACGCGCGCGCCGCCATTCGTCGTTACCAGGCCTGGACGCCCTGGCGCACCGACGCCGCCACGCTGGAGACCGCCTGGGCCGTGCAGGCCCGCCATGCGCTGGCCTTTGGTGACTGCCTGGCTGTGGCCTGCGCCCAGCACAGCGGCTGCAGTCACATGCTGAGCCTGCACCTGCCCCATGGTGCGGAATTTGGCGGCGTGACCGTGCTGCACCCGCTGCAGCAGACGACTCAGGCGCTGCAAGAAGGCGCCGGAGTGCGCCAATGAAGGACCACCCATGACCGATTCCACCCCCTCATCCCCTGCCGTTGACCGCATCCGCCCCGATGTGCGCGCCATGCACGCCTATGCCGTGCACGACGCCACGGGCTACCTGAAGATGGACGCGATGGAGAACCCCTTCGGCCTGCCGCCTGCGCTGCAGGCCGCGCTGGGCCAGCGCCTGGGCGCGCTGGCGCTGAACCGCTACCCCGGCACGCGCCAGAACGACCTGAAGGCCGCACTGGCGCTTCACGCCGGCGCGCCCGAGGGCAGCGCGCTCATCCTGGGCAATGGCTCGGACGAGCTCATCGGCCTGGTGCAGCTGGCCTGCGCCCAGCCCGGCGCCGTGGTGCTGGCGCCCGCGCCGGGCTTTGTGATGTACGCCATGTGCGCCCGGCAGCACGGCCTGCAGTACGTGGGCGTGGAGCTGGACGGCGAGTTCCAGCTGCGCGAGCGAGCCATGCTGGACGCGATTGCGGAACACCGCCCG
>JAFEDY010000065.1 GCA_018241405.1 Pseudomonadota bacterium | reverse complement strand
TCACCGGCGTCGAGATGTTCCGCAATCTGCTCGACCAGGGCCAGGCCGGCGACAACGTCGGCATCCTGCTGCGCGGCACCAAGCGCGAAGACGTCGAGCGCGGCCAGGTGCTGTGCAAGCCCGGCTCCATCAAGCCGCACACCCACTTCACGGCCGAGGTGTACGTGCTGTCCAAGGACGAGGGCGGTCGCCACACGCCGTTCTTCAACAACTACCGTCCGCAGTTCTACTTCCGCACGACCGACGTCACGGGCTCCATCGAGCTGCCCGCGGACAAGGAAATGGTCATGCCCGGCGACAACGTGTCGATCACCGTCAAGCTGATCGCCCCCATCGCCATGGAAGAAGGCCTGCGTTTCGCCATCCGTGAAGGCGGCCGTACCGTCGGCGCCGGCGTCGTGGCCAAGATCCTCGCGTAATCGACGGACTACCAGTCAAGGAACATCATGTCCAAGCAAAAGATCCGTATCCGCCTGAAGGCCTTCGATTACAAGCTGATCGACCAGTCTGCCGCCGAGATCGTCGACACCGCCAAACGCACCGGCGCCATCGTCAAGGGCCCCGTGCCCCTGCCCACGCGCATGAAGCGTTTTGACATCCTGCGCTCGCCGCACGTCAACAAGGCCAGCCGCGACCAGCTCGAAATCCGCACGCACCAGCGCCTGATGGACATCGTCGATCCGACCGACAAGACGGTGGACGCGCTGATGAAGCTCGACCTGCCGGCCGGCGTGGACGTCGAAATCAAGCTGCAGTAATCGCTCCGGCCCAGGGCGCAGCCGGCAGGCTGCGCCCGCAACAACGCGGACTTGCTTGAATGAGCAGTCCGCGTTATAATTTGCGGCTTCGCGTTTTTGCGCCCGGGCTTTCGGGCGTTGGCCGCGGAGTTTTATCAACCTTCTTTCACGCACCCTGGATTGTCAGTCGGTGCAAACGCCTGGGCCAATTGCAGTCGAGGCGGTGAGAGTTTTGGAGAAAACCAATGAGTCTGAGCAACTCCCTCGGGTTGCTGGGCCGCAAGGTGGGCATGATGCGTCTGTTCACCGATGACGGGGACGCAGTGCCCGTCACGGTGGTGGATGTGTCCAACAACCGCGTGACCCAGGTGAAAACCCAAGAGAACGATGGCTACGTGGCCCTGCAGGTCACGTTCGGTGCGCGCAAGGCTTCGCGCGTGACCAAGCCAGAAGCCGGCCACCTCGCCAAGGCGGGTGTCGAAGCCGGTGAAATCATCCGCGAATTCCCTGTGACTGCCGAAGTCGCTGGCAAGTACGCCGCAGGCGCCGCCGTGCCCGTGGCCGATGTGTTCGCCGTGGGCCAGAAGGTGGACGTGCAGGGCACCTCCATCGGCAAGGGCTACGCCGGTACCATCAAGCGCCACAACTTCAGCTCGCAGCGCGCCTCGCACGGTAACAGCCGCTCGCACAATGTTCCTGGCTCCATCGGTATGGCGCAGGATCCGGGCCGCATTTTTCCGGGCAAGAAGATGACGGGTCACCTGGGCGATGCCACCGTGACGACGCAAAACCTCGACGTGGTTCGCATCGACGAAGCACGCCAACTGCTCTTGATCAAGGGCGCTGTTCCAGGCTCCAAGGGTGGCTTCGTGACGGTGCGTCCGGCAGTCAAGGCCAAAGCTTCCAAAGGAGCGAACTAATGCAGCTCGAACTCCTGAATGAACAAGGCCAGGCCGCATCCAAGGTGGATGTGCCCGAGACCGTGTTCGACCGCCAGTACAACGAAGACCTGATCCATCAGATCGTCGTCGCCTACAAGGCCAATGCCCGCCAAGGCACGCGCGCCCAGAAGGACCGCGAGCAGGTGCGCCACTCGACCAAGAAGCCCTTCAAGCAGAAGGGTACCGGCAATGCACGTGCCGGTATGACCTCCTCGCCGCTGTGGCGTGGGGGCGGTCGCATCTTCCCGAATCTGCCCGAAGAAAACTTCACGCAGAAGATCAACAAGAAGATGTACCGCGCCGGCATGGCTTCCATCCTGTCGCAGCTGGCCCGCGAAGGCCGTCTGGCCGTGGTGGACTCGCTGAAGCTGGAAAGCCCCAAGACCAAGGTGCTGGCCGACAAGTTCAAGGCCATGAACCTGCAATCGGTGATGGTGATCGCCGATGAGGTCGATGAAAACCTGTACCTCGCCTCGCGCAATCTGAAGAACGTGTTCATCGTCGAACCGCGTTACGCAGACCCCGTGTCGCTGGTGCACTTCAAGAAAGTGCTCGTCACCAAGGGCGCGATCGACAAACTCAAGGAGATGTTCGCATGAGCACGCTCAAGTTTGACGAAGGCCGTCTGATGCAGGTGTTGGTCGCTCCCATCGTGTCCGAAAAGGCCACCATGGTTGCCGAGAAGTCCAACGCCGTGACGTTCAAGGTGCTGCAGAACGCAACCAAGCCCGAAATCAAGGCCGCCGTGGAATTGATGTTCAAGGTCGAGGTCAAGGGCGTTTCTGTGGTGAACACCAAAGGCAAGACCAAGCGCTTTGGCAAGACCATGGGTCGCCGCGACAACGTGCGCAAGGCCTATGTGCTGCTCAAGGAAGGTCAAGAGCTGAACCTGTCCGGGGAGGCTGCTTAATCATGGCTGTTATCAAGCTCAAACCCACGACTCCCGGCCAACGCGGCACGGTGAAGATCTCGCGTGACCACCTGCACAAGGGTGAAGCGTTCGCGCCTCTGCTGGAGCCCCAGTTCCAGAAGGCCGGCCGCAACAACAACGGTCACATCACCACGCGCCACAAGGGCGGTGGCCACAAGCACCACTACCGCGTGGTGGACTTCCGTCGCAACAAGGACGCCATCCCTGCCAAGGTGGAGCGCATCGAGTACGACCCGAACCGCACGGCCCACATCGCCCTGGTGTGCTATGCCGACGGCGAGCGTCGCTACATCATCGCCCCGCGCAACCTGGAAGTGGGCAGCTCCATCGTGAGCGGCTCCGAGGCCCCGATCCGCGTCGGCAACACGCTGCCGATCCGCAACATCCCGGTGGGTTCGACCATCCACTGCATCGAGCTCAAGCCCGGTGCCGGTGCGCAGATCGCCCGCTCGGCCGGCACGTCGGCCACGCTGCTGGCGCGCGAGGGCGTGTACGCCCAGGTGCGCATGCGTTCCGGCGAAGTGCGCAAGATCCACATCGAATGCCGCGCCACCATTGGTGAAGTGGCCAACGAAGAGCACAGCCTGCGCCAGCTCGGCAAGGCCGGTGTCAAGCGCTGGATGGGCATTCGCCCGACGGTGCGCGGTGTGGCCATGAACCCGATCGACCACCCGCACGGTGGTGGTGAAGGCCGTACCGGCGAAGGTCGCCACGCAGTTGACCCATGGGGTAATCTGACGAAGGGCTACCGCACCCGCAACAACAAGCGCACACAGACCATGATCGTGTCGCGTCGCAAGAAGTAAGGGGTAGCAAATGACTCGTTCTCTCAAAAAGGGTCCGTTTGTTGACCATCACTTGCTGGCCAAGGTCGAGAAGGCCATCGCCACCAAGGACAAGAAACCCGTCAAGACCTGGTCGCGCCGCTCCATGGTGCTGCCCGATTTCATCGGCCTGACGATTGCCGTGCACAACGGCAAGCAGCATGTGCCGGTCTATGTCACCGACCAGATGGTGGGCCACAAGCTGGGCGAATTCGCCCTGACGCGCACCTTCAAGGGCCACCCCGCCGACAAGAAGGCCAAGAAGTAAGGAATGACCATGTCTGAAACACGTGCAGTCCTGCGTGGCGTCCGCTTGTCGGTTGACAAGGGTCGCCTGGTTGCAGATCTGATCCGCGGCAAGAAGGTGGACCAGGCCCTGAACATCCTGACGTTCACGCAGAAAAAAGCTGCGGGCATCGTCAAGAAGGTGCTGGAGTCCGCCATTGCCAACGCCGAGCACAACGACGGCGCCGATATCGACGAACTGAAGGTCAAGACCATCTTCGTCGAGCAAGGCACCACGCTCAAGCGTTTCACCGCGCGCGCCAAGGGCCGCGGCAATCGCATCAGCAAGCCGACGTGCCACATCTACGTGACCGTGGGTAACTAAGGCCAATAGGAACGAATATGGGACAGAAAATCCATCCTACCGGCTTTCGCCTTTCGGTCAGCCGTAACTGGGCCAGCCGTTGGTACGCGAGCAACCGTGACTTCGCCGGCATGCTGGCCGAAGACATCAAGGTGCGCGAGTTCCTCAAGGCCAAGCTGAAGAACGCCGCCGTCTCGCGCATCCTGATCGAGCGCCCCGCCAAGAACGCCCGTATCACCATTTACTCGGCACGTCCGGGCGTGGTGATCGGCAAGAAGGGCGAGGACATCGAGAACCTGAAGAAGGAACTCGCCACGCGTCTGGGCGTGCCGGTGGCCGTGAACATCGAGGAAGTGCGCAAGCCCGAAATCGATGCCAAGCTGATCGCCGACTCGATCACCCAGCAGCTCGAAAAGCGCATCCAGTTCCGCCGCGCCATGAAGCGCGCCATGCAGAACGCCATGCGCCTGGGCGCCCAGGGCATCAAGATCATGTCCTCGGGCCGCCTGAACGGCATCGAAATCGCGCGTACCGAGTGGTACCGCGAAGGCCGCGTGCCGCTGCACACCCTGCGCGCCGACATCGACTACGGCACCTCTGAAGCCAAGACCACCTACGGTGTGATCGGCGTCAAGGTGTGGGTCTACAAGGGCGACACGCTGGGCCGTGGCGACCTGCCCGTGGCAGAGACGCCGCGTCCCGACGACGAGCGTCGCCCGCGCGGCCCGCGTCGCGATGGCCGCGGTGACGGTCGCCGTGACGGCGCCGGCCGTGGTGGCCGCCGCCCCATGGGCACCAATGCAGCCCCTGCCGACGGTAGCGACAAGCCTGCCGGCGCTGGTGGCGATTCCGTT
>JAFEDY010000064.1:623-6311 GCA_018241405.1 Pseudomonadota bacterium | reverse complement strand
TGTGCGGCTTTCTGGACGCGGTGCAGGCGCGCATCGCCGCCTTCCCGGCCTGCGCGCACGGGCGGCCGCTCATCGTACTGCCCTGCTACAACGGCGCGCGCCGGCTGCCCGTGCTCACGCCGCTCTTGGCCCTGCTGCTGGCGCGCGAGGGCGAGGGCGTGCTGCTGCACGGCATGCGCACCGAGGCGCGCCGCGTCCTGGCGTCCGATGTGCTTGAAGCGCTTGGCATACCTGCGCTGGCAGCTCCTGAACCCATAGCACCCGGTAGCGTGGCGCATATCGGCACGGCGGCGCTGCTGCCGGGCCTGGCGCGCCTGCTGGCGGTGCGCGAGGTGATAGGCCTGCGCACGCCCGCGCACAGCGCCGTCAAGCTCATCGCCCCCTGCGCCGGCCCGGCGCTGCTGGTGGCCAGCTACACCCACGCCGAGTATTTCGCGCTGCTGGGCGCGACCTTTGCCGCGCGGGGCTCACACGCGCTGCTCTCGCGCGGGCTGGAGGGCGAGGTGGCGGCCGACCCGCGCCGCCAGCCGCGCTACGACGCCTACCTGGGCGGCGTGCACCAGCTCGTGCAGGAGCAGCAGCCGGGCACGCTGGACACGGTGCCGGGCCTGCCCGAGCAGATCGACGTGGCCAGCACGGCGGCCTACACGCGCCGCGTGCTCGCGGGCGACGCGCCCGTGCCCGAGGCGCTGGCGCAGCAGGTGCGCCACATCGTGCGGCTCGCGCGTGAGATCGCAGGGGCAGCGGCATGACGCGCGCGCAGGCAGCCGGCAACTGCACCCTGGTCGGCGCCGGCCCGGGCGACCCGGAGCTGCTCACCATCAAGGCGCTCAAGGCCATACAGGCCGCCAGCGTGCTGCTGGTCGATGACCTGGTGAGCGACGCCATCCTGGCCCTGGCACCGGCGGGCGCGCGCATCGTCTACGTGGGCAAGCGCGGCGGCTGCAGGAGCACGCCCCAGGCGCATATCGAGGCGCTGATGGTCGAGGCCGTGCGCGCGGGTGAGACCGTGGTGCGCCTCAAGGGCGGCGACCCCTTCATCTTCGGCCGCGGCGGCGAGGAGGTGCAGCACCTGCGCGCGGCCGGCATCGCGGCGCAGGTGGTCAACGGCATCACCGCGGGCCTGGCCGGCATGACGGCGCTGGGCGCACCGCTCACGCACCGTGCGCATGCCCAGGGCGTGGTCTTCATCACCGGCCACCACCAGAGCGGCGGCGCCACCACCGACTGGCCGCAGCTGGCCGCCACGGCGCGCGATGCGCGCCTGACCCTGGTGATCTACATGGGCGTGGCCAGCTGCGCCCACATACAGCGCGGGCTGCTCAGCGCCCTGCCCGCCCACACGCCCGCGGCCGTGATCCAGCATGTGAGCCTGCCCGGGCAGCGCCATGCCGTCACCACGCTGGGCGCGCTGCAGGACACGATAGAGCGCGACGGGCTGGCCAGCCCCTCGGTCATCGTCATCGGCGACGTGGTGCGGGGCATTGCCGCGGCGGGCGCCGCCGCGGCCTGATCAGCCGCCCGTGCTGGCCTGCGCCGCCTGGCGGATCTGCTCGAAGCGCTCGGCCTGCTCGCGGCGCAGGGCCTTGCGCAGCAGCGCGGCCTCCCAGCGGCGGCGCTCGTCGGGGCTGGCGGGGGCCAGCGGCGGCACGGGCGTGGGCTTGGAGGCGTCGTCCACCGCCACCATCGAGAAGAAGCAGCTGTTCACATGGCGCACGACCTGGGTGCGAATGTCCTCGGCCACGACCTTGATGCCGATCTCCATCGACGACTTGCCCGTGTGGTTCACGCTGGCCAGAAAGGTCACCAGCTCGCCCACATGGATGGGCTGCAGGAACATCACCTGATCCACGCTGAGCGTGACCACGTAGCGCCCCGAGTAGCGGCTGGCGCAGGCGTAGGCCACCTGGTCGAGCAGCTTGAGGATGGCGCCGCCATGGACGTTGCCGGAGAAGTTGGCCATGTCGGGCGACATGAGCACGGTCATGCTGAGCTGGTGCGCGGGCAGGTTCATGCGGGCATTGTAGAAAGGCGCGGCGGCGCACGTGCTGGGCGACAATGCCCGGCTTTGCCCGCCAGGTTGCCACTCGTGTCCACACCATTCTTTGACGCCGTCATCATCGGCGCCGGCGCCGCCGGCCTGTTCTGCGCCGCGCGCTCCGGCCAGCGCGGGCTCAAGGTGCTGCTCATAGACCACGCCGAGAAGGTGGCCGAGAAGATCCGCATCTCGGGCGGCGGGCGCTGCAACTTCACCAACCGCGAGCTCGATGTGCGCGCGCCGCACCGCCACTTCGTGGGCCAAAACCCGCAGTTCTGCCGCTCCGCCCTGTCGCGCTATACGCCACAGGACTTCATCGCGCTGGTGCAGAGGCACGGCATTGCGTTCCACGAAAAGCACAAGGGCCAGCTGTTTGCCGACCGCTCGGCCGAGGACATCATCGCCATGCTGCTGGCCGAATGCGCCGACGGCGGCGTGCAGCACTGGCAGCCCTGCGGCGTGAAAGATATAGCCTTTTCGGCCTCTAGCGCTGAAGGGGTAAGCGCTTGCAGCTATCAAATTCATACCGACCGTGGCCCCGTGCAGGCGCGCAGCCTGGTCATCGCCACGGGCGGCCTCTCCATCCCCAAGATCGGCGCCAGCGACTTCGGCTACCGGCTCGCCCGGCAGTTCGGCCTGCCGCTGGTGGCGCAGCGCCCCGGCCTGGTGCCGCTGACTTTTGACGGCGAGGACTGGGCGCCCTATGCGGGCCTGGCCGGCCTGGCGCTGCCGGTGGAGATCAGTACCGGTGCCAAGAAGGAACGCATGGCCTTTCTGGAAGACCTGCTGTTCACCCACCGCGGCCTGTCCGGCCCGGCGGTGCTGCAGATATCGAGCTACTGGCAGGCGGGCCAGCCGCTGGCCATCAACCTGGCACCGGGCATTGACCTGCCGCAGGCACTGGCGCAGGCCAAGGCGCGCTCACGAAAGCGCATCGCCAACGAGCTCGCCGCATTGGTGCCCAGCCGCCTGGCCGAGGCCTGGGCCGGCACCGACGCCGACTGGCAGCGCCCCATCAACGAGGCCGGCGACAAGGCCCTGGCGCGCCTGGCCGAGCAGCTGGCGCGCTGGCAGCTCACGCCCACAGGCACCGAGGGCTACAAGAAGGCCGAGGTCACGCTGGGCGGCGTGGACACGCGCGCGCTGTCGCAGCAAACCATGGAGTGCAAAGCTCAGCCGGGCCTGTACTTCATCGGCGAGGTGGTGGACATCAGCGGCTGGCTGGGCGGCTACAACTTCCAGTGGGCCTGGTCCAGCGCCGCGGCCTGCGCCCAGGCCCTGCCAATGAACTGACACAGGTCAAGAGTCCACCCCTGGCGTGGACTCTTGCTATCGCGCCGGCTTTAATGTTCATATAAAATGAATCTTATCGGGCCAAGCGCCCCGTCTGGAGTCCACAGACCCATGCCCCAGCCACTGCCACCGCTCATGTCCATCTCCGACAAGGCCCAGCCCGCCGCCGCCATCCCGCTCAAGGGCTGGCCGCTGCTGCGCCTGGGTTTTCGGCCCTTCTACCTCGGCACGGCCCTGCTGGCCTGCCTGTCGGTGCCGCTGTGGGTCGCCATCTTTCTGGGCCGCATGCAGATGCCGCTGGACATGCCACCCCTGCTCTGGCATGGCCATGAGATGCTGTTCGGCTTTGCCGCCGGCGTGGTGGTGGGCTTTTTGCTTACCGCCGTCAAGGCCTGGACGGGGCTGGAGACGGCGCGCGGCCCGCTGCTGGGCACGCTGGCCCTGCTGTGGCTGGCGGCGCGCGTGGCGGCGCTGGTGGCGCCCTACCCGGTGTTTGCCGCGCTGGACATGGCCCTGCTGCCCGCCGTCGCGGCCATCCTGCTGCGCGTGCTGATCAAGGCCGGCAACAAGCGCAACATCCCGCTGATCTCGCTGCTGGTGCTGATGGCAGTCGCCAACCTGGTATTCCACCTCGCGGTACTGGGCGCCATCACCGTGCCCGCCATGTCGGCCCTGTATGCCGAGCTGGCGCTGATCGTCATGGTGGTGTGCGTGATGACCGGCCGCGTCGTGCCCATGTTCACCAAGAACGTCACGCCCGGCCTGGCGATCAACGTGCCGCGCAAATTCGAGCTGACGCTGCTGGCCGTCACCGCCGCCGCGCTGGCGCTGTGGGTGCTGTCGGCGCCCGCGCCCATGGTGCTGCTGGCCAGCCTGGCGGCCGCCGTGCTGCACGCCGTGCGGCTGTGGATGTGGCATCCGGCGGTCACGCTCAAGCGCCCCATCCTGTGGATTCTGCACGCCTCCTACGCCTGGCTGCCGATCGGCTTTGCCCTGCTGGCGCTGGCGCAGCTGGGCTGGGTGGCGCAGTCGCTGGCCGTGCATGCCTTTGCCGTGGGCGTGATCGGCGGGCTGATCATCGGCATGGTCACGCGCACGGCGCGCGGCCACACCGGCCGGCCGCTGCAGCCCTCGCGCGGCGAGGTCGTGGCCTACAGCCTGGTGATGCTGGCCGCCGTGCTGCGCGTGCTGGTGCCCGCCGTGCAGTCGCACTGGTACCCCTATGCGCTGGAGGGCGCGGCCTGCCTGTGGGGCATTGCCTTCGCCATCTATCTGTTCATCTACACCCCCTGGCTGACGCGCACCCGCCTGGACGGCAAGGACGGCTGAGCGCCATTGCCCCCTACGATTTTTCTTCCCCCCACCTTGAAAGGTTGAACCCATGAGCAACGCAGTTTCCGTGATCGACGTGCGCACCATCGCCCCCTTCGAACGCCACGCACGCATCTTCGGCCAGCTGGACGCGCTGGCCGCCGGCCAGGCCCTGCAGATCGTCAACGACCACGACCCCGTGCCGCTGCACCGCCAGCTCGACGCCCGCGCACCCGGCCAGTTCCAATGGACCTATCTGCAGGCGGGCCCGGACCTGTGGCAGATCGAGATCGCCAAGAAGGCCGCCCAGACCCAGGCCGCCGCCGGCGCCGAGGACTCCTGCTGCTCCGGCGGTGCCTGCTGCGGCTGATCGACCCGGTCCAACTCAAAAAAGGGGCAGGTGAAAACCTGCCCCTTTTTGCTTGGCAGGCCGTACTACAGGCCCAGCGCCAGCTGCGCCTCCTCGCTCATCATCGATCGCTCCCAGGGCGGGTCGAACACCAGGTTGACCGTGATGTCCCCCACGCGCGGCAGGGCCAGCACCTTGTCGCAGACCTCGTTGGCGATGGCCTCGCCCATGCCGCAGCCCGGGGCCGTGAGCGTCATGTCGATGACCACGCGCACGTTGCCGGGCTCTTCGTGCGGCTCGAAGTCCAGGCGGTAGACCAGGCCCAGGTCCACGATGTTGACGGGGATCTCGGGGTCGTAGCAGGTGCGCAGCGTCTGCCAGATCAGCGGCTCCAGGTCGTCGATGTGCAGGTCCTCGGGCACGGCGATGGCCTCGGGCGGCTGCTTGCCGATGGCGTCGGCGTCCACCCCTTTGAGGCGCATGAGCTGGCCCTCGACCAGCAGCGTGAAGGACGAGCCCAGCGCCTGGGTGATCTGCGCCAGCATGCCGGTCTCCAGCTCCACCGGGTGGCCGCTGGGGATGGTCTCCACCATGACATTACGGCGCACCAGCACATCCTCGCGGTGGCGGCGCTGCATCATGGCCGGCCCTCCTCGGTCGATACGGGTTGGCCGTCGTTGTCGGCAATGGCATGCAT
>JAFEDY010000064.1:0-509 GCA_018241405.1 Pseudomonadota bacterium | reverse complement strand
TTGACGGCCTCGGTCATCATGGACGTGGAGGCCATGCAGATGGCGCAGCCCTGGCCGGTAAAACGAATGTCGGCCACGCGATCGCCATCGAGCCGCAGCTCCACGGCAATGCGGTCGCCACACGAGGGATTGGTGCCCTGCGCCTGGTGCGTGGGCTGCGGCAGATGGCCGAAGTTGCGCGGCGCGCGCTTGTGCTCCAGCACCACCTCCTGGTAGAGCTCGTTCTCGGCACTCGTCATCGGAACACCTCCACGGCCCGGGCCACGGCGGCGACGAGGCGATCGACCTCCTCGTGGGTGTTGTACAGCGCGAACGACGCGCGCGTGGTCGGCCCCAGGCCCAGGTGGTCGAGCAGCGGCTGGGCGCAGTGGTGGCCGGTGCGCACGGCAATGCCGCGCTCGTCGAGCAGCGTACCTATGTCGTGCGGGTGCACGTCTGCCGATACAAAAGACACCAATGAGGCCTGTACGGCATGCGGCGCGAGCACCGTAATGCCGGTTATGGCCGAC
>JAFEDY010000063.1 GCA_018241405.1 Pseudomonadota bacterium | reverse complement strand
CTGCTCGCAGTAGAACAGCCGTTCCTCGGAGATGCGCGTAGTCGTGGCCTCGTGCTCCACCACGGCGTCGGCACGCGCCGCGTCCACATAGGGGAAGGTGTGGGCGCCACAATGCGGGCCTATCAGCAGCGAGTCGCATTGCGTGTGGTTGCGCGCCCCGGCCGCGCCGGGGTTGACGCGCACCAGGCCACGGTAGCTGTTGTGCGCATGGCCCGCGCTGATGCCCTTGGAGACGATGCGGCTGGTGGTGTTCTTGCCCAGGTGGATCATCTTGGTGCCGGTGTCCGCCTGCTGCCAGTGGTTGGACACGGCGATCGAGTGGAACTCGCCGTTCGACTCGTCGCCGCGCAGCACCACGCTGGGGTACTTCCAGGTGATGGCCGATCCGGTCTCGATCTGCGTCCAGGCGATGCGCGAACGCTTGCCGGCCGCCAGCCCGCGCTTGGTGACGAAGTTGTAGATGCCGCCCCGGCCGTTCTCGTCGCCGGGGTACCAGTTCTGCACCGTCGAATACTTGATGAAGGCGTCGCCGTGCGCGATGAGCTCGACCACGGCGGCGTGCAGCTGGTTCTCGTCGCGCTGCGGCGCCGTGCAGCCCTCCAGGTAGCTCACATGGCTACCTTCCTCGGCAATGATCAAGGTGCGCTCGAACTGCCCGGTGTTCTGGGCGTTGATGCGAAAGTACGAGGACAGCTCCATCGGGCAGCGCACGCCCTTGGGGATGTAGACGAAGGAGCCGTCGGAGAACACGGCCGAGTTGAGCGCCGCGTAGAAGTTGTCGCCCTGCGGCACCACCGTGCCCAGGTATTTTTCGATCAGCTCGGGGTGGTTCTGCACCGCGTGCGAGAACGAGCAGAAGATCACACCCACGTCGGCCAGCTGCTTGCGGAATGTGGTGCCCACCGAGACCGAGTCGAACACCGCATCCACCGCCACGCCGGCCAGGGCCGCGCGCTCGTGCAGCGGCACGCCGAGCTTTTCGTAGGTCTCCAGCAGCTTGGGGTCCACCTCGTCCAGGCTCTTGGGCTTGTCCTTCATCGACTTCGGTGCCGAGTAGTACGACAGGGCCTGGAAGTCGATGGGCGCGATCTTCAGGCGCGCCCAGTCGGGCAGCTCCATGGCGCGCCAGCGATTGAATGCCTCCAGGCGCCAGTTCAGCAGGAATTCGGGCTCTTTTTTCTTGCGCGAGATGGCGCGTATCGTGTCCTCGTCCAGCCCCGGCGGCAGGCTGTCGGACTCGATGTCGGTGACAAAGCCATGCTGGTAGGGGCGCGCAAGCGCCTGCTCCAGGGCCGGCGCCTGCTGGGCCGGCGGCGCAGCCAGGCCGGTCATGGATGCGCCAAGAATGACGGGTTGTGAGGACATGGCTGATGCGTGCGCTTAAATATTCATATAGTATGAATCTTTTGAGAATTCCGCAAACCCGCTGGCTGTCTCAACACCCGTGTCGGGGATATCGCTTGCCGGCCCACACAGGCTTGCTACATAGGCATGAAGCATAAAACCTTGCGAAGGTGCATCGAGCGACTATAATGCTTGGCTTTGCTGGCAACGTCCCGTCGGCCGGATACTAGTTACAGACGGGCAAAACCGCCGCGCATGGAATGCCGAGCCCGATCTTCTTGGCAAACCCTCTGCCGGCACATTTGGAACACATTAGCTAATGACGACCATCCGTGTAAAAGAAAACGAACCCTTTGACGTGGCCCTGCGCCGCTTCAAGCGCACCATCGAGAAGCTGGGCCTGCTGACCGACCTGCGCGCCCGCGAGTTCTACGAGAAGCCCACCGCCGAAAGGAAGCGCAAGAAGGCCGCCGCCGTCAAGCGCCACTACAAGCGCGTGCGCAGCATGCAGCTGCCCAAGAAGCTGTACTAAGCACAGCCGGCGTCACCACGCGCCCACCAAACCCGCGCTAGGGACGCCAAGCGCGGGTTTTTTGTTTTTGCCGGAGATGCACATCATGAGCCTCAAGGACCAGATCACCGAAGACATGAAGAGCGCCATGCGCGCCAAGGACAGCGAGCGCCTGGGCACGATCCGCTTGCTGCTTGCCGCCATGAAGCAAAAGGAAGTGGACGAGCGCGTCACGCTGGATGACGCGGCCGTCATCGCCATCGTGGACAAGCTGATCAAGCAGCGCAAGGACAGCATCACCGCCTTCGAGGGCGCGGGCCGCCAGGACCTGGCCGACAAGGAAAAGGCCGAGCTGGCCGTGCTGCAGGCCTACCTGCCCACGCGCATGTCAGAGGCCGAAATCCTGCAGGCCGTACAGGCCATCGTGGCCGAGCTGGGCGCCAAGGGGCCGGGCGACATGGGCAAGGTCATGGGCGCGGTCAAGGCACGCCTGGCCGGCAAGGCCGACATGGGGCAGGTATCCGCCGCGGTCAAGGCGGCGCTGGCGGGCTGAAACCCCGGCCCCTGGGGACGGGCCCGTGCATCACGGGGCAGCGTCCAGGCCCTGCCCTGCCGCGGCAGATGTGGACGAAGGGGTCAGCCTTTCCAGCCGCTGTGCGCAGGCGTCGCGCCATTGCACGACGGCGATGTCGCCAGCCTCCTGGCTGTCCTGCAGCTGCGGCCAACGGCCGTTGATGAGGTCCACGATGCTCTGCAACTGCCACAGTGCCTCGCGCCCCAGCAGGTCCACCTCCAGCAGTCCCTGGGCGTCACCCTGCAGCTGCGGCAGTACCTCTGCCAACTGACGGGGGTGGGAGCCGGCCTCGAACAGCGTCTTCTGCAACGCCGCCAGCCGCTGTGCCACAAGGGCGCAGGCCTGTTCGGACGGGGGCTGCAGCAGCTGCGGCGGCAGGCCGGCGCATTGCTGCTCCCAGTCGGCCAGCGCAGTCGCAAGCAGGCCAATGGTGCGCTGCACATCCTCCTGCGTGACCGTCAGATCGGACTGCACGGCGCGCAGCTGCAGCGCAGGCAGCACATGGGCGACCAGGTCAGCAGGGAGCTTGCGGTGGTTCAGCCTCAAGGTGAGCGACAGGCGCTGGGCGGCTGCTTCATCGGCGTATTTCTCAAAGAACGCGGCCACCACTTCGGCCAGCAGCAGCATCTGCCCCATGCGCGAGATCTGCTCGCCCCGCAGGCCACGCGGATAGCCGCTGCCATCCATGCATTCATGGTGCTCCAGCACCGCCTGCCCCACCGAACGCGGGTAAATGTTCTGCTCGCGCACCAGCAGCATGGCCGTGACCGGGTGCACCAGGAGCTGCTTGCGCCCGACGCCGCTCACCTTGTGGGCCGGGTCATGCCAGACCGGGTCCATGTGCATGACGCCAAGATCATGCAGCAGGGCCGCCGTGGCCAGGGGCACGCACTCGCGCTCGTCCCAGCCGCTCTTGATGCCCAGGTACACGGACACCAGCATCATGCGCACGCTGTGGGCAAACAACGCGGGATGCTGCTCGCGCATCACCGTGAGCTTGAAGGCCAGGGCCGAAGTCAGCATGATGGCGCGCACGGGCGCGAGCAGCCTGTCGGTGGTCATGCCTTCGAGCGTGTGCACCAGCAGGTAGGCCAGGGTGTCGTTTTCACATTGCGCGGCCGCCACCTGCACCAGGGACTGCACGCTGACCATGTCTTCGACAGCCAGTTGGTCCTCGATCTTGCCGCGCAGCTTGTGCTTGACGAGACGGTCATAGAGCTGGCTGTCCACACGCACACCCTTGTCCACCAGCTTGACGCCGCGGTCGGTGTAGAGAGCGTCCTGCGTGACCACGCTGCAGCGGTCGGCCATGTCGGTGAGGGCGCGCAGGTAATGGCGGTCGTCCACTGCCGCGGCTGCGCCGGCTGCGGCCGCTGCGGTGGTGGTGGTGTCAGGTGCATTCATGCGGTGGGGCTGAAGATGTTCACAAATGTCACCGGCGACTATACGGCGCTTTGCTGCCACGCAAAAAGGCAAAAAGCCGGGTATCTCTCCCGGCTTGTCGCATGGCTGGCGATACCCCGCTTGGGCGAGGCGGCCCGTAAGGTATTAGCGCAGCAGCGTCACGCCCGTCTTGGACTGGATGTCGTCGAAGCTCACGTCCGGCGCCAGCTCCACCAGCTTCAGGCCCTGGGGCGTGACATCCATCACGCCCAGGTCGGTGATGATGCGGTTGACCACGCCCACGCCGGTCAGCGGCAGCGTGCAACTCGGCAGGATCTTCAGGTCGGTCGTGCCGTCCTTCTTCCTGGCCACATGCTCCATGAGCACGATCACGCGCTTGACGCCGGCCACCAGGTCCATGGCGCCGCCCATGCCCTTGACCATCTTGCCGGGGATCATCCAGTTGGCCAGGTTGCCCTTTTCGCTCACCTGCATGGCGCCCAGGATGGCCAGGTTGATCTTGCCGCCGCGGATCATGGCAAAGCTGACGTGGCTGCCGA
>JAFEDY010000062.1 GCA_018241405.1 Pseudomonadota bacterium | reverse complement strand
AATAGGATTCGCTACTTGAGCCTTGTTTTTTCAACGAACCTCCAACTCAGGACACTAGTGTCCTGAATTGAAAATTCGATGAACCTCCAACCCAGGACACTAGGCCACTTTAGTGGTCGCCGAAATCCAGCAGCGTGAAAAGCGGTAGCCCGCCGGCGCGCAGGCGCGCCGAGCCGCCCAGTTCGGGCAGATCGACGATGGCCGCGCCCTCCATGACGGTGGCGCCCAGCTTTTCCAGCAGCTTCTTGCCGGCCATCATGGTGCCTCCGGTAGCGATCAGGTCATCGACCAGCAGCACGCGGTCACCGGGCCTGACGGCGTCGGCGTGCAGCTCCACGGTGGCGCTGCCGTATTCGAGCTCGTAGGTTTCCTCGACCGTGGTGAAGGGCAGCTTGCCCTTCTTGCGTATCGGCACGAAGCCGACGTTGAGCTCATAGGCCAGCACGGCGCCGAGGATGAAGCCGCGCGCGTCCAGGCCCGCGACCACGTCGGGACGCAATGCGCGGTCCATGTAGCGGTGCACGAAGGCGTCGATCATGGCGCGGAACACCTGCGGGTCCTGCAGCAGCGGCGTGATGTCGCGGAACTGCACGCCGGGCGTCGGCCAGTCGGGCACGGTGCGGATGTGCTGGCGCAGGTAGTCGGAGACGCTGAGGTGGGTCATGGGCGTAGGGAGGTGAGTCGCCAAGTGTAGGCTCAGCCGCGCAGCAGTTTCTCTTCCGCCAGGCTCAGGGCCGTGGGGTGGCCCGACAGCACCAGGGTGTCGCCCTCGGCCAGCGGCGTGGCGTCCTCGGGCGCGGACATGCGGCCGCTGGCGCGGCGCACATTGATCAGGCGTGCACCAATGGCGTGCAGGGGAATCTGTGCCAGTTGCGCGCCCACGGCGGCCGCGCCCGGGGGCAGGGTGATGGAGTACAGGCGCTCCTGGTCGCGCTCGGACACCGTGTCGTCGTCGGCGCCATGAAAATAGCCGCGCAGCAGGCCATAGCGCGCCTCGCGCTGGTCCTGCACCAGGCGCAGCACGCGGCGCATCGGCACGCCTACCAGGGCCAGGGCGTGGCCGGCCAGCATCAGCGAGCCCTCGATGGCTTCGGGTACGACCTCGGTGGCGCCGGCAGCCTGCAGGCTGTCCAGGTGCGAATCGTCCTGCGTGCGCACCACCACCGGCACCTGGGGCGCGTGGGCGCGGGCGTTGGCCAGCACCTTCAGCGCGGCCGGCGTATCGAGGTAGGTCACGGCCAGGGCCGCGGCACGGCCGAGACCCGCGGCCTTGAGCGCCTGCAGGCGCGTGGCATCACCAAACACCACCGAATCGCCGGCCGCCGCAGCCTGGCGCACGCGATCCGGGTCCAGGTCCAGCGCCATGTAGGGAATGCCTTCGCGCTCCAGCATGCGCGCCAGGTTCTGGCCGCAGCGGCCATAGCCGCAGATCAGCACATGGCCGCTGGTGTTGATGGCCTGGCGGGCGATGCTGGTCAGCTGCAGCGACTGCTGCAGCCAGTCGCTGGCCACCAGGTTCATGACGATGCGGTTGCTGTACTGGATCAGGAAGGGCGTGAGCAGCATGGACAGCACCATGGCCGCCAGCACCGAGTTCATGAGCCCGGCCTGCACCAGCCCATTGCCCTGCATCAGCGACAGCAGCACGAAGCTGAACTCACCCGCCTGCGCCACGTAGAGCGCGGTGCGCAGCGACACGCCGGTGGTCGCCCCCAGGCCGCGCGCCAGGACCACGATGACGGCACTCTTGATGAAGAGCGGTGCCGCCAGCAGCGCCAGCACCAGGGCCCAGTGGTCCAGCAGCACATGCCAGTCCAGCATCATGCCCACGGTGATGAAGAACAGGCCCAGCAGCACGTCGTGGAAGGGCCTTATGTCCGTGCCCACCTGGTGGCGGTACTCCGTCTCCGACACCAGCACGCCGGCGATGAAGGCGCCCAGCGCCAGCGACAGCCCGGCCAGCTCGGTGAGCCAGGCCAGGCCCAGCGTGACCAGCAGCAGGTTGAGCATGAACAGCTCGTCGCTCTTGCGCCTGGCTACCAGCGTCAGCCACCAGCGCATCACGCGCTGCCCGCCCACCAGCAGCAGGCCCACCAGGACGATGGCCTTGAGCAGCGCCAGGCCTAGTGCCAGCAGCAGGCGTTCGGGCGAGGAGCTCAGGGCCGGTACCAGCACCAGCATGGGCACCACGGCCAGGTCCTGGAACAGCAGGATGCCCAGCACGCGCCGGCCATGCTCGCTCTCGAGCTCGCCGCGCTCGGCCATGAGCTTGGCGACGATGGCCGTGCTGCTCATGGCCAGCGTGCCGCCCAGGGCCAGCGCCGTCCGCCAGCCCATGTCCCACACGCCGCCCAGCCACCTTGTCGCCAACAGGCAGGCCGTGAACGCCAGCATGCAGACCAGCACCTGCAAGAGGCCCAGGCCGAACACATGGCGGCGCATGGCGCGCAGCTTGGGCAGGTTGAATTCCAGGCCTATGGTGAACATGAGGAACACCACGCCGAACTCGCCCAGATGCCGCACGCCCTCGGAGTTCTGCGTCAGCGCCAGTGCGTGCGGGCCTATGAGGATGCCGGCGACCAGATAGCCCATCATGGGCGGCAGGCGCAGGCTGCGGCATGCCACCACGCCCAGCACCGCGGCCAGCAGGTACAGCAGGGTCAGGGCGAGCGAGGACATGCATCATCCTAGCCGAGCCGCGAGTGGGCGGCCGATAGAATCCGCCCATGTCCACTGCCACCGCCGCCATTGCCCCTTTCGACGCCGAGCAAGCCCTGCGCCTGGGCCGCGAGACCTTCGAGATCGAGGCCGCCGCCCTGCAGGGCACGGGCGCACGACTGGGCGCCGTCTTTGTGCAGGCCGTGCAGCGTGTGCTGGCCACCTCGGGGCGCGTGATCGTCATGGGCATGGGCAAGAGCGGCCATGTGGGGCGCAAGATCGCGGCCACGCTGGCCTCCACCGGCACGGCGTCCTTCTTCGTGCACCCGGCCGAGGCCAGCCATGGCGACTTAGGCATGGTGGCCGGCGGCGACCTGGTGCTGGCCATCTCCAACAGCGGCGAGAGCAGCGAGATCACCGTGCTGCTGCCCATGCTCAGGCGCCAGGGCGTGCCGCTGATCGCCATGACCGGTGGCCTGCAGTCCACGCTGGCGCAGCATGCCGACCTGGTGCTCGACTGCAGCGTGGAACGCGAGGCCTGCCCGCTGAACCTGGCGCCCACCACCAGCACCACCGTGCAGCTGGCCATGGGCGACGCACTGGCCGTGGCCCTGCTGGACGCGCGCGGCTTCCGGCCCGAGGACTTTGCACTCTCGCACCCCGGCGGCGCGCTGGGCCGCCGCCTGCTGACCCATGTGCGCGACGTCATGCGCAGCGGCGAGCAGGTGCCGCGCGTGCCGGCGCAGGCCGACTTCGGCACGCTGATGCGCGAGATGAGCGCCAAGGGCCTGGGCGCCGCCGCCGTGGTGGACGAGGCCGGCCGCCCCTTGGGCATCTTCACCGACGGCGACCTGCGCCGGCGTATCGAGGCCGGTGCCGAGCTGCGCGGCACGCACGCCCGGGACGTCATGCACGCCAGGCCGCGCACCATCGCCGCCGAGGCCCTGGCCGCCGATGCCGCCCAGCTCATGGAACGCCACTCCATCACCAGCGTGCTGGTCACGGACGCCCAGGGCCTGCTGGTGGGCGTGGTGCATATCGGCGACCTGATGCGCGCCAAGGTGATTTGATGGACTCCGCCACCAAACTTCCCCCGCTGCAACCCGCATTGCAGTTCGACCCCGCTGTGCTCTTGCGTGCGCAGGACGTGCGCGTGGCCTTCTTCGACGTGGACGGCGTGCTGACCGACGGCGGCCTGTATTTCTCCGAAACCGGCGAGACGCTCAAGCGCTTCAACACCCTGGACGGCCATGGCATCAAGCTGCTGCAGCAGGCGGGCATCGCGCCGGCCGTGATCACCGGGCGCGACTCGCCGGCGCTGCGCCTGCGCCTTAGCGCCCTGGGCGTGCAGCATGCGCGCTTTGGCACCGAGGACAAGCGCCCCGCGGCCGAGGCCATGCTGGCCGAACTGGGCCTGGCGTGGGGCCAGGCCGCCGCCATGGGCGACGACTGGCCGGACCTGCCCGTGCTGCGCCGCGCGGCCCTGGCCTGCGCGCCGGCGCAGGCCCATGCCGAGGTGCGCGCCGTGGCCCACCATGTGACGCAGGCACAGGCCGGCGCGGGCGCGGCGCGCGAATTTTGCGACCTGCTGCTCGTTGCCAGCGGCCGCTATGCCAGTCTGCTGGCCACCCACGCCCGATGATGCTGCGCCTGCGCCTGCGCCGGGCGTGGGAGCGCCTGTCCCTGTACCTGCCGGTGCTGCTCATGGGGCTGCTGGCGCTGGGCACCTGGTGGCTGGTGCGCAACGCACCGCAGCCGCAGCAGCCGGTGCATGAACGCCCCCTGCGCCACGAGCCCGACTATTTCATGCGCGACTTCGCGGTGCGCAACTTCGACGCCACGGGGCGGCTGCAAAGCGAGATCCGCGGCACGCTGGGGCGCCACTATGCCGACACCGACACCCTGGAGATCGACCAGGCGCGCACCCGCTCCGTGGATGCCGACGGCCGCGTCACCACGGCCAGCGCCAACCGCGCGCTCAGCAATGCCGACGGCAGCGAGGTGCAGCTCTTCGGCAATGCCATCGTCACGCGCGAGCCCCTGGTGCGGCCCGGGCATGCGCCGCTGCCGCGGCTGGAGTTCCGTGGCGAGTTCCTGCACGCCTGGACGAACGACGAGCGTGTGCGCTCCCACCTGCCCGTCACGCTCAAGCGCGGCGTGGACACCTTCACCGCCGACAGCCTGGACTATGACAACCTGGACCAGATCCTGGACCTGCGCGGGCGCGTGCATGGCACGCTGATGCCGCGGGCACCTCAGCCGGCCCGTCCGGCCGCCAGGCGAGCGGTGCGGTAGTGGGTGCATGCAGCAACGCCCCCTGGTCTTCATCACCGGCGCCTCCAGCGGCATAGGCCGGGCGCTGGCCGAATGCTACTGGCGCATGGGCTGGCGCCTGGCGCTGGCGGCGCGTCGTGAAGCAGAGATGAAATCATGGGTTGACGCCCATGGAATAAGCGCAGACAGCTACCAAATTTATGGCGCAGACGTCAGCCAGCCCGACAGCATCATCGCCGCCGGCCAGGCCTGTATCGCGCGCCAGGGCCTGCCCGACGTGGTCATTGCCAACGCCGGTATCAGCATAGGCATGGACACCGCCGAGCGCACCGATCTCGACGTCATGGCGCGCGTCTTTGCCACCAACAACCTGGGCCTGGCCGCCACCTTCCACCCCTTCGTGGCGGCCATGGTGCGGCGTGGCAGCGGACGCCTGGTGGGCATGGGCAGCGTGGCCGGCATACGCGGCCTGCCCGGCCATGGCGCCTACTGCGCCAGCAAGGCGGCGGTGCTCAGCTATTGCGAGAGCCTGCGTGGCGAGCTGCGGGGTAGCGGCGTGCGCGTGGTCACCATATGCCCGGGCTACGTGGATACGCCGCTGACGCGCGAAAACCGCTACACCATGCCCTTCCTGCTGCGCCCCGAAGAGTTCGCCGAAAAGGCCCTCAAGGTCATAGAGTCTGGAGCCAGCTACCGCGTCATCCCCTGGCAGATGGGGGTGGCGGCCAAGCTGCTGCGCCTGCTGCCCAATGCCTGGTTCGACCGCCTGCTGCAGGGGCGCCCGCGCAAGCACCGGCAGGGCCAGGGCCGTTCATGAGGCGCGCAGGCAAAACAAAAGGCTCCCGAAGGAGCCTTGCGTGCAGGTAGGCGCGGATCAATAGCCGCCGTTGCGGTCACCACCGTAGCCGCCGCCACCACCACCGTAGCCGCCACGGCCACCGCCGCCGCCACCACGCGGGCCGGAGCCATAGGGGCTGCGGAAACCGCCTTCGCTGCGGCCGCCACCGCCACCACCGTAGCCGCCACGACCGCCGCCGCCGCCACCACCAAAACCGCCGCCACCGCTGCGCGGCGGGCGCGACTCCATGGGGCGGGCCTCGTTCACGACGATGCTGCGGCCGCCCAGGGACTGGCCGTTCATGCCGTTGATGGCTGCCTGGGCGTCGGCATCACTGCCCATCTCGACGAAGCCAAAGCCTTTGGAACGACCGGTGTCGCGTTCCATCATGACCTTGGCACTGGTCACTACGCCGAACTGGCCGAATGCCTGCTCCAGATCCTGATCGCGCACAGAGTACGGCAGATTGCCGACGTACAGCTTGTTGCCCATTAAGGGACTCCTGAAAAACAATTGAATTGAGCAACGGAGTCCCGAACCCGCAGCCAGTTAATCACTAAGACGCCCTATGCGCGAAAACTGATGGATCACCGCAACATCCACGACGGGCAAACCCATCGCCGGAGCATTATGCGTTAGATCTTCAGCAAAAATGCAAGGGGGTTTGTGCTGGCGCGTGCCACGGTGGGCGCAAAAAAAGGGGCCTGTCGGCCCCTTGTCTGATCGAGATCAGTAGTTGGAACGGCCACCGCCGTAGCCACCGCCGCCACTGCGGCCACCGCCGTAGCCGCCACCGCCACCAAAGCCGCCACCGCTGCGGGGGGGGCGGGGTTCCATGGGACGGGCCTCGTTGACCACGAGGTCACGGCCGCCGAAGTTCTGGCCGTGGGCGCCCTGGATGGCAGCCTGGGCCTCGGCATCGCTGCCCATCTCGACAAAGCCGAAGCCCTTGGAGCGGCCGGTGTCGCGCTCCATCATGACCTTGGCGCTCTGCACGGAGCCGTACTGGCTGAAGGTCTGCTCCAGGTCCTGGTCGCGGAAGGAATAGGGCAGGTTGCCCACGTAAAGTTTGTTGCCCATGACGGGACTCCTAGAAAAAACACGAAATGCGATGGAGCCTGACGCAATCAACAAACCTGTGACGACTTCAGAGACGCGAAACCGACCAAACACCGCAGCTTGCATTCCTGCAAGGCAGAAAGGCGCGTGCATTATCAGACATCCTCGTGCCTCTCAAGGGCCTGCCTGTGCAGGCTTGCAACACTTTCAGGGTAATTACGGGTACCCTTGCGCCTTCGCAGGGGTGGCGTGGCTACAATCCGCCCCGTCCATGGGGAGTAGCCTGCCGCCGCGTGACGTGCGCGGACGGAGGCATGCATCAACAGACTTGGCGCCCGCGGGCGCCGTGGTGCATGAGGTCCGCCGCCACGGCGGACTGGGCGAGACCATTGACCATGCACCGATCCAGTAGGCCGGAGTCGGTGCGTGGTCGATGCTGTCCACACCCTTCCGGCCGCAAGCCCTTTGCACCCGTTCCCGCCATGGAAGCCTTTCTCGTCTCCACCTCCATCGTCACCCTCGCCGAAATGGGTGACAAGACGCAGCTGCTGTCGCTGGTGCTGGCCGCGCGCTTTCGCAAGCCCTGGCCCATCGTGCTGGGCATCTTCGTGGCCACGCTGGCCAACCATGCGCTGGCGGGCGCCGCGGGCGCCTGGGTGACCACGGTGCTCGGGCCGCAGGTGCTGCGCTGGGTGCTGGGCCTGTCCTTCATCGCCATGGCCTTGTGGATGCTGATACCCGACAAGCTCGACGACGACGGTGATGCCAGCGCGCCGCGCTTCGGCGTGTTCGGCACCACGGTGCTGGCCTTCTTCCTGGCCGAGATGGGTGACAAGACGCAGATCGCCACCGTGATGCTGGCCGCGCAGTACAGCGCCTACCTGTGGGTGGTGGCCGGCACCACGCTGGGCATGATGCTGGCCAACGCGCCCGTGGTCTGGCTGGGCGACCGGCTGGTCAAGCGCCTGCCGATCCGCGCCGTGCACCTGGTGTCGGCGCTCATCTTCCTGGTGCTGGGGCTGCTGGCGCTGTTTGCCCCGCAGGCGACGCCTTTGGCATAATTGCCGCCAGACGCGCCGATTTGCACCGCTTGCGGGCGCTTTACAAATCCTGCTAAAGACGTGTCCGATCGAACCGCCTGCATCCACAGCACGCACCAGACCCGGCCTCGTTTCTAGCGATGCCGGGTTTTTTCATGTCGTTCATCGCCACACCGCAGTCCATGCACTTCGCCGAGGCCCTGCCGCTCATCTCGGGCGCCGCCATCCGCGACTACACACTGGCTTACGAGACCTATGGCCAGCTCAACGCCGACAAAAGCAACGCCGTGCTCGTGTGCCATGCGCTCAACGCCTCGCACCATGTCGCCGGCGTCTACGAGGGCGAGCCCAGGAGCGAGGGCTGGTGGGACAACATGATCGGCCCGGGCAAGCCGGTGGATACCAACCGCTTCTTTGTCATCGGCGTCAACAACCTGGGCTCGTGCTTCGGCTCCACCGGGCCCATGCACAAGCACCCGGACACGGGCGAGGTCTACGGCGCCGACTTCCCCGTGGTCACGGTGGAGGACTGGGTCAACGCCCAGGCGCGCCTGCTGGACCGGCTGGGCATAGGGCAGCTGGCGGCGGTGCTCGGCGGCAGCCTGGGCGGCATGCAGGCCCTGAGCTGGACCTTGCAGTACCCCGAGCGTACGCGCCACGCCGTGGTGGTGGCCAGCGCCCCCAACCTGACGGCCGAGAACATCGCCTTCAACGAGGTGGCGCGCCGCGCCATCGTCACCGACCCGGACTTCCACGGCGGACATTTCTACCGCCATGGCGTGATCCCGCAGCGCGGCCTGCGCATCGCGCGCATGATCGGCCACATCACCTACCTGAGTGACGACGTGATGAACGAGAAGTTCGGCCGCCAGCTGCGGGAGGGCATTCATCTCAAGTACAGCACGCAGGAGGTGGAGTTCCAGATCGAGAGCTACCTGCGCTACCAGGGCGACAAGTTCAGCGAATATTTCGACGCCAACACCTACCTCTTGATCACGCGCGCGCTCGACTACTTCGATCCCGCGCTGCGCCATGGCGGCAGCCTGGCCCAGGCGCTGGCCGTGGCGCGCGCCAGGTTCCTGCTGGTGAGCTTCACCACCGACTGGCGCTTCTCGCCCCAGCGCTCGCGCGAAATCGTGCAGGCGCTGCTGGAAAACCGTCGCGACGTGAGCTACGCCGAGATCGATGCGCCCCATGGCCATGATGCGTTTTTGCTCGATGACGCACGCTATATGGGCGTGATGCGCTCATATTTTGATAGTATTTCCAAGGAGCTGGCATGAGACACCCTGTGTCAACCC
>JAFEDY010000061.1 GCA_018241405.1 Pseudomonadota bacterium | reverse complement strand
CTTGAACATCAGCGGCAGGCAGGCCGAGGCCATGACAGCGTCCGTAGACAGGCGTGCGCCTGAAAAAATTTCGCCACGGCCCGTGCGCACATTGGTCGCGCACACGAAGACCTTGGGCACCAGCGCATGGCGTGCATGGCACAGGGCGTCGAAATCGACCACGCGCTCGAGCAGGCCGCGCAGCGGGTTGATGCCCAGCGGGTTGGTCTGGTAGGGCGAGAGCCACTGGCTCATCATGGACAGCAGCGGATTGCCCTGCAGTGGAATGCCCCACATCAGGCTGCCCATGGCACCCACCCCCTCCCACAGCTTGGAAAGCGCCTCGCGTGCCAGGGCGCAGCCCGCCTGGTGTGCCTCGCGCGCGTCCTTGTGCTGCAGCGCCGCCTGGGCAAAGCCATGGGCCAGGGCCACGGCGTTCATGGCGCCGGCACTGGTGCCGCTGATGCCCTCCAGCGCAAACGCCCCGTCCTCCAGCAGCGCATCAAGCACGCCCCAGGTGAGTGCGCCGTGCGATCCGCCTCCCTGCAGGGCCAGGTTCAGGGGTGGCGTTGCCTTGGCCTCAGACATCGATGGCCTGGCCCTTGTTCATGGCCACCATGCCGCGCACGATGCGGTAGAGGAACCAGATGGAAATCAGCCCCCAGGCGATCCACCCCGGCAAGACAAAGAACAGCCACAGCGGCGCGGTGACGACATACAGCACGCCCACCCACAGCACCGTGCTGATGCGCCAGGAGAAATGGCTGGCCTGCCAGGTCCCCTGGGCGTCGCTCTTCTTCACCAGGTCGATGACCAGCGCAACGATGAGCAGCGCCACGCCGGGCTGCGCGCCCGGCATCACCGCGCCCACGGCCACGATCAGGTGCAGGATGTAGCTGACCCAGCCCCAGGCCTTCAGGCCCTCGGCCTGGGCATTGGGCTCGACGTCGATGATGTCGCGGCTCATGGTGCTTCTCCTTCCTCCAGCGCGCGGCTCGCCACCTTGCGCAGCGCCTTTTCCTCGATGCCGCTGGTGCCCTCGCGGCGCTCCAGCTCGGCGATCACATCGGCGGGCGTGAGGCCGTAGTGGGCCAGCGCCACCATGGTGTGAAACCACAGGTCGGCCACCTCGTAGACCAGCTTGGCCGGGGCCGCGCCGTGATCGACATCCTTGGCGGCCATGACCACCTCGGTGGCCTCCTCGCCGATTTTTTTCAGGAAGGCGTCGGGCCCCTTGTGCAGCAGGCGCGCGACGTAGCTGGCCTGCGGGTCGCCACCGTTGGCGGGCTTGCGGCTTTCGATCACGGCGGCCAGGCGTGCGAGCGAATCATTGCTGGACATGGGCGTTATTTGTAGATGGATTCGGGGTCTTTCAAGACCGGATCGACGGCCTGCCAGGCGCCGTCCTTGAGCACGCTGTAGAAGCAGCTGTGGCGCCCGGTGTGGCAGGCGATGCCGGGCTCGTGGCCGAGCTGAGTGACCTTGAGCAGCACCACGTCGTTGTCGCAGTCCAGGCGCAGCTCGTGCACCTGCTGCACATGGCCAGACTCCTCGCCCTTGAACCACAGCTTGCCGCGCGAGCGGCTGAAGTACACGGCGCGGCCCAGCTCTGCCGTCTTGGCCAGCGCCTCGCGGTTCATCCAGGCGAACATCAGCACATCGCCCGTGGCGGCCTCCTGCGCGATGACGGGCACCAGGCCCTGCGCGTCCCATTTCACTTGATCAAGCCAATTCATGGCGCCATTGTCGGAGGTTTGCCGCAATGCAGCATTATTGAATAATTTGATAGCTGCTTGCGCGTATCCAACAAGCGTTACAGCCCTTTTTTACTCAAACGCCGCTCACAGCCGCACGGGAATGCCGCGCGCGCGCATGTGCTCCTTGGCCTGGCGCACGGTGAATTCGCCGTAGTGGAAGATGCTGGCGGCGAGCACGGCATCGGCCCCGCCAATGGTCACGCCGTCGGCCAGGTGATCGAGGTTGCCCACGCCGCCCGAGGCGATCACGGGCACGCCCACGGCGTCGCTCACGGCACGCGTGAGTGCCAGGTCAAAGCCGCTCTTGGTGCCGTCGCGATCCATGCTGGTCAGCAGGATCTCGCCCGCGCCGCGGCGTGCCATCTCCTCGGCCCAGCGCACGGCGTCCAGGCCGGTGTTCTTGCGCCCGCCATGGCTGTACACGTCCCAGCCCTCGCCGCGCTCGGCCACGTCCTGGCCCTGGCGGCGCTTGGCGTCGATGGCCACGACGATGCACTGCGCGCCGTATTTGTCGCTGGCCTGGTCGATGACCTCGGGCGTGGCAATCGCCGCGGAGTTGAAGCTGGTCTTGTCGGCACCGGCGTTGAGCAGGCGGCGCACGTCAGCCACGGTGCGCACGCCGCCGCCCACGGTCAGCGGTATGAAGACCTGGCTGGCCACGGCCTCGATGATGGGCAGGATCAGGTCGCGCCCGTCGCTGGTGGCGGTGATGTCCAGGAAGGTGAGCTCGTCCGCGCCCTGCTCGTTGTAGCGCGCGGCGATCTCGATGGGATCGCCCGCGTCGCGCAGTTCGACGAAGTTGACGCCCTTGACGACGCGGCCTCCGGTGACGTCCAGGCAGGGGATGATGCGTTTGGCAAGCATGGCAATGGTTCTACGGCTGGGGCGGGCAAGATACCACGGCTCGGCGGGTCAATCGGCAAGCTGACGCGCCACGCCGTCCTGCCAGCGCCAGGCGTCCCGGCACATGGCGGCCGCGTCGCGCTTCGTGCGCCAACCCAGCAGGCGCTCGGCCAGACTCGGGTCGGCCCAGCAGGCCGCCACGTCGCCTGGGCGGCGCGGGCCGATCTGGTAGGGCACGGGGCGGCCGCTGGCCTGCTCGAAGCCGCGCACCATCTCCAGCACCGACACGGGCCGGCCCGTGCCCAGGTTCACCGTCAGCAGGCCAGCGTGCTGGCGCAGGTAGCGCAGCGCCGCCACATGGCCCTCGGCCAAGTCGCAGACATGGATGTAGTCGCGCTGGCCCGTGCCGTCGGGCGTGGGGTAGTCGTTGCCCCAGACGTTCAGAAACTCACGCTGGCCGGTGGCCACCTGGGCCACATAGGGCAGCAGATTGTTGGGCACGCCCTGCGGGTCTTCGCCAATCAGGCCACTCTCGTGCGCGCCCACGGGGTTGAAGTAGCGCAGGCGCGCAATGTGCCACTGGCCGGGCTCGCTGGCATCCACGTCGGCCAGCACCTGCTCCATCATCAGCTTGCTCCAGCCGTAGGGGTTGGTGGCCGAGAGCGGGAAGTCCTCGCGTATCGGCAGGCTGGCCGGGTCGCCATACACCGTGGCCGAGGACGAGAACACCAGCTGGCGCACCTCTGCCTGGCGCATGGCCTGGAGCAGCGTGACGGTGCCGGCGACGTTGTTGTCGTAATAGGCCAGCGGGTCGCGCACCGACTCGCCCACGGCCTTGAGCGCCGCAAAGTGGATCACGGCTGTGAATTTGTAGCGCGCAAACAACTGTTGCAGCAGAGCCGTGTCGCGCACGTCGCCACGCACATGCTCGGGCTCACGGCCCGTGATACGCCCTATGCGCTCCAGCACCGAGGGGCGGCTATTGCTGAAGTTGTCCAGCACCAGGAACGGCTCATTCGCCTGTGCCAGCGCCACGCACATGTGCGAGCCGATATAGCCCGCGCCTCCGGTTACCAGAATCACAAATCTCTCCTATGACCACCTAGTCTGGCCACGATTGTGGCAAATGCAGCGTTAACAAACGTCACGGCACAACCCGTTAAGAAATCACTTGATACGATTCGCGCCTCATAAAATGACTATGCAGGCCCAGGAAGGCCCTGCCGCAGCCCTCCTCGATTCCATGGTTCCCCCCTTTTTCTCGCACCCGTGCTCGCACCTGTGTTCGCGCCTGGCATGGGCGCTGGCCTGCCTGCTGCTGGCCTTCAGCGCACGGGCAGGCACGCCCGCGGCGGCGCTGTACTACGGCCACGATATCCCCCTGAGCGAGTTCCGTGCCTTTGATCTGGTGGTGGTGGACCCGGACCACAAGACGCACCAGGCCGACGCGCTTGCGCCCACCACCCAGGTGTACGCCTATGTCTCGGTGACCGAGGTGCAACCCTCGCGCGCCTATCACCCGGACATTCCGGCGGACTGGAAGCTGGCGCGCAACCAGGACTGGCAGTCCGAGGTCATAGACCAGAGCGTCGCGGCATGGCCCGACTTTTTCGCCAACCGTGTCGTTGCCCCCCTGTGGGAGCGAGGCTTTCGGGGCTTCTTTCTCGACACGCTGGACTCCTACCGCCTGGCGGGCCAGTTCGACGAGCAGGCCCAGCAGCAGGGCCTGGTACGCGTGATCGAGACCCTGCACCAGCGCTTTCCGGGCATCCGGCTCATCCTCAACCGCGGCTTCGACCTCCTGCCCCGGCTGCAAGGCAAGGTCGAGATGGTGGCCGCCGAATCGCTCTACCAGCGCTGGAACGCCAAGACCCGGCGCTACGAGGAAGTGCCCGCCCAGGACCGGCAATGGCTCATGGAACAACTGCGCACCGTACAACAGCGCGACGGCCTGCCGGCGCTGGTGATCGACTATGTCGCCCCGCACGACCGCGCACTCACGCGCGCCACCGCGCAAAAAATCCAGCAGGACGGCTTCATCCCCTGGGTCACGGACGCGCAGTTGGCGACGATAGGCATAGGCAGCATCGAGGCCGTGGCGCGCCGCGTGCTGGTGCTCTACAACGGGGGCGAGGCGCCCGCGCTCAACTACGCCAACGCCCACCGCTTCCTGCAGATGCCGCTCAACCACATGGGCTATGTGGCCGACTACGTGGACGTGCGCGGCGAACTGCCGAAACTGGTGGCCGGCGACCGCTATGCCGGCGTGGTGAGCTGGTTCTCCGGCTACATACCGGCGGCCCAGCGCACCGCACTGAGCCAATGGCTGCAGGCACGCATGGGCGAAGGCATGCCGCTGGCCGTGGTAGGCGACTGGGGCCTGGCGCCTGACCGTGCCCTCGCGCGCAGCCTGGGCTTGGTGCCCGACAGGGCCGAACCCCAGGGCAGGCTGAGCCAGGTACAGGCCGCCCCCATGATGGGGTTCGAGAATCCGCTGCCCCTGCCCTCGCGGCAGACCGATCTGGTGCAGCTCACGCCCGGCATGGTGCGCCAGTCTCAGAGCCTGGTCGAATTTCGCGATGAGCGCGGTCGCAGCTTCGCGGGCGGCGCCATCACCCCCTGGGGCGGCTTCATCCTCGACCCGAACGTGCTGTTCGAGATCCCCGGCACCGAGGAGGCACGCTGGCTGGTCGATCCCTTCGCCTTCCTGCAGCAGGCGCTGCGCCTGCCCGCCATCCCTGTGCCCGACACGACGACCGAGAACGGCCGGCGCCTGCTGCTGGCCCATGTGGATGGCGACGGCTTTCCCTCATTGGCCGAGTTCCCGGGCAGCCCGCTGGCGGCGCAGGTGCTGCTCACCGAGGTCTTCGAGAAATACCGCATCCCGCAGACCATGTCCGTCATCGAGGCCGAGGTGGCCCCCGGCGGCCTGCACCCCGACCTGAGTCCGCGCATGGAGGAAGTGGCGCGCAAGATGTTCCGCCTGCCCCACATCGAGGTCGGCAACCACAGCTATTCCCACCCCTTCCAGTGGGACACCCGCGTGCAGCACGGCATCTTCACGGACAACACCGAGGCCGCCCGCTCGCTGGCCATTCCCGGCTACACCATGAACCTGGAGCGCGAAATCGCGGGCTCCACGCGCTACATCAACGAGCGCCTGGCCCCCAAGGGCAAACCCGTCAAGGTGTTCCAGTGGTCGGGCGACACCGCCCCCAGTGCAGAGGCGCTGGCGATCAGCTACCGCACCGGCTTGCTGAACATCAACGGCGGCGACACCTCCATCAGCCGCACCAACCCCTCGCTCACGGCCGTGGGGGCCCTGGGCATACGCAAGGGCGGCTTCCTGCAGGTCTACGCGCCCATCACCAATGAGAACATCTACACCAACCTGTGGACCGGGCCGTACTACGGATTCGAACGCGCCATAGAGACCTTCGAGATGACGGACAGCCCGCGGCGCTTCAAGCCGGTGGGCATTTACTACCACACCTACTCGGCCAGCAAGCCGGCCTCGCTCAAGGCCTTGAAGAAGGTCTACGACTGGGCCCTGGCCCAGCCCCTGCACCCGGTGCAGGTCTCCGAGTTCATCGCCAAGGTGCAGGATTTCTATGACTACGCGATGGCCCGCGACGGCGCGCTCTGGCGCCTGCGCAGTAGCAACGGCGCCCTGCGCACCGTGCGCCTGCCCGCCGCCCTGGGGCTGCCCCAGCCCGCCGCCAGCCAGGGCGTGGCGGGCTGGCGCCAGGGCGGTGAAGGCCAGTACGTGCACCTGAGTGGCCCTTCCGCCCTGCTGCTGACGGACGGCCGCGCGGCCGGTACCCCCTATCTGCACGACGCCAATGCCCGCCTCATGGATTGGCAGGCCGACGCCGATGGCCGGCGTGTGCAATTCACGCTCCGGGGCCATGTGCCGCTGGAGTTTGCCCTGGCCAACACCCAGGCCTGCCAGGTGCGCGCCAACCAGCGCCCCCTCAACGCCCTGCGCCCCGCCGCGCAGGCCCGCACCGCCGTGCAACAGTTCAAGCTGCCCGATGCCGCCGCTCAGATCCAGGTCCTCTGCCCAGAGCGTTGACCGGCCCATCCTCGCGCCCACCTGGCTGATCGCGCTGCTCACCGCCATGGTGGGCGGCGCCTTGTGGCTGCTGTACCCGCGCGGCGACCTGGAGCAGCGCCTGGCCACCAGCGGCGAGAGCGAGCTGGCCACCGCCTACCTGAACAACCTGCTGCGCAGCGACCCCGGCAACCCGCACCTGCGCCTGATGCTGGCGCAGCGGCAGATCGCCCATGGCGACACCGCCAGCGCCCGCGCCACACTGCAGCCGGCGCTGGAATCCGACGACCCGGTGTTGCGCAAGGAGGTGCTGTGGACACAATGGGAGCTGCTCCACTACGAGTACCTGCATGTGCCCGACCGAGAACCCGACCGGCGGGTGGCACTGGTGCACGCCCTGCGGCAACAGATTCGCCTGCTGGCGCAGGACAGCTGGCCTCTGGAACGGCAAAAGCGGCTCGCCGCCCTGGCCAGCCAGTTTGATGAGCCGGAAATTGCCCTGTCGCTCAACCGCCAGGAGGCGCCGCAGGACCCCCGCGAGGCCGCCCTGTTCTACGAACGCGCCGCCAAGGAGGCCCTGGCCCGCGGCGACTACGAGGGCTGCGCGCACCTCTATTTGTCTGCACGCGGAAGCACGCCCGACCCGGCCCAGGCCAAGGCCTACTACGACGCGGCGGTGGCCGCGCTGCGCTCGGGCAACCAGACCGCGGCCGCGCTGGCGCTGGCCGAACGCGAACTCGGCCCCCTGGCCGACGACCCGCAGACCCTGTTCATGCTCACGCAGCTGGCGCGCGCCGCAGGCCGCCCCGACGTGGCCGAGCACTATGTGCGCCGCCTGCTGCGCATGGCGCTGGAGCAGCAGCTCATCCAGTGGGCCGGCACCGCGCCCGGCCTTGCAATGCAGCCTGTCGCCTGGCGCCCGCAGCCGCCAGCGGCACAGTCGGCGCCCGCGTTTGACGATGGTGCCGGCCTGCTCGTGCGACCGGCCGCAGGCCTGGCGCTGCAGGTAGCGGACAAGGCGGCCGCCGAGCACCCGCCCGCCCTGCCGTTCGACGACAAGACCTACACCCTGGGCTATGAGGTATTCCTGGAAAACCGCAAGCTCGAAGACGCCTGGGCCATCGCCCATGCCGCCGTGCGCCAAAGCCCCGCCGACATGCGCTGGCGCGAGCGTCTGGCGCAGGTGTCGGAATGGACGCAGCGCCCCGCCATGGCGCTGGAGAACTGGCTCCTTCTGGCACGCCAGACCAACCAGGAGGCTGCCTGGCAGGCCGTGCTGCGGCTCGCGCCGGGCCAGTTCGACGACGCCGCGCTGCTGCAGGCGCTGCGCCACCAGCTGCGCAGCCGCCCCGGCGACCTGCGCCTGATGCGCGCCCTGGTCGAAGCGCAGGAACGCCTGGGCGAGCCCCAGCCCGCCATAGACTACCTGCGCCAACATGCGCAGGACCCCGCCGCCCTGGAACTGCTGGCACAGCTGGCCGAACGCGCCGGCCAGCCCGACCTGGCCCTGCAGACCTGGCGCCGGCTGCTGGCCGACCCGGCGCAGATCACCGCCGAGCGCGCCATGCATGCCGCCGTGCTGGCCCTGCAGCACCGCCAGCCGGAGCTGGGCCTGCAGTGGTTGCAGGCCGTGCAGGACCGCCCCCCGGCATCGTCCGATGCGGCCGCCGAGCTGTGGCGCTTCACGGGCGAACTGGCCAGGAACCGTGAACGCCTCCCGCTCGCCATTGCCGCCTACCGCAAGCTGGTGGACGGGCGGCATGCCAGCGTCGCGGACTACGATGCGCTCATCCAGCTGCTGCAGCAGGACCAGCCCCTGGAGGCCGCCCAGGTGGCGCTGCTGGCCTGGCAGCAGCACGACGAGCCGCGCCACCTGATCCAGGCGCTGAGCCTGTACACCAGCCGCAACCAATGGGGCGATTTCGCGCGTGCGCTGGAGCGGCTCGACCCTTCGCCCACGGCACCACACCATGCGCTGGCCACGCTGCGCCGCTCGGTGCAGTTCCTGCGCCTGGTGGGCGGCTACCACCACAACGCCGGGCGCCTGGCACTGGCACGCCAGTACTACGAGGAAGCCCTGGCCCTGGACCCGGCGTCGTCGGACACGCGCCAGGCGCTGCTGTGGCTGCTCATAGACGGCAACGATGCCAGCGCCATCCGCCAACTGCTGGCCGCGCATGAACCGGCGTGGAGCGCCAGCGAAGACCTGCACGAGGTGCTGGCCGCCGCCTACCAGGCGCTGTCCCTGCCCCAGGTGGCCTTGAACCGCTACCTCAGCCTCCATATGGCCGAGCACAAGGACGATTTCCTGTGGCTCATGAACTATGCCGACGCGCTGGAGCAGAACCAGGAGGCCGACCGCGCCTGGCGCCTGCGCCGCCACCTGCTGTCGCAGCAATGGCAGGACGCGCGCCAGGGGCGAAATGGCCAACGCCTGACGCCCGCACAGGCGCGCCAGCGCTGGCTCACCGAGGAGGGGCTGGACGCCACGCAGCGCATCGCCCGCGCGCGCCTCATCCTGCTGCAACGGCCCGGCGACCCGGCGCAGGAGGTGCTGCGCGAGCTGCTGCGCCTGGACCAGGACGCCCAGGGCCACTATTCCAACGCCGCCGCCGAGACGGCCATAGGCTGGCTGCAGGATGCCGGCGAATACCAGGCCGAACGCGGCTTCCTGTGGCACCAGTACGCGCGCAGCCGCAGCCTGCGCAGCAACCGCCCGCTGTGGGCCGAGATCACCGTGGCCCTGGCCGAGGACGACAGGGCCGCCGCCGGCCAGCTGCTGCAGGACTTCGACGAGCGCCTGCCGCGCTACGACCGCATCAACGCCGCGGCCGCCGTGGGCGACATCCGCCTGGCGCAGAGCGCCGCCTTCGAGACGCAGGACAGCCAGATTGACGACAACCCGCTGCACCTGCAGCTCACCGACAACCTGCTGGCCTTCAGCGACCAGGGCGGCATGCTGCTGCGCCACCGCGACCTGGGCGCCATCGAGGAGGACCAGGCCCAGGCCCAGCTGCACCTGGCCATCAGCCCGCACCTGTCGCTGGAGCTGGACGTGAGCCGCATCCGCCGCCACGTCACGGCGCCCGATCAGCTGCAGAGCGCCCCCGACGAAGACATCGCCGGCGCGCTGCTGCGCTGGCGCCACAACGACGGCGAGACGAAGCTGCGCGTCGCCAGCCGCCGCGGCTACGCCAACACCATGCCCATCGCCCTGGAGCACGAGCAGCGCCTGGACAACCGCCTGTCGCTGCGCGGCGAGCTGGGCTGGCACCTGCCCAGCGAGGAAAGCCTGGCGCTGCGCATAGGCGGCATGAAGACGCGCGTGGCCGCCCAGCTGCGCTACCAGGCCACCCGCCAGGACAGCCTGCTGCTGTCGCAGTGGAGCGAGCAATACCGCCTGCAGACGGGCGCCGAGGTGGGCCGCGGCAGCCACACGGGGCTCGAATACACGCATGCCTTTCGCCAGGACGCGCCCACCTGGGAATGGGGCGCCTTCTGGTCCACGCACCGTTTCGAGCGCCGCCACCCCTTCTTCCTGGGCCAGCAAGGGCTGGACTTCATGCAGCGCCTGGCTCCCGCGGGCACCAACAGCCTGGGGACGGACTACTTCCTGCCTGACAGTTTCCAGTTCTACGGCATGCGCCTGTCCACCAACATGCGCTTCGAGCAGGACTACACGCGCGCACTGCGCCCCTTTGCCAGCCTGAGCCTCACGCGCCACAGCCTGCTCGGCGCGGGCTACGACCTGCGCCTGGGCATGGCCGGCAATGTGCTGGGCCCGGACCATTTGCGCCTGAGCTTTGGCCTGAGCAAGTCGGGCGTGCAGTCCCTGGGCCTGACGCGCCTGCTGGAACTGACGTACCGGCTGTACTTTTAATACCTGATACCACCGAGGAGAACCCTTCATGCTGCACAGCCCCCCCTCTCATGCACGCCGGCTGCGACTGTTGCTGGCCACGGGCGCCATCGCGCTGCTCGGCGCCTGCTCCACGCTGGACCAGGGCCGGGCACCTCAGCTGGAACGCCAGGCCGGCTGGGTCGTACTGCCCTTTGCCAACCACACCGAAACCCCGCTGGCGGGACAGCGCGCCGAGGCCATCGCCCAGTCGCTGCTCGCCGCGCAGGACGTGGGCCAGGTGCGCCGCGCGCCCGTCTCCTCGCAGCAGGAGGGCCTGTTCAACGCCGCTGACGCCCAGCGCGCAGAGGACGCGCTGACCTGGGCGCGCGAGCAAAAACTGCGCTACGCCCTCACCGGCAGCGTGGAGGAATGGCGCTACAAGGTGGGCGTGGACGGTGAGCCCGCCGCCGGCGTCACCCTGCAGATCCTGGATGTGGCCACGGGCGATACGCTGTGGAGCGGATCGGGCGGCCAAAGCGGCTGGAGCCGCGAGGCGCTGTCGGCGGTGGCGCAAAAGCTGATCCGCAAACTATTGCAGTCGGGCCTGGCCGGCAGCCGCTGAAGCGCACATGCCCAGCTCCTCCGACAGCTCCGGCCTGCGCCGGCAGATGGCTGGCCAAGACGTCAGCGCCCAGGCGCGCCAAGGCATGGGCCTGCCCAGGCATTTGCTGGGCAGGCTGGCCACGGCAGCCACCCATCCCGTCGTCACCGTGGGCGAGACCCTGCTGCTGCCGCTGCTGGCCCTGGCCCTGGGACTGGCATGGGCGCCGCAGGACCCGCTGCAGACGCAGGCCGCGTTCCCCTGGCCCTGGCTGGCACCGGTGGTGCTGGCGCTGCGCTACGGCCCCATGGCGGGCCTGGGCGGCGCCTGCGTGCTCCTGGCCTGCTGGCTGGGGCTCAACCTGGGGCACTGGGATGCCTTTCCGCAGCTGTATTTCCTCGGCGGCTTGATCCTGGTGATGCTGGTGGGCGAGTTCTCCAGCCTCTGGCAGGCGCGTGCGCGCCGCGCCGAGACCCTGCAGCTGTACCTGGACCAGCGCCTGGAGCATCTGGTGCGCCAGCATTACCTGCTGCGCCTGTCGCACGACCGGCTGGAGCAGGAGCTCATCGCCCGCCCCATGTCCATGCGCGACGCGCTCGTCGCGCTACACCACGCCGGGCAGGAGGGCAACGGCGACGCCCTCCCCCCGCAGGCGCTGCTGCGGCTGCTGTCCCAGTACTGCCAGCTCGAGTGTGCGGCCCTGCATGCCGTGTCGGATGGGCAAATCGCCGCGCAGCCCGGCGCCAGTCTGGGTGCCTACGACGGGCTGCACGCCGACGACCCCCTGGTGCGCCAGGCCATGCAAACCGGCAAGCTGTGCCATGTGAGACAGGCCGCGACGGCGCAGCAGGCCACGCGCTACCTGGTCGCCGCACCGCTCCTGGACCAATCCGGCGACATCTACGGCCTGCTGCTGGTGCAGGACATGCCCTTCTTCGCCCTGCACGAGGAAACCCTGCAGACCCTGCTGCTGCTGCTGGGCTACTACACCGATGGCCTGTCGCGCAACGCGCTGGCCCAGCCCATCGTGCGGCAGTTCCCGGACTGTCCGCCGCCGTTTGCCTTCGAGCTGCAGCGCCTGGCGCACATGCACAGGAGCACCCAGGTGCCCAGCATCATCGTGGCCCTGGAGTTCCAACAGCGCGCGCTGGCGCAGGACCTGCCCGTGCAAGTCGAGCGCCTCAGGCGCGAGCTCGACGAAATCTGGCGGATAACGGCGCCCGAGCGCCAGGTGCTGGCCGTGCTCATGCCGCTGGGCAATGCCGCCACGGCCGAAGGCTATATCCGCCGCATCGAAGACTGGATGCGGCAGCGCGGCCAGCAGTCGCTGGCCCAGGCCGGCATCTTCCCGCACGTCGTGCCGCTCGACAGCGGGCAGCCTGTGCGCACCGTAGAGCGGCTGCAGGCCATCACCCATGCTTAACCTCAAGCTCGGTCTGTCGGCATTGGGGCTGGAGATCAGCGCCTGGAGCGGCGCCTGGCTGCTGACCGGACGCTCCGACGCGGCCCTGGCCAGCTACCTGCTGCTGCACGCCGCGGCCAGCCTGCTGCTGTCGCTGTCGCTGCTGCCGCTGCTGCCACAGCGCCTTTCCAAGCCGCGCTGGGCCACGCTGCTGCTCATGGCGGCCTGCAGCTACGCCGTGCCCGTGGCCGGCTTTCTGGGGGTGATCGCGGCCTTTGTCGTGCTGCGCCTGTACCGCCGTGCACCGCTGCCAGAGGCGTTCGACGCGGTACAGCTGCCCGAATTCGACCAGCACCAACGCCGGCAAAGCCAGTTCCGCCATGCCGGCCTGCAATCCTTCCTGGCCAATGTCCAGGTGCCGGTGCAGGCGCGCATGCGGGCCATGGCCGCGCTGCAGTATTCCTCGGGGCGCACGGCCTCGCCGCTGTTGCGCAGCGTGCTCAGCGACGCCAGCGAAGACCTGCGCCTCCTGGCCTACGGCATGCTCGACAACCTGGAGAAGCGCATCAACCGCGCCATCGACGGCGAACTCGACATCCTGCAGGCTGCGCCCGCGGGCAGCCAGCAACAGCTGCACAGCGCCCATCGCCTGTCCGACCTGTATTGGGAGCTGGTATACCAATCGCTGGTCCAGGGCGACCTGCGCACGCATGCCATCGACGAATCGCTGCGCTACTGCCTGCAGGTGCTGGGGCGGCAGGAGGGCAACGCCGCCATGCACCTGCGCCGCGGGCACCTGCTGCACGCGCTGGGGCGTGCGCCAGAGGCGGAGCAGGCCTACACGCGGGCCCGTGGCCTGGGCCTGCCCGCCACCCGGGTGCTGCCCTACCTGGCGCAGCTGGCCTTCGAGCGGCGCGACCATGCGCAGGCGCAGGCATTGATGCGCGAGCTCACGCAATGGGGGGCGCTGCCGCGGCTGCGTCCCGTGATCGACTACTGGAATCAGGCATGAACCACCCCAAGGCTCGGTCGGCCGACATTGCGCTGATGCTGGAGGGCACCTTCCCCTATGTGAGCGGTGGGGTGTCGAGCTGGATCAACCAGATCATCCGCGCCTACCCCGAGTACCGCTATGCCATCGTCTTCCTGGGCAGCCGGCGCGAGGACTACAGCGGCTTCAAGTACGAGCTGCCCGCCAACGTGGTGCATTTCGAGGAGCATTACCTGCACGAGCAGGCCCCCTGGCACCCGCAGCCGGCGCCGCGCCGCGGCGACGCCCAGGGCCAGGCCCTGGTTGAACGCCTGCTGCAGACCTTGGAGCACGGCGCGGCCAGCCGCGAGGCCATGGCGGCCTTTGAGGAAGTGGTGCAGCAGATGACGCCCGGCGGCGCCGTGCAGCTCGGTGACTTTCTCTACAGCAAGCGCGCCTGGGATCTCATCTGCGGCATCTACCGCCGGCATTGCGCCGACCCCTCGTTCGTCGATTTCTTCTGGACCGTGCGTCTCATGCTGCAGCCGCTGTGGCTGCTGGCGCGCGTAGCGCAAGAGCTGATTCCAGTACACGCCGTGCACTGCGCCTCCACCGGCTACGCGGGCTTTCTGGGCGGCCTGTTGGCGCAGACGCGCGGGGTGCCGCTGATCCTGTCGGAGCACGGCATCTACACCAAGGAGCGCAAGATCGACCTGTTCAAGAGCGAGTGGATCCGCGACAACCGCAACCTCTTCCAGCGCGACCCGACGGAGCTGTCGTACTTCCGCCAGATGTGGATCCACTTCTTCGAATGGCTGGGGCGCTACTGCTACGCGCATGCCGACCCCATCCTGGCGCTGTACGAGGCCAACCGCCTGCGCCAGGTGCAGGACGGCGCCGCGCCCGAGCGCACCGCCAACATCCCCAACGGCATCAAGCTGGAACGCTTTGCCCCGCTGCGCGCAGAGCGCCCGCCCGTGCCGCCGCCGGTGCTGTGCCTGATCGGCCGCGTGGTGCCCATCAAGGACATCAAGACCTTCATCCGCGCCATGCGCCGCGTGGTCAACCAGCGCCCGGATGCCGAGGGCTGGATCGCCGGCCCCGCCGAGGAAGACCCGGCCTATGCCGAGGAATGCCGCAACCTGGTGCGCAGCCTGGGGCTGCAGGAGCATGTGCGCTTCCTCGGCATGCAGCGCGTGGAGGACCTGATGCCCCAAATCGGCCTGGTGGTGCTGTCCTCGATCAGCGAGGCCCTGCCCCTGGTGCTGCTCGAAGGCTATGCGGCCGGAGTGCCCGCCGTGTCCACCGACGTGGGCTCGTGCCGCCAGCTCATCGACGGGCTGGACGAGGAAGACCGCGCGCTCGGCCCCTCGGGCCTGGTGGTACCGATTGCCGAGCCCCAGCTGCTGGCCGATGCCGCGCTTGAATTGCTGGGCGACACGCAGCGCTGGCAGGCCGCCAGCCGTGCCGCCATCGCCCGCGTGGAGCGCTACTACACCGACCGCCTGATGTTTGACCGCTACCGCCAGGTCTACGAACGCGCATTGGCCAGCGCACCGGGAGCAGCCTGATGGCCGGCATAGGATTCGAACTGCGCCACATGCTGCGCAAGAACACCCTGCTGAGCCTGGTGCAGGCCTACGCCTACGCGGGCGTGATCGGCTCGGGGCCTTGGGTGCTGTCCATCGTGGGCATCCTGCTCATCGGTATCTTCAGTGCCAGCGTGGTGGTGCCGGCATCGCTGGTAACGCAGTTCCAGACCTCGGTCACCTACCTGGTGGCCAGCAGCCTGATCTATACCGGGCTGGTGCAACTGGCGTTCACGCGCTTCATCTCGGACCGCCTGTTCGAGAAGCAAAAGCACCTGGTCATGCCCAATCTGCACGGCCTGATGGTGATCGTGCTGCTCGGCGCTGCGGCGCTGGCCACGCTGGCGCTGTTCGTCGTGCTGCCGGGCCTGGGCCTGGCCTACCGGCTGCTGATGCTGGCGGGCTTCATGCTGATGAGCGGCGTGTGGGTGCTCACGGTGCTGCTGTCGGGCATGAAACGCTACCAGGCCATCGTCGGCCTGTTCGGCATGGGCTACGGGCTGATCGTGGTCGGCGCCCTGCTCATGCGCCCCTGGGGACTGGAGGGGCTGCTGGCCGGCTTCGTGCTGGGCCACTTCGTGCTGCTGGCGGGCATGTGGCTGCTGGTGGTGAAGGAGTTCCATCCCGCGCGGCGGCTCATCGCCTTCGACTTCCTGCAACCCGACAAGCTGTACCCGTCGCTGGTGGCGGTGGGCTTTCTCTACAACCTGGGCATCTGGGCGGACAAGTTCCTGTTCTGGTTCTTTCCGCCCACCTCGCAGCCCATCATCGGCCACCTGCGCGCCTCGCTGATCTACGACCTGCCGGTGTTCCTGTCCTACCTGTCCATCATCCCGGGCATGGCGGTGTTCCTGGTACGCATAGAGACCGACTTCGTCGAGTACTACGACAAGTTCTACGACGCCGTGCGCGGCGGCGGTTCGCTCGAATACATCGAGACCATGCGCGACGAAATGGTCTACGCCATACAGCAGGGCCTGGGCGAGATCGCCAAGATCCAGACGCTGGCCGTGCTCGTGACCTTCGTGGCCGGCCCCTGGCTGCTCGATGGGCTGGGCATTTCGCGCCTGTACCTGCCGCTCTTGCATGTGCAGGTGGTCGGCGCCGGCCTGCAGGTGGGCCTGATGGCCGTGCTCAACGTGTTCTTCTACCTGGACCAGCGGCGCACCGTGCTGCTCCTGTGCGCCATGTTCGTGCTGCTCAACGTGGTGCTCACCGTCCTCTCGCTGGCGTTTGGCGCGGCGCTGTATGGCTATGGCTTCGCCCTGGCCACCTTGCTGACCCTGGCCGCGGGCCTGCTGCTGCTATCCAAGCGCCTGCATCGGCTGGAATACCAGACTTTCATGCTGCAATAGCACGCTTTGGGCAGCAGCGCGATGAAGAAAATCGCAGCTGCCATCTCTTAACAAACGCCTAGCCCCATGCCCCTCCGCAATCCCCCCGTCTCTCCTCTTGCCGTCTCCCTATTTTCGCTGGCGGCGCTGCTAAGCGGTTGCGGCGGCGGTGGAACCGGCCAGGGCGGCGACGCAGCCTCGGCGCCCGCGGCGTCCAAGGCCGAGGTCGTCTTCACGGCCCCCGGCGCGAGCGACAACGTGCACACCGTCAACACGCCCGTGCCGCTGCAGCTGAGCGTTTCGGTGGCCGGCGTCGCCGCACCCAACGGCACGGCCATCACGCTGAGCGGCACGGCCAGCGCCAGCTTTGCCCCGGTGCAGGCGCTGACCAGTGGCGGGCTGGCCCAGTCCAGCCTGAGCGCCAGCCAGGCGGGCGCGCTGCAGCTGCAGGCCCTCACTTCCTCCGCGCTGGGCAATGCCAGCGCCACGCGCACGCTCTACATCCGCCCGCAACCCCAGCCGCTGGAGCTGCTGGTGCCGGCCTACTTCAGCCCGGGGCCGGGTTCGGACTGGGACAAGCTGGCCAGCGGCGCGCAGGCTTATCCCGCGGCGCCCATCACGGCCATACTGAACCCGAACAACGGTATTTTCACCAAGGAGGATCCGCTGGTCACCGCGGCCATCACGGCCTTCAGGCAAGGCGGCGGCAAGGTGCTGGCCTATGTCTACACCCGCTACGGCAACGGTGCGCGCTCGGTCGCCGACGTGCAACGCAATATCGACAACTACCGCAAGACCTATGGCGCGCAGATCGATGGCATCTTTCTCGACGAGATGGACGCCACCGGCAAGCAGCTGGCCTTCTACCGCGAGATCTACCAGTACATCAAGGGTCTGGACTCCCGTTTGCGCGTGGTGGGCAACCCCGGCACCTACCCGGTCGCCGATTCCGCTGGCGTGGCCGACGCCCTGGTGAGCTTTGAAGGCCAGGCCACGGCCTACGCCGGCACTACCCCGCAGCCGGCAAACACCTGGGTCTACAACCGCGCCAACGGCGCGCAGGCAGCACTGGTGCATGACGCGACGAGCTGCGGCGCCATGCAGCAGGTGCTGCGCTCGGCGAATACGCCGCTGCGCAACACCGGCCTGGTCTACGCCACGGACCGGCACTATGACTACGCCACCGACACCGGCAACCCCTGGGCGACGTTGCCCAGCTATTGGGAACAGATGCTGGCTGCGGTGGACGCCGCCAACAAGGGCAGGGCCTTGCCTGGCTGTTGAAGGGCCTCACCCACAAGCACACAGACCGGGGATATGCATTATTGTTTCTATTGAAACATTTGTTTACTACCCAATTATGCAGAATGAGGGCAGTTCCACGCTGTTTGGAGATGCCGCATGCCCACCTGCAGTTCGCCTTTTCGCCTGCCTGCCTTTGCGATGACCCTGCGCTGCGTGCACGCCGCCTGCGGTGGTGGTGGCGATGGC
>JAFEDY010000060.1:4678-6636 GCA_018241405.1 Pseudomonadota bacterium | reverse complement strand
CAAGAGCCGCGGCGCGAATGCCGTCCAGCGTTCCCGTGGGCGTGATGGCCTGCGGGTCGATCAGGCAGTGCAGCACGCTGGGCAGGCCGCTGGCGCGGGCGCGGGCCAGGGCGGGGGCAAAGTCTTCGGTGCGTTCCACGCGCTCGCCATGGCCGCCGAAGGCCTGGGCGTAGGCCTTGAAGTCGGGGTTCTTGAGCATGGTGGCGTTGATGCGGCCGGGGTATTCGCGCTCCTGGTGCATGCGGATGGTGCCGTACATGGCGTTGTCCAGCAGCACCACGATGAGGGGCAGGCCGTATTGCACGGCGGTGGCGAATTCCTGGCCGTGCATGAGGAAGTCGCCGTCGCCGGCGAAGACCACGACCTCGCGCTGCGGCCACAGGCGCTTGGCACCCACGCCGGCCGGCAGGCCGTAGCCCATGGAGCCGCTGGTGGGCGCGAGTTGGCTGGCGTAGTGGGTGAAGGGCCAGAAGCGGTGCACCCAGGTGGCGAAGTTGCCCGCGCCGTTGCAGAAGATGGTGTCGGCCGGCAGCACGCTTTTGAGGTGCTGCATGACCTCGCCCATCTGCAAATTGCCGGGGATGCGGATGGGCGCCGGGTCGCTCCAGGCCAGGTATTCGGCGCGCGCGGCCCGCGTGTGCTCGGCCCAGCGTGGGGCGGATGCGGGGCGCAGGCCGGCCAGCGCCGCGGCCATGGCCTGGGGCGTGGCGTGGATGGTCTGGGCGGGGCGGTACAGGCTGCCGAGCTCGTCGGCGTCGGCATGCGCGTGCACCATGGGCTGCGCGGGGTTGGGTATGGCAAACAGCTCGTAGCCCTGCGAGGGAACTTCCGACAGGCGCCCGCCCAGCACCAGCACCAGGTCGCTGGCACGGATGCGCGCAAGCAGCTTGGGGTTGACGCCCAGGCCGAGGTCGCCCGCGTAGCTGGCGTGGCTGGCCGAAAACAGCATTTGGCGGCGGAACGAGCAGTACACGGGCAGTTGCCAGGCCTCGGCAAACGCGGTCACGTCCTGCACGGCCGGCTCCGACCAGCGGCTGCCGCCCAGGATGACGACGGGCCGCTCGGCCACCTGCAAGCGCTGCTGCAAGTCGTCCAGCGCGCTAGCGCCGGGGTGGGTCTCTGCCACCTGGTAGGGCAGTGCGTCGGCTACCGTGGCGGTTGACGTCAGCATGTCCTCAGGCAGGGCCACGACGACCGGGCCGGGGCGGCCCGAGGTGGCGATGTGGAAGGCGCGTGATAGCAGCTCGGGCAGGCGCGTCGGGTCGTCGATGTCCACCACCCATTTGGCCATGGTGCCGAACACGGCGCGGTAGTCCAGCTCCTGGAACGCCTCGCGCCCCTTGGCGCCGCGTGCCACCTGGCCCACGAACAGGATCATGGGCGTGGAGTCCTGGTGCGCGATGTGCACGCCGGCCGAGGCGTTGGTCGCGCCGGGCCCGCGCGTCACGAAGCAGATGCCAGGCCGGCCCGTGAGCTTGCCCTGGGCCTCGGCCATCATCGCCGCACCGCCCTCCTGGCGGCAGACGGTGACGGCGATGTCGGCGTCGTGCAGGGCGTCGAGAACGGCCAGGTAGCTCTCGCCGGGCACGCAGAACAGCTGCTGGACGCCGTGGGTGATCAGTTGCTGCACCAGGATCTGGCCGCCGGTGCGCGGGGTGTGGGCGGGGGGCATGTCAGGCATTCGGGTTCTATTGCTGGTAGCTTTCCAGCGGCTTGTCGTTGGGGTGGGCAAACAGCTCGCGCAGCGTGTTGCCCAGGGGCAGGTTCAGGCTCACGTTTTTGGGCGGTATCGGGCTCACGAACCACTTGGTGTAGATCTTCTCCATCTCACCCGACTGCATCAGGCGCGAGAGCACGCCATCGACGGCGGCCTTGAAGCCGGGGTCGTCCTTGCGGAACAGCAGGGCGATGGGTTCGGCCCCTAGAGGTTCGCCGACGATGCGGTAGGCACTGGGATC
>JAFEDY010000060.1:3965-4610 GCA_018241405.1 Pseudomonadota bacterium | reverse complement strand
TTGCCCAGCACCGTCTTGATGGGTGCGCCCACCACGCGTTCCTGCTTGCGCAGCAGCTGTACGGCCGTGGTGCCCGTGGAGGCCGCCACCGTGCGCCCGCCCAGCTGGCCGATGGACTTGAGGTCCGAGTCCTTGCGCACGGCCATGCGCACCTCGCTCACATAGGTGGTTACGGCAAAGGCCACCTGCTGCTGGCGCGCCAGGTTGTTGGTGGTGGGGCCGCAGCCGATGTCCACCGTGCCGTTGCTGACCAGGGGCATGGTGCTCTGCGCCGTGATGGCCATGTATTCCAGCTTGGCCGTGGGCGCGATCTCCTTGAGCACCCGCTCGCACAGCTCCACATGGTAGCCCACGTATTTTTCATTGGCACCCAGCGCATAGGCCATGGGGGGCGAGGCCTCGCGCACACCCAGCACCACCTTGCCGGAGGCCTTGATCTTGTCGAGCGTGGCCGAGGGCGCCTGGGCCTGCGCTGCGGGCAGGGCGGCGCACCACAGCGCCAGCGTAGTGCCGGCGAGCATTGCCAGTTTCTTGTATGCATGTGCCATGGGTTGTCTCCTTCAAAACTGTGTTCATTGCACGAGGGGGACACTATCCACGCGTGGAGGCGGCGTGCATAGCAATCGTCTCAAGTGGCGATGCCCT
>JAFEDY010000060.1:1858-3891 GCA_018241405.1 Pseudomonadota bacterium | reverse complement strand
GCTGGCCGGTCTGGATCATCTTCATGGCCGAGGACACCAGGGCCGAGACCTCGGTCATGTTGCTGGGCACGATGAGCGTGGTGCTGGCCTCGGCCGCCACCTTGCTGTAGGCATCGACGGCCTTCTCGGCCACCTTGAGCTGCACGGCCTGATCGCCGCTGGGCTGGCGGATGGCGGCGGCCACGCGCTCTATGGCCTGGCCGGTGGCCTCGGCCACGGCGATGACGGCGGCGGCCTCGCCCTGGGCGATGTTGATGGCGGCCTGCTTCTCGCCCTCGGACTTGGCGATGAAGGCCTGGCGCGCGCCTTCGGCCAGGTTGATTTGCTCCTGGCGCTTGCCCTCGGAGGTGGCGATCACGGCGCGCTTCTCGCGCTCGGCCGTGATCTGCGCTTGCATGGCACGCAGGATCTCGGCCGGCGGCGTCAGGTCCTTGATCTCGTAGCGCAGCACCTTCACCCCCCAGTTCAGCGCCGCCTCGTCGATGGCTTCGACGACCCTGGCGTTGATCATCTCGCGCTCTTCAAACGTCTTGTCCAGCTCCAGCCGGCCGATGACGGAGCGCAGGGAGGTCTGCGCCAACTGGGTCACGGCCATGATGTAGTTGGACGAGCCATAGCTGGCGCGCATCGGGTCGGTGACCTGGAAGTACAGGATGCCGTCCACCTGCAGCTGGGTGTTGTCCTTGGTGATGCAGACCTGGCTGGGCACGTCCAGCGGGATTTCCTTGAGGCTGTGCTTGTAGGCGATGCGGTCGATGAAGGGAATGATGAACTTGGGGCCCGGCGAGAGCGTGCCCGCGTACTTGCCCAGGCGCTCCATCACCCAGGCATGCTGCTGGGGCACGATCTGGACGGAACGCACGATGAAGATCACGGCGATGACGAAGAGGACGATGGCGACTTCCATGGCGGCTGTCTTTCTACGTTTCAGGTTACAGGGGATCGACCAGCAGGCGGTTACCCACCAGCTCGGCCACGCGGTGCGCGCCGGTGGTCGGCGTGACGCCGGGGCGGTGAATGGCGGTCCAATTTGCACCGCGGTATTTCACGATGGCCGTGCCGTCGGCCTGCCAGGTGTCGATGAAGACGGTCTCGCCCACGTCGAGGTTGACGCTGCGCTCGGCGCGCGCCGAGGGGTCCCCGGGACGGCTTCGGCGCGCGAGGTAGGCGCCCAGCACCGTGCCCGTTCCCACCACGGCACTCACCAGGATCTGCGCCGTAGTGCCCATGCCCAGATGGGCCGCAATGGCCCCGGCCGCCAGGCCAATGGCCAGCATCAGCAAATAGAAGGTGCCGGTCAGCAGTTCGATGGCCACGGCGACGCCGGCCATAAGCCACCAGAGGGTGGATGCTTCCAGGGTCACAGGCAGGCTCCTTCGCTTGTGTTGCAGATTGTTGCGTTGAATCCAGGCGATTCTGGGCGAAATACGAGCGCGTTCATAGGGTAGATACGCATTTTCCTTACACTTCGCGCCTGTTTTGTTTTTTTGACCCGGTTGCCGGAGGCAGCGCATGAAATTTCGTTTTCCCATCGTCATCATCGACGAGGACTATCGTTCCGAGAACACCTCGGGCCTGGGCATCCGCGCGCTGGCGCAGGCGATCGAAGAAGAGGGTTTCGAAGTGCTGGGCGTGACCAGTTATGGCGACCTGTCTCAGTTTGCCCAGCAGCAAAGCCGGGCCAGTGCCTTCATCCTCTCCATAGACGACGAGGAGTTCACGCTGGGCGCCGGGCAGGACCCCATCATCCACAGCCTGCGCAGCTTCATCGGCGAGGTGCGGCGCAAGAACGCCGACGTGCCGATCTACATCTATGGCGAAACAAAAACCGCGCGCCACCTGCCCAACGACATCCTGCGCGAGCTGCACGGCTTCATCCATATGTTTGAGGACACGCCGGAGTTCGTCGCCAAGCACATCATCCGCGAGGCCAAGAGCTACCTGGAGGGGGTGCAGCCGCCGTTCTTCAAGGCGCTGCTGGACTACGCCGAGGACGGCTCGTACAGCTGGCACTGCCCCGGCCACTCGGGCGG
>JAFEDY010000060.1:0-1830 GCA_018241405.1 Pseudomonadota bacterium | reverse complement strand
TGCAACGCCGTGGAGGAACTCGGCCAACTGCTGGACCACAACGGCGCCATCGGCGAGTCCGAGCGCAATGCGGCGCGCATCTTCAACGCCGACCACTGCTTCTTCGTGACCAACGGCACCAGCACGTCCAACAAGATGGTCTGGCACCACACGGTGGCGCCGGGCGACGTGGTCGTCGTCGATCGCAACTGCCACAAGTCCATCCTGCACAGCATCATCATGACGGGCGCGGTGCCGGTGTTCCTCAAGCCCACGCGCAACCATTTCGGCATCATCGGCCCGATTCCGCAAAGCGAATTCGAGCCCGCCACCATACAGGCCAAGATCCGTGCCAACCCGCTGCTCAAGGGCGTGGATGACAAGACCGTCAAGCCGCGCGTGCTGACGCTGACGCAATCGACCTACGACGGTGTGCTCTACAACACCGAGACCATCAAGCAGATGCTCGATGGCTACGTGGACAACCTGCACTTCGACGAGGCCTGGCTACCACACGCCGCCTTCCACCCGTTTTATGGCACCTACCACGCCATGGGCAAGAAGCGCGCTCGGCCGCAGCATTCGGTGGTCTACGCCACCCAGTCGATCCACAAGCTGCTGGCCGGTATCAGCCAGGCCAGCCACGTGTTGGTGCAGGACAGCCAGAGCGCCAAGCTCGACAGGCATCTCTTCAACGAGGCTTACCTGATGCACACCAGTACCAGCCCGCAGTACAGCATCATCGCCAGCTGCGACGTGGCCGCCGCCATGATGGAGCCGCCCGGCGGCACGGCGCTGGTCGAAGAAAGCCTGGTCGAAGCCCTGGACTTCCGCCGCGCCATGCGCCAGGTGGAAGATGAGTTCGGCAAGGACGACTGGTGGTTCAAGGTCTGGGGCCCCCATGATCTGGTCGAAGAGGGCCTGGGCACGGCCGAGAATTGGGTCTTCCGCAACAAGGGCAAGAAGAAGAACGGCGCGGCCAAGTGGCACGGCTTTGGCGACCTGGCCGACGGCTTCAACATGCTGGACCCGATCAAGTCAACCATAGTGACGCCGGGCCTGAACCTGGACGGCAAGTTCGACGCCACGGGCATACCAGCAAGCATCGTCACCAAGTACCTGGCCGAGCATGGCGTGGTGGTGGAAAAGACGGGCCTGTACAGCTTCTTCATCATGTTCACCATCGGCATCACCAAGGGCCGCTGGAACACGCTCTTGGCCGCGCTGCAACAGTTCAAGGACGACTACGAGAAGAACCAGCCCATGTGGCGCATCCTTCCCGAGTTCTGCCAGCAGCACAAGCGCTACGAGAAGATGGGCCTCAGGGATTTGTGCCAGCATGTGCACCAGCTCTACGCCAAATACGACATCGCGCGCCTGACGACCGAGATGTATTTGAGCGATCTCACCCCCGCGATGAAGCCCAGCGACGCCTACGCCCACATCGCCCAGCGCAAGACCCAGCGCGTGGCCATCGACGCGCTGGAAGGCCGCATCACCACCAGCCTGATCACGCCCTACCCGCCCGGCATTCCGCTCCTGATCCCGGGCGAGGTGTTCAACAAGAAGATCGTCGATTACCTCAAATTCGCACGCGAGTTCGCCAAGCTCTGCCCGGGCTTCGAGACCGACATCCACGGCCTGGTGGAGATAGAGGACGACATGGGCCATGTGAGCTACTACGCGGACTGCGTGGCCGCGCAGGGCTGAGCCACCGGGCCAAGGCGGTTGGTGCTTACGGGGCTGCGCCCCCATTCTTGAACCAGTCCTGCAGGTGCGCGGCCAGGCATTGCGCGGCCCTGGGCACCTGGGGTGCCCAGGGGCGAATGGCACAACGCCGTCCGCCAAAAA
>JAFEDY010000005.1 GCA_018241405.1 Pseudomonadota bacterium | reverse complement strand
ACAGGGCGCGGTTCAGGCGCACGTCGGAATCAATGCCCTGCACCGGGCGGGTTTGCTGGCGGCGTCCGTTGGCGCTGCGGCCGGACAGGCCGCCCTTGGTCAAGTTCTCCTGTGCGCGGTTGAACACGCTCCACAGGTCGGAGCGGCGGTCCTCGAACCGGCGCGGCATCAGGATTTGCGATTCGGTGATGGGCGCGGGCTTGTCGGGGTCGTCATACTTGAGGGCCAGCGCAGCGCGGGCGAACACTTCAGCTTCGCCATCGTCCAAGGTGATGCCACGCATCAGGGCGCGGGATTCTTTCACCCGCTCGAAGCCGCTCAACACTTGGTAAGCGCCTTCGATGACGGAACCGGCCACGTCGCCTTTGTGGGGTACGCGCACGTCCGCCACGGTGTCACCGCAGACAAGGCCATTGCTGCAAACAAAGCGGAACATTCCGGCCAGCATCTGATAGCTGCTGGTGCCGTCGTGCGAGTTCAGCAGCACGATTTCGTTAGCCTCCGCGCCGTTGATCTGGCTGGCGTGGCGCAGGCGAATCATGTGTTTGGTGTGCTCGCGGCGGCCTTCATCGCGCACGCGGGTCTGCGTCACCATGAAGGGCTGGAACCCCTCCTTGCGAAGCTCGGTCAGCACTGTAGCGGTGGGGATGTAGGCGTACCGCTCGGAACGGCTTTCGTGCGGGGCATCCGCGAAGATGGACGGGGCCACGCGACGAATTTGGTCATCAGACAGCGGGGTGTCACTGCGCAGCGCAGGGGAGCGGGAAGCGAAACGGGATGCGAGTTGCATGGTCTTTCTCCTGACAAAAAGAGGTTTGCTGTTCACACCGCACACCGGATTCCAAGATTCGGAGCCCAGCCTTTCGGCTGTTCGGTGCGGTCGGCACGAGGAACCCGGTTGGCCCTCCTGGCCCGGTTCTCACCGTCTTTCCTGAGTTCATCGCCCGCGACGGTCAGGAGCGCGCGGACGGGCGCCGTCAAGGAGGCAAGCGCAGGGTTGGTGCGGCCCGCAGGCGCAGCCGAGGACACGGCCCTGCGCGCCTTGACGGCACACGGCCGCGGGCTACAGTCGCGGACAAGGTGATGGAGTCAGGGAAGACGGCTGGACATGGCAACGGCCCTCCCTCTGTGCCGAACCGCACGGCAAGCGCAAGCGCGCAGGCCCAGAGCTGGAAGCCGGGCCGGAGGCGTCAGCCGAGCGGAGCGAGGGAACGATGGAAGCCCGAAGGGGGCGAGACGCCGCAGGCGGCTCGATGCGAAGCACGAGAGCGCGACCGGCCATCTCCCAGGGACCGGGGACGCCCAGCCCTCAAAGCCGAAGAAACCACAAGATCAGGACGAGTCCACGCAAGGCATCGTGGATCTGCTGCGAATGCAGCCTGGCCGATCCGGCACAGCCGGGTCGGCTGTGTTCAGGGGCGCCAAGCCTGCGCGGCGGGGATAGCCCGCAGGGCTTTCCCCTGGAGAGCAAGCCGAAGGCGCGCAGGCATCGCGCCGCGTGGGCGCGATGCGAAGGGGCGTCCCGCGACGCCCCAGGGCCGGGTCAGACGACGACGCGCCCGGCCAGCCGCGCATCGCGCGCATAGGCGCTCAACCGCTTCTCGGCGCGGAACGACAGGTCGCGCTCGATCGGCAGGCCCAGCCCGCCACGCACGGTCGCCAGCTCACCCAGGCTGACCCAGCCTATTTCCGGAGCACCCAGCCCCAGGTCGCAAAGACCAAAGGCGTGGTCGTGGTCGTCGGGATCAATCTCGGTCAGCAGCCAGGTCGCGCCGGCATCCGGCGTGAACAGCTTGACCACGGGCGCCGGATCGAAGTCCGGGTTCTCCAGCGATTCGCGGCCGTTTGCCAGCAGCAGTACGCGCTGCGCGTCGGTGATGAGAGCGTTCATGGTGAACTCCAGAAGAAATGCCGGGCGGGAATGCCCGCAGCCTCCGGGTCACGGCGCAGCGCAGCGGTCAAGGTTCGAAGACGGCCGCCCAGGCCGCCAGCGCATCGCCGATGCGCGCCGACCTTGACGACGAGAACGACGTGGCACGCTGGGTGCAACAGCAAGCCAGCCCCATCCCAGACCTGCAACGGTCTCGTGCCAGGCCATGGCACGCTGTCCACGATGCATAAAACCGGGAGCCCGTGCGGCTCCCGGTTGCGCGGCTTCAGATCAGCCCGCGCTCGGCAAAGGACAGGATCGTCGGCCCGGCCACGATCAGGTGGTCGATGACCCGCACGTCCACCAGCGCCAGCGCGCTCTTGAGCGTCTGCGTCAGCACCTCGTCGGCCCGCGATGGCTCTGCCAGACCCGACGGATGGTTGTGCACCAGGATCAGCGCCGCCGAATTGCGTGCCAGGGTTTCCTTGACGATCTCGCGCGGGTATACCGACGTTTGGCTCACCGTGCCCCGGAACATCTCGACGTACTCGATGACCCGGTGCTGGGCATCCAGGTGGATCACCGCAAACACCTCGTGCTCCAGTGTGCCCAGCTTGATGCGCAGGAAGTCGCGCACCGCCTGCGGTGACGACAGCATCTCGGTACCGCGCAACTGGCCCGCCAGCACCCGCAGCGCCGCCTGCAGCACCTCGGCAGGCGCGGCCGGACGGTAGCTGCCCGCGACATCGCACACGAGCAGGGAGGGATCGAGGGAAGAAGTGAACGACAGGGAAGATGGCTGCGACATGGTCGGCTCCGGTTCGGAATCGGGCGGGATTGCCCGGAACCGGCCACCCACGCCGCAGCGCAAGCAGTCAGGGGTCGAAGGCGCAGCCGACAGACGGCCGCCAGGCCGCCAGAGTGCAAGGCACGCGCAGCCCTTGACGGCGAGAACGGCGTGGTAGGTTGAAAGGGCACAGCAAGACTGCCACTCCACACGCACGCCACCGCAGCCCCGGCAAGCGCAGCGCGCAGCGGCCAGGCCGCGCAGGCGTCAGGGATCAAAGCCGGATGGCCGGGATGCGGCACGAAGCCCGGGGCGCAGCCCGTGAGCCCGGCGGCGGTACGCCGAGACGCTATATCGAGGTTGCATCCCGGACAACGGTCGACGATCAGGCCGTCACCGCCACTGGCATCGGCGGCCCGTACAACTTCAATCCGACTTGTGAGACAATATATCTAGTCCGACAATGATTTTATATATTGTCATATAAATCAATGAATTACTGATGTTGTGGGCGAAATGAAAGAAGAGCAGTCAGATTTAGCCCAGATGGTTCGCTTGGCTTTGGCCGAGCAGACGGAAGACGTGCGCCTGTTTGCGGCGCGGCTGGTGCGCAAGTACCGTGGAACGGCGCCCGACCTGGCCGAGCAGCTCGAACTGTTCCTGAAGTCGAAGCCGGCACGCAGCGTTTCGCCCATGCGCAAGTTGTCGCCCCAGCCGTCGGCGACCCACGCCTTGCCGGTAGATGACGAATCCCGCCTCTCGCTCCTGAAAGTGTTCAAGGACGCACCGACGAAAGACGCGCCGCTGCTGTCCAGCGATGTCGAGGATGTCCTGGGGCAACTCATCGCCGAGCGCCGGCAGAGCGACCGACTGCAGGCCATGGGGCTGACGCCGACCCGCTCGGCCATCTTTGTGGGGCCGCCCGGGGTCGGCAAGACACTCACGGCCCGCTGGCTGGCTGCGCAGTTGAAGGTGCCGCTGTATGTGCTCGACCTGACAGCCGTGATGAGCAGCCTGCTGGGCAAGAGCGGTGCCAACCTGCGGGCGGCCATCGACTTCGCCAAGCGCGAGCCCTGCGTGCTGCTGCTGGATGAGATCGATGCCATCGCCAAACGGCGCAGCGATGACACCGACGTGGGCGAACTCAAGCGCCTGGTCACGGTGATCCTTCAGGAGGTAGACGAATGGCCCGCCAGCAGCGTATTGCTGGCGGCCACGAATCACCCGGAACTGATCGATCCGGCGCTGTGGCGCCGCTTCGACCTGGTGGTTCAGTTCAAGACGCCCGATGAACAGGCGGTCAAGGAAGCCATCAAGCGCTTCCTGGGGCCGGACTACGCCCTCTTTGCCCGTTGGATCGATATCCTGGTGTTTGCATTCGCCGGGCACTCGTTCAGCGACATCGAGCGCGACGTGCAGCGTTTCCGGCGCGCCGTGGCCCTGGGCACGACCACGGACGCCGATCTGGTCGAGGACTTCATGAAGGCACGCGCCTTGGCGCTCGACAGGCAGGGTCGCATCGACCTGGCGGTGATGCTTGCCAAGCAGACCCGCTTGTCTCAGCACACCGTCTCCGACATCACCGGGGTAAGCCGGGACACGATTCGCAAGTACACCAACGAGACACCTGCGGCACGAAAGGCCGCGCCCCGGAGAAAGGCTGACGCATGAGCCAAACCAATTTCCTGATCGGTCGTGGCGAGCTGCTGACCCACGACATCGTCGGCCCGAGGCGCATGCCCGGCAAGGCCGAGGTCTACACCTTCGCGCAGGCGCGGGAACGGTTGGTTCCCCAGTTCCATAGTGCCGCCAAGGCGCTGGACGAACTGCCCATCGACGCCTGTCCGGGCGACTTCGCGGTGGCCCGGCTGATGATGAACCCCAGCTTCATCGCTCGTTCCTATTTCCCGACCGGGCTGTTGCGCAGTACGGGGCTGGAGTCCATTGGTAGCCGTACCGTCAAGGTAAAGCCACAGGCCTGGACCCGCAAGGGGCAGCCGCAGGAGACCACGACGACCGAGCTGTTCGTCGCCGGCAAGCGCCAAGCCTTCCGCAACCTTTCGCGGTGGACGGAAACCATCGACGCGGAATCCGACGAGGGTGACGACCTGGCCCACATCGAACAGTTCGCCACCTTTGCGCCGGCGGAACGGATCGTGAGCCTGGGTGGCCCGAAGGATCGGTTCTTTGAGGTGGGCCTGCATCTGTTGCCGGGCGAAGACCCCGGCCTGATCCAGAAGGCTTTCGTGAAGTTCGCCCAGCGGGAGGGCGTTAAGGTCCACAGTGAAGTCGATTTCGTCGCCGGCAACCTGTGGTTCGTGCCGGTCGAGGGCAGGCCACGCGAAGTCGAGAAGCTGGCCAGCTTTACCTTCGTCCGGGTGATTCGTCCGGTGCCCAAGCTGCGCGGCATCCGCCCCCTACAACGCAGCGGTGGGCCCTCGGTGGGGTGCAGCCTTCCCACCGAGCAGGCACTGTCATCCGAGCCACGTGTCGCCATCCTGGACGGTGGCTTGCCGAAGCACCATCCCATTGGTCCCTGGCTGCGCTCGTACCGCAAGCTTGACGAGGATGCGGACGATGACCCGGACGGCCCCGAACATGGCCTGGGCGTGACATCTGCCATGCTGTTCGGCCCCATTCAGCCCAACGGAACGGCCGGCCGGCCCTTCGCCCCCGTGGACCATTTGCGTGTGCTCGACCAGGAGTCGAGCGGCGAAGACCCGCTGGAGCTGTATCGCACGCTCGGTCTCATCGAACAGGTCCTGCTGTCGCGGTCCTACGAGTTCATCAACCTGAGCCTGGGGCCGGACCTCGAAGTGGAGGATCGGGAAGTCCACGCTTGGACGTCCGTCATTGACGAGCTGCTCAGCGATGGTGACACGCTCATGACCGTGGCCGTGGGCAACAACGGGGAACGCGACCGCGAACTCGGCTACAGCCGCGTGCAGGTTCCATCGGACTGCGTGAATGCCCTCTCGGTCGGCGCGGCCGACGATACCGGCGCGGGCTGGGCTCGTGCGCCCTACAGCGCGATTGGCCCGGGCCGCAGCCCCGGCGTCGTCAAGCCGGACCTGATGGCCTTCGGCGGCAATCCAGCGTCCAAATACTTCCACGTCTTGGCGCCGAGTGCAAAACCGCTGCTGACGCCGCAACTCGGCACGAGTTTCGCGGCGCCATACCTGTTGCGCAGTGCGGTCGGCATCCGGGCGATCTTGGGTGGCAACCTGACGCCTCTCGCCATCAAGGCCTTGCTGGTTCATGCGGCCGACTCTGGTGGGCACGACCAGATCGAAGTAGGGTGGGGCAAGATTCCCGAGGACACCCTCGACATCATCACGTGTCCGGATGGCGTGGCCAGAGTGGTCTACCAGGGGGAGCTCAAACCCAGTAAATACCTGCGTGCCAGCCTTCCGCTGCCGAAGGAAGGGTTGACTGGCAACGTCCGCCTGAAAGCCACTTTCTGCTATGCATCGCCTACCGATCCGCAGGATGCTGCGGCCTACACCAAGGCCGGCCTCGAAGTCGTCTTCCGTCCCAACGACGAGAAGATCAAAGACGGCAAGAGCAACGCCGATACCAAGGGTTTCTTCGACTTGAAGAAATTCGCAACCGAACAGGAACGCCGCTCGGATCAGGGCAAGTGGGAAACCGTGCTGCACGGGGCCAAGACATTCCGTGGTTCCAGCCTCAAGAACCCCGTGTTCGACATCCACTACAACGCCCGTGACGGTGGCGGCCGAGCCACAGGCCCTGAGAAGATTCGCTACGCGCTGATCCTGTCGGTCGAGGCACCGAAGCACGCCGATCTCTACAACGGCATCCTGCGCGCCTATGCCAAGACGCTGGTGCCGATCCAGCCGCAGGTGTCGTTGCCGATTCGGATCAGGTAACCAAACTACCTATGCGGACGACTGCTCGACCCGAGGGCTGTCATTCGTAGTCTTTTTTTGTTCGCTGACTACGTGATCAAGAGCTACAGGGAAGGAACGCTTGAAACACCTCGATCTTCTCAACGAGTTTCGGACCGCGATGTCGCAGCTGACGACGCAGGTCGAGGCTGCGTCGGCCATGCAGCTTTATGACATCCACAAGGTTTCCGAGAACCTTGTGCTTGGGGTTCTGCGGGAACTCTACGGCTGGCATCACCTCCGGAACCTGAACGCGACCGAGCGAGCCAACTTTCCCGGCATCGATCTGGCCGACGACGTGGCTGGCATTGCCGTTCAGGTTACAGCGACGCCAACCCTCGATAAGATCAAGACCACCATCGAAACCTTTCTGGCACACGGGCTGGACAAGAAGTATCAACGTGTCGTCGTCTACGTCCTGAGTCGCAAACAAGCGAGCTACTCGCAGGATGCTATCGATCGTGCAGCAAAGGGCCAGTTCAAACTTGACACCGGCAAGGACATTCTTGACTCGCGTGATATTTGCAGTGTTGCCGCTGACGTAGACCCGAAGCAACTCGTCGCGGCCTTGGAGGTCGTTCGGGCCTATATGCGCGGTGGTGTGGCAAGTGGACTTGGCGAGGAGGACTTCAACCCACCTACGTCTCCGCCCGAGCGGGTGAATTTGAATCTGGTAGAAGTCTACTTCCCGTCAACGTTGTATGTCGCCGACCTGCGCGACGACCTTGACGCTTTCAAATCCAAGACGGCTCGCAACGAGCGGAAGATGGTTCGCGAGGCGCTCGGCAGCCTGAACCTGCGAGCGCCGTCGGACTACGAGGTGTCGGCGCGGCAACTGATCACGTTCCATCCGCTTGACGACACGCACGGGCCGTTTGCGCAGCTGATCGAACTGGGCACTGTGACGCCGCTGCAAGCGCGCGAGTTCTATGGCGCGAACGAAGATCGGGAGCGCGTCTTCAAGTCGTTGCTGCGGTTCACACTTCAGCAGAAGCTTTACAAACACGGCGTGCAATGGATGCACGAGAACGGCTTGTTCATATTCGTTCCGCGGGCTGAAGGTGATCTGCTGCGCGAAGAGAGCTGGGTCGGCCAGCGAACATCGAAGCGTCGCGTCTACGAGCGCAAGCTTAACAAGAAGGATTCCAGCAAGACCTTTCTCTGCAAGCACTTCGCTTTTGCAGCGGACTTTGTCTACAGCGCCGGCAGGTGGTACGTTGCTCTCACACCGGACTGGTACTTCAGTTTCGGCGATAACTTCAGGCGATCAATGTATGCCGATGCCAACTTGAGCTGGCTCAAGCGCAAGGAGGTCAATCGCACTGTCGCGGATCACTTCCGGTTCCTCGCGTCATGGTTGTCTGCGCTGGATCAAGACGATCTCTTCGAGTCCATCAAGTCCCCTGCTGCGACCTTGTCGCTCGGCGAAGCTGTCTCGTTTTCGAACCATCCAGCTCTTCCTGATGACTCCTGGCTTCCCTTGCGGGACGAATCCGACAACGGTGAGGAAGCCCAAACCACGGGCTTGTTTGACACACTATGAAACTTGAGAATATCGAGGAGCCTCGGCTTCGCTTTCTGAGCGGCGAGCACATCTGTCCGCGTCGCGGGATCACCGCGTACGGCGCGTTCGACCGCTCCATGGGAACGCGGCGGACTGATGTCATAGTGGGAAGCGTCGGCAGCGCCACATGCAATGAAGCGTTGGATCGCTGGGTGACGAGGTGTGCATCGGAGATTCCAGGCATGGCAGACGCTCGCCAGCCAAACCTTCGTGTCAGTTTTCCAGGCATGAACCTAGGCCACGGTTTTGATGCCACCTTGAAGTTCAGCCAAGACTTGGCTCGAACCATCAAGAAAAGCGAAGTCGAGGAGATCATTGCCATTACAGATCGCACGGTTCGCGTGACCAAGGCGATTGATCTCTACTACGAGCACATCAAGTTCCTTGCACAGAATCGACCGGTCGATGTCGTTGTGTGTGTTATGCCCGATGCCCTATTTAAGGTTATTTCGACAGACGAACGAGGCCTCCCAGAGGAGACGCTGGAAGCCAGTGTGGAAGTCACTTCCGAACTGAATTTCCGGCGTGCACTCAAGGCGCGCGCGATGCACCTTGGAAAGCCGCTTCAGCTGATCCGTGCTGCATCGCTGGAAAGCAACAAGCGGGGCCAACAGGACGACGCTACGAAGGCGTGGAATTTCTGCACGGCCCTCTACTACAAGGCAGGGCCACGCGTTCCCTGGAAGCTGGAAACCGATAGTCGTCGTCCAAGCTCCTGTGCGATCGGCATCGCCTTTTATCGAAGTCGTGATCGGCAAGTACTGAACACAAGCTTGGCGCAGATTTTTGACGAACTTGGGAACGGACTTATTCTGCGTGGGACACCGGTTGACATGTCGCGGGATGACCGCAGCCCACATTTGAGCGCCAACCAGGCCTACGACCTTCTTACTGCGGCGCTCAACGAATACCGGGTAGCGCTGAGGGCCTATCCAGCACGCATCGTGGTGCATAAGTCATCCAACTTCTCGGCAGACGAGATTGACGGTCTGACGTGCGCTGCAAGCGATCTCCGGATCGACACCGTTGACTTGGTCACTGTAATGGATTCGAAGCTGCGACTGTTCCGCGAAGGCAACTACCCGCCATATCGGGGAACGCGCATCGAGATGGATGAGGATCGACATATCCTCTACACACGAGGATCGGTTCGGTACTACCAGACCTATACCGGGCTCTACATTCCTCAACCGATCGAACTCCGTATCGTTCGGTCCGAAGAATCGCCTTCGTTCATTTCCCGCGAAATCCTCGGGCTAACCAAGATGAACTGGAACAACACCCAGTTTGACGGCAAGTACCCCGTCACACTGGGATGCGCACGCAAGGTGGGCGAGATCATGAAGTATCTCGGTGACGGGGATTCACCGCAGATTCGCTATGGGTTCTACATGTAGTGAGAATGTCGTCAGGCTGCTCACAGATCACATCCGTTCTGTACTGGCAGATCAAGACTGGTTGCGGTCGCTTGCTTTCGGCAGTTGGATGACCGTTCGCTTCGAGACTAGCCGTGAGCGCGTTGCGAGGTGGAAACAGTAGAAGCCGGAAGCGGAGCAGGACCCAGCAGGCCGCAGGGGCAGGAGGAGCCACATGTCAGCGTCACAGGCCGAGATGTTCAGTCTCGGAAATTTGTATGTTGCCTATCGGAAGGCAAAAGCGGAAGCGTTCTATGAGAACACGCACTTTCACGCATTGGCATTCACAAAGTACGAGCAAGACCTCGACGCGAACCTGAAAAAGCTGCGGACTCGATTGATCGTTCGGGTGCCGGACTGGCAGACCGACCTGCAGTTTCTTGGCGATCACGCCTACTTACCTAAGTCCGTCGACTGCACAGCTTGGGAGTCAAACAATGAGGGACATTTTCGTGCCCTTGATCCACGGAAAGATTGGCAAAATAGGTTTCAAGAGGCTGGCAAGCGAGCTCGCGCTTCGCTTCGTCTGGTTATCAGGCCAACTGTCGATTTTCAGGTTGTGTCGGCGTTGTGGATCATCTTTGTAGGCCATCTATTTGACGCAGCGCTCGACCGCAAGGCGTCTTTCGGAAATCGACTCCGCAGGACGTATAGAGAGCCGCGCGATGAAAGGCTGACGTCGCCAAGTGTCAATCTCTCAACGCCTGGGCTTTTTGCGCCGTACTTCTCCGCGTACCGAGAATGGCGCGAAGGTGGCCTCTCTGCAATGGATACGGCATTGGAGTCCGGTGAGAGCATCTTGGCTATAACGATGGACATCGAGAAGTTCTACCACTGTGTTTCACCGAACTTCTTGTTGCGCCCCGCCTTCCTTAAAGCAGTGCAGCTATCGCTGTCATCGGTAGAGCGACGTTTCACGGAACAGCTGCTCTCCGCGATGGGCGCTTGGTATCGAAATACACCCGACTTCAAGGGTAGACCAGAAGGTGCCATCCCAGTCGGATTGTCGGCTTCGAAGATTGTTGCGAACGTCTTGCTGGTCGAGTTCGACCGAACGGTGCTCACGAAACTGAAACCGCTCTATTACGGCAGATATGTCGATGATATCTTCTTGGTCTTGAAGGCGGCGGCCAAAGACCACGGCGCGCAGCGGGTGACGAAAAGCATCGCTGAGGCGCTTGCGCCGCTCGTTAAGGTGAAGAAGAACGGCGAAGGTCCCAACTCCCTGTCGCTCAACCTGCCATATGCCAAGGACTCTGAACTTGTCTTTGCAGGCCCCAAGCAAAAAATCTTCTCGCTCTCCTCGGCGCATGGGTCCGACCTCGTGCATCACATTCGAGATCAGATACGCCAGCAGTCCAGTGAATATCGACTCTTACCGGCAGTGCCAGAGAGTGGGATCGCGATGGCATCGCGTGCACTACTCGCGACGCCTAGTGCTGCGCTTCAAGCAGACGCTCTTCGAAAGGCAGATGTAGTCTCGGTGCGGCGGCTTGGTTTTTCGCTGTTGTTAAGCGATATTGAAACGTACGCTGCAGATCTGCGGCCGGAATCCTGGCAAGTCATACGAAAGGAGTTCTACGGCCTCGTGAGTCGACACGTCGTAACACCTTCAGGTTTCTTCGAATTCCTGGGCTACATACCACGCGTGTTTGGACTCATGCTCAGCTGTGGAGACACGAAAGAGGCCAAGAAGCTGATCGATGAGTTGTCGTCGATTGCGCAGTTATTGGCATCGACGACGACACTGGGAGAAGCCGCCAACAAGGGAGCCTTTCAACTGTGTCTTCAGCAATACGCCTTGGCACTGCTTCAAGCCGGTCTGCAGGCGGCAACACTTCGATCAGTCGACCTCAGCCCAGGATATCTTGGGGTGCTCCGAAAGCTGAAGAAGCTCAGCGCAGGCATTCAAATTCCATCCACCGTACGCGCGCTGGAGTCGCTTGTGAAGCGCGTCTTGCTTGCCGATTGGGGTAGAAGACCGTACAAGGAATATTGGTTTCAGGCTCAGCAAGTTGATGAGATTGGTCCTAAGGTGCCACGCGAGATGCAGGTTCGCCGACAACTGCGTCTTGGTGCTGTGCGGCGTTTCCGATCGGAGGTAACCGATCTAAAAGTGCCACATTGGCCGGCGCTTGCTTTTCCGACGCGGCCTTTGCGAATAGACGAGATCGGTTTGGTGGCGCCTGCCGTCCTATCGGACACGGTCTTGTTCAAGAGCGTCATCCGCCTCCTTCGAGGTGCCGAAGTTGTGTCGATGGCATCGCTAGGATTTGTCGGCGGCAACGAGCAGGAGCCGATCACTCACTTCAATGTGCCGGGGAAGCCCCGGCCACTCATTCGAATTGCCGTCACGAGCATTGCGACTTCCGATGCGCAGTGGGCGGCGGCGGCGATAGGAAAGCAAGATCGCTCTGCAATGCGATACGTCGCATTCAATGGGTTGATCAATCGGATTCTGAAGGAGAAGAAGAAACCAGACTACATCGTCATGCCAGAGTTGAGCATTCCGTTGCGTTGGGCCCTACGCGCTGCTCGCAAACTCGCCGCCAACGGCATCTCAATGCTGGCTGGTGTGGAATACCACAGGGATCGTGCGACACGGAGGTTACGCAATGACTGCCTCGTATCATTAACTACTTACTGGCCGGGCTATGCGAGTTCTGTGGTGATACTTCAACCGAAATTCGAACCAGCGCATGGTGAGCGGCTTGAGCTTAAGAAGTTGCTCGGCAAGAACGGTTCACTTCACAGGCCGGACGGAGCCAAGGCGAAGCCCACGCTGTACGGGCACCGCGGCTTCTACTTCGCCCCGCTCATCTGCAGCGATCTCACGAATATTGCTCATCGTCGTGACCTACGGGGATCTGTCGACGCGCTCTTTGCTCTTGAGTGGAACCCTGACACAAAGACGTTCGCATCTCTGGTCGAGTCGACTGCCAACGATCTGCATGTCTTCGTGATTCAGTCGAACAACCGAAAATATGGAGATAGTCGAATTCGTGCGCCTGCAAACCAAGACTACGCGCGAGATGTCGTGCAGGTAAAGGGTGGGGTCAGCGATTATTACGTGCTTGGTGAGATCGATTATGAGCAGCTACGTTTAGAGCAGCGCCGCAAAGTTAAGGCGCCGCAATTTAAGCCGAAGCCTATTGGGTATGTGATGTCGAAATTGAGAAAGTAAGAAGACGGACTGAGCCGATTTATGTGAGACATGCAACTCGTTGGAGCGACAGCGCGCCCTGACCCTTCCGTACGTGATCCAGATGATCGGCCCATGCTTGAATCATCACGCGCCTTTCGTCCTGATAGGCATGACGGTTATATGCTGCCCGCACGGCGTTGGCCGGTACATGCGCCAGGCAATGTTCGATCACGTCCACGCTCGCACCCAGTCTGTTGAAGTGCGTGCTGAAGGCCGCCCTCATGCCGTGCGGCGTTCCTTCTCCACCAAAGCCAAGCCGCTCCATCAGGGCGTTCAGGCTGCGATTGGCCATTGGTCGGCGGGGGTCGAGCCGGTTCGGAAACAGGTGTTCGCGGTTGGCCGGGACAATCTTGCGCAGGTTCGTGAGCAACTCTATGGCCTGACGTGACAGCGGCACCCAGTGAGGGCGCTTTGCCTTCATGCGTGCCGCCGGAATCTCCCATTGGGCGGCCTTCAGGTCCAACTCATCCCAGCGAGCTTCGATGACCTCCGCTTTTCGGCAGGCGGTCAACAAGACGAGCAGCATCGCGATGCGCGTCTCTTCATTGATTGCCGTGGCTGCATCGAGCGCGCGCAGGAAATCTCCGATCTGGTCGCCAGCCAGGGCAGGGTGGTTCGACTGGTTGCGCTTCTTCATGACGCGTAGAGGCGGCACTGGGTTGTTCTCCATCAACCCGGAGTCGATCGCGTATTCGAACATGCCCCACAGGTGGTTGCGAAGATTGCGGGCCACTTCGGGAGCGCGCTTCTCCACGTCCTTCAGCAGCGCAGTCAACTCCAGGCGCGTGATGCCGTCCATCGGGCGGTTTTTCAGCTTCGGCACCAGATCGTTGTTGATCTCGCGCTGGCGCTGCCTCACGGTGGATGGGCGCAGCCCGGCGGCTGTGGCAGTGTCCCAGTCGGACATCACGGCGGCAAACGTGCCCTTCGTGCGCTCCAGTTGCTCCTGCGCCTGAACGACTTTCAATTCCTGCTTGGTCTGGACTGGGTTGATGCCTTGGACGACCAGCTTGCGGGAGTCGCCGTGCAGCCCGCGTGCTTCCGCCAGGCTGACTTCGGGGAACGCGCCAAACGATTGCTTGCCCTCGACACCCCCGATGCGGAACTTGTAGCGCCAGAGCTTTGATCCATTGGGCTGGACAAGCAGGTACAGCCCGCCGCTGTCGGCGAGCTTGTAGGCGCGCTCTTGCGCCTTGGCGGACTTGATTTGGAGGGTGGTGAGCATCTGGGGGCCTCAGCCTTTCGAGGCCCCCAATGAGGCCCCCAAATGATCGAGATGTCAAGAAATTTCGATTGATCAACTGAGACGTTATGCGACTATAAGCCATTGAAAATATTAAAATTTTTTAAGAATCTGAGATTTTCTGAGACGTCCTGAAATCGCAATGCACACTTCAGGTGGCCAGTTGCATGACGCTTCCTCGTTCGCGAAAGGGATTCGATACGTTGGATACATGGGCCACCAAGGGCCCGTAAGCTTGCCAGTGTAGACTGCCAGGTTTTTTGAGCCGCATGAACCGCACAATGGCGCAGCACACCGGGCGCTCTGGCTTGACGGGTACGGCATTGCTGCGATTGCTGGCCAGCATGGCCGAGGCGCCCCAGCGCGCAGGCGAGGCCAGGGTGGCGTTCGCGGACGGCCTGGTTCAATGGGTGGGCTGGACGGATGCCATCGCGCTGTCGGCCGCCCTGGAGCAGACCGCGACGTCCGCCCGCCCGCAGAACCTCTATGACGAGGAGCACGCCGAATACGAGCGCGTGCGCACGACGCTTGCCCAGGCCATAGGCCGCGAGGTGCAGGCCGCGGGGCGCTCGGCCCTGGAGGCCGGCATGGGCTTTGCCCCCTACCGCCATTGCTGCCTGGCGCGCCAGCAGGCGATGGGCGTGGCGGTGGGCGCCTTGCGCGACCGCGTGCGCGCCGCCGTGGCCGCTGGTGGCGCCGACCTGGCGCGGCTGGCCGCGGTGGACGCGGTGCTGGCCCGGGCGCTGGCGGCGCAGGAGCAGCGGCTGTTCGCGGCAGTGCCCGCGCGGCTTGAACAACACTTTCAGCGGCTATGCGCGGGCGAGGCCTCCGGGGCAGCGCTGGACGCCTTCCGCGCCGACCTGCAGGCCGTGCTGCTGGCCGAGCTGGAATTGAGATTGCAACCGATCGAAGGGCTTCTAGAAGCGCTTCGACGACCAACGGGACCTACATGACGAAGCTGTTTTTCCTGGCCGCGTTTACCGCCGGCCTGGCCACCGTGGGCTGGGTGGGCGTGGGCTACATCCACGCCCAGCCGCTGGCGCTGGCCATCATCGTGCTGATCGCTGCGTTCTACCTGCTGGGAGGGTGGGAGCTGCTGCGCTTCTCGCAAGCCACCCAGGCCCTGGCGGCGGCTCTGAGCACCCTGTCGCAGCCCCCCGCGCGTCTGGACGACTGGCTGGCCACATTGCCCGCCGGCCTGCGCGATGCCGTGCGCCAGCGCGTCGAGGGCGCGCGCAGCGGCCTGCCGGCGCCGGTGCTGGCCTCGTACCTCACGGGTTTGCTGGTGCTGCTGGGCATGCTGGGCACCTTTGGCGGCATGGTGGTGGCCTTGAACGGCACGGGCGCCGCGCTGGCCGGGGCCGACGGGCTCGATGCCATGCGCGACGCGTTGTCGGCACCCGTGCGCGGCCTGGGGCTGGCGTTTGGCACCTCGGTGGCGGGCGTTGCGGCCTCGGCCATGCTGGGGCTGATGGCGGCGCTGTGCCGGCGCGAGCGCATCCAGGCTGCGCGCCAGCTCGATGCCGCCATGGCCGGCCCGCTGCGGCCGTTTTCCAGCCAGCACCAGCGCGAGGCATCGCTGCGCCTGCTGGAGCAGCAGGCGGGCAGCATGCCCCAGGTGGTGAGCGGCCTGCAGGACTGCATGGCCGCGCTGGAGCGCCAGCAGCAGGCCCTGGGCGAGCGCCTGGCCGCCGAGCAGCAGCGCTTCTACCGCGAGACCGAGACCGCCTACACCGCGCTGGCCGCCACCGTGCAGCGCACCCTGGCCGACAGCGCCGCGCAAAGCGCGGCCCAGGCCGGCGCCGCCATCGGGCCCGTGACCGAGGCCACGCTGGCCGCCCTGGCACGCGAGAGCGCGCGCCTGCAGGAGGCCATGGCGCAGCAGGTGGGCCGCCAGCTTGACGCCATGGCAGCCCAATTTGGCGAGGCCACCAGCGCCGTCAGCACCCAATGGACCGGCGCGCTGGCGGAACACCGCAGCACCGGCGCTGCCACGGCCCAGGCACTGGAGACTGCGCTGTTGCGTTTCAATCAGGGCTTTGAGCAGAAGGCGGTTGAACTGACATCGGAACTGGCGCAGCGTTTTGCGCAGCAATCCGACGCCCAGGCCGCACGCTGGAGCGAGGTATTGCAGTTGCAGAGCAGCGAAGGCGAGCGGGTTGCGGCGGCGCTGGCGCAGTACACCCAGAATTTCGAGCAGCGCACGGCCGAAGTCGCGGCCAATCTGGCACAGCGCCTGACGCACCAGGCCGACACCCAGGCCGCACGCTGGCGCGAGGTGCTGGAGTGCCAAAGCAGCGAGGGCGAGCGCCTGGCAGCCGCGCTGACTGGTTTCACCCAGGGCTTCGAGCAGCGCACGACGGAACTCGCCGCAGACCTTGCGCAGCGCCTCGCGCTCCAGTCCGGCGCCCAGGCCGCGCGCTGGGACGAGGCGCTGGAGCGCCAGAGCAGCGCGGGCGCGCAGCTGGCCGAGCGCCAGCGGCAGGCCCTGCAGGCCGCCACCGACGGCCTGGCCCGGCATGCCACCACGCTGCAGGCAACGGTGGGGCAGGCCCACCAGGACCTGCAAGGCCGTCTGGCCGCGCAGGAGGAGCAGCGCCTGGCGCAATGGACACAGGCCCTGCAGACCGTCGCCGCCACGCTGACCGAGGAATGGCGTGCGGCCGGCGTGCAGGCCGCCACGCAGCAGCAGCGCAGCAGCGACGCGCTGGCCCAGGCCGCGGCCGACATCGCGGTCCACATGCAGGCCCAGGCCCAGGGCACGCTCAATGAGGTGCAGCGCCTGGTGCACGCCGCGGCCGAGGCGCCGCGTGCCGCAGCGCAAGCCATGGGCGAACTGCGCCAGCAGATCAGCGACAGCATCGCGCGCGACAACGCCATGCTCGACGAGCGTGCACGCCTGCTGCAAACCCTGTCCACGCTGCTGGACGCCGCAGGCCGCGCGGCCGACGAGCAGCGCAGCGCCATCGACGCGCTCGTGGCACAGGCTGCAGGCTCCATGGAGCGCGCGGGCGGCCAGTTCGCCCAAACGCTGGATGCCCAGGCCGACCGCCTGGAGGGCCTGGCCGCCCAGGTGGCCGCCGGCGCCACCGAAGTCGCCAGCCTGGGCGATGCCTTTGGCGGCGCCGTGCAGCTCTTTGGCCAGGCCAGCGCGCAAATGCTGGCGCAGCTGCAGCAGATCGAGGCCGCCATGGCCCGATCGCTGGCGCGCAGCGACGAGCAGCTGGACTACTACGTGGCGCAGGCGCGCGAGGTCATAGAGCTCAGCGTGGGCGCGCAAAAGCAGATCATCGACGGCCTGCAGCAGGTCGCCGCGCAGCGCGCCGAGGAGCCCGTCGCATGATGGCCGAGACGGGCAGCGAGCTCGACGACGGCCTGGAGGGCGCCGCCCCCGTCTGGGCCGTGTTCGGCGACCTGATGGCCGGCGCCCTGGGCGCGTTTGCGCTCATCCTCGTCTGCGCTCTGGGCATGCAGATGGAGCTGGCCGAGCGCCTCAAGACCGCGCAGCAGCAGCGCGCCGAACAGGCCCGCCGCCTCATGACGCTGGAGCAGGCCCTGGCCGGGCCGCTCGCCGCTGGCCGTGTCACGCTGCAGGACGGGCGCATAGGCATCAGCGGCAACGTGTTGTTTGCCTTCAATTCCGACGAGCTCCAGCCCGAGGGCCGGCAGTTGCTGCGCAGCCTGTCGGCGCCGCTCACGGCCTATCTGCGCGAGCGCGGCGAGATCCTCATGGTGAGCGGCTTCACCGACGACCGCCCCATGCGCGGCAGTGGCGCGCGCTTTGCAGACAACTGGGAGCTGTCGGCTCAGCGCGCCCTGACCGTCACGCGCACGCTTATCGACGAAGGTATTCCCGCGTCCCAGGTGTTTGCCGCCGCCTTCGGCGCCGAGCAGGCCGTGGCATCGAACGCCGAGGCCGAGGGCAGGGCGCGCAACCGCCGCGTGGAGATGGCCCCCATGCCGCGCCCGGCGCGCCGCGCGCAGCCGTAAGGGCAGGGCATGAATCCGGTGCGATCGCTGTTTCTGCAGGCGCTGGAGCGCCGCGCTGCCGCGCAGACCGGGCAGGCGCGCTGCCTGCTCGATGCGCGGTTGGCCGCCTTGAAGGCCGAGCACGCGCAACCCGCCGCCGCCAAGCCCGAGTCGGCCGCACCTGCCGCCCAGCCGCAGGGCGCGCTGGCCGCCCTGGCACGGGAGCTGGGCCGTACTCGCGAACCGGTAGTGTCTGAAGGAATGGCAGCTCCCCGGCGCGAACTGCACACACTGCAGCGCCATCGCGCCACCTGGACGCGCCTGTCCGCCGAGGAGCGCCTGCGCCAGGCGCTGGCGCAGGTGCCGGCGCAGGCCGGGCCGCTCAATTCGCACCACCTGGTGCACCGGGCGCTGGTGCTCATGCAGACCACGGCGCCCGAATACCTGCAGCGCTTCGTGCCCTATGTGGATGCGCTGCTCGCGCTCGACCAGATGCAGGCCCCGCCGCCACCGGCCCCGGTGCGCGCGCGCCGTGCGCCCGCTAGCCGGGCCGCCGCACGTAAGTCACGAAGCTGAACGCCAGGCCGCCGCTGCCCATGTGGCGGCTGCGCGCCACTTCCTGCCATTCGGGGCCCAGCAGGGGGGCATGGGCGTCACCGTCGAAGTCGCGCGCTATCTCGGTCACCTCGATGCGGCTCGCCAGCGGCAGCGCCTGGGCGTAGATCTGTGCGCCGCCCATGATCCAGGCTGCGGCAGTGCCTGTTTGCTCTGCAAAAGATAGCGCTTCGCGCAGGCTGCATGCGCGCTGTGCGCCTGTTTCATTCCAATCTGCCTGGCGCGTCACGACGATGTTGGCGCGCCCCGGCAGAGGCCGAAAGCGTGCGGGCAGCGAGTCCCAGGTCTTGCGGCCCATGATGACCGGGTGGCCCTGGGTCAACGCCTTGAAATGCGCCAGGTCTTCCGGCAGATGCCAGGGCATGGTGCCGCCCTTGCCAATGACGCCATTGGCGGCGCGGGCGTAGATCAGGCACAGCTCCATGGTTGGGGCGCTCTGCCTCAGATATGCGCAAACGCCAGGCCGCCCACGGCCATGCCTATGCCCGCGACGCCGAACATGCCCCATTCCAGCCATTTCTTGCGCGTCAGCAGGGCAATGGCGGCCAGGGCAATGGAGACCTGCAGCGCCGTGGTGGCCTGGGCCCAGCGGTGGTGCAGGTGCATCTGCTGCTCGCTTTGCTCATCCAGCTCCTTGGACCGGGCCTCCAGTGCTTCGGCGGTCTTCTTGATGTCGGATTTTTCCTGGTCGTAGCGCTCAATCTTGGCCTGCAGCACCGGCTTTTTCTCGTCGCTGGCCAGGTCGCGTGCCAGCTCGGCCAGCGACTGCTTGGTGCTCTTGGCCTGGTAGAAATTCCACTGGTTGGCGGCCTCGGTCTTCTTGATGGCAGCGTCGTTCTTCAGCAGGCCGGCGCTGGCCTGCGTGGCGCCGCCCATGTAGGAGAACAAGGCCCCCACGGTGGCGATGACGGCCGTGCACATGGCGATCTGGTTGGTCAGCCCGCTGGAGTCGTCGTGTGCGCTGTGCTGGGAAGCGTGCTCAACGGCGTGGTCGTGCGGGCCATGGACATGAAAACCGTGGGAGGACATAGACGAAGTGGTGGTTGGAAAAGCGCCGTAGTTTTACACAGCCACGGGGGCCTTGATGGCCGGGTGGTGCTGATACCCCGCTACCTCGAAATCCTCGTATTCGTATTCGAATACGGAAGCAGGCCGGCGTTTGATGATGAGATCGGGATAGGCGTAGGGCGCGCGCGCCAGCTGGGTCTGCACCTGGTCGAAGTGGTTGCTGTAGATATGGCAGTCGCCGCCAGTCCAGATGAAGTCGCCCACGGCCAGGTCGCACTGCTGCGCCAGCATGTGGGTCAGCAGGGCGTAGGACGCGATGTTGAAGGGCACGCCCAGAAAGATGTCGGCACTGCGCTGGTAGAGCTGGCAGCTGAGCTTGCCTTCGGCCACGTAGAACTGGAAGAAGGCATGGCAGGGCATCAGGGCCATCTGGTCGAGCTCGGCCACGTTCCAGGCACTCACGATGATGCGGCGGCTGTCGGGGTTGGTCTTGAGCTGATCCACCACCTGGGCGATCTGGTCGATGTGCCCACCGTCGGGCGTAGGCCAGCTGCGCCACTGCACGCCGTAGACGGGGCCCAGGTCGCCGGTGTGCGGGTCGGCCCATTCGTCCCAGATGCTGCAGCCGCGCTCCTGCAGCCAGCGCGCGTTGCTGCTGCCCTGCAGGAACCACAGCAGCTCCAGGATGATGGACTTGAGGTGCACCTTCTTGGTGGTGACGAGCGGAAAACCCTCGGCCAGGTCAAAGCGCATCTGGTGGCCGAACACGCTTCTCGTGCCGGTGCCGGTGCGGTCGCCCTTCGGGCAGCCATGCTCGAACACATGGCGCATGAAGTCTTCGTATGGGGTGCGGATGGGGCGAGGGGTCATGGTTTTGTATTAAATATGGTTGCAGCGCGCTTTGGGCAAGCGCTGGCAGCTCTTATTTTTGAAGTACACAGCCGGGGTTCATGATGCCCTGCGGGTCCAGCGCCTGCTTGATGGCGCGCATCATGCCCAGGGCCACGGGCGACTTGTAGTGCGCCAGCTTGTCGGCCTTGAGCTGGCCTACGCCATGCTCGGCCGAGAAGCTGCCGCCGAACTGCGCCACGGCGTCGTAGACCAGCGCGTTCACGCGCGCCTCCTGCGTGCGCAGGAACTCGGCGGCGTCGCTGCCCTCGGGCGCCTGCACGTTGTAGTGCAGGTTGCCGTCGCCCAGGTGGCCGAAGTTGACCAGGCGCACGCCGGGGATCTCGCGCGCCAGCAGCGCGTCGGTGTGCGCGACGAAGGCCGGGATGCGCGATGCGGCGACCGAGATGTCGTGCTTGATGTTCAGCCCCTCCTCGGCCTGGGCCAGGGGGATGCTCTCGCGGATATGCCACAGCTCGTGCGCCTGCGCCAGGCTCTCTGCCACCACGGCGTCCTGCACACAGCCGTCCTCGAAGGCCAGCTCCAGCAGGGCCTCGAAGCGCTCGCGGGCGTGCTGCTCGGACTCGCTGTCGCTGTTCTCCAGCAGCACGTAGTAGGGCGGCGCGCCGTCGAGCCCCGCAAACGGCACGCGCAGCTGCGGCATATGCTTGATGACCAGCGACAGCGCGAACCGGCCCATGGCCTCGAAGCCCGTCAGCCCCGCGCCCAGGTGCTGGTGCGCCAGGCCCAGCAGGCGCACGGCCGCCTCCATGGTCGGCACGGCGGCCCAGGCGGTGAGCTGCGCGGCCGGCTGAGGAAAGAGCTTCATGGTGGCCGCGGTGATCACGCCCAGCGTGCCTTCGCTGCCGATGAACAGGTTGCGCAGGTCATAGCCGGTGTTGTCCTTGCGCAGGCCCGACAGGCCGTCCCACACCTCGCCGCGCGGCGTGACCACCTCCAGGCCCAGGCACAGCTCGCGCGTGTTGCCGTAGCGCACCACCTGGGTGCCGCCGGCGTTGGTGCCCAGGTTGCCGCCTATGGTGCAGCTGCCCTCGGCCGCCAGGCTCAAGGGGAACAGCAGGCCCTCCTTCTCGGCCGTCTCCTGCAGGCTTTGCAGGATGCAGCCGGCCTCCACGGTCATGGTCAGGTTGTCACGGTCCATGGCGCGCACCTGGTTCATGCGGGTCAGGCTCAGCACGACCTGGCTGCCGCTGCCGTCGGGTGTGCCGCCCACCGACAGGCCGGTGTTGCCGCCCTGGGGCACGATGGAGTGGCCGGCGGCGGCGCAGGCCTGGACCACGGCCGCCACCTCGGGCGTGGAGCCCGGGCGCACCACGGCCAGGGCCTTGCCGCGCACGCGCTTGCGCCAGTCCTGTTCATAGGCAGTGAGATCGCCCTCGGTCAGCACATGGGCGGCGCCGACGATCTGGCGCAGGGTGTCGAGCAGGGCGGTGGTCATGTCGGGTCGGCAACAGGGGTGGATGGACGCGCCTTGGCTGCGCGCTGGCGCAGGCGCACATGCAGGGCGCAGGCGGTGAACAGCAGCAGGCACAGCGCGATCTCGGCGCCGGCCAGCCAATTGCCCGGGGCCGGGTCGCTCCAGGCGCGCACCACGCCCTCGGTGAAATACAGCCACACCAGCAGGCTGACCCAGCGGTAGGTGTACATGCGGCGCTTCAAGAGCCCCGCCAGCGGCAGCGCCAGCGGCAGGGCCTTGAGGGCGAGCCACGAGCCGCCGGGGCGCAGGGGCGCGAGCCACAGCTCCCAGGCCAGGCTGAGCGCGATCAGGCCCAGCAGGCTGCCCACGGCCAGCCAGCGCGTGGCGGCGACGTCGGGGCTCACGTTGGGCAGAAGAGGGGATTCGGTTTGCATGGGGCTGGCATCATATCGGCCATGTCCTTGTCCCCACGCCTTGCGCAGCGTCTCGAAACCTGGTTCGCGCAGTTGTCCCACTTCCCCTGGCGTACCACGGCGCAGATGCTGCGCGAGCGCTTTCGCGAGGACCGGCTGGGCATCACCGCCAGCAGCCTCACCTTCACCACGCTGCTGGCGCTGGTGCCGTTCTTCACGGTGGCGCTGGCCGTGTTCTCGGCCTTTCCCATCTTCGGCAAGATGGAGCAGATGCTGCAGCGCTGGCTTATCGACAGCCTGGTGCCCGACAGCATCTCGCGCCCCGTGCTGGGCTATCTGACGCAGTTCTCGGCCAAGGCCAGCGGCCTGGGGGTGGCGGGTTTCTCGGTGCTCATGCTCACGGCGCTGGCGCTGATTTTGACCATAGACCGCACGCTCAACACCATCTGGCGCGTGCGCCGCCTGCGCCCGCTGGGCCAGCGCGTGCTGATCTACTGGGCCGCCATCACGCTGGGCCCGCTGGTGCTGGCGGCCAGCCTGGCGCTGACGGCCTCCATTGCCGGTGCGGCCTCGCGCGGCCTGGGCGCGGCCCTGCCGGGCGGCGCGCGCCTGCTGCTGGATGTGATCGAGTTCCTGCTCATGGCCGGCGGCGTGGCCGCCATGTACCGCTACGTGCCCAACACCCAGGTGCATTGGCGCCATGCCTGGGCCGGCAGCCTGTTCGTGTCGCTGGGCATGGAGCTGGCCAAGAAGGGCCTGGCGCTGTACCTGGCCTCGGTGCCCACCTATTCGGTCATCTACGGCACCTTTGCCACCTTGCCCATATTGCTGCTGTGGATCTACGTGGCCTGGGTCATCGTGCTGCTGGGCGCCGTGGTGTCCGCCTACCTGCCCAGCCTGCTGGCCGGCGTGGCGCGGCCCGCGGGCGGGCAGGGCTGGCTGTTTCTGCTGGCCGTGGAGGCGCTGCAGCAGCTGCACGGCGCGCGCGGCCAGCCCGCCCACGGGCTCACGGCCGTGCAGCTGGCGCAGCTGCTGCGCGTGGACATGCTGCAGCTCGAACCCGTGCTGGATGCGCTGCACGGCCTGGGCTGGGTGGTGCAGGTCAATGAGGCCGCCGCCGGCGCGCCGGACTCGACGGATGCGCGCCATGTGCTGCTGGCCGACCCCGCCGGCACCGCCATGGAGCCGTTGGTGCAGCGCCTGCTGCTCACGCGCAGCGTGCCGCTGGAGCGCTTTTGGGTCCACACGGGGCTGGAGGTGCTCCGGCTGGCCGATGTGCTGGAGCGCCCGGCCGTGGCATGGCGTTAGCGAAAATCCCTGCTGCCTCCCGCCACATCCGCCAGCCGCCCCAGTAGCGGCGTGAGGTCTTGCAGCCGCGCCGCGACGACGTTGCAGACCTCGCCCTCGCGCTGCCAGCGGCCGTAGACGGCCAGCAGCCTGGCGTGCAGCAGCGCCTGGCGCTGGCGCTCGCCGACCTTGCGCCAGACCACCACCTGCACGGCGCCGCTTTCATCCTCCAGCGACACGAAGACCACCCCCTTGGCCGTGCCCGGCTGCTGGCGCACGGTGACGATGCCGCAGCAGCGCACCCAGCGCCCGTCGGGCAGGCCGCGCAGCTCCTCGGCGCTCTGCAGGCGTCGCCGGCGCAGCAGGGGGCGCAGCAGGGCCAGCGGGTGGCGGCGCAGCGTGAGGCCGGTGCTGGCGTAGTCGAAGACGATCTCCTCGCCCTCGGGCGCTGGCGGCAGTGCGAGAAAGTCCTCGCCGACCGGCGCATCGCGCAGTAGCCGCGGCGTGGCCTTGAGGGCTGCGGCCTCCCAGACCTGCTGGCGTCGGTGGCCCGCCAGGCTGGCCAGGGCGTCGGCGCCGGCCAGCCGCCGCATGTCATGCACATCCAGCCGGGCGCGCCGGGCCAGGTCCTCGGCGTCGTCAAAGGGGGCCTGCAGTCTTGCGGCCATGATGCGTTCGGCCGCCGAGCGCTGCAGGCCGGCGACCATGCGCAGGCCCAGGCGCACTGCCGGCGGGTGCGGCAGCCCTTCCAGCGTGCAGTCCCAGTCGCTGGCCAGCGTATCGGCCGGCAGCACCGCGACGCCATGGCGCCGGGCGTCCTGCACCAGCTGGCTCGGTGTGTAGAAGCCCAGCGGCTGGCTGTTGAGCATGGCCGCCAGGAACTCGGCCGGATGGTGGCGCTTGATCCAGCAGCTGGCGTACACCAGCAGCGCAAAGCTGGCCGCGTGGCTCTCCGGGAAGCCATAGTCGCTGAAGCCCTTGATCTGCTCGAAGATGGACTCGGCGAATTCGGCCTCATAGCCGCGTGCCGTCATGCCATCGACCAGCTTGGCGTGGTATTTGTCCAGCCCGCCCTTGCGCTTCCAGGCCGCCATGGCGCGGCGCAGCTGGTCGGCCTCGCCGGGCGTGAAGCCCGCCGCCAGCACCGCCACCTGCATGACCTGCTCCTGGAAGATGGGCACGCCCAGCGTGCGCCCCAGGGCCTGGCGCAGGGCCTCGCCGGGGTAGCTCTCGGGCTCCCGGCCCTGGCGCCGGTTCAGGTAGGGGTGGACCATGCCGCCCTGGATGGGGCCGGGGCGCACGATGGCCACCTGGATCACCAGGTCGTAGAAGCAGCGCGGCTTGAGGCGCGGCAGCATGCTCATCTGCGCCCGGCTCTCGATCTGGAACACGCCCACGGTGTCGGCGCGGCAGACCATGTCGTAGGTTGCAGGGTCCTCGGGCGGGATGTCCTGCATCTCGAACACATGGCCTTTGCGCGTGCCGATGAGGGCCAGCGCCTTGCGCAGCGCGGTCAGCATGCCCAGCGCCAGCACGTCCACCTTGAGCAGGCCCATGGCATCGAGGTCATCCTTGTCCCATTCGATGACGGTGCGCTCCGGCATGGCCGCGTTCTCGATCGGCACCATGCGCGACAGCGGCCCGCGCGTGAGCACGAAGCCGCCCACATGCTGGCTCAGGTGGCGCGGAAACCCGATCAGCTGGCCGGTCAGCAGCATCAGCTGGCGCGCCTTCAGGGAGTCGGGTGCCAGGCCGGCCGCGGCCAGGCGCGCGGGCGCGATGGCGCTGCCATCCCACCATTGGCGGTCCTGGGCCAGCGCATCGAGCAGGTCATCGGCCAGACCCAGCGCCTTGCCCACGTCGCGGATGGCGCTCCTGGGGCGGTAGCGGATCACCGCGGCCGTGAGCGCGGCGCGCTCGCGCCCATACTTGGCGTAGAGGTACTGGATGACCTCCTCGCGCCGCTCGTGCTCGAAGTCGATGTCGATGTCGGGCGGCTCGTTGCGCTCCCTGCTGATGAAGCGCTCGAACAGCACCGACATGCGCGCCGGGTCCACCTCGGTGATGCCCGTGCAGTAGCACACCACCGAGTTGGCCGCGCTGCCGCGCCCCTGGCAGAGGATGTTGCGCGCGCGCGCAAAGGCCACGATGTCGGCCACCGTCAGGAAGTAATGCGCGTAGCGCAGCTCGGCGATCAGGGCCAGCTCATGCTCGATCTGGTGCTGCACCTTGGCCGGGATGCCCTGGGGCCAGCGCCGGCCGGCGCCCTCGTAGGTGATGCGGCGCAGGTAGCCGGCCGGTGTCTCGCCTTGGGGCACTACCTCGGCCGGGTACTGGTAGCGCAGCTCGTCCAGGCTGAAGCTGCAGCGCGCCGCCACCCGCAGCGTCTCGGCCAGCAGCTCGGGCGGGTAGGTCTGGGCCAGCCGCAGGCGCGAGCGCAGGTGGCGCTCGGCATTGGGCTGCAGTGCGCCGCCGCACTCGGCCAGCGGCCTGCCGATGCGCGTGGCCGTGAGCATGTCCTGCAGCGGCTTGCGCGAGCGCACATGCATGTGCACGTCGCCGCAGGCCACCAGGGGAATGGCCGTGAGCGTGGCGACCTCGCGCAGGCGGTGCAGCCACATCTCGTCGTCCAGCCGGCGCAGCAGCTCCACGGCCAGCCAGCAGCGCCCGATGAAGCCGCCGAGCAGCCAGCGCGCAATGCCCTGCAGCTGCATCGCCGTGGCCTGCCGCCCGGGCGACACCAGTACCACGCAGTCGGCCAGGGCCTGGGGGTCTATGTCGTCCACATGCAGCCGGTAGCGGCCCTTCTCGCTGCTGCGCCGCAGCCGCGTGATGAACGCGCACAGATTGCCGTAGCCGTTGCCATTGCAGGCCAGCACCACCAGCGTGAAGGGGGCGAGCGGGGGCACATCCGCCTCCACCTGGAATTGGCTGCCGATCAGCAGCGGCAGGCCATGCTCTTTGGCCGCCACATGGGCGCGCACCACGCCCGCCAGCGAGCATTCGTCGGTGATGGCCAGGGCGGCATAGCCCTGGTGCCGCGCGCGCGCCACCAGCTCCTCGGGGTGGCTGGCGCCGCGCAGGAAGGAGAAGTTGCTGAGGCAGCGCAACTCGGCATAGCCGGGAAGCAGGGGGGCGGCCATGGCGCTTATTCAGGCAAAGGAGCCGTGCAGGTACCAGGCGATGTCGTCGCCCGCCAGACGCTCCTGGAACACCCACAGCAGGCCGGCCGGCTCGCTCAGCGCCACCCAGTAGTCGCGCACCACATGGTGGCTGTCCTGGGGCGGCGCCGCATCGACCGGATGCCACCAGCCGCCCTCGACGCGGTGCGGCCCCGCGAGCAGCAGCAGCGGGCCCTGGTAGATGGGCCGGTGGTTGCGCAGCGCCAGCCGCAGCGGCTCGGGAAGCACAAAGGTCGGCTGTGCGCAGTCGGGGGGCGCGGTGCGCCGGCGCGGCAGCGGCTGCGCCGCGGCCTGCCAGTGCTGGGCCCATTCGAGGCGGTGGTCCTCGGCCAGCACGGGCCGCAGCACGCGCTCGGGCCCGAGCCGTGCGGCCACGCGCTCGAGCACCAGGGCCAGCGATTCGCCGTCGCTGCCGGGGTCGGGCAGCAGGCAGGCGCTGTGCTCCTCTAGCGGCAGCACGTCATCGGCGGCCAGTGCCAGGTCGCCCACGGGCGCCTGCAGCGCGGTGCGCGCCAGATGCTCGGCCAGCAGGCGGCACAGGTGCTCGGCATTGCGCATGGGGTGGGCGGTCCGGACCGTGAGCGCGCCGCCCTCGCCGGCGTCGCGCCCGCGCATGGCGTCATGCGCCCAGCGCAGCGTGAAGCGGGTGACGCCGGCATTGCGCGCCGCCAGCCAGCCGCACAGCAGCAGCAGCAGCCGGCGGGCGCCGAACAGCAGCGCGGGCGCATGCTCCACGCGCGCCATCAGCTCCAGCCGCGCCTGGAAGGTCTCGGGCAGCCGGACCCAGTCGTGGGCCTCGGGGTGCAGGCCATAGGCCTGGTCGAACGCCGCCAGCAACTCCTTGCCAAAACGCCGGCTCAGCCCGCCGCGCGGCAAGCGGCGCACATCGCCCAGCGTGCGGCAGCCCAGCTGGGCCAGAGTGAGCCGGTGCGGTGCGGTGGCCGACAGGGCCTCCATCGGCAGGGCATCGAGCACCTGCGGCAGGGGCTGGCGCAGGCCGTTGAGAAGCCCGGCGCGGGCGCAGGCCAGGGCCGCCAGGCTGGTCGGCGCCCAGGCCAGGGCGCTGCAGCCCAGCTGCGGCGCCTCTGCGGCGATGCGCTCATGCAGGGCGCGGCGGCCGCCGAACAGGCGGGTGCTGGCCTGCACCTCCAGGACCACGGCCTCGTCGGTGATGGCGACACGGGGGGTGAACTGCAGCGCCCATGTCGCCAGCCCGCGCAGCGCCTCACTGGATGGCGGGGTCTCGTCGGGTGCGCGGGGCAGGGGCAGGGCGGCCCACAGCATGGGGGACTACGTCTTGGGGAAGGTTCTGGCGCAGCAGCCTGCTGGGCTGCTGCAGCCGGGGCGTGAGCAGGGGCGCCAGGCCGGCGGGCCGCGACGCCAGCAGGAGCGGGCGCTCCAGCGTGGGGCCGCGGCGCTTGAGGATGTGCACTTCGAGCTCCCAGTCCGGCCTGGGCGCGGCAAACAGGCGCAACGGGGCGGCGGACGACGCGTGCCGCGCGGGCTCGGGCCGGCACAGAAACACCAGGCCGTCACAGGACTGGGCGCAGACCTGGAGCCGGCGCAGCTGCTCGGGCCTGGCCTGGGGCAGCCAGGCGAGTACGGCGCCGCAGGCATTGGACTTGATCAACTGCTCGGTGACCCACAGCCGTTCTGCCGGGCCCTCGGCCTGGACCCACACGAAGCGGCGCTCGTCCAGTCCCTCAAGCTGCAGGCCCGGCAGGTAGGGCTGGCGCGGCGGCGCGACGGCCACGATCTGCCCACCGCCCGCGGCCACCTGGCGCAGCACCGGGGCCAGCAGGCGCCATTCCATGATGGCGGGCTGTGGCGCCAGCACCTCGGTCAGCGCGCGGCTGGGCCAGCCCCCGCCGGGCAGCTCACGGTCCAGCGCGTCCCAGCCCGTGGGCCGGGTGGCGGCCTGCTGGCAGCCCAGCTCGCTGCCGCGCCAGAGGCCCGGCAGGGCCGCGACGCGCAGGGGGGAGGTGGCGGGGGCTGTTGTGGTCATGATGAGTACTGTAATTTTATACAGTCATCATCGCAACCCCCCATGCGCCGCGCGGTTTTTGTGCCGTTACCCCGGGGCGCGTGGGACCCGGCTGCGCTGCAGAATGCCCCGCAGCATGGTCTGCAGCAGCGCCTGCAACGGGTCGGCCGGCGCGGGCCCGGCCTGCAGGGCGGCCGCTAGCTGCGGCCAGTGGGCGGCCACGGTGCCCGTGACCTCGGCGTGCCAGTGCGCGCCCAGGTCGTCGGCCTGCCGCGCGGGCAGCCGCCCCAGGTGGGACAGCACCAGGTAGCGCGTGCAGGCGGCCTCGACCATGTGGCGCTGCAGCTCGTCGGTGTCGTCCCTTTTCTCGCCTTTTTTCTGCAGGGTGCGCAGCGCCCAGGCCGTGGTGCCGCCCAGCAGCGCACCCAGGGCCGTGCCCACGCCCAGCGTCATGCCGCCGGTGCCCAGGTCGATCATGGCGCCCACCTTGGCGCCGGCCGCGGCGCCTGCGGCCGCGCCGGCCGAGGTGCCCATGGCCAGGGCCGTTCCGTCGCCGGTGCGTGTGGGCGCGGCCGGCGTGGCTGCCGGCAGCTGTCTGGGGGGCTGCGCCGGCGGTGCGCCGTGGCCGTGCAGCTTGCCCAGCGTGGCGTCCAGCTCCTGTAGCAAGCGGGTGTAGTGGGCGGCATCCTGCCCGGCCTGCACCAGCGCGGCGCAGGCGCGCAGGTGCCCGGCCAGGGCCTGCAGCGACTGGGCAAAGCGCGCCTCGTTGCCGGCCTGCCAGGCCTGCTGCAACCGTTCCAGCGCCGGCTGCTGCGCGGGCAGGAGCGCGGCCAGGCGCTCAAGCAGCACGCCGTCCTGCACCCAGCTGGGACCGAATTCGGCGCCGCCCAGCGCCAGCCGGGGGGCCTGTTGCCAGGCGGCAGGCGCTTCGGGCGCGGGGCCATCGCCCCAGGCGATCACGGCATCGACGGGCGTGGCCGCGTCCGAGGGCCGCAGCAGGCGCAGCCGGTCGCCCTGGGCGCTGACCATGGCGCCATGCTCGGCGTGCTGCGCCAGCAGGATGCGCAATGCCTGCTCCTGCGCCGGCGCGGCGCACAGCAGTCCGACGCACAGGTCGGCGGGCAGCGCCTGGCGCAGCGTGTCGAAGCCGCCGCCCTGCAGGTCCAGCCTGCCTTGCCGCGCCAACCGTGCCTGGCGCCAGCCGGCCCAGGCGGCCAGCAGCAGGCGCGGCAGCACGACCACCAGCGCCAGCAGGCCCACGTACATCCACACCCAGCGGGCCCCGGCCGCGCCTTCGCCGGCGAAGTTCTGCGTGGCGGCAATCTCCTGCAGCGAAAACGGCGCCAGGCCCAGCAGCAGCGTGAGCGGCGCAAACAACAGGCTCACGATGGCGTGCACCTGGGCGGCGTCCAGAAAAGTGCTTTCCCAGCCGAAGTGGTAGCTCACCACCAGGCCACGCAGCAGCAGCGACAGTGCAATGCCCGCGGCCCAGGCGGCGGCGCTCAGGTGCAGCACGCAGGCGGCCTGCTGCGTAAAGCGCGCCAGCGCCAGGGCCGACCAGCGGGCGTAGAAGTCGGCCGCGATGCGGGCCGCCAGGCCCCGGCGCGCGGCGCGGGAGCCGGGCAGCTGGCGCCGCAGCACCCAGTGCAGCAGCGCGGCCGGCAGGCCATGCGCCTGCTCGTGCGCCGGGCGGCGCCAGGCGTGCCACAGCAGCAGGGCGTAGATGGCCAGGTTCCAGCCCAGCACCAGCAGCAGCGGGGGCGAGAGCAGGTCCACGCGGTGGGCGTTGGCAATGCGGTCCAGGGCCAGCCCGAGCAGCAGCGCCGCCAGCGGCAGGCCGCGCGCCAGCCAGCGTGCCGGCGTGCCCGGCTGCTGCAGCGCGGCCACGGTGGCGTCGCGGCCGGCGGCGCGCGCCACGACCGCGGCGGCGCGCTCCAGCACCACGTCTGCCACGCCCACGGGCGCTGCGCCGCGCCCGCGCGCGGCCGCCACGGCCTGGCGCGTGGCCTCGTCCCACTCGGTCTGGCTGACCAGGGTGCGCTCGCTGTCCGCGTGCTCTATGGCCTGCGCCAGCGTCACGCTGCGCAGCTGCTGCCAGCTTACGTGCATGTCTACCCTCCGTCCGTTGCGCTGCGCGCTATGTCCTGCGCCGCTGCCACGCCATGCAGCACGGCGCCCTCCAGCGTGGCCGGGTAGGGCCCGGCCACATAGTCGCCGCAGGCCTGCAGGCGCGGTGCGATGGCGCGCGGCGGGCGCGCCAGGGCTGGGGTGCAGGCAAAGGTGGCGCGCCGCTCCACCACAGTTTGCACCACGCGCAGGCCGGCAAGGCCCAGGTCCTCGGCGGCCTGGTCCAGCACTTGGCGCTCCAGCAGGGCGCGTTCGCCCTCGAAGGCGCTGACCACGAAGGCCAGCAGGCCCCGGTTGCCGTCGAGGCGTGCGCGGTCGAACACGAACTGCGCCGGGCGGCCTGCGCGCGCGCGCAGCGCCAGCATGGGGCGCTCCAGCAGCGCGCCGCGGGCCGTGGGCTGTTCGGCGTAGACGGTGGCAATGGCGCGAAACCGCAGGGCCTGCGCGCCGCTGGCCCAGGCCTGCAGGGCGAGGCGCTGTTCTGCGGGCGCGCCGGCTTGGGCGACCAGGCGCGCGGCCTCGGTGTTGCCGGTGGCCAGCAGCACGGCATCGAACGGCGCGCCGTCCACCTGCCAGCCGGCGCCGTCCCGGGCCAGCGCCTGCACGCGCTGGCCCTGGTGCAGGGCGTGGCCGTGCGCGCGCAGCCAGTGCGCCGCCGGCTCGGGAAACAGCGCGCCCAGGTCGCGGCGCGGCAACAGCAGGTTGGAGCCGCCACGGCCGGCAAACAGGCTGTCCTGCAGCACGCGCAGAAACACCTGGCCGCAGGCCTCGTGCGCCGGCGTGTTCAGCGCCGAGACGCACAGCGGGTCTATGAATTCGCGCTGCAGCCGCTCGGGCAGGCCCGCGCACAGATCGGCCACGCGGGTGCCGGGCGGGCAGGCAAAGCGGCCCAGGCGCCAGCGCGCCGCGCGCGCCAGCAGGGCCCCGCGTTCGCGCACGCTCCAGCCGCGGGCGCGGGCAATGCCGGCCAGCGCATCCCAGGGCGGCGGTGCGTCGGGCAGGGCCAGGCCCGTGCCGTCGGCAAAGACCAGGGCCAGCGGCAGGCGCAGCAGGGCGTGCTCGGGGTCAACCCCCACGGCGCGCATCAGGCGCAGGCATTCGGCGTAGGCGCCTATCAGGATGTGCTGGCCGTTGTCCAGTTGCACGGCATGCCCGTCTGCCCGCGTGCCCGGCACGGCGCGTGCGCGCCCGCCCAGCGTGCGCCCGGCCTCGAAGACCGTGACCGCGTGGCCCGCCTGCGCGGCCTGCACGGCGGCGGCCATGCCGCCCCAGCCGGCGCCTATGACGGCAAGTCTCAAAACCGCCCCAGGGCTTGCATCTTCCACGCCAGCCAGAACTTGCGCAGCGGCGTCAGGCTGGTGCGCTGGTGCAGCACCTGAAAGCCGTCGGCCTCGATCTCGGAGAGCAGCGTGCGGTAGATGCTGGCCATCATCAGGCCGGGCTTTTGCGCGCGCCTGTCTGCATCGGGCAGCAGGCCCAGGGCCTCGTCGTAGAACAGGTGGGCGCGCTGGGCCTGGAAGCGCATCAGGGTGGCGAAGCGATCTGAATACTCGCGCTTGGTGATTTCGTGCGCCTTGACGTCGAACTGCTGCAGTTCGCTGATGGGCAGGTAGATGCGCCCGCGCATGGCGTCCTCGCCCACGTCGCGGATGATGTTGGTGAGCTGGAAGGCCAGGCCCAGCGTGTGCGCGTACTGCGTGGTGCGCTCATCCTGCTGGCCGAAGATGCGCGCCGCCACCTCGCCCACCACGCCGGCCACCAGGTAGCAGTAGCGCTTGAGGGATGCAAAGTCGAGGTAGCGCGTCTGCTCCAGATCCATCCGGCAGCCCTCGATCACGGCCTGCAGCTGGCGCTCTTCGATGCCGTAGACGGGCACATGGGGCACCAGCGCCTGCATCACCGGGTGGCTGGGCTGGCCGGCGAAGGCCTTCGTGACCTCGCCCTGCCACCAGGCCAGCTTGGCCTGGGCCACACCGGGGTCTGAAACGTCGTCCACCACGTCGTCCACCTCGCGGCAAAAGGCGTAGAAGGCCGTGATGGCCGCACGCCGCTCGCGCGGCAGGAACAGGAAGGCGTAGTAGAAGCTGCTGCCGGAGGCGGCGGCCTTTTGCTGGACATACTGGTCGGGACTCATGGGGGCGTGATTGTCCCACGGCGCATGCGGCGGGCATGTGCCCGGTGAGTTGGAGTGAAAAACACCTCTAGCGCTTATGTGCAAAGCGCTGAAAGCTATAAACAATGAAGCGATGGCTACATGCGCATGGCGCGTGCCAGCATGAGCGCCCAATCCAGCGCGCCCAGCCTGGGCCGCGTGCGCAGGCTGGCGCCGCCCAGGGCCTCGACCTTGTCAAGAATGCGCAGGCCGCCCTGCACCACCAGGCGCAGCTCCCAGCCGGCGCGGCCGGGGATGCGGTGCACCAGGGGTGCGCCTTCCAGCATGAGCTGGCGCGCCCAGGAGGCGTTGTCCAGGATCAGCCGGTCGCTGGCGGGTGTACGGTGCAGCGCCGCCAGGTCGGCGCGCACCACGCCATGGGCGGCGCAGTCGGCGTCCGTCAGGTAGTGGCGGCCGCGCGGCAGGTCCACGCTCAGGTCCTGCCAGAAGTTGATGAGCTGCAGGGCGCTGCAGATGGCGTCGCTCTCGGCCAGGGCCGCATCATCCTGCACGCCGTACAGGTGCAGCAGCAGGCGCCCCACGGGGTTGGCGGAGCGGCGGCAGTAGTCCAGCAACTGCGCGCGGTCGGCGTAGCTGGCGCGGCTTTCGGTCATGGCCACGTCCTGGGCGAAGGCGTCCAGCAGATCCTTGAGCAGGGCCACGGGCAGCTGGTGGCTGTGCAGCGCCGCCTGCAGGGGGCCGAAGACAGAGGCCCAGCGCGTGCCGGGGGGCTGGCCCGTGGCCACCGATCGCAGTTCGGCGCGGTAGGCCGCCAGGTCGGCCAGGCGCTCGGCCGCGGTGGCCTGGCCTTCGTCGGCGATGTCGTCGGCCGTGCGCGCGAAGGCGTAGATGGCGGCAATCGGCGGGCGCAGGCGCGGGGGGCACAGCAGCGAGGCGACGGGGAAGTTCTCGTAGTGCGTGATGGGTGCGGCCACGGTGGGGGCGGCAGCGCTGGGCAGGGATGGCTTGGGGTTCACCGCGGCGATTGTCGCTTGACAGTGCAAAAGGGTTTCACCTAGATTACTAACCCATCGGTCATTAGCTGGGCTGTTGCGGCCCGTTGCCTGCCATGTCTGCTTTCCATGCACCCGCACGGCCCCGGATGGGGCTTTTTTTGTGGCCCCTTGCCGCCAGCCTGGCGTTGCTGGCGGGCTGTTCGCGCCAGCAGAGTGCGCCCGAGCCCATCCGCGCCGTCAAGCTCATCACCGTGGGCGCGTCGCCCCTGCAGATGCAGCTGGAGTACGCGGGCGAGGTGCGCGCGCGTGTGGAGTCGCGCCTGTCGTTCCGCGTGGCCGGCAAGATCGTGCAGCGCCAGGCCGAGCTGGGCCAGCGCGTGCAGGCCGGGCAGCTGCTGGCGCAGCTCGATGCGCGCGACTATGAACTGGCCACGCAGGCCGCACGCGCGCAGATGGCGGCGGCCACGACGCAGCGCGACCTGGCGGCGGCCGACTTCGAGCGCTTTTCCCAGCTCAAGGCGCAGAACTTCATCAGCGGCGCCGAGCTGGACCGGCGCCAGGCGCAGCTCAAGTCGGCCCAGGCCGCGCTGGACCAGGCGCGCGCGCAGCTCGCGTCCCAGGGCCACCAGGCGGACTACACGCGACTCGTGGCCGATGCGGCCGGCGTGGTCACGGGGGTGGACGCCGAGCCCGGCCAGGTGCTGTCCGCAGGCACGCCGGTGCTGCGCATTGCGCGCGACGGCCCGCGCGACGCGGTGTTCTACGTGCCCGAGGACAAGGTGGGCCAGCTGCGCGTGGGTCAGGCCGTGCAGGTGCGCGCCTGGTCGCGTGACGCGCTGATGCCGGGCAAGGTGCGCGAGGTGGCGGCCAGCGCCGACCCGGTGACGCGCACCTTTCTCGTCAAGGTGGCGGTGGACGGCGCCGACGTGCCGCCGCTGGGCGCCACCGTCTATGTGGCGCCGAAGGCGCTGGAGCATGCCGGCGTGCAGGCCATCAGGCTGCCCACCAGCAGCCTGCGCCAGGAAGGCGGGCAGACGGCGGTGTGGGTGTTCGAGCCCGGCGAGGGCGGTGGCGGCACGGTGCGCTCACAGCCGGTGCAGATTGCCACGGCCGATGGCAACGACGCCGTGATTGCCGCGGGACTGACGCCGGGCATGCAGGTGGTGGCCACCGGCGTGCATGTGCTGGCGCCGGGGCAGAAGGTCATGGTGTACAGGCAAAAATCGGATGTAAATCCCCCAGCTAATGCGCCTGCAGCTATCAATGCGGGAGCGTCTGCGGCGTCGGCCGCGGCGCGCTGAAGGGGACGCCATGTCGCAAATGCAACCCCCGGAGCGCCGCAAGGGCTTCAACCTGTCGCTGTGGGCGCTGAACCATGCACCCCTGACGCGCTACCTCATGGTGGTGCTGATGCTGCTGGGCATTGCCGCCTACTTCCAGCTCGGGCAGGACGAGGACCCGCCCTTTACCTTCCGCGCCATGGTGGTGCGCACCAACTGGCCCGGTGCCACGGCGCAGCAGGTGGCTGAGCAGGTGACCGACAAGCTTGAGCGCACGCTGCAGGAGGTGCCCTACGCCGACAAGATCCGCAGCTACAGCAAGCCGGGCGAGTCGCAGATCATCTTCGAGATCAAGGACTCGTCGCGCCCCGCCGAGGTGGCCAACGTCTGGTACCAGGTGCGCAAGAAGATCGGCGACATGCGCCATACGCTGCCGGGCAATATCCAGGGCCCGTTCTTCAACGACGAATTCGGCGACGTGTATGGCGTGATCTACGCGCTGCAGGGCCGGGGTTTTGGCTACGCCGAGCTCAAGGACCTGGCCGACGACGTACGCCAGCGGCTGCTGCGCGTCAAGGATGTGGCCAAGGTCGATCAGTTCGGCGTGCAGGACGAGCGCGTCTGGGTCGAGGTCTCGCAAAAGCGCCTGGCCCAGCTGGGGCTGGACTTCCAGACCGTGCTGGCGCAGCTGGGCGCGCAGAACGCCGTGGAGAGCACGGGCGTGATCGATTCGCCGCAGGACATGGTGCAGGTGCGTGTAGGCGGGCAGTTCACCAGCGTGGAGCAGCTGCGCGCCATGCCGATACGTGGTGGCTCGGGCGCCCAGCTGCGCCTGGGCGACATCGCCGAGGTGCACCGCGGCTACGTGGAGCCGGCGGCCGTGAAGGTGCGCTTTCAGGGGCAGGACGTCATCGGCCTGGGCATCTCCATGGCCAAGGGCGGGGACATCATCGCGCTGGGCAAGGCGCTGCGTGCGGCGGCGGCCGACATCCAGGCCACCTTGCCCGCAGGCGTGCAGCTGCACCAGGTGCAGGACCAGCCGGCGTCCGTGGCCGCGTCGGTCAATGAGTTCGTCAAGGTGCTGATCGAGGCCGTGGTCATCGTGCTGGGCGTGAGCTTTATCGCGCTCGGCCTGCACAAGGGCGGGCGCTTGGGTTGGCATATCGACTACCGCCCCGGCCTGGTCGTGGCCATCACCATACCGTTGGTGCTGGCCGTGACCTTCCTGGCCATGCACTACCTGGGCATAGGGCTGCACAAGGTGTCGCTGGGCTCGCTCATCATCGCCCTGGGCCTGCTGGTGGACGACGCCATCATTGCCGTGGAGATGATGGTGCGCAAGATGGAGGAGGGCTACGACAAGGTGCGCGCCGCCACCTTCGCCTACGACGTGACGGCCAAGCCCATGCTCACCGGCACGCTGATCACGGCGGCGGGCTTCCTGCCGATCGGCATCGCGAAATCGGTCACCGGCGAATACACCTTCGCCATCTTTGCCGTCACGGTCATCGCGCTGGTGCTGTCGTGGATCGTGTCGGTGTACTTCGTGCCCTACCTGGGCACGCTGCTGCTGAAAGTGAAGCCGCACGACCCCGATGCGCCGCCGCACGAACTGTTCGACACGCCGTTCTACAACCGCTTCCGTGCCACCGTGAACTGGTGCGTGCAGCACCGCTGGATCACCATAGGCGCCACGCTGCTGATCTTTGCGCTGGGTATCGTGGGCATGGGGCGCGTGCAGCAGCAGTTCTTCCCCGATTCGAGCCGGCCCGAGGTCATGGTCGACCTGTGGTTCCCCGAGGGCACCTCCTTGGCCGCCAACGAGGCCGTCACCAAGCGCCTGGAGCGGCGCCTGATGGAGCAGGACGGCGTGGCAAGCGTGGCCACCTGGGTGGGCTCGGGCACGCCGCGCTTCTACCTGCCGCTGGACCAGGTGTTCCCGCAGAGCAATGTGTCGCAGTTCATCGTGCTGGCCAGGGGCCTGCCCGAGCGCGAGGCCCTGCGCCTGCGCCTGCCCCGGCTGCTGGCCGAGGAGGTGCCCGAGGCGCGCGGCCGTGTCAAGCTGCTGCCCAATGGGCCGCCCGTGCCCTACCCGGTGCAGTTTCGCGTGCTGGGCGGCGACCCGGCCACGCTGCGCCAGCGCGCCGATGAGGTCAAGGCCGCGATGCGCGCCAATACCAACCTGGTCGGCGTGAACGACAACTGGAACGAGTCGGTCAAGGTGGTGCGCCTGGAGGTGGACCAGGACAAGGCGCGCGCCCTGGGCGTGACCAGCCAGTCCATCGCCCAGGCCTCGCGCATCATGTTCACGGGCACCACGGTGGGGCAGTACCGAGAGCGGGACTTGGCTCTAGACATCGTGCTGCGCCAGTCGCCCGACGAGCGCGAGGCCATCTCCGACATCGCCAACGCCTACCTGCCCACGGCCTCGGGGCGGTCCATACCGCTGACGCAGATCGCCAGGCCCGTGTTCAGCTGGGAACCGGGCGTGATGTGGCGCTGGAACCGCAGCTACGCCATCACCGTGCAGGGCGACCTGGTGGAGGGCCTGCAGGGCGCCACGGTCACGGCCCAGCTGCTGCCCGAGCTGCGCGCGCTGGAGGCGCGCTGGCACGCCGCGGGCGACAACAGTGTGCGCATCGAAGTGGCGGGCGCGGTGGAGGAGAGCAGCAAGGGTTCGTCCTCCATCGTGGCCGGCGTGCCCATCATGCTGTTCCTCGTCTTCACGCTGCTCATGCTGCAGCTGCACAGCTTCGGCCGCTCGGTGCTGGTGTTTCTCACGGGGCCGCTGGGAATCGCCGGCGTGGCAGCGGCGCTGCTGCTCCTGAGCCGGCCGTTCGGTTTCGTGGCGCTCCTGGGCGTGATCGCACTCATGGGCATGATCCAGCGCAACTCGGTAATCCTGATCGACCAGATCGAGCTCGACCGTGCCGCCGGCGTGCCCGCCTGGGACGCCATCGTGGAGGCTGCCGTGCGCCGCCTGCGCCCCATCGTGCTCACGGCCGCCGCCGCGGTGCTGGCCATGATTCCGCTGTCGCGCAGCGTGTTCTGGGGCCCCATGGCGGTGGCCATCATGGGCGGGCTGATCGTGGCCACCGTGCTCACGCTGCTGGCGCTGCCGGCCATGTACGCGGCCTGGTTCCGTGTGCGGCGGCCATAGGCTTTGGCGGTACCTGTCCGCAACAAGGTAAAATCCCAGGTTTACCAAATTCACCCGGTTGACTGGCGGCAGGCCCGTCGGCCGGATGGCAAGAGCAGCGCGGGTGGCGAAATTGGTAGACGCACCAGGTTTAGGTCCTGACGCCAGCAATGGTGTGGGGGTTCGAGTCCCCCCCCGCGCACCACAAGCGAAGGCCGAGGCACAGCCCGGCACATATCTCTGACACTAGGAACAAGCATGGCCGTAACCGTTGAAACCCTTGAGAAGCTCGAGCGCAAGATCACGCTGAGCCTGCCCGTCACCACCATCCAAAGCGAAGTGGATGCGCGCCTCAAGCGCCTGGCCCGCACCGTCAAGATGGACGGCTTCCGTCCCGGCAAGGTGCCGATGAGCGTGGTGGCCCAGCGCTATGGCTACTCGGTGCAATACGAGGTGCTCAACGACAAGGTCGGCGAGGCCTTTGCCCAGGCTGCCAACGAGGCGCAGCTGCGCGTGGCCGGCCAGCCGCGCATCACCGAGAAGGACGGCGCTCCCGAAGGCCAGGTGACCTTCGACGCCATCTTCGAGGTGTTCCCCGAAGTCAAGATCGGAGACCTGGGCACCGCCGAGGTGGACAAGCTCTCGGCCGAGGTGACCGAGGAGGCCATCGACAAGACCGTGGACATCCTGCGCAAGCAGCGCCGCAGCTTCGCCCAGCGTGCGCAAGGCGCAGCTGCCGAGGACGGCGACCGCGTGAGCGTGGACTTCGAGGGCAAGATCGACGGCGAGCCCTTCCAGGGCGGCAAGGCCGAGGACTTCCAGTTCCTGGTCGGCGAAGGCCAGATGCTCAAGGAATTCGAGGACGCCGTGCGCGGCATGAAGGCGGGCGAAAGCAAGACCTTCCCGCTGGCCTTCCCCGAGGACTACCACGGCAAGGACGTGGCCGGCAAGACGGCCGACTTCCTGGTGACCATCAAGAAGATCGAGGCTGCGCACATGCCCGAGGTCAACGAGCAGCTGGCCAAGTCGCTGGGCATTGCCGATGGCACCGTGGAGGGCCTGCGCGCCGACATCAAGAAGAATCTGGAGCGTGAGGTCAAGTTCCGCCTGCTGGCGCGCAACAAGTCCGCCGTGATGGACGCCCTGGTGGCCAAGGCCGAGCTGGAGCTGCCCAACGCCAGCGTGCAGGCCGAGATCGCCCGCCTGCTGGATGCCGCCCGTGCCGACCTGAAACAGCGCGGCATCAAGGATGCCGACAAGGCCGAGATTCCCGAGGATGTGTTCCGTCCCCAGGCCGAGCGCCGCGTGCGCCTGGGCCTGGTGGTGGCCGAGCTGGTGCGCGCCAATGAACTGCACGCCAAGCCCGAGCAGCTCAAGGCCCATGTGGACGAGCTGGCTGCCAGCTACGAGAAGCCTGAGGACGTGGTGCGCTGGTACTTCAGCGACCGCCAGCGCCTGGCCGAAGTGGAGGCCGTGGTGGTCGAGAACAACGTGACGGACTTCGTGCTGGGCCAGGCCAAGGTCAACGAGAAGGCCGTCTCCTTCGACGAGCTGATGGGCCAGGCCTGATAAAGCCTGGCGGCGCGCCCAGTGGCGCGTGCCGCGGTTGCGGGGCTTGTGCTTTGCTGCACAAGCCCCAATTCATTTTCTGGGTACAGTACCCTCCCGACTGGAGAAATACATGAGCGCACTGGAAACGCAGGCCCTGGGCATGATCCCCATGGTCATCGAGCAATCGGGCCGCGGCGAGCGGTCTTATGACATTTATTCGCGCCTGCTCAAGGAACGCGTGATCTTCCTGGTGGGCGAGGTCAACGACCAGACCGCCAACCTGGTGGTGGCGCAGCTTTTGTTTCTGGAGAGCGAGAACCCGGACAAGGACATCTCGTTCTACATCAACTCGCCCGGCGGCAGTGTCACGGCCGGCATGGCCATCTATGACACCATGCAGTTCATCAAGCCTGACGTGTCCACGCTGTGCTGCGGCTTTGCCGCCAGCATGGGCGCTTTCCTGCTGGCCGCGGGGGCCAAGGGCAAGCGCTTCTCGCTGCCCAACTCCAAGATCATGATCCACCAGGTGCTGGGCGGCGCACGCGGCCAGGCCACCGACATCGAGATCCACGCGCGCGACATCCTGCGCACCAAGGACCAGATGAATCGCATCCTGGCAGAGCGCACGGGTCAGCCGATCGAGAAGGTCAAGGCCGATACCGAGCGTGACTATTTCATGACGGCCGACGAGGCCAAGGACTACGGTATCGTGGACCAGGTGATCGCCAAGCGCCCGTGATCGACAGACCTGCCGAGCCCGGCGTTTCCCCTGCGGGAAACGCCGTTTTTATTTCGTTATCATCTTGACAACTTCCCCTGTCATAAGGCATTGCTTCCATGGCCGATAAAAAAGGCTCTTCCAGCGAGAAAACCCTTTACTGCTCGTTTTGCGGCAAAAGCCAGCATGAGGTAAAGAAGCTGATCGCCGGCCCGTCAGTCTTTATTTGCGACGAGTGCATTGACCTGTGCAACGAGATCATCCGCGACGAGCAACCCGCGGGTGAGGCCGCGCGCGATGGCCGCGGCGACCTGCCCACGCCGGCCGAGATCAAGACCAACCTCGACAGCTACGTGATCGGCCAGGAGCCGGCCAAGCGCACGCTGGCCGTCGCCGTGTACAACCATTACAAGCGCCTGCGCCACAAGGACAAGGCCGGCAAGGACGACGTGGAGCTGTCCAAGAGCAACATCTTGCTCATAGGCCCCACGGGCTCGGGTAAGACGCTGCTGGCGCAGACGCTGGCGCGCCAGCTCGACGTGCCCTTCGTGATGGCCGACGCCACCACGCTGACCGAGGCCGGCTACGTGGGCGAGGATGTGGAGAACATCGTCCAGAAGCTGCTGCAAAGCTGCAACTACGACGTGGAGCGTGCGCAGCGCGGCATCGTCTACATCGACGAAATCGACAAAATCTCGCGCAAGTCCGACAACCCCAGCATCACGCGCGACGTGTCGGGCGAGGGCGTGCAGCAGGCCTTGCTCAAGCTCATCGAGGGCACCATGGCCAGCGTGCCGCCGCAGGGCGGGCGCAAGCACCCGAACCAGGACTTCCTGCAGATTGACACCACCAACATCCTGTTCATCTGCGGCGGCGCGTTTGCGGGGCTGGAGAAGGTCATCGAGAACCGCACCGAGGCATCGGGTATTGGCTTTGGCGCCGCCGTGCGCAGCAAGAAGCAGCGCTCGCTGACCGAGGTGTTCCAGGACATCGAGCCAGAAGACCTGATCAAGTTTGGCCTGATCCCCGAACTGGTGGGCCGCATGCCCGTGGTGACGGCCCTGGCCGAGCTGGGCGAGGATGCGCTGGTGCAGATCCTGACCGAGCCCAAGAACGCCCTGGTCAAGCAGTACAGCAAGCTGCTTGCCATGGAGGGCGTGGATCTGGAGATACGCCCCGCGGCGCTCAAGGCCATCGCCCGCAAGGCCATTGCCCGCAAGACCGGTGCGCGCGGCCTGCGCTCCATCCTGGAGCAGTCCCTGATCGGCACCATGTTCGACCTGCCCAACGTCTCCAACGTGGAGAAGGTGGTGGTGGACGAAGCCACCATCGAGGAAAGCAAGGCGCCCCTGCTGCTCTATCGTGAGGCGGCCAAGAAGGCCTGAACGGCCAGTCGCTACAGAGGCGCCCGTCAGCCATTGCCCCGCCGGCGCCCCACGCACGAGCGGCCCAGCCGCTGGATTGAAAAAGTTGTCCATGGACCCAACTCCATGGGCACAAACTAGGATTCCCCCATGTCCGGACATACTCCCCTGCCCGCCACTCCGCTGGATCTGCCGCTGCTGCCTCTGCGCGACGTGGTGGTGTTCCCCCACATGGTGATTCCCCTTTTCGTGGGACGTCCCAAGAGCATCAAGGCCCTGGAGCTGGCCATGGACGCCGACCGCAGCATCATGCTGGTGGCGCAGAAGGCGGCCGCCAAGGACGAGCCCCAGGTGTCTGACATGTTCGAGGTGGGTTGCATCTCCAACATCCTGCAGATGCTCAAGCTGCCCGATGGCACCGTGAAGGTGCTGGTCGAGGGCCAGCAGCGCGCCCAGGTGGCCGCGGTGCAGGACGCCGAGACGCATTTCATGTCCACGGTGACCCCCGTGCCGCAAGAGGCGGAGGCTGGTGAGTCGAGTGAAATCGAGGCGCTGCGCCGCGCCGTGATGCAGCAGTTCGACCAGTACGTGAAACTCAACAAGAAGATCCCGCCGGAGATCCTGACTTCGATCGCCAGCATCGATGACCCAGGGCGCCTGGCCGACACCATTGCCGCCCACCTGCCGCTCAAGCTGGAGAACAAGCAGCGCGTGCTGGACCTGGCCGACGTCAAGCAGCGGCTGGAAGATCTCTTCGAACAACTCGACCGCGAGGTGGACATCCTCAACGTGGACAAGCGCATCCGTGGCCGCGTGAAGCGCCAGATGGAAAAGAGCCAGCGCGACTTCTACCTCAACGAACAGGTCAAGGCCATCCAGAAGGAGCTTGGCGAGGGCGAAGAGGGCGCGGACATCGAGGAGATCGAAAAGAAGATCCAGGCCGCCAAGATGCCCACCGAGGCGCGCAAGAAGGCCGAGAGCGAGCTCAAGAAGCTCAAGCTCATGTCGCCCATGTCGGCCGAGGCCACCGTGGTGCGCAACTATATCGACGTGCTCACCAGCCTGCCCTGGAGCAAGAAGACCAAGATCAAGCATGACCTGGCGCTGGCGGAGGACGTGCTCAACGAGGATCACTACGGCTTGGACAAGGTCAAGGACCGCATCCTGGAATACCTCGCGGTGCAGCAGCGCGTGGACAAGGTGAAGGCGCCCATCCTGTGCCTGGTCGGCCCTCCGGGCGTGGGCAAGACCTCTCTGGGCCAGTCGATCGCCAAGGCCACGGGGCGCAAGTACGTGCGCATGGCGCTGGGCGGCATGCGCGACGAGGCCGAGATCCGAGGCCACCGCCGTACCTACATCGGTGCCATGCCGGGCAAGGTGCTGCAGAGCCTGGGCAAGGTCGGTACGCGCAATCCGCTGTTCCTGCTCGATGAGATCGACAAGCTGGGCACGGACTTCCGCGGCGACCCGTCGAGCGCCTTGCTGGAGGTGCTCGACCCCGAGCAAAACCACAAGTTTGGCGATCACTATGTCGAGGTGGACTTCGACCTGTCGGATGTGATGTTTGTCGCCACCTCCAACTCGATGAACATCCCGCCGGCCCTGCTCGACCGCATGGAGGTGATTCGCCTCTCGGGCTACACTGAGGACGAGAAGACCAATATCGCCATCAAGTACCTGCTGCCCAAGCAGATGACCAACAATGGCGTCAAGGAGGACGAGCTGAGCGTGACGGAATCGGCAGTGCGCGACATCGTGCGCTACTACACGCGGGAGGCGGGCGTGCGCTCGCTTGAGCGTGAGCTCTCCAAGATCTGCCGCAAGGTGGTCAAGGGACTGCAGCTCAAGAAGCTGCAGGCGCCGGTCGAGGTGTCGGCGGTCAACCTGTCCGAATACCTGGGCGTGCGCAAGTTCAGCTTTGGGCATGCCGAAAAGCAGAACCAGGTCGGCCAGGTGGTTGGGCTGGCATGGACCGAGGTGGGCGGCGACCTGCTCACCATCGAAGTCGCCACCATGCCGGGCAAGGGCGGTATCACGCGTACGGGCTCGCTTGGCGATGTCATGAAGGAGTCCGTCGAGGCCGCGCGCACCGTGGTGCGCAGCCGCGCACGTCTGCTCGGCATTCGTGACGATGTCTTCGAGAAGCGCGATCTGCACATTCACGTGCCTGACGCCTCCACGCCCAAGGATGGCCCGAGCGCCGGCATCGCCATGACCACCGCCATCGTCTCCGCACTCACCGGCATACCCGTGCGCGCCGAGGTGGCCATGACCGGCGAGATCACGCTGCGCGGCGAGGTCACCGAAATCGGTGGCCTGAAGGAGAAACTGCTTGCGGCCCTGCGCGGCGGCGTCAAGACGGTGCTGATCCCGGAGGAAAACGTCAAAGATCTGCAGGAGATACCGGACAACGTGAAGAGCGGCCTGGAGATCGTGCCCGTGAAGTGGATCGATCAGGTGCTGGCACTGGCACTTGAGCGCAAGCCTGTGGCGTTGACCGACGAGGATGTGGCCGCCGCCGTCCCCGTGTCGGCCGCTGGCGAAGCAGCGACGGGCTCCGTGAAGCATTGATGGAAAAGATGCACGAGTTTTTTCGCGAGGCCCACAAACTGGGCTACAATTCGCTCCATCGATGCTAAACGTTGTACAATGCAAGGCTTCGGTAAATGCGGGAATAGCTCAGTTGGTAGAGCGCAACCTTGCCAAGGTTGAGGTCGTCGGTTCGAGACCGATTTCCCGCTCCAGGTTCGAGCAAAAAGGGGAAGCTTTTGCTTCCCCTTTTTGTCAAGAAGCGGGATTTGGCGCGGTAGCAAAGCGGTTATGCGTCGGATTGCAAATCCGTTGAGGCCGGTTCGACTCCGGCCCGCGCCTCCAGTTGTTCGGTAGATCCGTTCGCGCTGCGGGTGGTCAAGCGTAGGCTGGTGGGATCCAAAATATGTGAATTTCGGTTGTTTTTAAAATTTGCCGAAAATCAATGCTAGAATATAAATCTTTCCGAAATGCATCATATGACGGTGGTGTGTTGAGGTAATGCGGGAATAGCTCAGTTGGTAGAGCGCAACCTTGCCAAGGTTGAGGTCGTCGGTTCGAGACCGATTTCCCGCTCCAACAATTCCAAGGGAAGCCAAGGCTTCCCTTTTTTATTGGCTGAAGCAGCCGCTCAGCAGCGTGGCAGGGCATTGCGTCCAAGTGCCGCTGCCGTTACGCTGTCCAGACCCACCCTCCCGGGTGGCGCGCGCCCCGATGGTGAAATTGGTAGACACTGCGGACTTAAAATCTGTTTTGTCAAGTCTTCTCTGCTTGCGCCAACGAGTCACAAGGTCAATAGTGACAACGGTTTGCGAGCATTCAAGATGCAGCTTCATAGCTTGGCTTGGCGGTTAGGGGCCAACTAGGCGCCAGTAGATGGAAGTAGGTGTTCCTGCGCATTGCGCACTACGCCCGAGTGGTGAAATCGGTAGACACAAGGGACTTGAACAATTTGAGCCTTCGGGGGGAAACGCCTGAAGTGAAGCCCGTCAAAATCGGCGAAAGCCCTGGATGCTTCGGCATCCGAGCCAACGCCGAGCCAAGCCCAAGCTACAGTTTGGGAAGGTGTAGAGAGCAGACGGCGGGCACCTACGGCCGCAAGGCTATGGTGAAGGCGTGCTCCAGACCACGAACAGCGCGTGTGCGCTGGCGGCGAAAGTCGAAGTGGTAAGAAAATCCCTCGCCGAAAGGCGTGCCGGTTCGATTCCGGCCTCGGGCACCAATCCAGAGCCGCCCCCGTTTACGCAGGGGCGGCTTTTCCGTTCTTGGGTTGTGTGCGCTTGAATCCCCGATCGCCAGCCATGAAGGCTTCCAACATGTGCGGAATCAGCGTCAAGGCATCTACTGCCTCGCCGTATGCCTGCGCGTGCAGCGCGGCGTAGCGGTCGAGGTCGGCTTTCAGGCTGGCCGGGCAGGCAAAGGTCAGCTTGACGCTTTCGGTCTTGGGCAGCGGCCCGAGCCGCAGCTTCTTGGTCGTGTTCATCGCATCGCCCCCCTGTTGAAGAACAGCGGTTGGTACGGCCGCAACACCAAGTCACGGTTGACGATGATCCGCACCGACAACCCCGGCCGTTCGGTCAGCGTCGGTTGGATGTTCATGTTGCGCCGGGTCATCTCCTGGCCCACCTGATTGATGCTGTCCTGCGCGCTGTCGCGCCCGGCGATCACGATGCGGTTGCCATCCTGCCGGTTCTCCGGCGCGGCCAGCTCGGCGCCCACGCCCAGCAGGGTCGTCAGCGCCGCACCCGCGAAGACGCGATCCCAATGCCAATCGACACCATCCTCCAGCCCGGCATAGCCGGCCGGATCGGTGCCCGCGAGGTTGTCGAGCTTCAGCGATGACGTGTCCGGCAGGATGACGCGGTTCCACACCACCTGCACGCGGCTCTGCCCATAGCTCACCTGGCTGTTGTACTTGCCCAGGATGCGCGATCCCTGCGGGATCAGCAGGAACTTGCCCGTGGCCGTGTCATAGACCGGTTCCGTCACTGTGGCGATCACGTCGCCCGGCAAGTCCGACTTGATGCCCGTCACCAGTGCCCCGGCGATCACCGTTCCGGCCATGACCTGGTACGGCGAGGACGGCATTTGCAGATTGCCGGAATTACGGGTTTCCGTAGAACCGCCTTTCAGGAACGCCTCTTTCTGGTCTTGCCGGTTCTGCACGGCGGTCGGGTCGGCGGGCTGGGCCGCCGTCGAGGCCGGGCCAGCGGCCAGCGGGTCGAAGCCCGCCAAGCCTGATGCCGAGCCAGTCGCAGCGACTTGCGCCGTGCCTGGCGCTGCGCCCTTGCCGGGAGTGCCCGAGCGGAAGAACACCGAAGAAGCTGCGGCTGCTTCGGCCTCCTTGCGCTGTGCATCCTCCGGGTCGTGGCCCGGTGGCGCATACGTCGGCGCCATCGGTTGCTGCGACTTCACGATGGCTGGGCCAAGGTCGCCCGGCAGCGGCGGCCCCAGCTCCGGCACCTTCGGCAGCTTGGAGTAATCCGACGGCAGGCCGTCCAGCCCTTCGGACTTCGACACGCGATCCACGTTGTACAGCTCGGTCTGCTCGCCCGCACCGCGTCGATGCGGCTGCAACGACCAGATCGTGGCCCCGAGCACGGCGACCGACAGGCCGCCGGTGAGCATGGCCAAGGTGCGCCGGTTCAGGCGCGTGACCGGGCGCGGCTGGGCGCGCAGCGCCACCGCCTCGGGCGCGACCTTGCCCGTTTGCGGCGCAAGGTCAGGGGAATCGTCCTGGCTCATGGTCAGTTCCTCCGCGTGCCACCCGAGACACCGTCTGTGCGCTCAATGCGCACCACGTCGCCCTTGTCGCCGCCCAGGCGCAATTCGGCCGCGCCGAACAGCCGATCCACGATGTAGTACGGCGAGCGGAAACGGTAGTTCACCAGTTGTCCGTCACCCTGCGCGCCGATGACAAACAGCGGCGGCAGCTCGCCTTGTGCGATGCCGGCGGGGAACTGGATGTAGACCTTCTCGCCATCGTCGAAGGCGCGCAGCGGCTTCCACGGCGGATTGCTGCCGCTGACCGCGTAGCGGAAACGGATCTTCTCCAGCGACAGGCCGCTATCGACCGGCGCGGCGGCGCTGGCCGCCTGCGACTGGCGCTGCAGGGCCAGCATCTTGTCCTTCGGGTACTCCCAGGACACCGATGCCATCCATGTCTTCTCGGTCGAAGTCAGTTCCAGCAGGTACGTCCTGCGGCTGGTGGTGATGACCAGATTGGTCTTCAGGCCCGAGCGGATCGGCTTGACCATCACGTTGACCCGTAGCGCATCACCGCTGCCGCTCGATGTATCACCCACGATCCAGCGCACGGTATCGCCCGCCGCCACCGTCACCAGTTCCTCGCCTGGCTGGAGCGCGATCACGGTC
>JAFEDY010000059.1:11933-12365 GCA_018241405.1 Pseudomonadota bacterium | reverse complement strand
CCTGCTGCTGCCGGATCGCCAGCTCTTCGTGGTGGACACCCATGTCAACTACGACCCCACAGCCGAGCAGCTGGCCGAGATCACCATTCTGGCGGCCGAGGAGCTGGTGCGCTTTGGCCTCAAGCCCAAGGCGGCCCTGCTGTCGCACTCCAACTTCGGCATCAGCAACCAGCCCAGCGCCGTGAAGATGCGCCAGACGCTGGAGCTGCTGCGCGTGCAGGCCCCGTGGCTGGAGGTGGACGGCGAAATGCATGGCGACGTGGCCCTGGACGGCAAGGCGCGCGCGGCGCTCATGCCCCACGGCACGCTGGCGGGCGACGCCAATCTGCTGGTCATGCCCAACATCGACGCCGCCAACATCTCCTACAACCTGCTCAAGACGGCGGCGGGCGGCAATATCGCCATCGGCCCGGTGCTGCTGGGTGCCGGCGC
>JAFEDY010000059.1:10522-11766 GCA_018241405.1 Pseudomonadota bacterium | reverse complement strand
GTTGAAATTTCGGGTTAACCCGGGGTTTTCCGAAAGGTGTAGTGGATGTTGAAGGCTGTCGCCATCCGGGCGTACAAGGCAGTTGTGGCGTGTGCTCTGGGTGCTGCGGTCGTACTTGCGCCGGTTGACGCATCGGCGCGGCAGTCGCCGGAAACTGACGCCGCCGCCCCCATCGCGCTGGCCGACCTGCCGCCCCAGGGGCGCACCACCTATGCGCTGATCCATGAGGGCGGCCCGTTCCCCTACGACAAGGATGGTTCGGTTTTCGGCAATCGCGAGCGGCAGCTGCCGGCGCACAAGCGCGGCTACTACCGCGAGTACACCGTGCGCACGCCGGGCGTGGGCCATCGCGGTGCGCGGCGCATCGTCTGTGGCGGCGCCCCGCGCACGCCCGATGCCTGCTACTACAGCGGCGATCACTACACGAGTTTTCGAGAGATCAGGCAATGAACCCGATAGCGCCCATTGAGGCAGATTTCATGGCGGAGACCGATGACGGAGCCCGTCATTTCTTATTTCATCCGCAGGTCCACGGCTACGGGCTTGCGGATATGTCAATTCGTGGACCTCTAAGAGAAAGTGCAACGGAGATGGAAACGCCACTTCGTAAAGACCAGGAAACGCTGTTGCGCGGCGTACGCCCTAACATCGTGCAGGCTATCCGCGCCTACCGCGTGCACGACCTGCAGGAGACGGCACGCGTCCTGGGCCACCATTTCCTGTATGCCAACCTGGCGCATGCGCAGACCAAGCAGGACATCCTGGAGCTCATCGCCACGCAGTTCACGTTTCCGGCGCATTTCGGCAAGAACTTCGACGCGCTCTACGACTGCATGACCGACCCGCTGCACAAGTCGGGGCCGCAGCCGGGCTTCATCGTGGTGCTGGAGCAGATTCCCACCACGGCCAAGTTCGACAAGGAAGTGCGCGAACAGCTGCTCGACATCTTCCGCGACGCGGCCGACTACTGGAGCGACCGCAAGATCGCGTTCCGCTGCTTCTATTCTTTTCTGTAGCCCGTTCTGCAACCGCCGGCCAGGCGGAACGGGCTGACGAGGCGCACCCAGGTGCCGCTTCCCAGGCCATACCGATAGAAATCGACGCCCCCGCGGGCGAGAAGATGCCCACGGACAAACTGGTGGACGTGTCGCCCCTGGCGCTGCGCATGAGCAGCCCGTTCAATGCGAGCTACTGGCTGACAGCCGCCTGATCTACGCGGGCGCCAGCCGCTGCGCCAGCGCCAC
>JAFEDY010000059.1:0-10481 GCA_018241405.1 Pseudomonadota bacterium | reverse complement strand
ACGCTCCTCCAACCAGCGCCCCAGGCTGTGGCGCAGCAGCTTGCGCCGCTGGCTGAAGGCCACCTGCACCAGCTCGGACAGCAGCGCCACATCCACCGCCGCAGGCTGCGCATAGGGCAGCATGCGCACCACGGCGCTGTCCACCCTGGGCGGCGGGTCAAAGCTTTCGGGCGGCACGAACAGCACATCCTCCATGGCGTAGCGCCACTGCAGCATCACCGAAAGGCGCCCATAGGCGGCGGTAGCGGGCCGGGCCACCATGCGGTCTATGACCTCCTTCTGCAACATGAAATGCTGGTCTTCGATGACCTGCACATGGTCGAGAAGATGGAACAGTATGGGCGTGGAGATGTTGTAGGGCAGGTTGCCAACCACTCTTATTTTAGGAGCTGTCAGCGCTTTCGCCACCTGCGCAAAGTCCACTTTCAGCACATCAGACTCGATGACGTTCAGCTGGCCATGCTGGCGCAGCCGTGCGGCCAGGTCGCGGTCGAGCTCGATCACCGTGAGGCGCCCCAGGCGCTCGACCAGCGGCTGGGTCAGCGCGGCCAGGCCGGGGCCGATCTCCACCATGGGCTCGCCCGGCCGCGGCCCAATGGCACGCACGATGGCGTCGATGATGCCGGGGTCGGAGAGGAAATGCTGGCCGAAGCGCTTGCGTGGTATGTGCTTCATGGGCAGGCTTATTGGGGTGGCTCCCGGTATTCCACATAGGTGCGGCCGCGCGCCTCCTGGATCCAGGTGGTGAAGGCCTCGTCGAGCTTTTTCTCGCGCACCTGGTCGCGCACCATGTCGCGCTGCTCGCGCTGAGTGAGCTTGGCCTCGCGGCGCTCCAGCAGCTGGATCAGGTGCACGCCAAAGCGCGACACCACGGGCTGGCTGATCTCGCCGGGCCGCAAGGCGTTGAGCGCCTCCTGGAACTCGGGCACATAGCGCCCGGGTCCGGCCCAGCCCAGGTCGCCGCCCTCCTTGGCGCTGCCGTCCTGCGAGTACTCGCGCGCCAGCGTGGCAAAGTCGGCCTGGCCGCGCAGCACGCGCTGGCGCAGGTCCTCCAGGCGTTCGGCCACCTGGCGCTCGGACAGCCCCGCGCCCACGCGCAGCAGGATGTGGCGCGCATGGTTCTGCACGGCCATGGTCGGCGCGCCGCCCTGGGTGCGGTCCACCACCTTCAGGATATGAAAGCCCGCGGGCGAGCGCAGCGGGCCGACGATGCTGCCCACCGCCGCCTGGCGCACGGCGTTCACGAACAGCTCGGGATAGCGATCCGCCGGGCGCAGGCCCAGCAGGCCGCCGCCCGCGCCCTCGGGCGCGTCGGAGTACTCCTGCACCAGCACGCCGAACTCCGCGCCGTCGCGCAGCTTGTCGCGCACCGTCTGGGCGCGTTCGGCGCGCTTGGCGACCTCTTCGGGGCCGGCGTTCTCGGCCACCTTGACCAGGATATGGCCCAGGTTGAGCTCCATCTTGCCGGGGCCGGCGGTTTTTTGCTGGTCCTGCAGATACTGGTCCACCTCCAGGTCGCTCACGCGCACGCGCGCCTCCACCTCGCGCTCGCGCACGCGCAGGGCCAGCAGCTGGTTGCGCAGGTCCTCGCGAAAGCGCTGCGCGCTGATGCCGTCGGCGGTCAGGCGCTGGTGCATCTCTTCCACGCTCACGTCGTTTTGCCGGGCCACGTTCTGCTCGGCCTGGTTGATGGCGTAGTCGTCCACCTTGATGCCGGCCTCCTTGGCCTGCTGTACCTGGATCTTTTCCAGGATCAGGCGTTCCAGCACTTCCTTGAGCAGCAGCTCATGCGGCGGCACGGTCGCGCCCTGGCTCCGCAGCTGCTGCGTCACGCGCTCGGCGCGCTGGCGCACCTCGTTGTTGGTGATGGGCTCGGAATTGACCACCGCCACGATGTAGTCGGCCTGGCGCAGCTGGGCGCCGGGAGAGCCGGCCGGCGGCAGCAGCGTCGCGGCGGAGGGCAGGCGCGGCAGGCCCGCCGCACCCGAGGGCCGCAGCCCCTGGGCCTGCGCCGCCAGCGCGGTCAGGCAGGCCAGGGCCAGGGACATAGCACGGTGATTCATGGCGTGAAGAGGATTCATGGCTAGCAGGGTTGCGCCGCACGGTGGGAGCGGCGCAGCGGGTCAATCGTATTGTGAGAAACGGCTCGGGGTGTTCACATTGGTGCCCAGCATCTGGTAACGCGGCACATATTGCCTCAGTATGGTCAGCGGGTTGGCCCCCAGGGACAGGCGCGAGAAGCCGGTGAACTCGAGCTGGAACATGAGCCGGGTGTTGGCCGTGACCAGGCTGTTTTGCAGGCGCTCCAGCACCACGCGGCCGATCCAGCAGCAGCTCTCGTATTCCAGGCCGACCACGGTATCCACCAGCTTGCGATCCTGCAGGCTGTAGTTCAGGCGCCCCATGGTGTACCAGCGGCCGGCGGTGCGGTCCTTGCCATTGCCGTGCCCGCCCCACAGGTCGGCGAGGGGCCATTGCCAGCCCAGGTCCAGCTGCTCGCTGGGCAGGGCGATCAGGTCCGTGACCTTCTGCATGCGGTAGGCGGCACTCACGGTGCGGTAGTTGCCGGGCGAGTAATTCACGCCTACCGTGGTGCGCAGCGAGCGCCCGGTCTTGGGGTTGTACTGCACGGTGGAGTCCAGGCCCCACTGTGGCGTCCAGTTGATGCCCGCGCCCAGCAGCACGTCCGACAGCCGCTCGCTGACCGGGGCACCCCCCGGCAGGGTCACCTTCTGGTCGGCAAAGCGCAGGCGCTGCGCGATGCCGAATCGCGCCGCCTGCGCCCCCGTATCGGGGTGGATCAGGCGCGTGGTCAGCCCCAGCGTGAGCAGGTTGTTGTCGGCGATGCGGTCGTTGCCGCCAAAGGCGTTCTCGGTGTAGATGGAGGTGAAGTTGAAGTCATTGGCCGCCGTGTCGTACACCGGCAGCATGCTCTGGTCGCGGTACGGCGTGTACGTGTAGAAGGCGCGCGGCTCCAGCGTCTGCAGGTAGCTGCCGCCGAAAAAGTGCGCGTCGCGCTCGAACACCAGGCCGCTGTCCAGACTGAAGGTGGGCAGCGCGCGACTGGCCGTGAGCTGACCGTTGGACAACGGGCCGCTGAATTCGTACTGCGTGGCATGCAGCTGCAGGCGCGGCGTGATGAAGCCGCCCGGCGCCAGAAACGGCCGGCTGACCTGCGCCACGGCGTAGCTGCGCCGGGCATTGGGCTGGCTGTAGAAGCCGGGCGCGGCCTCGAAGCTGGTGTAGTCTGCGTCCACCGTGGCGTCCAGGCCGCCGCCCAGTTGCAGGGGTGCGTAGCGCCAGTGCAGCTGGGGCATGCGGTCGTAGGGCGGCGTGATGGGCGCGGTCACGTCCTGCAGCGTCTGCCACTTGAGGGTGCGCAGGCTGACCTGGTTGTCGCCGCGCGCCCAGCCCAGCGAGGCCTCTCCCGGCAGCAGGCGCTGGACAATCTGGGCGCCGGGCGTGCCCGGTGTGGCCAGGCCCGCCATGCCGCTGCTGCGCAGCGAGAAATCGCGCCAGTAGTTGTCGTCGCTCACGCGCCGCACATTCACGTTCAGCGCCATGTCGCCCAGGGGCGTGTCCACCGCGCCGCGGTGCCTGACGCTGTAGGCCCAGCGATTGATCTGGCGCAGCTGATCGCTGGGCAGGTAGCTGGCGTTGAGTTCGCCGCTGTAGCGCGGCTCCAGGTAGCGGAATTCACCGCCCAGACCCACGCCGCGCCGGCTCATGACCAGGGGGGTGAGGGTGGCATCGCGGTTGGGCGCGATGTTCCAGTAATAGGGCTGGACATATTCCACGCCGCTCACGCTGTCAATGGCGATGGTCGGCGGCAGCAGGCCGGTCTTGCGCCGCTCCGACAGCGGAAAGCTGATGTGCGAGATGGGCAGTATGGGCACGCCCTTGAACTCCAGCACGCCGTCCTCGGCCACGCCCACGTCCTCGGCGCGGTCCAGGCGTATGGTCTTGGCGCGGATGATCCAGTCGGGTTGCCAGCTGGCCTCGTCGGTGCGCTGGCAGGTGGTGTAGGTGGCGTCGTGCACCACCGAGCGGTCGTGGTCTATGAAGTCCACACGCGTGGCCTCGCCATGGGCCGCGGTCTGCAGGAAGCGGTAGCGCGCGTCGCTGAAGAAACCACTGAAGGCGTCCACGCGCAGGTCCAGCAGCGTGCCGTCGTAGAGGTTGCCGGCACGGTTCATGTGCACATGGCCGCGCGCCTTGGCGCGGTCGTCGGCCACGTCGTAGTCCATGCGGTCGGCGCGGATCACGGTGTCGCCGCGGCGCAGCTCGGCATTGCCCTCTATCGTGGCGCTGATGTCGGGCTGGCCCGTGATGTGGTCGCCGCGCACGAACACCGGCAGCTGCGGCCGTATGTCGGCGGGCAGGGTCTCCTGCAGCCGCGGGCTGGTGCGCAGCGCGGGCGCAGCCTCGGCCGGCTCGGCGGCGCCCTCACCCGCCTGGGCCAGCACGGCCAGCGGCACGCCGCACAGCATCAGTGCCGCCAGGCGCGCCAAGGGGCGGCGCGGCGGCAGGGTGCGGGCGGCGGTCGTGGTGGCAGGCGGGGCGAGGGACAAGAGGGAACGATCCATGAATGGCGCGGGTCGGCGGCGCACGGCACCCTACAGAGGATGCGCCGCAGGCCACCCGGCCGGGCAGGGCCGGGTTTGTAGAATTGGATTATCCATGAGCCACCCATCCCCCCACGCCCCGGCCGCCGCCGGCAACACCAGCGCCGTGCACTGGACCGACCCTGCCCGCCAGTCCGCCTTCGAGGCCTGGCTGGCCCCCCTGGCCGCCACACAGGGCCTGCTGCCCGCCAGCCTGCGCCCGGCGTCGGCCGACGCGAGCTTTCGCCGCTACCTGCGCATTGATGATGCACAAGGCTCCAGCCACGTCATCATGGACGCCCCGCCCGACAAGGAGGACTGCCGCCCCTTCGCCCATGTGCAGGGTTTGATGCAGGCCGCAGGCCTGCCCGTGCCGCAGATCCGGGCCTGGGACGAGACCCACGGCTTCATGCTGCTGTCCGACTTAGGACGGCAGACGGCCATCGATCGCCTGGACCCGGCCCGGCCCCAGGACGCCCACGCCTGGTACCTGCAGGCCGTGGATTTGCTGATTGACTGGCAGCGCGCCAGCCGCCCCGGCGTGCTGCCCGCCTATGACGACGCCCTGCTGCGCCGCGAGCTGCAGCTGTTTCCCGACTGGTACATCGCGCGCCACCGTCAGGCCACGCTTTCCGACACCCAGCAGGCCGTGCTTGCCAAGGCCTTCGACGCCATCGTGGCGCAAAACCTGTCTGTGCCCAGCGTCTACGTGCACCGCGACTTCATGATGCGCAACCTGATGGTGATGGATGCCGCCCCCAAGCTCCCCGCTGGGCATGGTTCGCAGCCCCCCGAAGGGGCGCATTCCGCCTTGGGACGACCCGGCGGCGAAACCGACGGCCGCCTGGGCGTGCTCGACTTCCAGGACGCGGTTTACGGCCCCATCACCTACGACATCGCCAGCCTGATGCGCGACGCCTTTATCAGCTGGGAAGAGGATTTCGTCATCGACATTACCGTGCGTTACTGGGAAAAGGCCAGGAAGGCCGGCCTGCTGGGCGCCGCCAGCGAAAGCGGCTGGGGCGCAGACTTCGGCGAGTTCTACCGCGCCGTCGACTGGATGGCGCTGCAGCGCCACCTGAAGGTGGCCGGCATCTTCGCGCGCCTGACGCTGCGCGACGGCAAGCCCAAGTACCTGGCGGACGCCCCACGCTTCATCGCCTACATCCGCGCCACCTGCGCGCGCTACCGCGAGCTGACGCCGCTCTTGCGCCTGGTCGATGAGCTGGAGGGCATGCAGGCCGCCATGGGCTATGCCTTTGGGCGCATGTGAACTATATGCCGCGGCATGCAAAAAATTAACAATATCAGTCGGTAGCGCGCGACTTTCAAGCGTCACAAGCTATTCTTTTTGAACTGCATGCCCCGCTTCCACTGCCCCCTTCCCCTGGCCCCCGGTGCGCAGATCACGCTGCCCCCCGCCGCCGCGCGCCATGTGCAGGTGCTGCGCCTGCAGCCGGGGGATGCCATCACGCTGTTCAACGGCGAAGGCGGCGAGTGGACGGCAACAGTCACACGCATGGGCCGCAGCGATGTGGACGTAGAGGTCTGCACGCACGACGGCGTGGAGCGCGAGGCCGCGCGCGCAGTGCACCTGGCCGTCGGCATGCCCGCCAACGAACGCATGGACTGGCTGGTCGAAAAGGCCACCGAACTGGGCGCCGCCAGCATCCAGCCGATTGCCGCGGCGCGCAGCGTGCTCAAGCTGGCCGGCGAGCGCGCCGCCAAGCGCCAGGCGCACTGGCAGGCCATCGCCATATCGGCCTGCGAGCAATGCGGGCGCAACCGCGTGCCCACCATCCACGCGCCGCTGGCGCTGGCCGACTGGCTGCACCAGACGCCTGCCGAGGGAATGCGCCTGCTGCTGTCGCTGCGCGCCGGCAGCCAGCCGCTGGCGCAGGCCGCGGGCCAGGCCGGTCCCGTCTGGGTGCTGCACGGCCCCGAGGGCGGCCTGACCGCGCAGGAAGAAGACCTGGCCCTGACCGCAGGCTTTGCCCCCGCCAGCCTGGGCCCGCGCGTGCTGCGCGCCGAGACCGCCTCCGTCGCCGCGCTGGCGCAGCTGGTGCTGCAAGCTCCATCCCTGCGTTAGGGGCGCCCCATCGACAGCCTGAGCCGCATCTATACGGTGGAGCAGCGCGGCCGCCCATGATGGTGCATCAAACGCATGCTCCAGAGCACAGCCAGTGGTGCCTGCATACAGTACAAAAATGCCCGCGCCCTCTGGGCAGCGATGGGGATGAGAGGGCCTGCACTTGCTTGCCAGCAAGATGCCGGCAATCCGTCTGGCACCACATGTTGCAGGCCCTCAATCACGGTCGGGGCGCGCCTTCTCAGCCCGGCAGCGCCGCAATCACCTGCGCCACGGCCGCGGTGAGGCGCTTGGCATAGGGCACATGCAGGAACTCATTGGGCCCATGGGCGTTGCTCTTGGGGCCGAGCACGCCGCAGACCATCATCTGCGCCCGGGGGAAGCCCTGGCTCAGCATATTCATGAGCGGTATCGTGCCGCCCTGGCCGATATAGCCGCAGGGCGCGCCGAAATGCGCCTGGCTGGCGGCGTCCAGCGCCTGGGTGAACCACGGGGCGATGGCGGGCGCGTTCCAGCCGCTGGCGGCGTGGTCGGGCGCGAAGGTGACCTTGGCCTGGTAGGGCGCGTTGTCCTCCAGCAGGGCCTTGAGCTGCTGGGCGCTGGCGGCGGCGTCCACCAGAGGCGGCAGGCGCAGGCTGAGCTTGAAGGCGGTGTAGGGGCGCAGCACGTTGCCGGCGTCGCGCAGGGCCGGGAAGCCCTCGGCGCCGGTGACGGAGAGCGTGGGCTCCCAGGTGCGCTTGATGAGCGCCTGCACCGGATCGGTCGTGGTGGGCAGGGCGAACACCGCGCTGCCGCCGCAGTCGGCATGCGCCCAGGGGAAGCGCTTGTAGACCTCGTCACCCAGGATGGCCGCCGTGGCGCGCGCCTGGGCCAGGCGCTCGGGCGGCACTTCGCAGTGAAAGCTGGCGGGCAGCAGGCGCCCGGTGGCGGAGTCCTCCAGCCGATCGAGCACCATGCGCATGATGCGAAACGACGAGGGCACGAGGCCGGAGGAGTCGCCCGAGTGCACGCCCTCGGTGAGGATCTCCACCTTGAGCGTGCCGCTGGCCATGCCGCGCAGGCTGGTGGTGAGCCACAGCTGGTCGTAGTTGCCGGCGCCCGAGTCCAGGCAGATGACCAAGGCCACGTCGCCCAGACGGTCCTTGAGTGCGTCGATGTAGGGCAGCAGGTCGGCCGAGCCGCTTTCCTCGCAGGTCTCGATCAGGCCGACGATGCGCGGGTGGGCCACGCCCTGGCGCTTCAATTCCTGCACGGCGGCAATGCTGGCATAGACCGCATAGCCGTCGTCGGCGCCGCCGCGACCGTAGAGGCGGCCGTCCTCATACTTGGGCGTCCACGGGCCCAGGTCGGCGCGCCAGCCGTCGAACTCGGGCTGCTTGTCCAGGTGGCCGTACATCAACACGGTCTGCGTGGATTGCGGCTGCGTGGCCGCCACCTCGAAGAACAGCACGGGCGTGCGGCCGGGCAGGCGCACGACCTCCAGCGTGAGGCCCGCGACGTTCTGCGCCTCGACCCACTGGCCGGCGTTGCGCACCACGGTGTCGATGTGGCCGAGCTCGCGCCAGTCGGGCGCAAAGCCGGGCGACTTGGCGGGGATGCAGATGTAGTCGGTGAGCTGCTTCAGGATGTCTTCGTCCCACACGCGGCTGACACGTTCAAGCGCGAGCGCGGGATCGAGGGCGGTGGCGGGCAGGCGGGCGGTCATGGCAAATCCTGTGGCAATTGACGCAAACGCCCAGGATACGCCAGTGCATGCGCCCCTTCGCGGCGCGCGGTTCCTTGGCTCCTTACTGGACGGCGGTGACCAGGGGAGTGCTCAGATCCTGCGCCAGCGCAATGCACTCGACACGGTTGCGCCCCGCCCGCTTGGCCGTGTAGAGCGCCTGGTCTGCCCTGCGGATCAGCGTGTCCCAGGCGTCCACATGCTGGGGCCTGCCGCCGCAGACGCCTATGCTCAGGGTGACCGCAATGGGTTGCCCCTCGTGCGTGGCTGGCGATTGCTCCACGGCATTGCGCAGCACTTCAGCCAGCACCACGGCGTCGTGCAGGGCCGTGCCCGGCAGCAGCACCAGGAATTCCTCGCCCCCGTAGCGCCCCACCATGTCCTGCGCGCGCAGCCGCGTGCGCAGCAGGTCCGCCACGTGGCACAGTGCGCTGTCGCCACCCAGGTGGCCATGGCCATCGTTGACGGCCTTGAAGTGGTCGATGTCCATCATCATCAGGGAATAGGGCTGGTGCATGCGTACGGCTTGCGCCACATCGCGGCGGGCCGCAAGCAGCAGCACGCGGCGGTTGAACAGGCCGGTCAGGCCATCGTGCGACGCAAAGTAGCGGTTTTCGGCATCGGCGCGGTCCTTGGCCATGAGGATGAAACCCAGCGACGCGAGGATGACCACGACGAAGGCCGCGATGAAGGTCAGCGACTGCAGGCCCTCGGCTTGCAACAGCCCGCGCGCCGGTATGCCATGGACGGCAACCAGCGCGCCGCGCACCGCAAGCAGCATGGCCTGCAGTCCCAGCCCTGCGGCCAGCAGCGCCGCACCGCGCAGTGACGCAGGCCTCTGCGGGTGCCACAGGGACCACAGCACCATGGCCAACTGCAGCGGGGGCACCACACCGGCCACGATGACGCAGGTGCGGTAGTCGTCCATGAACCGTATGAACAGCGCAGCCATGACGAGGACCGGCAACCCCATGCGCAGCCATGGCAGGGCACGCCCCTGGAACTGATGGACGGCCGCCAGCACCAGCGCAAAGGTGCCCGCCAGCAAGGTATTGGCCAGCACCACGCTGGCCCAGTTGGGCGCCACGCCGCGCAACGTGTACAGCACGTACGTGATGGTGTGCAGCACAAGGGCCAGGGCCCACAGGCCCATGCCCTCGCGCCGCTGCGGTCGCATGGCGGCCAGCGACCCCGCCATGGTGGCGGAGGCTGCTGCGGTCATCAGCAGCATGGTGGGCACATCAAGGGACAGCATGGACGGCGGAAAATTGTGAAAAATGTATGCGTTAGACACACATTTTCACCGCAGTCTGACACGGTGCGGCAGGCAAACGATTGAAATCAGTCGTGCTCGAAGCGGAACACGGCCGTGCCGGCGCGCGCGTTGGGCAGCCAGCGCACCTCGCGCCCGTCCTGCAGGCCGAAGGCGTCGAGGATGCGCAGCTTGTTCTTGTGCGCCAGCACCTCGAAGTCCTTGTAGGTGCCCACGCGGATGTTGGGCGTGTCGTACCACTGGTAGGGCAGGCGCCGCGTGACCGGCATGCGCCCGCGCAGCACCGACAGGCGGTTGGGCCAATGCGCGAAGTTGGGGAAGGCGACGATGCCGCTTCTGCCCACGCGCGCGGTCTCGCGCAGCATGACCTCGGCGTTGCGCAGGTGCTGCAGGGTGTCGATCTGCAGCACCACGTCGAAGCTGTTGTCGCCAAACATGGCCAGGCCTTCGTCCAGGTTGAGCTGGATGACGTTGACGCCGCGGCGCACGCAGGCCAGGACGTTGTCGTCGTCAATCTCTATCCCGTAGCCGGTGCAGCCGCGTTCGCGCTGCAGATGGTCGAGCAGGGCGCCGTTGCCGCACCCCAGGTCGAGCACGCGCGCGCCCTGGGGCACCAGGCGCGCAATGGCCTGCATGGTGGGGTGGTCGCTCACTGGCCTACCCTCCTGCACATAGAGGCATTGGATGAAGCACGCCGCAGGGTTGTCCACCGGGCTTGGTTGTGGACAACGCGACAGGCGCCTCGCACGCCCCGAGGCGTGTTGTCCACAACTGCGAAGCACCCGGTGGTCA
>JAFEDY010000058.1:4078-19560 GCA_018241405.1 Pseudomonadota bacterium | reverse complement strand
TCGCCACTGAGCTGCCGCGCAACACCATGGGCAAGGTGCAGAACAACCTGCTGAGCGAGCAGTACAAGGGGTTGTTTGCCTGAGCTTGGCTGCGTCCGCAGACAAACAAAAAGGCGGCAATTGCCGCCTTTTGCATTTGCTACCTGTTTAATAGCTGTTGACGCTTGTCCGTAAAGCGCCAATGGCCATTTTTGCTTAACGCAGCACCAGCACCGGGATATGCGAATGCGTCAGCACATGCTGTGTCTCGCTGCCCAGCAGCAGGCGCTTGAGGCCCTTGCGGCCATGCGAGGCCATGACGATCAGGTCGCAGTTGTGTTTCTTGGCGGCTGCGATCACGGCCTCGGCGATCAGATCCGACTTGACCACCACGGCCTTGACGCTCACCCCCTCATCGGTGCCGCGTGTCTTGACCTTGTTCACCAGTGCTTGGGCTGCGTCGCTCCACTGCTTTTCGATGCGCTTGATCTCCACCGGGTCGGCAGGCAGGCCACCGTCGAAGTAACTGCGCGGATAGCGGGGTACGACCTTGAGGGCAATGACCGATGCGCCCGTCAGGCCTGCCAGCGAGATGCCGCTTTCGACGGCCTGCTCCGATAGTGGGGAACCATCGGTGGCGATCAGGATGCGTTTATACATAGGCTCTGCTCCTCGACGTTGGTTGAAATTTAGACCAAGCATAGGACAGAGCAAGGGGCTCGTCTTGATTCAGGTCAATAGGCCGGGTGTGCAATACGGATAATCTTGGCCTATGTCAAATGAATCTGCCGGCCCATGGACGACCGCGTCGCGCGCGTCCGCACCCGATGCGGCCGTGCTGCTGGACGATCCCCAGGAGTGGCCGGCCTTCGGCCGGCCCTGCGGCACTGCCCCTAGTGGTGCAGCGCCGCCAGATGTGACGTGGGAGTCCCATGTCGTGCTCGATGGCATGCACTGCGCGGCCTGCGCGCTGACCATTGAGGACGCGCTGCGCGGGGTGCCTGGCGTGACCGAGGCGGATGTGAGTGCGGCCACGCGTCGCGCCCGTGTGGTGTGGCGCCCGGGTCAGGTTCTGCCCTCGCAATGGATGGCTGCGGTGCGCAAGGCGGGCTATCAGGCCATGCCTGCCATGGACGCCTTCGCGCGCGAGCAGCGACAGCGCGAAAGCCGACGTGCGCTGTGGCGTTGGCTGGTGGCAGGCTTTTGCATGATGCAGGTCATGATGTACGCTTGGCCCGCCTACCAGGCCATGCCCGGCGACCTGACTGCCGAAATGGAGCAGCTGCTGCGCTGGGCCTCGTGGGTGATCACGCTGCCTGTAGTGTTGTTCGCCTGCGGACCGTTCTTTTCCAGCGCCTGGCGCGACATACGCCAGCGCCGTGTGAGCATGGACCTTCCCGTGGCGCTGGGCATGCTGATCACCTTCGTGGTGAGCATGGCGGGCACCTTTGATCCCGCCGGGCCTTTTGGGCGCGAGGTGTACTACGACTCGCTGACCATGTTCGTGTTTTTCCTGCTCACCGGCCGTTGGCTGGAGCTGCGCCTGCGTGACCGTACAGCCGGCGCGCTTGAGGCCGTGATGAACCGCCTGCCCGACAGCGTGGAGCGGCGTGGTGCCGATGGCGCCTTCGTGCGCGTGGCCACGCGGCGGCTGCAGCGGGGCGATGTGCTGCGGGTCTTGCCCGGTGAGGCCTTCCCGGCCGACGGGCGCATCCTGGCCGGCAGCACGCAGGCCGACGAGGCCTTGCTGACGGGCGAGTCCAACCCGGTGGACAAGACGCCAGGCAGCTGCGTCACGGCCGGCAGCCACAACCTGCGCGCGGCTGTGGAGGTGTCGGTGGACGCGCTGGGGGCAGATACGCGCTTTGGCCAGATCGTGGCCCTGATGGAAAGCGCCTCGCTGCAAAAGCCGCGCCTGGCACAGATGGCAGACCGGGTGGCGCGTCCCTTTTTGGTGGGTGTGCTGCTGGCGGCGCTGGCGGCCGCCGTCTGGTGGTGGCCCACCGACCCCAGCCATGCACTGATGGTGGCCGTGGCGGTGCTGGTGGTCACCTGCCCCTGCGCGCTGTCGCTGGCCACGCCCGTGGCCATGCTCACGGCCGCCGGTACGCTGGCGCGCAGCGGCGTGCTGGTGCGCAACCTGCAGGCGCTGGAGGCACTGGCCACCGTGGACACGGTGGTGTTTGACAAGACTGGAACCCTGACGCATGACCGGCTCACCGTGTCCGACGTGCAGGTGGCCCCAGCCGCCGGGTTGACCTCGGCGCAGGCGTTGGGCTTGGCGGCCATGCTGGCGCGGCGCTCATTGCACCCGGTTTCGCGTGCCCTGGTTGCCGCGGCGGAGGCGGAAAGGGAGCCACCAGACTCGTCCTGGACATTGGATGTGGTTCACGAGCTGCCCGGAGCTGGCTTGCAGGCACGGGCCTGGCAGGAGGGACAGGAGCTGACCCTGCGCCTGGGCAAGGCCGCTCACGCGCGCGTGGCGCCGACAGAGCAGCGGCAGGTGGTGCTGTCGGCCGTGCGCGCAGGGCGGGTCGTCGAGCTGGCTCGATTCGCGCTCGGCGAGTCGCTGCGCCCCGAAGCCGCCACTGTCGTGCGGAAGCTGCGCGCGGCCGGCATCGACGTGCAGCTGCTTTCGGGTGACCGCGGCGCGGCCGTGCACGACGTGGCCGAACGCGTGGGCATCGACGTGGCACATGGCGACTGCACGCCGCAGGACAAGCTGCAGCGCCTGCAGGCCCTTCAGGCCGAGGGCCACCGCGTCGCCATGGTAGGTGATGGCTTGAACGATGGCCCGGTGCTGGCGGGGGCGCATGCCTCGATCGCTTTTGGCAGGGCCGTACCGTTGGCGCAATCCCGGTCTGACGTTGTTGTTTTAGGTGACAATCTCGGCTCGGTAACCCAAACCCTGCTAATGGCGCGGCGCACTCTGCACATCGTGCGCCAGAACCTGTGGTGGTCTGCCGCGTACAACGCCATCGGCGTTCCGTTGGCAATCGCCGGCTACATGCCCGCCTGGCTCGCAGGGCTGGGCATGGCGTTCAGTTCTCTGCTGGTGGTCTTGAATGCTGCACGCCTTGCCCGCACCGCCGGTGGCCGTGCAGCTGCTGTTTCCCTTGTGCCGCATCCGGCGCACAGCCCCCTGGAGGTGGCCTGACCATGGACATCTTGTATCTGCTGATTCCGCTGTCTGTCGTACTCGTGTTGTTTGTGCTCGCCGGCCTGTGGTGGGCGGTCTATCGGGGGCAGTTTGAGAACGTCGAGCAAGAAGGGGAGCGCATTCTCAGAGGCGATTGACGTTGATCAATTACCACAACGCGAGTCCGGTTGAAACTTTTTCCTGCATATCAACGAGGTAACCGATGGAGTCTTCACAAACAAAGATTGCGCACTACGACGATACCGTCGTGCGCCAATTCACAATCATGTCCGTGGTCTGGGGGGTGGTGGGCATGCTGGTCGGCGTATTCATCGCAGCCCAGCTCACTTGGCCCGAGCTGAATTTCGGCATCCCATGGCTCAGTTACGGGCGCCTGCGCCCGCTGCACACCAATGCGGTGATTTTTGCCTTTGGCGGCTGTGGCCTGTTCGCCACCAGCTACTACGTGGTGCAGCGCACCTGCCAGACGCGGCTGTTCATGCCCAAGCTGGCCAGCCTTACCTTCTGGGCCTGGCAGGCCGTCATCGTCTCCGCCGTCATCAGCCTGCCGATGGGCTACACCTCGGGCAAGGAATATGCCGAACTCGAATGGCCCATCGACATCCTGATCGCCATCACCTGGGTCAGCTACGCCATCGTGTTCTTTGGCACCGTGGGCACGCGCAAGGTCAGGCACATCTATGTGGCCAACTGGTTCTTCGGCGGCTTCATCATCGCCATTGCGCTGCTGCACATCGTCAACAGCGCCGAAATCCCCGCGGGCTGGATGAAGAGCTACTCTGCCTACGCTGGCGTGCAGGACGCCATGGTGCAGTGGTGGTACGGCCATAACGCCGTGGGCTTCTACCTGACCACCGCCTTCCTGGGCATGATGTACTACTTCATTCCCAAGCAGGCAGGCCGCCCGGTGTACAGCTATCGCCTGTCCATCGTGCACTTCTGGGCGCTGATCTTCACCTACATGTGGGCCGGCCCGCACCACCTGCACTACACGGCGCTGCCCGACTGGACCCAGTCGGTGGGCATGGTGTTCTCGCTGATCCTGCTGGCGCCCAGCTGGGGCGGCATGATCAACGGCATGATGACCCTGTCGGGCGCCTGGCACAAGCTGCGTGACGACCCCATCCTGCGCTTCCTGATCGTGTCGCTGTCGTTCTACGGCATGTCCACCTTCGAGGGCCCGATGATGTCCATCAAGACCGTCAACGCCCTGTCGCACTACACCGACTGGACCGTGGGCCATGTGCACTCCGGCGCCCTGGGCTGGGTCGGCCTGATCACCATGGGCTCGCTGTATTACCTGGTGCCGCGCCTGTTCGGCAAGGAGAAGATGCACTCCATCAAGGCCATCGAGCTGCATTTCTGGCTGGCAACCATTGGCATCGTGCTGTATATCGCCGCCATGTGGATTGCCGGCGTGATGCAGGGCCTGATGTGGCGCGCCGTGAACCCCGACGGCACGCTCACCTACACCTTCGTGGAAAGCGTCAAGGCGACCTATCCCTTCTATGCGATCCGCTTCTTTGGCGGCGTCCTGTATCTCAGCGGCATGGTCATCATGGCCTGGAACACGTGGATGACGGCAATTTCCGGTCGTTCCGTCAAGGTGGCCATTCCGGCCGTGAAGGCAGCGCACGCCTGAGGCTCTAGGAAACCAAGACATGTCCAATAGTCACAACAACACATCCACCGGCTTCACGCACGAGAAGGTCGAAACCAGCAACTTCCTCATGATCGTGCTGATCCTGCTGGTGGTGGCCGTGGGCGGCCTGGTGGAGATCGTTCCGCTGTTCTTCCAGAAGTCCACCACCGAGGCCGTGCAGGGCGTCAAGCCCTATACCGCGGTGCAATTGATCGGCCGCGATATCTATCTGCGCGAGGGCTGCTACAACTGCCACTCGCAGATGATCCGCCCCTTCCGTGCCGAGACGCTGCGCTACGGCCACTATTCGGTGGCCGGAGAATTCGTCTACGACCATCCCTTCCAGTGGGGTTCCAAGCGCACCGGCCCCGATCTGCACCGCGTGGGCGGCAAGTACAGCGACGAATGGCACCGCATCCACCTGAACAATCCGCGCGACGTGGTGCCCGAGTCCAACATGCCGGCCTATTCGTGGCTGGAAAAGACCCAGATCGACCCCAGCATCGTCGCCCCACGCATGAAAGCGCTGCGCATCGTGGGCGTTCCCTACACGGACGAGGAAATCGCCGGCGCGGCCGATCAGGTCAAGGGCAAGACGGAGATGGATGCCGTGGTCGCCTACTTGCAGGTTCTGGGCCGCGCGCTCAGGTAACAAGGAGTGGTCATGGACATCACCACCATGCGTATCGTGGCCACGCTGGCATCGCTGGCGTGTTTCGTGGGCATCTGGTTCTGGGCGTACATGCGCCGCAACAAGGCCCGGTTCGAGGAGGCGGCGCTGCTGCCCTTCGCCGAGGACTGAACAAGTCCCTACAAGCAAAGAGATAACCCATGAGCGATTTCACGAGTAATTTCTGGTCCATTTATGTGGCCGGAATCACCATCATCGGCATCATTGCCTGCGGCCTGCTGCTTTGGATCACATCGCGCAAGAAGATCGAATCAGCGGCAGACAACACCACGGGCCATGTCTGGGACGAGGATCTGACCGAGATGAACAACCCCATGCCCCGCTGGTGGATGTGGCTGTTCGTGCTGACCATCGTGTTCGGCTTTGGCTATCTGGCCGCCTACCCCGGCCTGGGCACGTTCAAGGGCCAGCTTGGCTGGACGCAACTGGGCGAGTACCAGCAAGAGGTTGACAAGGCCAACGCCGAGCTGCAGCCCCTGTATGCGCGCTTTGCCAGCATGAAGACCGAAGACATGGCACGCGACCCCGCCGCCATGGCCATTGGCGAGCGCCTGTTCATGAACAACTGCGCACAGTGCCATGGCTCGGACGCACGCGGCAGCAAGGGCTTCCCCAACCTGAGTGACAACGACTGGCTGCATGGCGGCACGCCCGATGACATCCGCAAGACCATCCATGACGGACGCGTGGGCATGATGCCGCCCATGGCCGCCGCAGTGGGCTCGCCCGAGGATGTGCGCAACGTGGCGCAGTATGTGCTGAGTCTGTCGGGCAGCCCGCATGATTCGCTCAGGGCGTCGCTGGGCAAGGCCAAGTTCACGGCTTGCGCCGCCTGCCATGGCCTGGACGGCAAGGGCAACACTGCGGTGGGCGCCCCCAACCTGACCGACGACACCTGGTTGCATGGCTGGGGCGAGGCGGCTATTGTGAATATCATCAACAACGGCAAGACCAATGAAATGCCTGCCCAGGAAGGCAAGCTGACCGACGCACAGATCAATGTGCTGACGGCATATGTCTGGGGCTTGTCCCACAAGGCCGGCGCTGCACGCTGACGCCCGCTCAGCGGCCGGCTCCCCTCGCGGGGATGCCGGCCGTTTGTTTTTCGGAAGCTGTTCTTCCCCCGTGAGATTCCACCATGAAGCCATCCGAAGACCGACCCCGTAAGGTGATACCCATTGCACCCGCTGCACCGGAAAGCCAGCAGTCCGAGGTCGTGTCGCTCTACGAGGCACAAAAGAAGATCTACCCCCGTTCGATCAGCGGCCTGTTTGCACGCTGGCGCTGGGCGATGGTGTATCTGACTCAGTTGATCTTCTATGGCCTGCCCTGGCTGGACTGGGGCCAGCGCCAGATGGTGCTTTTCGACCTGGGAGCGCGGCGTTTCTATATCTTCGGGTTGGTGTTGTACCCACAGGACTTCATTTACCTGACGGGCCTGCTCATCATCTCGGCGCTTGCGCTTTTCCTGTTCACGGCCGTGGCGGGGCGGCTGTGGTGTGGGTTTGCATGCCCGCAGACGGTCTATACCGAAATATTCATGTGGGTAGAGCACAAGATCGAGGGCGATCGCAGTGCGCGCATGCGCCTGGACAATGGGCCGTGGACCTTCGAGAAGATCTGGAAGAAGGCGGTCAAGCAGGCGATCTGGGTGGCCGTGGCATTCTGGACGGGTTTTACCTTTGTCGGCTACTTTGTGCCGATCCGGGAGCTCGGCGGCGAACTGCTGGCGCTGCATGGCACCTGGCAGATCTTCTGGGTGTTGTTCTACGGCCTTGCCACCTACGGCAATGCCGGCTATCTGCGCGAGCAGGTCTGCAAATATATGTGTCCATATGCGCGCTTTCAGAGCGCGATGTTTGACAGAGACACGCTGATCGTCACCTACGATCCGGAGCGTGGCGAGCCCCGCGGCCCGCGCGTCAAGAGCGTTGACTACAAGGCCCAGGGCCTGGGTGACTGCATCGACTGCACCTTGTGCGTGCAGGTCTGCCCCACGGGCATCGACATCCGCAACGGCCTGCAATACGAATGCATCGGCTGCGGCCTGTGTGTGGATGCCTGCGACACCGTGATGGACAAGATGAAGTATCCGCGCGGCCTGATCCGCTTCTCCACCCAGAATGGGGTGAAGAATCACTGGACCCAGTCGCAGATGCTCAAGCGCGTGCTGCGACCGCGCGTGCTGTTGTACACCAGCGTTCTGGTACTGCTGTGCATAGGCATGTTGGCCAGCCTGGTAGTGCGCTCGCCACTCAAGGTGGACGTGGTACGTGACCGGGCAGCGCTCTCGCGCATCGTCGCCGGAGGCAAGCTGGAGAACATCTACCGCTTGCAAATCATGAACGCGACGGAGGGCGCGCAGCGTTACGTCATCAGCGCGCGTGGATTGCAAGGGCTGGAGGTGGCTTCCGAGCCGGAGGTCGATATCGGCCCGGCCGAGTCACGCTGGGTCGCCGTGCGTCTGCAGATTCCCTATGGCTCGGCCGCCCCGGGCTCGCACACGGTGTATTTTGATATCCAGGCGCGAGGCGACAAGGTCCAGGTGGCGGAGAAAGCCGTATTCCTCGTGCCGCGCTGAGCTGAAGGTCCTCAATTGGTTTTTTTGTATGGCCCCAGGTGGGTCAAGGAGTTCGCAACCATGTCGGCAGATTCATCGATGAAGGCGGCGCCTGAATCGCAGCCCTGGTGGAAATACGGTCATGTGTGGCTGGTGATCACGGGGCCGGTGATCGTGGTCATTGCCAGTTTCGTGACACTCTGGCTTGCCCTGTCCCGGCCTGACCCGGTGCTGGCGGAGGACTACTACCAGCGCGGCCTGGACATCAACAAGACGCTGAAGAGCGCTGATTCTGGAATGACCCCTGCCATCAAGGGCCGCAATCATGCGGCGACGCCCGTGCAGGACCAGCCTCGTTGACGCGCTACGATTGCGCGCTCGCCCTAAGGGGAACCAGGGGGGTGATGGCTCTGAACAAGGTGTTAGGCTGTCGCGACTGCAAGGAGGTATGCAATGTGGACGCAGCGGTTGATGTGGATAGCCTGGCCCGCCTTTCTCATGGCGGGCGTACTGGAAATGGTGGTGTTTGCCTTTGTCGACCCGGAGTCCTTGCAGTGGTTTGATCAACCCATCAATCTCTCAAGGGAAGGCGTCTATACCCTGGCGTTCTTCCTATTCTGGGCCGTGTTCATGGCCTCGGGCGCGCTGACCACCATGCTGTCGCGTTCGCCATTCGAACTCAATCGCTGCCCCGTACCCGATGGTGACAGGCCGCTGGACTGCGCCAAATACACGCCCTGATGAGGATATGGGGTGGAAGCGGGACGCCTAGTGGCAGTCTTGTTGGCTGTTGACAATGCGATTGAGGGCCTCGGTATCCACAATGCGAACATGGCGCTGCTTGACCTCCACGATTCCCTCTTCGACGAACTTGGAAAAGGTACGGCTCACGGTTTCGAGTTTGAGACCCAGGTAGCTGCCAATTTCTTCGCGTGTCATGCGCAGCACCAGTTCCGATTGCGAAAAGCCGCGTGCATGCAGGCGCTGTACCAGGTTCAGAAGAAAGGCGGCCAGGCGTTCCTCGGCCCGCATGCTGCCCAATAGCAGCATGACGCCGTGCTCGCGCACGATCTCGCGGCTCATGATCTTGTGCACATGGTTTTGCAATGCAGTGACTTCACGCGACAGCTCTTCGATGCGATCGAACGGCATCACGCAGACCTCAGCATCTTCCAGGGCCACGGCATCGCAGGTGTGCCTGTCGTTCACGATGCCGTCGAGGCCAATTATTTCTCCTGCCATTTGAAAGCCCGTGACCTGATCGCGCCCATCCTCTGTCGCCACGCAGGTCTTGAAGAAGCCGGTGCGAATGGCAAACAGCGACGTGAATGGTTCGCCGTTGCGAAACAGCGAGCCGCCCCGCTTGACCTTGCGGCGCACGGCGACCACGTCGTCGATGCGCTTGAGCTGTTGCTCATCCAATCCCACCGGCATGCATAGTTCGCGCAGGTTGCAGTTGGAGCAGGCAACTTTGATGGATTGCAGGCTGGTGTGTGTAGGAACCCTGTTCATGTCGCGAGCTTACCTTTGAATGCCTTCGAGGCAGGGAATGTCATGGATCGTTGAAAGACTTTGATCCAAAGTCAAATTGTCCCCATCTGGACCTCATGGGCGCTTGATCAACATCAAGAACTACCCGCGGACTCTACGGCACAGTACGCGCCAAATGCAAGGAATCCCGTCATGACAGTTGTTACCACCGAGCTCTTGCGTCGCTTTGACGTGCCCGGTCCACGTTATACCTCCTACCCCACGGCGGACCGCTTCGTGGAGGCATTTGGCGAGAAGGAATACGTCCTCGCGTTGGAACAGCGCCGAGTGGGGTCGGTGGCCAAGACCATGCCCTTGTCCTTGTACGTGCACATTCCGTTCTGTGAATCGCTGTGCTACTACTGCGCCTGCAACAAGATCATTACGCGGCACCCGGAGCGCGCCGAGGTCTATTTGCGCTACCTCAGCCGCGAGATCGACCTGCATACCGCCCACTGTGGCGTGGGGCAGCATGTGAGCCAGCTGCATTTCGGTGGCGGCACACCTACGTTTCTGTCGGATGATGGCTTGCGTGAACTCATGGGCATGCTCAGGCGCAGCTTTGTGCTGGTGCCCGGCGGCGAGTATTCGATCGAGGTGGACCCCCGTACCGTGGACGAGGATCGACTCGCCCTGCTGGCGGAGCTGGGCTTCAACCGGCTCAGCTTTGGCGTGCAGGACTTCGATCCCGAGGTGCAGAAAGCCGTGCATCGCATTCAGCCGGCGGAAAAGGTGTTTGCGCTGGTCGAGTGTGCTCGCAAGCTGGGTTTTGAGTCGGTGAATGTGGACTTGATCTATGGCCTGCCACGCCAGACGCCCGAATCGTTCGATCGCACGTTGGCACAGGTGGCGCAATTGCAACCGGACCGCATTGCCCTCTATGCCTACGCACATCTGCCCGAACGCTTCAAGTCGCAACGGCGCATCATTTCGGCCGAGCTGCCCATGGCCTCGGCCAAGGTGTCAATGCTGGCGCGCTCCATCGATGCGTTCTTGAATGCGGGCTATGTGTACGTGGGCATGGATCACTTCGCCTTGCCCGAGGATGCGCTCGCCGTGGCCAAGCGCCAAGGCCGGCTGCACCGCAACTTCCAGGGGTACAGCACCCAACCCGACTGCGACCTGATTGCGCTGGGTGTCTCCGCCATTGGCCGCGTGGGTGCAACGTACAGCCAGAACGTCAAGACGCTGGATGAGTACTACGATGCGATCGACCATGGGCACCTGCCCGTGGTGCGTGGCCTGGCCCTGACCAGGGACGACCTGGTTCGCCGCGCGGTCATCATGGCCCTGATGTGCCAGGGTGAGTTGCTGTTCGAGCCGCTGGAGCAGGCCTGGCTCATCGACTTTCGCCGTTATTTCGCGCCCGAGTTGCAGCAGCTCGAAGAAATGGCCGGGCAAGGCCTCGTGAAGATGGGCACTGAAGGCATTGAGGTCACCTCAATGGGCTGGTTCTTCGTGCGCGGCGTGGCCATGGTGTTCGACAAGTACCTGCAGGCAGACCGCAACCGGGCACGTTTTTCGCGCATCATCTGATCCATGTGGCTGGCGCTGGCCTCTACGGCCTTCCTCATGGGGCTGATGGGTGGGACGCATTGTCTCGTCATGTGCGCGGCACCTTGCGCCGCCTTGACGGGTGCGGGCGGCACCGCGGCGGGGCATGAACAGGTGGTGCGCTGGGTGCCGCGTGGCACTGTGGCGCAGCGCATGACGGGCTTCCATCTCGGGCGGCTGACCGGCTACGGGGTGGCCGGGGCACTTGCCGCCTTTGCCATGGACCGGCTGGCGTGGCTGAGCCAGGGTAGCGTCGCCCTGCGTCCCCTCTGGACCATGCTGCATGTGCTGATCCTTGCCTGGGGAGTGCTGATGATGCTTCAGGCGCGCCAGCCCGCATGGCTGGAGCATGCTGGCAGGGCCGTCTGGGGGCGGGTGCGCTCCCTGGTGTCCCGGCCCGGCGGCCTGTTCGTGACGGGATGTGCCTGGGCCTTGCTGCCTTGCGGACTGCTTTACACCGCCCTGCTTACCGCGGCCTTGAGCGGCAGCGTCCTGCGCGGCGCCTTGTGCATGCTGCTATTTGGCTTGGGCAGTGGGCTCTGGCTGGCGGCCGGGCCAATGGTATGGGGGCGGCTTCGTACCCGTCTTAATGGAGTGGCGGGCTCCTGGGCCCCGAGGCTTGCGGGCTTGGTCCTGTTCACCCTGGGCGCGTGGGCCTTGTGGATGGATGTGGTGCATGGGCAACCCGCGCCATGGTGCCTGCCCTGAAAAATTCGTAGCACCTGTTGTCAGCGAGCCTCGCCAGTGTTTGTAAACAATGCGCAACGCACGTAACGGGTCATAATCTATCGGTAGGATGGGTGGGAGCTGATCTGCGCCCCTACAACTGAAGTGAACCAATCCGTTCTGATCGATATCGACGCGCTCCGGGTGGGCATGTTCATCCAACTCGATGTGAGCTGGATGGATCATCCCTTCCCCAGAAGCCGCTTCAGAATCTCAAGCCTTGAGCAGATTCGTGTCATGCGCGAGCTGGGGTTGAAGTCCGTTCGCCATTTCCCGGCCAGGAGTGCCGCCCTGGCAGAAGCGCCCTCCGAGACGCCCGAGCGCACTGAGGGACCGTCGATGGGAGAGGCCAGCGAACCCGCAGCCGCCCCGGTGGAGTCTGCCAAGCTGGCCGACGCGGACCTGCGGGCGATATTCAAGGCCACGCAGCAACGCTGCAGCAGGAGTTATCAAGAAGCGACCTCCGTCTATTCAACGGTCTACAGCGGCGTGCAGGAGGCGCCGCACGAGATGAGCGAGCAGGCGCGGGCTCTGACGCAGGCATGCGTCACGCAGTTGGTGGAACAGGGCCCGTGTGCGGTGCACTTGTTGCCCGATGCCCTGGGGCAGCGTGGCGCGGCCCACGCGGTAAACGTGATGGTGCTGGCCCTGCTGCTCGGGCGCGCGCTCGGCATGGAGCGAGAGGACCTATGCCATCTGGGGCTGTCGGCCCTGCTCCACGATCTGGGGAAGGTGGCTCTGCCGGTGCACATTGGGGAGCCGGGAGCGGCGCTCAACCCTTCGGACATGCAGCGCTATCAGGAGCATGTAGGCCTGTCGGTGGACTTGGGACAGCGTATGGGATTGTCCAGCGACGTGTTGATCGCCATTGCACAACACCATGAGATGGCCGATGGCAGTGGGTTTCCGCTGCGCCTGGTAGGGGAGGACCTCAGCCGCTATGGGCAGATACTGGCACTGGTCAACCGTTATGACCGGCTGTGCAACCCCTTGAATGGGGAGTCGGCTCTGACACCCCACGAGGCGCTGGCCAGGCTTTTTGCGGTGCGGCGGGAGTGTTTTGAAGCCGCGGTTCTGGGGGCTTTCATCCGCATGATGGGTGTCTATCCGCCGGGCTCCTTGGTCCAGCTGGCGGACGGTCAGTACGGTCTGGTGGTTGTCGTCGACGCATCGCACAGCCTGCGTCCCTGTGTTTTGCTGTACGAGCCGGCCGTGCCGTCGAGTGAGGCGCCTTTGATCAACTTGGCGCAGGGTGGAGGCCCCAGCATTCTGCGCAGCCTCAAGCGGGCGCAACTGCCGCGAGACGCCCTCGACTATCTCTTGCCGCAGCCGCGCGTCCAGTACTTTTTCGAGCGCGCCATCAGTGCTCCGGATGGAGGGGGACGCGCGTGATCACCGGCGAGCCGTCCTTCGCCGCGCTATGGAACGGCATAACACTGGCCGCATGGCTGGTCGATGCGCAAACGTTGCAGATACGCCAGGTCAATGAGGCCGCCGCGCGCCTGGTGGGGCGTAGCGTGGCCGACATGGAGGGCATGCCGGTCCAAGGGCTGGTGGTCACCCCAGAAGACCTGATTTTTTGGGGGCAGTCGCGTGCCGATATCGCCGCAGGCATTCACTCGCACACCTGGGTGCGCAATATGCAGAGCGGCGCCCTGGTGCCCGTGGACCGCCGCGTGCTGGCCATGCAGACGGCGAAGGCAGCTGCCTCTGAGACTTTCCTGCTGTTGACCATGCAGGACCGCTCGGAGCACGAGGCCTCTCGGCGCGAGCTGGAGACCTTGTTGTCGGAACTGCGTGCCACCCTCGATTCTGCGGCTGACGGCATATTGACCTGCAACCTGCATGGCGAGGTGCGAGCCTTCAACCAGAGATTGGCCCAGATATGGCAGCTGCCACGCGAACTGCTTTTGCGGCGCGATGATGCGGCGATAAGGTCGTATATGGAAGGCCAGGTGCTCGATTGCGAGACCTATCGCGTGCGTCAGGCCGCAATCGCGCATGAACCCATGCTGGAGACCACCGACATCCTGCACCTGCGCAATGGCATGACGGTGGAGCAGCGCTCGGTGCCGCAGCTCATCCAGGGGCGACCTGCTGGTCGGGTGTATACGTTTCGTGACATCTCCCGGCAGGCCGAGGTGCAGGCCGGCCTGCGCCTTGCGGCGCGGGTGTTTGAATCGAGCCTGGACGCGATCTTCATCGCCGACGAACGCCATGCCGTGGCCCGCATCAACCCCGGATGCGAGCAACTCCTGGGTGCGGCGGCTCAGGAAACGCTGGGCCGGCAGGTCACCTCGCTCTTCTTTGCTGTGCCGGACAACAATGACTTCATGGCCGAGGTCCGGCAGGGCTGGGAGCAGGAGGGATTCTGGGAGGGCGAGTTGCGACTGCGCCAGGGAGATGATGGGCATTGCAGCGTACAACTGTCATGGGTGGCGCTGCGCGACGATGAAGGCGCAGTGGCGCAAAGCATAGGCTTTATGCGCGATCTCTCGGTCCAGCAGGCAGCGCAGCGGCGTATCGATGAACTGGCCCACAACGATGTGCTCACGGGCCTGCCCAACCGCTTGCCGCTCAACAAGAAGGTGGCTGCCGCCATCGAAGCCTCGCAAGGCCATGGCGGCGGCTTTGCCATCCTGTTCCTGGACCTCGACCGCTTCAAGAACGTCAATGACTCCCTGGGCCATGCCTTCGGCGACCGCGTGCTCAAGCTCGTGGCCGAACGCTTGCAAGGCTGCCTGCGCCAGTCCGACATGCTGTGCCGGCTCGGCGGCGATGAATTCGTCATTTATCTGCATGACGCTATTGCGTCCACGGCCGAGAGCGTGGCACGCCGCATGCAGGAAGAGATGCTGCGCCCCTTTGCGCTTGACGACATGGGGTTTTCCATCCAGTGCAGCATCGGCATATCGCTGTACCCACAGGATGGCGAAGCGCTCGATGACCTCGTCAAGCATGCCGATACCGCCATGTACCGTGTCAAGGAGCGCGGCCGAGGCAGCTATGGTTTTTACCAGCCTCAAATGAGTGCACACCTGCTGTCACGCATGAAGATGGAGCACGCCATGCGCCAGGCACTGGGCCAGGGGCATATGGCGGTGCACTACCAGCCGCAGGTGGATATGGCCACGGGGCGCATCATTGGGGCCGAGGCGTTGGCGCGCTGGACCGATCCGGAGCTTGGCGCGGTCTCGCCGGGCACCTTTGTACCGCTGGCGGAGGAGTCGGGCTTCATCGTCACCCTGGGCGCATGGGTGTTGGAGCAGGCCGTGAAGGAGGCTGTCTACTGGCTGGGCTGCGACACGCCCCTGGTGGTGTCGGTGAATGTCTCGGCGCTGGAGTTCCGGCAGCAAGGCTACGTCGAGCGCATCGCCGCCTTGTTGGCCCAGCACGGCCTGCCGGCGCGCTGGCTGGAACTGGAGCTGACGGAGTCCGTGCTGTTGCAGGATGCCCAGGAGATGCAGCAGGTGCTCGATGCCCTGGACAGGCTGGGCGTGGGCGTGTCCATCGATGATTTTGGAACGGGCTATTCCAGCCTGGCCTATCTGAAGAAGCTCCGCATCCACCGGCTGAAGATCGACCGTTCCTTCGTGAGCGGGTTGCCCGCCGACGAGGGCGATGGCGCCATTGTCCGCGC
>JAFEDY010000058.1:1254-3987 GCA_018241405.1 Pseudomonadota bacterium | reverse complement strand
GCGCCGGCCCTGCCGGCCGCGGAATTTCGTACCCGGATGGCTGCGCCCGCGACCGGTGCCAAGCGCCAAGCCTGAGGCCCAGGCCAGAGAAAAAAGGTGTCTGCGAATGCCAACGAGCCGGCATCCTGAACCGGGGGTTCAGGTGGGCGAGGGCAGCCAAGCGTTGGGTTCATCTGACGCGAGATGATCACGCTCACCTGGCGATGTACCAAGCCCGTGCTCAATGAGCATTGGTTCAAGGAACTATAAAGCCCGCCAGCACCGCAGACACCGTCATTGTAATGGTTGCGCGCCGGGGGCGGAGCCAGCGGGCCTGGTGGTTAAAGCAGTCGTCCGTCGTCACCCAAGGCCTGTTCCAGGCGCAACAGAAGCTGCTGCATGCGCTGTTCCTGCACAGGGGCTGGCACTGCGTCCGCGGTGGCCGGCGGCGCCGGGGTCGCGCTGCGCTGGGCGGTGGCGGCGGCCAGCTCGGCAACCTCGCGGTCGGCGATCTCGAAGGCCAGATTGAGGGCGGCCAGCACGGCGATGCGTTCGCGCGCGCGCACCTTGCCGGCATCGCGGATGCGCGTCATGGCCGTGTCCACGCGCTCCACGGCTTCGAGCAGGCGCGACTCATGGCCGTCGGGGCAGGCCAGCAGATAGCTTTGCTGCAGGATCTGGACCTCGATCTGCTTCATGGCGCGTCTTTCGTCTCGGTGGGGGTGGGGGCCGGCTGGGCGGGCAGGCGGTCAAGCAGGGCGTCCACGCGCGAGCGGGCCGCCTGCAGGCGGGACTTCAGGGAGTCGCGCTCCTGGGTGAGTGTCGAGACCTGCTCTGCCAGCAGGGCATTGGTGCGTTGCAGTTCCGCGTGGCGCAGCAGCAGCCGTTCGACATGTTCGGCGATCTGGTCGAGGGGGGAGGGGTGGTCCATACGCCGCCAATTGTAGGGACCGGCGCGCAATCGGGCGTAAAATCGTCCAGTTGGTGCTCGCGGCGTGGTTCACAGGCCGCAGTTCAACGGGAAGCAGGGAGGGGACCTTCGCCACGAAGCACCCCCCGAGCCTGCGCTGCCCCCGCAACGGTCAGCGGATGAGTCGCCTAGCCGACTCCACTTTCATGCACATGCCACTGGGTGCCTTGAACAAGCACCTGGGAAGGCCATGAAAGCTGCTCCGCCAGCCCGGATACCGGCCAACCTGGTGGTTGTGCGTGCCTACTGAGAGAAGGCGCGTGCGGCCGTATCACCCAACGCTGGCGGGGAGGCTGGCACGGGTTAGCTAATCGTGATTTTCCCTATGACGTATCCGTCTTTTTGCGAGAGCGCCGCGGTCCCCGTGCGTGTGCGCCATTCGGCACTGGCCCTGGCCGCCATGGTGGCCTGCGCGTCCCAGGCCCAGGAGGGCAGCGTGCAACTGGCGCAGAACCTGCGTGCCCCCTCCCTGAACGAGGTCGTGGTCACCGCCACGCGCAGCGCGCAGCCGCTGTCCGACATCGTGGCCGATGTGTCCATCGTGGACCGTGCCACCATCGAGCAAAGCGGCGCCACCGGCCTGGCCGATGTGCTGGCGCGCCTGCCCGGCATCGAGATGGTGCGCAACGGCGGCCCCGGTGCCAGCACCAGCCTGTACCTGCGTGGTGCGGAAACGCGTTTCACGGCCGTGTACATCGACGGTGTGCGTGTCGATTCGCAGGCCACGGGCGGCGCGGCCTGGGAGGCCATCCCGCTGGCGCTCATCGACCGCATCGAGGTGTTGCGCGGCCCGGCCGCTGCCGTGTACGGCTCGGACGCCATTGCCGGCGTGGTGCAAATCTTCACCAAGAAGGGCGAGGCCGGCGTGGCCCCCTATGTGGGCGTGGGCGCCGGCACCTATGGCACCTATCGTGCCGAGGCCGGCGTGAGCGGTGCCAGCGGCCAGGTGGACTATGCGCTGGGCCTGGTGCGCGAGACCAGCCGCGGCTTCAATGCCACCACTCCGGTCAACCGCTCGTTCAATCCCGACCGCGACGGCTACCGCACCACGGCCGCCAACGGCCGCCTGGGCCTGCAGATCAACGCCGTGCACCGCCTGGAAGGCAGCTTGCTGTACAACGACAGCAACAGCGGCTACGACGCCAGCAAGACGGCCGATGACCGCAGCCTGCACCGCCTGCAGGCGTTGGGCCTGAACTGGCAGGCGCAGTGGAGCAGCAATTACAAGACCCGCCTGTCGGTCACCGAGTCGAAAGATCGCTACCAGACCACGCCCTCGCCTTATCTGACCGACACGCAGCTGCGCGGCTACCTGCTGCAGAACGAGTGGCGCTATGGCGTGCACCAGTTCAGCGCCGCGCTGGAGCGCCGCGAAGACCACCTGGTCAATGCCCCCATAGACCGCAGCCGCGCGCAGAACGCGCTGGCGCTGGGCTATGGCCTGCACAGCGGCGCGCACACGCTGCAGCTCAACGCCCGCCACGATGACGACAGTGAGTTCGGCGGCAAGAGCACGGGCAGCGCCGCCTACGGCTACGAGTTCGTGAAGAACTGGCGCGCCACGGCCTCGGTGGGCACGGCCTTCCGTGCGCCCACGCTGTACCAACGCTTCAGCATGTACGGCGATGCCGGATTGCAGCCGGAGACCAGCCGCAACGCAGAGCTGGGCGTCAAATGGCTGCAGGGCGGCAACAGCTTTTCGGCCACGGCCTACCGCAACAAGGTCAGCAACCTGATCAACTGGGTGGCCGGCGCCGGCCCCTGCCCGGGCGGCTCGGGCCCCT
>JAFEDY010000058.1:408-1136 GCA_018241405.1 Pseudomonadota bacterium | reverse complement strand
GGCGAGGTGCAGGCCTCGGGCCAGCGCTATGACGACGCGGCCAACAAGACACGCCTGGGCGGCTACACCCTGGTGAACCTCTACGCCAGCGCCCGCCTGGCGCGCGACTACCAGGTGGTGGCGCGCCTGGACAATCTGGCCGACAAGAACTACACCCTGGCCAACGGCTACGCCACGCCGGGCCGCATGCTCTACGTCGGCCTGAAGTGGGCGCCGCAGTACTGACCACGCCATGAGCGCCAGCGTCCGTTGCCCCGCCCTGGTCATAGCCGCCTGCGCCTCGGGCCAGGGCAAGACCACCGTGACCGCTGCGCTGGCGCGCCTGCATGGCAGGCAGGGGCGGCGCGTGCGCGTGTTCAAGTGCGGGCCGGACTACCTGGATCCGCACTGGCACCGGCTCGCCAGTGGCCATGTGGTGGAGCAACTCGACCTGTGGATGACCGGCCCCGAGGACTGCGCCGCGCGCCTGCATGCCGCGGCGCGTGAGGCCGACCTGATCCTCATCGAAGGCGTGATGGGCCTGTTCGACGGTGCCGACAGCGTGGCCGACCTGGCCGAGCGCTTCGGCATCCCGGTGCTGGCCGTGATCGACGCCTGGGCCATGGGCGGCACGCTGGGCGCCATCGCCCATGGCCTCAAGACCTTCCGCCCCGGCCTGCCCTGGGCGGGCGTGTTGGCCAACCGCGTGGCGGGCGAGCGCCATGCGCAGATGCTGCAGGACGGCCTGC
>JAFEDY010000058.1:0-279 GCA_018241405.1 Pseudomonadota bacterium | reverse complement strand
CGTGGCCGTGGCGCGTGATGCCGCCTTTGCCTTCATCTACCCGGCCAACCTGCAGACCCTGGAGCGGCTGGGCGCGCGCCTGGCCTTCTTTTCGCCGCTGGCGGGCGACGGCCTGCCCGCCTGCGATGCGGTCTGGCTGCCCGGCGGCTACCCCGAGCTGCACACGGAAGCCATCGCCGCCAACCGCGCCTTGCAGGCCGACCTGCGCGCCCATGTGCTTGCCGATAAACCCATCTGGGCCGAATGCGGCGGCATGATGGCGCTGGCCGAATCCATTGC
>JAFEDY010000057.1 GCA_018241405.1 Pseudomonadota bacterium | reverse complement strand
TACCAGGGCGAATCGGGCCCGAGCAGGTACGAGGCCGGCTGGCCGGCACGGATGCGGTAGAGCTTGCGCCGGTACTCGTAGCCGCCCGCGAGCAGGTGCGGCCCGAAGGCGCGGCTGAAATCGGCGTTCAGGCTGTGCTGCGCGACGGCGGTGGCGCCGCTGTCAAATGCGGTGGGGGTGCTCAGGCCGAGCGAGCGGTTGAGCGAGTTGGCGACGTAGAAATGAAAGTCGTTGGCGCCGCCGGTGTAGGCCAGGTTCCACTGCGTGCCGTCGGCCCAGCGGCCCTTGGCGCCCAGGGTGGCCGAGAGGTCGCTGAGGCGCGGCTCGATGCGCGGCAAAAAGCCCTGGGGGTAGAGGGCGGGCAGGTTGCGCTCGTCGCCTGCCGGGCGGAAGTAGGCGCCGGCGCTGCCGCGGCGGCGGCTTGCCTGGCCGTGGGCGTAGAGCGTGGTATCGCCACGGGGGACTTCGGCGTTCCAGGCCAGCAGCGCGTCTTGCGTGTCGGCGTCGCCGAAGTGGATGTTGGTGCGCCCGCCGTCCAGCGGGTCGGGCGCGGCGCGGTGGGTCGCGCCCCGGTCGCGCAGCTCGGCCGTGAGGTTGACAAAGCCGTCGCCCGCCAGCGGCCGGGTGTAAAACAGGCTGGCCTGGCGCTGCAGGCCGTCGCCTGCCGTGGTGCGCCCGGTGTGCAGCAGCGCCTGGCTGGCGTGGCCGTAGCCCTTGAGCACGATGTTGATGATGCCGGCAATGGCGTCCGAGCCGTACTGCGCGGCGGCGCCGTCGCGCAGCACCTCGACGCGCTCCACGGCCAGCAGGGGAATGGTGTCCAGGTCCACCCCCGAGCTGCCCCGGCCTATGGTGCCGTTCATGTGCAGGAGCGCCCCCTGGTGCTGGCGCTTGCCGTTGACCAGCACCAACACCTGGTCGGGGTTGAGCGCGCGCAGGGTGAAGGGCGGTGCGTGGTCCGTGCCGTCGGCAATCGAAGGGCGCGGGTAGTTCATGCCCGGCACCAGCGCGGCCAGGGCCTGGGTGAGCTGCATGGTGCCGACGGAGAGCAGTTGCTCGGCCGTGTAGACGTCGATGGGCACGATGGCGTCCGGCGCGCTGTGTGCGCCATCGCGCGAGCCCACGTCGGCCTGCGGCGCAATTTGCACGCGCACCAGCTCATCCAGCGGCAGCTCGTACAGGTCTTGCGCGGGCGGATCGGCCCAGGCGGCGTGGCAGAGCGCCCCAAGGGACAGGAGGCACAGAAGTCGCTTCATGGCTGGCTTCTCCGCAGCACCGTGGCAATGGACAACAGGGGCGCGCCAATGTGCAGGCCCGTCTTCACGGCGGCGTCGTAGTTGATCTTGATCTGGGCGTTTTGCTCGACGAAGTTGATCTGGATGACGCCGCCCTGCTCGGCAAAGCCCTTGGCATCGCTCACGGTCAAGACACCGTGCTCCTGCGCATAGACGATTGCGGCCTTGCGTGCGACAACGCTGGGCAGCGCGATGAAGAGCAGGTCGGGCTGGCCAACGTCGTGCAACTGACTTGTGGTGTGGATGCGCACCGGCCGTCCCTGGATGCGTTTGTCGGCATAAAACTGGGCGAGTTGCGCGCCCAAGGGGTGGGAGCCGAGTACGGTGATGTCAAAGCTGGGGCGTTCCGCCTGCGGCCATTGCACATAGCTGGCAAAGCGGCCCAGGAAGATGGCCTTGAGCTGCAGCTCATCAGAGCCCGGCCAGGCCGGCACCATGCCCGCCAGCAGGCACAGCAGCGCCAGCAGTCCTCGCACCAGGCGCCGCACCTCAGGCGCTTTCCATGCAGTTGCGTCCGGCCTGCTTGGCGCGGTACAGGGCGTGGTCGGCGGCTTCGATCAGCTGCATTGCGCTGCCGGTGCCGGCGTTGCCGACATGGACGCCCAGGCTGACGGTGACCTGCAGCGCCCGGCCATCGGCCAGGCGAAAGCGATGGCTGGCGATGCTGGCGCGAACGCGCTCGGCCATGGCGGCCGTGGTGGCCAGGTCGGCGCCGTCGCACAGCAGCAAGAACTCTTCGCCGCCGTAGCGTGCGGCCAGGTCGTAGGCACGGATGCACGTTTGCAGAATGCGCGCAATATCGCGCAGCACCTGGTCGCCTGCCGAGTGGCCGTGGCTGTCGTTGATCTGCTTGAAGTGGTCCACGTCGAGCAGGATCACCCCCAACGGCTCGCGCCTGCGCTGGGTACGCGTGGCCATGGCCTGCAGGGCTTCAAGTGCATGGCCGCGATTGGCCAGGCCGGTGAGGGTGTCCGTGGTGGCCAGGCGGCTCAGCTGCTCGTCGCGCTGGCGGATCTCCTGCAGCATGGCGTTGAAGCCCCGGTAGAGCTCGCCAAACTCGTCCGTGCGCTGCGTGGCGAGCACGGCGGTGTAGTCCTTGCTGCGGCCAATGCGGCGCATGCTGGCCAGCAGTTGCAGGATGGGGCGCGTGAAAATCAGCTGCAGGCGCCAGGACAGCAGCAGCAGGCTCGCCAGAATCAGCACCGAGGCATACCCCTGCAGCAGCACGAATTGCCGCATCTTGGCGTACATGGCCTCGTTGTCGGCCAGCAGCGCCAGGGTGCCAATGCGCTTGCCGTCCAGGTCTATGGGGTAGAGGACATGGTGGTGCGCGCGCTCCATGCCATCGCGCACACCGTCCTGGGGGCCCAGGTGGGGCTGGAGGCGTGCGCGCCAGGCCGTGGCGTCGGGCACCGGCATGGCGGGTGCAAGGTACTGGCCGAGCAGCTGGCCGTGTTCGTCCTCGACGAAGGCGTAGCGGATATGCGGATTGGTGTGCAGCGGCGCGAGCATCTTGCCCGCGCTCTGTGCGTCGTGAAATGCGAGCGCGGCGCGCATGTTTTCGCTGGTGATGGCGGCGATCTGGTGCAGGGCGCGCAGCGACGACTGGCGCTCGGCGGCAAAGGTGGAGTACAGCGCCACCAGGGAGGACACGAACAGCCCCAGCCCCAGGCTTAGGCCGAGCAGCACCACCAGTTTGTAGCGAATCGAGAGCTTGTCAAACGAGGGTGCGGTCAAGGCAGGGGGCGGGCAGGGGGTGATCGGCGTGACTATACCCAAGGACTCCACCTGTTCCCGCCCGGTGCGCGCCAGGCTGCGGCACCATCGCTACGCCAAGCCGCCAATGACTGCGCGGGCTACCTTCGCGATGGCGGCCTCCCGATGTTCCGGGCTTGCCTTGGATTCGGTCAGGAAAACGGCGACCACGATGGGTGCTCGCCCTGCAGGCCAATAGACGCCAACGTCGTTCGTGGTGCCATAAGCTCCGGTGCCGGTCTTGCTGCCGACGCGCCAGTGCGCGGGCAGCCCGGCAGCGAGGCGCTGGAGGTTGGTCTTGGTGCCCTGCAGCCATTGCGCCAGCTGTTCGCGGGCGTTGGCCGACAGCGCATCGCCGAGGACGCAGCGCTGCAGCAGCGCCGCCATGGCCCGGGGGCTGGAGGTGTCGCGCGCATCGCCGGGCGTGGCCTCGTTCAGCTCCGGCTCCCAGCGGTCCAGGCGTGTGACCGGGTCTTGGAGCAGCCGCGCAAACTGCGTCAGCCCTTCGGGGCCGCCGAGGGTGCGCAGGATCAGGTTGGCCGCGGCGTTGTCGCTGATGGTGATGGCGGCCTGGCACAGCTCAGCCACCGTCATGCCCGTGCCGTCGGCATGCTTCTCGGTCACGGGCGACCAGGGCAAAAGCACCTCGCGGCCGAACAGCACGCGGCGGTCCAGCCGCTCCAGGCCCCGGTCCACCCGGTGCAGCACATGCGCCGCCGCCAGCCACTTGAAGCTGCTGCACATGGGAAACCGCTCATCGAGGCGATGGCCGGCGATCTGCGCGGTGTGCATGTCCAGCACTGCCACGCCCAGGCGGCCCTGGCTGGCGGATTCGATGGTTTGCCAGGGGTGGGGGTCTGTGGTTGTTGCGGCACCGGCCCAGCCTGGGGTGAGCGCGCCGCACGACAGCAGGGCCAGGCGATGGAAGTCTCGGCGTTGCATAGATCGGGAATGTCCAAAACCCCTGATGTTATGCGCGGCCGCGCCGACCCAAGACGGTGCAATGCCCTGCCTCAGACCGCCTGCGGCAGCGGCGCGCGCCCGCCGGCGCGGCTCCAGCTGCGCGTCCAGCGCGGCTGCAGCAGGCGCAGCACGGCCAGCATGGCCAGGGCCAGCACGGCCAGGGTGATGAAGCCCCACAGGTAGCTGCCCAGGTATTGGCGCGACAGGCCCAGGGTGGCCGGCACCAGGCCGCCGCCCAGGGCGCCGATCTCGCCGATCATGGAGCCGGCGACGGCCGTGCTCTGCGGCCAGCGCAGCGGCACCAGCTGGAACAGTGCGCCATTGCCCGCGCCCAGGGCGGCAAAGCACAGCAGCAGCAGCGCCGTGGTCCCCGGCAGCGAGGCCTGCGTCAGGCTGCAGGCGCCCAGGCTCAGGCCGACGGTAATGAGCACCACGGTCAGGGTGTTGACGCCGCCCCAGTGGTCGGACAGCCAGCCGCCCACGATGCGCAGGGCCGCGCCCATGAAGGCGGCCAGCATCGTCAGCTGCCCGGCCTGCACCTTGCTCACGCCGAACTGGTCGTGGTAGTAGGTCGGCAAAAACGTGACCAGGCCGATGAAGCCGCCGAAGGTGACGGCGTAGATGGCGCTGAAGGCCCAGCCGTCCAGCTCGAACAGGCAGGCGATGTGCTCGCGCAGCGAGGCGTGCGGCGCCACGTCCTCGGGTTCGCGTGCCAGCACCAACATGACGACAACGGGCAGCAGCAGGCCCAGGGCCGTGAGGCCATAGACCGCCTTCCAGCCCCACAGCTGCGCCAGCATCGGCGCCAGCAGCGCGGCGACCGAGGTGCCGACGTTGCCCGCGCCCACCAGGCCCATGGCCAGGCCCTTGTAGCGCGGCGGGAACGAGCCAGAGCCCAGTGACAGCGCCACACCAAAGCTGGCCCCGGCCACGCCCAGCAGCACGCCCATGGCCAGCAGGTCATTGAAAGTCTCGACGATGAAATAGCCGTACAAGAGCGCGATGGCGATGCCGCCCATCTCCACCAGGGTGGCGTTCTTGCGCCCGATGTACTGCGCCAGCAGGCCCAGCGGAAAGCGCATGAGCGCGCCGGCAAAGATCGGCACCGAGAGCATCAGCCCCACCTGCGCCGGCGTCAGCTGCAGCGCCTCCTGGATGAAGGGCGCCATGGCGCCGTTGGACACCCAGACGCCGCAGCAGTAGCTGAAGTAGACAAAGGCCGCCAGCAGCGTGGGCGCGTGGCCGGCCTTGAGAAAGGAGCGAAATCCCGCCATGGTGTGTCTCCGTGGAAGTAAGGAAGAGGGGGGGTTAAGCGGCAGCCATGCTGGCCTGCACCATGCGCTGCAGCTGCGGCACGCAGGAGCCGCATTGCGTGCCGCAGCGCAGCTCGTTCTTCAGGCGCTGCAGGCGCGCGGGGGCGTCGCCCGCGCAGGCCTTGAGCAGGCCGGTGATGGCGTTCTCGCCCACGCCCTCGCAGGCGCAGACGGTGGCGCCGCGCGGCGCCAGGGGCTGCGGCGCTTGGGCGCCGGGTTGAAGCAGGGCGCGGCGCAGGGGCTGGGCGTCGTGGCGCTCCTGCAGCAGCGGGGCGATCCAGGCCTGGGCGCTCACATCCCCGGCCAGCAGCACGGCCTGCAGCTGCTGGGCCTTGCCGGCGGCCTCCAGCCGGGCGCGGCGCCACTGGCCTCGGCGTGCGTCGCGGTAGGCCAGCAGGCCCGCGCCCTGCAGGCCCAGGAGGGTGGCGATGCGCTCGACCAGCGCCTCGTCCACGGCCTGGTGCGCGGCGGCGCGTAGCTGTACGCCGCTGCCCTGCTCGGCGCGGCCAAACAGGCTGCAGCTGGCGAAGGGGAATTGCTCCATCAGCGCCTCGAGCTGCTGGCGCACGCGCTGCACCTGGGCCAGCGGCAGCCAGGCCTGGGCCCACAGGCCCCAGGGCAGCTCGGCCTTGAGCACCTTGATGGCCGTGTGCTTGAGTTCGGGCTGCAGCGATTGCGGGCAGCGTGCGTCGCTGGTCAGGGCGTTGACGCCGGCCAGGCGCCGTCCCGTGCTGCTGGCGCCGCCCAGGGCCTCGTCGCCCCAGTGCATGGGCAGAAAGACTTGGCTGGGCGCCAGCGTGCCGCTCGCCTGCACCGGGGTGACGATGCTGCCCCGGCGGCTGGTGAGGTAGGCCAGGTCGCCGTCCTGCAGGCCCAGGCGCGCCATGTCCGCCGCGTGCAGGTCGGCGCGCGGCTCGCTGGCGTGGGCCCAGAGGTTTTCCACCAGGCCGCTGCGGCTCAGGCCGTGCCACTGGTCGCGTAGCCGCCCGGTGATGAGGGCGAAGGGGTGGCGCGCGTCGGTGGGCTCGGCCACGCTGGCGGGCAGCTGCAGGGCAAAGCGCGCGCGGCCATCGGGGGTAGCGAAATGCTGGTCGGTATAGAGGCGCGCGCGGCCTGTGGGTGCACCCTCGGGGCAGGGCCATTGGCGCGGCGCGGCTTCGAGCTGCGCCCAGGTCAGGCCCGTGATGTCCAGGTCGCGCCCGCGCGTGCTCTCGCGATGCTCGTTCCAGATGGATTCGGGGCCGTCGTAGGGGAACAGGCTGGGTAGCTGGGCGCGGTTGGGCAAGAGCGGCTGCAGGCGCCGCGCCAGCTCGGTGACGATGCGCCAGTCGGCCCAGGCCAGGTCGGGCGGGGCTACAGCGGCGCGCACGCGGCTGATGCGGCGCTCGCTGTTGGTGACGGTGCCTTCCTTCTCGCCCCAGGTGCTGGCGGGCAGCAGCAGGTCGGCGTAGCGCGCCGTGGCGCTCGTGGCGTAGGCGTCCTGCACCACCACGTACTCGGCGCGCTGCAGGGCGCGGCGTACCAGGGCCTGGTCGGGCAGGCTGTGCGCGGGGTTGGTGCAGGCAATCCACAAGAGCTTGATCTGCCCGTCGGCTGCGGCCTGGAACATTTCAATCGCCGCCTTGCCCGGCTGCGCGGGCACGCTGGGCACGCCCCACAGGGCGGCAACCTCGGCGCGGTGCCGGGGGTCTGTCAGGTTGCGGTGCGCGCTGAGCTGATTGGCCAGCGCGCCCACCTCGCGCCCGCCCATGGCGTTGGGCTGGCCGGTGAGCGAGAACGGCCCCGCTCCGGGCTTGCCGATCTGGCCGCAGGCCAGGTGCAGGTTGATGAGGGCGGTGTTGTTGTTGGTGCCGTGCGCGGACTGGTTCAGGCCCTGGCAGTACAGGCTGAGCGTGGGCTGGCGGGTGGCAGAGCCGTCGTGCACGCCGGCAAACCAGCGCGCCGCCTGCAGCAGAGCGGCGGGGGCAATGCCGCAGTGCTGCGCTACGGCCTCGGGCGTGGCCTGGGCGACGAGGGCGGCCAGGGCCGTCCAGCCCTGGGTGCGGGTGGCGATGAAGCGCTCGTCGAGCCAGCCCTGTTCGATGATGCAGCGCAACATGCCGTGGTAGAGCCATACGTCCGAGCCGGGCTTGAGCGCCAGGTGCAGGTCGGCCAGCTCTGCGCTGTCGGTGCGGCGCGGGTCGCAGACGATGATCTTGAGCGCCGGGTTGGCGCGTTTCGCGTCCTCGATGCGACGGAAAAGAATCGGGTGCGCCCAGGCCGGGTTCGCGCCGCTGATGAACAGCGTGGCGGCGTGGGCGATGTCGTCGTAGCAGGCGGGCGGTGCGTCGGCGCCCAGCGTGGCCTTGTAGCCGGCGACGGCGCTGCTCATGCACAGGCGCGAGTTGGTGTCGATGTTGTTCGTGCCCAGCAGGCCCTTGGCGAACTTGTTGAAGGCGTAGTAGTCCTCGGTGAGGAGCTGGCCCGAGACGTAAATGCCCACGGCGTCGGGACCATGCTCGCGCACCGTGCCTGCGAGGCGCCGGGCCAGGCCATCGAGCGCCTGGTTCCAGGCAATGGGGCGCGGGCCGGCGCCGCGCGTGGCGCGCTCCTGTGGCTGCAGCAGGCGCACCTGGGGCGTGAGTTCGGGCCTGGCCGTCAGGTGCAGGGTCGATCCCTTGGAGCACAGCCGCCCCTGGTTGGCCGGGTGCCCCGGGTTGCCGCGTACGCCGGTGATGCGGCCGGCCCCGCTCTCGATCAACACGCCGCAGCCGACGCCGCAGTAAGGACAGGTGGAGGGGGTGGTGGTCTTCATGCGCGGCGCCTGGTGCGTGCGGGTTAGGTGCAGCGCTGCGCTGGCCCGGCCAGCGGGCGCGTTTGCGTGAGGGCGTGGCTGGCCAACTCGGTCGCGTCCATATAGACGGCGCCGGCCTCCACCTGCACGCGGAAGGTGGGCGTGCTGCCCTCATCGGGCGCCAGCGCCTGGCCGTCGGCCAGGTGGATGGTCCAGTTGTGCAGCGGGCAGGCGACGTTGTCGCCAAACACCATGCCCTGGCTCAGCGGACCGCCCTTGTAGGGGCTGTAGTCGAGCAGGGCGTAGACGGCGTCGGCGGCGGTGCGAAACAGCGCCACCTCCAGCCCCTGCGGGCGCGCCACGCGGCGTGCGCCCTGGCGCGGGATGTCGGTGACTTGGCAGATGTATTTCCATTGCGGGGTCATTGCTATACCTTTCATAGCTGCTAGCGCTGATTGGTAGGGCGCTAGAACCGTTTTTCATTCAATATCAGACGGCGACGGCAATCGGGATGAACTGGCGCTCGTCCACGCGTGCCTTTTCGCTCTCGAACCAGGGGTCGGGCTCGCCCTCCAGGGCAAACTGCAGGCGCGCCCACAGAGCCTGGCGGTTCTCGGCGTCTTGCAGCACCTTTTGCTTGACGTGCTCCAGCCCCACGCGGGCGACGTAGTGCGTGGTGCGCTCCAGGTACCAGCCCTCTTCGCGGTACAGCTGCAGGAAGGCGCCGCTGATCTCCATCACCTCCTCGGCGGTTTTCACCTTGGTGAAGAAATGCGCCACCTCGGTCTTGATGCCGCCGTTGCCGGCGATGTGGATTTCCCAGCCGGAATCGACGCCGATGATGCCCACGTCCTTGATGCCGCTTTCGGCGCAGTTGCGCGGGCAGCCGGAGACGGCCAGCTTGACCTTGTGCGGCGCGTACATGCGCCACAGCGCGCGCTCCAGGTCGCGGCCCAGTTGGCTGCTGTCCTGCGTGCCAAAGCGGCACCATTCGCTGCCGACGCAGGTCTTCACCGTGCGCAGGCTCTTGCCGTAGGCGTGGCCGCAGGGCATGCCGATGTCGCGCCACACGCCCTGCAGGTCTTCCTTCTTCACGCCCAAAAGGTCGATGCGCTGGCCGCCCGTGACCTTGACGCCGGGGATTTGGTATTTGTCCACCACGTCGGCAATGCGGCGCAGTTCATCTGCCGTGGTCTCTCCGCCCCACATGCGCGGGATCACGCTGTAGGTGCCGTCCTTCTGGATGTTGGCGTGGCTGCGCTCGTTGATGGCGCGGCTTTGCGGGTCGTCCAGCGCCTCTTTCGGCCAGGTGCTGGTGAGGTAGTAGTTGACCGCCGGGCGGCATTTGGGGCAGCCGTCGGGCGTCTTCCATTCCATGAAGGCAAAGACTTCTTCCTTGCTGATGAGGTGGTGGGTGCGGATGGCGTCGCGCAGCGCTTGGTGGCCGTGATCCGTGCAGGCGCACACCGGCTGGGCGGTGCTGGCCGCCGCGTAGGCGCCGCCCACAGTGGCCATCAGAATCTGCTCCACGAGACCCGTGCACGAGCCGCAGCTGGCGCTGGCCTTGGTGTGCTTGCGCACCTCGTCGATGGTGAACAGGCCTTTTTCCTTGATGGCCTTGCAGATCGTGCCCTTGGTCACGCCGTTGCAGCCGCAGACCTCGAAGCTGTCGGGCAGGGTGGCCGCCTGGTTCTGGCCGGCGTGGCCGCCTTCGCCGATGTTGCTCTCGCCAAACATCAGCTTGTCGCGCAGCTCGGCCACGCTGCGGCCTTCGCGCAGCAGCCGGAAGTACCAGCTGCCATCCACCGTGTTGCCGTACAGGCAGGCGCCGACGAGTTTGTCGTCCTTGAGCACCAGCTTTTTGTACTGGCCGCTGCCGGGGTCGCTGAGCAGGATTTCCTCGGTGCCCTCGCCGCCCATGAAGTCGCCGGCGGAGAACAGGTCGATGCCCGTCACCTTCAGCTTGGTCGAGGTCTGCGAGCCCAGGTAGCGGCCAATGCCGAACTCGGCCAGGTGGTTGGCCAATACCTTGCCCTGCTCGAACAGCGGCGCCACCAGCCCGTAGGCCACGCCCCGGTGCGCCGCGCATTCGCCCACGGCGTAGATGCGCGCGTCGGTGGTGGTCTGCATGGTGTCGTTCACCACGATGCCCCGGTTGACATGCAGGCGCATGGATTCGGCCAGCTGGGTGTTGGGGCGGATGCCCACGGCCATCACCACCAGGTCGGCGGGGATTTCACTGCCGTCCTTGAAGCGCACGGCTTTCACCCGGCCATCGTCGCCACCGACCAGCTCTTGCGTCTGCGCCGACATCAAAAACTCCATGCCGCGCTCTTGCAAAGCCTTTTGCAGCATCTGTCCGGCCACGGGGTCGAGCTGGCGCTCCATCAGCCATTCGCCGGCGTGCACCACGCTCACCTGCATCCCGCGCTTCATCAGGCCGTTGGCCGCCTCCAGGCCCAACAGGCCGCCGCCGATGACCACGGCATGCGGGAACTTGGCGGCAGCATCGATCATGGCCTGGGTGTCGGCAATGTCGCGGTAGGCCAGCACGCCCGCCAAGTCCTTGCCCGGAATCGGCAGCATGAAGGGGTTGGAGCCCGTGGCCAGGATCAGCCGGTCGTAGGGCACGGTGATGGCCTCGCCATTGGCACCCGTGGCGTGCACGGTGCGCCGCGCGCGGTTGACCTCGGTGACGGTGCAGCCGGCGTGGAGCTGGATGCCGTGCTCCTGGTACCAGGACCAGTCGTTGAGCACGATCTGCTCCAAGGTCTGTTCGCCCGCCAGCACGGGCGAGAGCAGGATGCGGTTGTAGTTGGGGTGCGGCTCTGCGCCGAACACCGTGATGTCATAGAGGTCGGGCGCGATCTTGAGCAGTTCCTCCAGCGTGCGCACGCCCGCCATGCCATTGCCCACCATCACCAGCCTGAGTTGCTTCACCATCGTCTCCCAGGGGCCATGCCCCGCAGCGGTCACACCAAGAAAGGCGTCTGTACGCCACGACCCACAGGGGCCGTGAGAAGGTCAATGCAATAGGTATGCCAGCCTCCGCATGGGCTGGTATTTGTGATGGTGCTAAGCTGCAATCCGCTTGAATAAAGCGCAAGAAGCTATTGATTAGATAGCGCATGGCGGCGCTGGAACGCCCGCCGGTGCATGGTGGTGCGCGTCGCGCCCCGCTGTGGTGCGGGGCAGGGTGCGCCGCCGGGATCAGGAGTCTTGCGGCCCCATGGCGTCGCCCGTCCATTGACCGCCCAGTGCCTTGTAGAGCGTCACGCGGTTGAGCTGCTCGGCCAGCTGCAGCGTGATTTCGCCCTGCTGTGCGGCGTACAGCGAGCGCTGCGCGTCGAGCACCGTGAGGTAGTTGTCGGCACCCAGGCGAAAGCGCGCGTCCGACAGCTCCAGCGTGCGCTGGCTGGCCTGCACCAGCGAGCGCTGGGCGGCGAGGCGCTCGGCCAGCGTGGCGCGCTCGGCCAGGGCGTCGGCCACCTCGCGAAACGCCGTCTGTATGGCCTTCTCGTACTGGGCCACGGCCTGGTCGCGCGTGACCTCGGCCACGCGCAGGCTGGCCTGGTTGCGCCCGGCGTCGAAGATCGGCAGGCGCAGCTGGGGCGCGAAGGCCCAGGTGCCGTTGCCGCCGTCGAACAGGCCCGACAGCGCGTTGCTGGCCGTGCCCACCGAGGCCGTGAGCGTGATCGCGGGGAAGAACGCCGCGCGCGCCGCGCCGATGCTGGCGTAGCTGCCGCGCAGCTGGTGCTCGGCCGCGCGCAGATCCGGGCGACGCAGCAGCGCGGAGGAGGGCAGGTCGGCGGGGATGGACAGCAGCGCCGTGGCGGGTGCCGCGGGTGCGGCAAGCATTGGGACATCGTCCGCGCCGGCCTTGGCCGCGTCGGGCACTTGGGCCATCACGCTGACAGGCAGCAGGGCATGGTCCAGGGGCGTGCCCACCACCAGCGCCAGCGCATTGCGGTCGCGCGCGACCTGCGAGGTGAAGGTGGCCAGGTCCATGCGTGCGGTGTCGGCGCTCGATTGGGCCTGGGCCAGGGCCAGGGCCGAGGTGGCGCCCAGTTCGAAGCTGCGGCGCGTGAGGTCCAGCGCCTGTTGGCGTGTGCGCAGGGTCTCGCGCGCCAGCGTGAGGCGCCGGGCATCGGCGTCGAGCAGCAGCCAGGCGTTCATGACCTCGGCCACCAGGCTCAGCTGCACGCTGCGCTGGTTCTCGGCGGTGCGAAAAAACTCCCGCAGCGCGGCATCGCTCAGGTTGCGCACGCGGCCGAAGAAGTCGATCTCGTAGCTGCTGAAACCCAGCGCGGCGCTGTACTGGGCCGTGGTGTTGGGGCGGCCCGGGGTGGTCAGATCGGTGGCCGTGCGGCCGCGGCTGCCGGCGCCCGTGGCGTTCACGGTGGGCAGCAGGTCGGCGCGCGTAATGCCGTACTGGGCGCGGGCCTTTTCAATCGCCAGCATGGCCATGCGCTGATCGCGGTTGTTCTCCAGGGCCATGCCAACGAGCTCACGCAGGCGTGGCTCCTGCACGAAGTCCTGCCACTGCATGGGGCCGGCTTCGGCCAGGGGCACGGCGTCCATGCCGCCGGCACCCTGGGCCAGCGGCGGCTCCACGGTGTCGGGCACGGGAAGCGGCGGCGCCTGGTAGCGCGGCGCGAGGTTGCAGCCGGCGAGCAGGGCGCAGGCCAGTGTTGTGACAAGAGGCTTGAAGGGGCTTGGGCGCGTCATGCAGCGCTCTCCGGGATGGTTGGGGCAGGCTGGGCCGCGTCGCCAAGGCGCGAGCGGCTCTTGAACCAGCTGCGGATCAGCAGGAAGAACACCGGCACCATGAAGATGCCCAGCACCGTGGAGGCCACGGTGCCGCCCAGCACGGCCGTGCCTATGGCGTTGCGTCCACCCGCGCCCGCGCCCGTGCCCAGGGCCAGCGGCACCACGCCGAAACCGAAGGCCAGCGAGGTCATGAGGATCGGGCGCAGGCGCAGGCGCACGGCCTCCAGCGTGGCGTCCATCAGCTGGCGCCCCTGCTCCTGCAGCTGCACGGCAAATTCCACGATCAGGATCGCGTTCTTGGAGGCCAGGCCCACGGTGGTGATCAGGCCGACCTGGAAGTACACGTCGTTGGCCAGGCCGCGCGACCAGGTGGCCAAGAGCGCGCCCAGCACGCCCAGGGGCACGGCCAGCATCACCGACACGGGCACGGTCCAGCTCTCGTACAGTGCCGCCAGGCACAGGAACACGAACAGGATGGAGATGGCGTACAGGGCCGGCGCCTGCGCGCCCGACTGGCGCTCCTGCAGCGAGGCGCCGGTCCACTCGTAGGCGATGCCCGGCGGCAGGTCCTTGAGGATGTCCTCCACGATCTTCATGGCCACGCCCGAGCTCACGCCCGGCGCGGCGCTGCCCACCAGCTCGTAGGCGGGCGCGCCGTTGTAGCGCACGAGCTGCGGCGAGCCATAGGCCCAGTAGGCGCGCGAGAAGGCGCCGAAGGGCACCATCTCGCCGTTCTTGTTGCGCACCGTCCACTTGCCCACGTCCTGGGGCAGCATGCGGCTGGGCGCGTCGCCCTGGATGTAGACGCGCTTGACACGGCCGTTGTGCAAAAAGTCGTTCACATAGGTGCCGCCTATGCTGCTTGAGAGCACGCCGTTGATGGCGTCGTAGTTCAGCCCCAGCGCGGCCGCCTTGCGGTCGTCGATGTCCAGGCGCAGCTCGGTGGCGTCGTCCAGGTTGGTGCTGCGCAGGCTGGTGAGCTCGAGGCGCTTGCGCGCCTCTTCCAGGAAACGGTCCTTGGCGGCCAGAAGCGCCTGGTGCCCCAGGCCGTTGATGTCCTTGAGCATGAAGTTGAAGCCCGAGTTGGCGCCCAGGCTGCGCACGGCCGGCGGCGGCGAGACAAAGATGCGCGCGTCGCGGATCTTGCCCAGATCCTTGGTCGCCTGGTGGGCGATGGCGCCGGCCGACTGGCGCGCCAACGGGCGCTCGCCCCAGGGCTTGAGGCGTATGAAGGCACGCGCCGAGCTCTGGTCGCCGTTCAGGCCCGAGACCTGGTTGAAGCTGATGACCTCGGGGACGGTCTTGAAATACTCGTTGACCTGATCCAGCACGCCCTGCAGACGCGTGTCGGTGGCGCCGGCGGGCAGGTTGATGCTGGCGAAGATGTAGCCCTGGTCTTCCTCGGGCAGGAAGGATGTGGGCACGCGCGTGAGGATCCACCACACGGCCAGGCAGATGGCGACAAAGATCAGCAGCATGCGTTTGGCGCGCCGCAGCATCCAGGCCACACGGCCCTGGTAGCGCGCGGCGCCGTCGTCGAACCGGCGGTTGAACCAAATGAAGAAGCGGTCGTTCAGGCCCAGCAGCCCGCCGCGTATGCGCGGCTGGTGTTCCATATGCGCGGGCGCCTTGAGGATGCTGGCGCACAGCGCCGGCGTGAGCGTGAGCGCCACGAACACGGACAGCGCCATGGCCGCCACGATGGTGATGGAGAACTGGCGGTAGATCACGCCCGTGGAGCCGCCGAAGAAGGCCATGGGCACGAACACCGCCGCCAGCGTGACGCCTATGCCCACCAGCGCGGGCGTGATCTCGCGCATGGAGCGGCGCGTGGCCTCCTTCGGCGGCAGGCCGGTGTCGTGCATCACGCGCTCGACGTTCTCCACCACCACGATGGCGTCGTCCACCAGCAGGCCGATGGCCAGCACCAGCGCGAACATGGTCAGCGTGTTGATCGAATAGCCCGCCGCCGCCAGCACGCCGAAGGTGCCCAGCAGCACCACGGGCACGGCAATGGCCGGGATCAGCGTGGCGCGCAGGTTCTGCAGGAAGACGAACATCACCAGCACGACCAGCACCATGGCCTCGGCCAGCGTGGTCACCACCTCCTTGATGGAGGCGCGCACGAAGGGCGTGGAGTCGGAGCTGACGAAGTAGTCGATCTGGTTGGGGAAGAAGGGCTTGAGCTCGGCCAGCTTGGCGGCCACGGCGTCGGACACGGCCATGGCGTTGGCGCCGTCGGCCAGCACGATGCCCATGCCGGCGCCGGGCCGGCCATTGAGCTTGGCCTTGACCGAGAGGGTGTCGGCGCCGAGCTCCACGCGCGCCACGTCCTTCATGGTGACCACCGAGCCGTCGGTGGCGGTCTTGAGCACGATGGCCTCGAATTCCGGAACGGTCTGCAGCTTGGTGCGCGCGGTGATGGTGGCGTTGAGCTGCTGGTCGGCCACGGCGGGCAGGGCGCCGAGCTGGCCGGCCGAGACCTGGGCGTTCTGCGCGTTCAGCGCGTTGACCAGGTCCGAGGGCATGAGCTGGAATTTCTCCATCCTCGCCGGGTCCATCCAGATGCGCATGGCGTAGAAGGTGCCGAACACGCGGATGTCGCCCACGCCGTCGATGCGGCCTATCACGTCCACCAGGTTGGAGTTCAGGTAGTCGCCGACGTCCACGGCCGTGATCTTGGGGTCGTCGGAGAAAAAGGCGTAGGTGACCAGGTAGTCCGTGCCGCCCTTGTTGATGAACACGCCGCGGCTCTTGACGGCGTCGGGCAGGCGGTTCATGGCCGACTGCAGCTTGTTTTGCACCTGCACCTGGGCCACGTCGATCTTGGTGCCCGGCGTGAAGGTGAGGGTGGTGGCCGAGCGGCCCGACGCGTCCGACGTCGAGCCCATGTAGATCATGTTGTCTATGCCCTTGATCTGCTGCTCGATGATCTGCGTGACGGAGTTTTCCACCGTCTCGGCCGAGGCGCCCGTGTACTGCGAGGATATGGTCACGCGCGGCGGCGCGATCTCGGGGTACTGCTCCAGCGGCAGCGTGAAGATCGCCAAGCCGCCGGCCAGCATGATGATGATGGACAGCACCCACGCGAAGATGGGGCGGTTGATGAAGAACTGGGCCATATATGCCTGCCGCCGCGTTTATTTGGTGGAGGCGCCGGCCTGGGGGGGGGCAATGTCCACGCCTTGTCCCTTCTGAGTGGTAGAGGCGGGTCGTGCACCGTCCTCGGGCGCTCTGGGCACCTTGGCGCCGTCCTTCCTGGCGTTCAGGTCCACCACTTGCGGGCTGACCTTGTCGCCGGGCTTGATGCGTTGGAAACCATCGACCACCAGGCGCTCGCCGGCGGCCAGGCCGCCGTCGACCAGCCAGCGGTTGCCCAGGGCGCGTGCCAGCTCCACGGGGCGCTTCTCGATCCGGTCGTCGGCATTGACCACCAGCACATTGGCGCGCCCCGTCAGGTCGCGGTTCACGGCCTGCTGCGGGATCAGCAGTGCGTCGCTGGCAAGGCCAGTGGGCAGCAGCGCCTGCACGTACATGCCGGGCATGAGCAGGCCGTCGGGGTTGGGCACCACGGCGCGCAGTGTTACCGTGCCCGTGGTGTCGTTGACGATCATGCCGGCGAACTGCAGCCGGCCCTCGTGCGCGTAGTCGCTGCCATCGTCCAGGCGTATGCGCACGCGTGCCTGGTTGCCGTCCAGCTTCTGGTAGCGGCCGGCCTCCCAGTCGCGCTTGAGCTGCACCAGCTCGGTGCTCGATTGCGTGAAGTCCACATACATGGGATCCATCTGCACGATGGTGGTGAGCGCATTGGTCTGGTTGGCCGTCACCAGCGCGCCCGGCGTGACGCTGGACAGGCTGGTGCGCCCGGCGATCGGCGCCTCGATGCGGCTGTAGCGCAGGTTGATGCGCGCCGTCTCCAGATTGGCGCGCGCCACGCCCACGTCGGCGCGCGACTGCGCCGCGGCTGCCTGGCTTTCGTCAAAGGCCTGGCGGCTGATGGCGTCTATCTTGACCAGTTCGGCATTGCGCCGCGCCGTGGCCTCCTGCGTGCGCGCGCTGGCCTCGGCCTTGGCGAGCGCTGCCTCGGCGCTGTCCACCGCGGCGCGCAGCGTGCGGTCGTCCAGCTGGTACAGCGCCTGGCCCTGGCGCACCATGGCCCCCTCGGTGAACAGGCGCTGCTGCAGGATGCCCGAGACCTGCGGGCGCACCTCGGCGCTCAGATAGGCACGTGTGCGGCCGGGCAGGGTGGTGTCGAGCTGCTGCTGTTGTGTTTGCAGGGCAATGACTCCTACTTGCACCGGCCCCTGCGGGGCGGCGGTCTTGGTCCCCTTGTCGCCGCAGGCCGCCAGACTGAGGGCCAGGCCCAGTGCCGTGATCCAGGGCACCAGGCGGGCGGGCCGCCCGGGTGCGGCGCAGGGCTTCGGGGGCGCTGGCGTGAAGGGGGCGAGGCGGTCGCGGGGCTCGGGTGTCATGGGGGCGAAAACCAATGGCAGAGGGAAGGAATCACATTGTCCTTGCCGCGGCCGGATGAAGCCCAGGGGCAGGACAGGTGTTACAGAACGTCAATTCGGACTGTCGCATATCCGCGCCATGCCTGCCGCCGACGGTGAGATTCTTCATTCTTCTTTACACGGCCGTCGCATGGCGCCTCGTTGCCGTTGGGGAGTGGGAGTGGCCAGCTGGCCCGCATACGCGCGCGTCAAGTGCAAACAACTATAAAAACCGGGCGAAAACGGCGTGGGTCAGGCGGTGCGCCGTGCAGCGGTGCCGCCAACGTCTAACATGACAGACTGGCCGCATGCGCCGCCAATCATCCCACGAAGGAGCACCCCACCATGGACACCCCGGAATCCTCCCCGCTGCTCGCCGAGCAGTTGCTGCAACATCTGCAAGGGCCATCCCTGCAGCACATTGCCCAGCAACTGGGTACCGACCAGGCGCAGGCCCAGAGCGCCGTTGAAATGGCACTGCCGGTGCTGCTGGGCGCCCTGGGGCGCAATGCACAGGATGCGCAGGGCGCCGATGCCTTGTTCGGCGCCCTGCAGCGCGACCATATGCCGGCCGCGCCCCAGCAGGCGCTGGGCATGGGCGGCATGGATCTGGGCGGGCTGCTCGGTTCCATGCTGGGTGGCGCTGCACCTTCCGGCGCGGCTGCTGGCGGCGATGCAGGCGCTGCCATCCTGGGGCATATCTTCGGCGGCGGGCGTGAGCGGGTCGAGTCGTCACTGGGCCAGGCGGCGGGCGTGGGGGCAAATGCCGGCCAGCTGCTGCAGATGCTGGCGCCCGTCGTCATGTCCTTTCTGGCACATCGGGTGAGCGCCGGTGGCATGGATTCGGGTGGCCTGGGGCACATGCTGGGCCAGGAGCGCGCCCAGAGCGCCGGCACGCCGGGTGGCGACCTGCTGGGCGGCCTGCTGGATCGGGACGGCGATGGCCAGGTGGGGCTGGGCGACCTGGTCAAGATTGGCGCCAGCCTGCTGGGCGGGCGGCGTTGACTGGCATGTAGTTGCAACTCGGCATCGGTTCGGCGGACACTTTCGGCTAAGCTTTCGCTTCGTTTCACCGCCTGGGAGGCTGTCATGACAACCGTTGCAGAAATCCTCAAGTCCAAGCCCGAAGCCAAGGTGCATTCGGTTGCGCCGTCGGACACCGTGCTCTCCGCCTTGAAGCTCATGGCCGACAAGCGCATCGGTGCGCTGCTGGTCATGGAAGGCGACCGGATCGCCGGCATCTTCACCGAGCGCGACTATGCCCGCAAGGTGGTGCTGCTGGGCCGCGCCTCGATCGATACGCCCGTGAGCGAGGTCATGACGAGCGCGGTGCGCTTCGTCCATCCTTCCAACAGTGCCGAGCAGTGCATGGCGCTGATGACGGAAAACCGCCTGCGCCACCTGCCGGTGCTCGATGGTGAACGCGTGGTGGGCCTGGTGTCCATCGGCGACCTGGTCAAGAGCGTGATCTCGGCGCAGCAGTTCATCATCACGGAGATGGAGCGCTACATCACCGGCGCGCGCTGAGCAAAGGCCCCGTGGCCGCCCAGACGCCTGGGCGGCCACTACACTCGCAGGCATGAGTCTGCTGATCCTGGGCATCGAATCCTCCTGTGACGAAACCGGCGTGGCCCTGGTGCGGGGCGGCGATGGCGCCGCCGCGCCCACGCTGCTCGCGCACGCGCTGCACAGCCAGATCGACATGCACCAGGCTTATGGCGGAGTGGTGCCGGAACTGGCCAGCCGCGACCATATCCGCCGTGTGCTGCCGCTGACCGAGGCGGTGTTGGCCGATGCCGGCCGGCGCCTGGCCGACGTGGACGTGGTGGCCTACACGCGCGGCCCGGGCCTGGCCGGCGCGCTGCTGGTGGGGGCCGGCGTGGCCTGCGCGCTGGGCGCGGCGCTCGACAGGCCGGTGCTGGGCGTGCACCACCTGGAGGGCCATCTGCTGTCGCCCTTCCTGAGCGCCGACCCACCCGAGTTTCCCTTCGTCGCGTTGCTGGTCTCCGGCGGGCACACGCAGTTGATGCGCGTGGACGGCGTGGGCCGCTACGAAATCCTGGGCGAAACCATAGATGACGCGGCCGGCGAGGCCTTCGACAAGTCGGCCAAGCTGATGGGCCTGGGCTACCCCGGCGGGCCTGCGCTGTCGCGCCTGGCCGAGCAGGGCGACGCCAAGGCCTTCAAGCTGCCGCGGCCGTTGCTGCACAGCGGCGACCTGGATTTTTCCTTTGCCGGGCTCAAGACCGCCGTGCTGACCCAGGCGAAAAAGCTGGGTGACGAACTGCAGGCGCGCAAGGCCGACTTGGCGGCCAGCACCCAGGCCGCCATCGTCGAGGTGCTGGTCAAGAAGACCCTGGCGGCGCTACAACAAACGGGCATGAACCGCGTGGTGGTGGCCGGCGGCGTGGGTGCAAACCGCCTGCTGCGTGCGCAGCTCGATGCCGCCTGCGCCGCGCGCCGCGTGCGCGTGCACTATCCCGAGCTGCACCTGTGCACCGACAACGGCGCCATGATCGCCATGGCCGCGGCCATGCGCCTGCAGGCGGGCCGGCAGCAGGCGAATCGCGACTACGCCTTCGACGTCCTGCCGCGCTGGCCGCTGGACGCCATTACCGCGTGACAGGCGCGTGCGCCGGCCTGCTCACCACACGTAGAACACCAGCACCCAGGCACCGCTGACCAGGGCCACGGGCAGCGTCCACGCCGCGCCCGCCGCCAACAGCCGCAGTGATCCAGGCGCAGGGCGTGTCAGCAGGCGCAGGCCCAGCCACCACGACCAGGCCGCGCCCAGGGCCAGCAGCGCACCGCGCACCCAGGGCAGCCAGCCCAGGGGGACGCCCTCGGCGCGCAAATGGGTCACGCTCATCATCGACAGGCCCAGGAACAGGCCCAGGCCCGCCAGCGGCACCAGCGCCAGCACCAGCGCGCGCGGCTGCTGGCGCGCCAGGCGCGCTGCGGCCCAGCTGCACAAGGCGACGGCCCCGCCCAGCAGCAGCGCCACGGCCAGCATGTAGGCCAGCACGGCCGCGCCGTCCAGCCAGGAGAAGGCGTCGCCGCTCTCGGGGTGATTCGTCAGCAGCCACCAGGGGGCGTTGGTTTCCAGCGGCCAGACGATGTCATGGTTCACCAGCCATTCGGCCGCCCACTGCTTGCCGCGCACAAACCAGGGGTTTACCGTCCACTGGAAGGCGCCGATCGCCACGCCCAGCACGCCAAAAAGTAGCAACAGGGTTTCGGGCCAGGATGCCGCGCGCGCGGACAAAATCTCTGCCGCGGGCGAGCGCGCCTGCAGCGCCACGGCGTCCTTGTGGCCGCTGCAGCGCCCGCAGGCGTGGCATTGGGACATGGAAGACAGCTGGCCCACTTGCAGCAGCGGTGCGCAATCCACTGCCGGGCTGCGCTCGCTATGTGCCAGCCAGGCCGCGCGATCGACGCGGAAATGCACCGGCGCGATGTGCGCCAGCAGCGCAAACACGCCCGACACCGGGCACAGGTAGCGGCACCACACGCGCTTGCCGCGGCCATACAGCCAGCCCACGGCCACGGCGGCGACGGTGGAGCCGCCCAGGATCAGGAGCGCCGCCTGCGGGTACTCGTACACGCTGATGAGCTGACCGTAGACCGTGGTCAGGATGAAGGCCAGCACCGGCCAACCGCCCCAGCGCAGCCAGCGCGGGATGGCGCCGCCGCGGCCATGGCGGCTGGCCCATTCGGTGAGCGCGCCCTCGGGGCAGAGCACGCCGCACCAGACCCGGCCCAGGAGCATGACGGACAGGATGACGAAGGGCCACCACACGCCCCAGAACAGGTACTGCGCGAGCAGCACCAGGCGCTCGTGCCACTGCGCCGCGTAGGGCGCCTTGTCGGTGAGGGCGGCGCCTTCGGCCCCTACGCTGTGCGCCGAGCCCCAATCGCCCGAGAACAGCCGCGCCTCTGCGTGGGGGTGGGGCAGAAAGGCGGGCAGCACCACCAGCACGGCGTAGAACAGCACGATGGCCCATTGCACGCCCAGGATCAGGCGGCGCCGGCGCGCCATGGCGTCGCCCAGGCGTGCCAGCCAGGGCGCGCGCCGGGGTGGGTGGATGACGATGGTGCGGCGTTTGGCGGCGGCGGTCATGGGCAAAAGACTTTCAGTCTCTCAGGCCTTGGCAGGCAGCGCGGGCGGCGTGGCCTGGCGCATGCGCCACCATGCAAAGGCCCAGAAGCAGGCGCTGGCCAGCAGCACCGTGGCCGCCGGGCGCGCGCGGTAGCCGGTGAAGTCGGCCAGCAGCCGCCCCGCTCCCTGGCCGTCGGCCAGCAGGGCCGACAGATCCCACACCGGGTCGATCAGCGCGGGCAGCCAGTCGAGCGAGATCATGCGATCCACGCCGCTGACCAGCAGCGCGTTGGCGATCAGGAGCAGCAGGATCTCGCTGATGCGAAACAGCGTGCGGTAGTTGAGCAGGCGCGCCCCGCGCGCCGCCAGCCAGGCCGTGGCCACGGCGGCGGCCAGGCCCGCTGCAGCGGCGCCCAGGGTGGAGAGCAGGGCCGTGCCGCTGCCCTCCAGGCCCAGGCCGTAGAGAAAGACCACGGTTTCCGCACCCTCGCGTGCTACCGCCAGCGCAGCAATGGCGGCGATGCCCCAGGCGCTGGCCGCGCGTGCGGCCTGGCCTTCGAGCTGGCGCTTCATGTCGCGGCCATGCTGGTGCATCCACAGCACCATGTGCAGGATGAGCGCGGAAGCGGCGAGCACCATGGCGAGCTGGAAGATCTCCAGCGACTCTCCGGCAAACTCGCTCTGCACGGCAAAGGTGGCAAAGCCCAGGCCCACGGCCAGGGCCACGCCGCCCAGGGCGCCACCCCACAGGCCGCGGCGCAGGGCCGTGCCAGGCTGCTCCTGGCGCGCTATCCACGACAACAGCACGCTGATGACGAGCAGCGCTTCGAGGCTTTCGCGCCAGACGATGATGAAAGCGTTGAGCATGATTTACTGAGCGATGAGTTGCATCTTCCCGGTCTCGGGGTGGAACTCGTCGATGAATTCGTGCACGCCGGGCTTGAGCGGCGGCGTGACGACGAAGGAGCTGGCGCCCGGCGCCAGCACCTTTTCCACGCGCAGGTTGAGGTTCTCGAACTCCACCGGGCTGCTGCCGGCGTTCTTCAGCGTGAGCTTGACGCGCCGCCCGGCGGGCACTTCGAGCCGTGCGGGCTCCAGGCGCCCGTCCTTGGCGACGATGGCAAAGGTGGGCAGTTCCTCGGCCTGGGCGGCGAGGGCGCACAGGCAGAGCAGCAGGGCAGAGCGGTGGTGCATGGGGCGATCGGCTCAGTAGGTCAGCTGCGCACGCAGCGACAGCAGGTAATAGGGCTTGGCGTCGGGGTTGGCGCCGGGGCGGCCCAGGTACTGCAGCGAGGGCGTGAGCTCGAACTGCTTGTTCAGGCGCCAGCGGTAATAGGCCTCGGCCACGCGCTCGGCGCCCGTGGCGGCGTAGCCGTAGGCGGGCAGGCCGCCTTCGCCCGGCAGGCTGGCGGAGTCCGCGCGCCAGCCGGGCGAGGATTGCAGCCAGCCCAGCGCCAGGCCCAGCGAGTCGCCGCCGCGCTTCCAGCCGTAGCCCGCCAGCTCGAAACCGGCCGTGAGCGCCTTGTCAAAGCGTGCGCCCGCCCCCTGGGTGTGCTGGCCCCAGCGGCCGAACAGCGTGAGCGCGTCGCCCACGCGCTGGTCTATCGACAGGCCCCAGCCCGCGCGCTGCGCGCTGCCGCCCGTGAAGGTCGGCGCCTGGCCCGTGCGCCAGTAGTACAGGCGGTAGTTGCCCTGCAGGCCGCCCATCAGGCGCAGCTGGGTCTCGGCCTGCGCCAGGATCAGCGGCGAGGAGAAGAAGCGCGAGTAGTTGGCGCCGTTGCCCGCGCCGAACACGCCCAGCGACAGGCGCCAGGGCTCGCGCTTGTCCATCTTGTTCAGGTACGAGACGCGAAAGCCCGGCGTGAAGCCGTTGCGGTCCACGCCGATGTCACCGCCCGCGTCCAGCAGCGGGTTGTGCACGAAGGCGGTGTTGAGGAACTGGCGCGTCTCGTCGTTGGCGGCGGCGTTCTGGTCGAAGAACAGGAACGGGTCCATCTTGCCGAAATTGACTTCCAGCGTCTCTTTCGATTGCGGCTTGAAGCCGCCCCAGGGCAGCGGGATGGTGGCCTGGTACCAGGCCTGGCCGAGGATGGCCACCGAGTCGTCGGGCGCCGTCGAGGTCACGCGAAACGCCGTGGCGTTGGGCTTGGAGAACGAATACATGTCGTTCAGCCCCGAGCCCTGGCCGAAGCGGATATGGGCGAAGACCTTGCTCTCCACGTCACCGAGCTTGTCCAGCGGCACGGTGACGAAGGCGTCGCCGCGGTAGTTGAGCTGGCTGTTGCCGAACCTGCCGTCCAGATCCGTGCCTGGCATGTGCACGGCAGAGGAGGGGCGCTGCGCCACGGTCGAGAGTGCAAAGCCCACCTGGATGCCGTCGAGTGCCTCCACGGTGCGCGCGGACTTGAGCATGCCCAGCGACTGCAGTTCCACGGCCTTCAGGCGCGTGACGATCTCGGGCTCCTTCTCGCTGATGCGTTCACTGTCCAGGGCTTTATCGACGGCCTTGTTCTGCTGCTCCAGCGCCTCGATGCGCGCCGTCAGCTGCTTGATCTGCGCCAGCAGCGCGGCGGTGCCGGCATCCTGGGCGGCCAGGGCCGCGCCGGGCGCGGCGCAGGCCAGGGTCAGCACGGCGGCGGCCGTGGTGCTCAGGCTCAGGCGGCGCATGCTCAGTAACCGCCTTTCTTGCCCACGCCGGCAAAGGTGAACTCCCACTCCATCTCGAAGGGCTTGAACCAGGGGCGCACGCCGGTCAGGCGGTCGGTGTGGCGGCCAAAGTGGTTGCCCTGCGGGTTGTCCTTGCTGCTCGGCGGCAGCACGATGAAGCGCACCTTGTACTTGCCCGGGCCCTTGAGCTTGACGTTGTCGCCGTAGTGCGAGCCGTCGTTGGCCACCATGGGCATCATGTCGCCCTTGATGACCTCGCCCGAGGGCAGCTTGGTCAGCTCGTACTTGACCATCAGGTAGGGAATCCAGTCGCCCTCCTTGAAGCCATTGGGGTTGTTGGCCATGGCATGGATGTCGGCCTCCAGGTGCACGTCGGATTCGGCCGCTCGGCGCATATGGCCGTCGGGCTCCATCTCCACCGCCTGCAGGTAGACGGCGGCGATCTCCATGCCGTGCATCTGCTGCGGCGCGCCTATGGGGTATTCGAGGGCAGAGGCAGCGAACGAGAGGCCAAGCACGGCGAGGCCAGCGGCCCAGCGGCGAAGGGTGTGCATAGGGAAATCCTGTGTAAATCGAGAATAAGAATGGTTCGTATTCTTACTGTCGATTGCCACGTTGTTTCTGCGCCAGATCAAATGCCGTGCGCCAGCCTGGCCGGTCAATGCTACTTAATACATAGTGGTAGTCGCGCTTGTGCGGGGCGCATCACTTGAATCGACCTTTAGACGAGGCGCAGGTCCTGAGCCTGCACGCCCGGGAACACCTGCCCCAGCTGCGTGGGGGTCAAGCCATAGAGCCGTGCAAACAGCCCGCCCAGTACGGCGCGGTATTCGTTGAGCACGGGGTAGTCGCGGTTCTGGAACAGGGTTTGCGGCGATAGCTGCACCTGCTCGCCCAGCACGCGTCCGCCGGCCTGCGCCGTCAGCGCGCCGCCCAGTACCCAGTACACGCTGCCATGGCCGTGATCTGTGCCTTGGTTGCCGTTTTCACGGAAGGTGCGCCCGAACTCGCTGACCACCACGACCACAGTGTTCTGCCAGGCATCGGCGCCCATCTCCTGTGCAAACCCGGACAGGCCCCGGCCCAGTTCGCCCAGGTGTGTGGCGAGATAGCCGGTGGCGCCGCCCTGGCCCACATGGGTGTCCCAGCCGCCGACATCGACAAAGCCCAGGTCGAAGCGCTCGCGCATCAACCGCGCCATGCGCCGCGCCACCAGCTCGAAGCCGCGCGTGGCCATGGCCCCGCGGCTGGCGGCCTGCATTTCGTCCTGCAGGCTGCGCAGCACCTCGCCGCGCACCGTAAAGCCCTCGGTCACGGTCTGCGCCAGCGGCGTGCCGCGGTACATGGACTCGATCACGCTGCTGTGCTGCGCGTTCACCTTGGGCTGGCCCACGGCGGCCAGCTGCATATTGGCCGCGGGCGCGCTGCCGCGCAGCGAGATCGGCAGCTGGTCGGTGAACGCCATGGGCGCCACGGCGCTGAGCGGCCCGGCGCCCAGCACCGCGGCCAGGCGGTTGAGAAAGCCCGAGTTGAAGTTGCGCCGCGCGTCCTGCGCCTGGCCGAGCTCGATGGCGTCCTGCGTCTCGAAATGGCTGCGCGAGAGGTCGTTGATGCCCGCAAACGGGATGAAGGCCAGCTGCTTGCGTTCGAACAAAGGCAGCATGCTGTCGGCCAGCGCCGGGTGCAGGCCCCAGGCGGCGTCCAGCGCCAGCGCGCCGTCCGCCTCGCCGGGCTGGGCGATGGCGATGCGCGGGCGGCTTGCGGCGTAAAAGTCGCGCGCCTCGCGCGCCGTGGGCACGAGCAGGCTGGTGCAGTCATAGGCGCCACGCAGAAAGACGACCAGGAGCCGCGCCTGGCCCTGGGCGGGCGTGGCCCAGGCCTGGGCGCTGGCGAGGCCGGCCAGGGCGCCGGCGGCAAGGGATTGCAGCAAGGCACGGCGTTTCATGGGGTGCTCCGGTGAAGAGGGGGATGCGGTCAGCGCCGCATCATCTCCGGCGAGGACAGCAGGTAGCTGTTCCAGTCGGCGGGCCGGTTTTGCGCCTGCGCCAGTGCGGCGCCGGTGCTCTCCGAGAGCTGCCAGGCCTGCACCACGGCGGATGCGGCCAGCGGTGGATAAGGGGGCTGCTCCAGCGGCTCGCCGGGCGCCGTGCGAAACAGCACGGCGCCGCTGGCGCCGAGGATGCGCGCGATCTCGAAGCGCGTGGTCATCTGGCCGGCGCTGGCCCAGGCGGATTGGGTCAGCGGGTAGCCGTCGGGCGTTTCGTGGCCGTACAGGGTCTCGCCCATGCGGGCCATCCAGCCCAGCAGCGGCTCGGGGTTGGCGATGACGCGTTCGCCATACGCCAGGCGCACGCCGGCCATGGCGTAGTGCACCGGGTCGCGGAACTTGTCGCCCAGCGAGGCCGCGAACTCGGGCGCCGTGAACAGCGCCACCAGGGTCTCTGCAATGTCGCCGTCGCTGCGCGCAAAGCGCTCGGCCACGCGCGCCACCAGCGCGGGCGGCGGCGTATCGGCCACGAAGTAGATGGTCAGTTTGCGCGCGATGAAGCGCGCCGTGGCGGGCGCGCGGGCCAGGCGGTCCAGCGCCTCGTCCACTTCGGCCAGGCCGCTCTGGTGCAGCGGCTGGCCCAGCAGGGTCTTGGGGCCATCGTCGTGGCGCGCTGGGTTGAATTCGAACAGGCCCGCGCGCAGGTACTGGTGCTGCAGCTGCGGGCGCTGGCGCGGCGGCGGCGCATCGAGCGGGCGCAGGCTGATGCCCACGCCGGTGAGCACGCGTGCCAGCTCCTGCACGTCGGCCTGGGTGTAGCCGCTGCCCACGCCCAGGGTGTGCAGCTCCATGAGCTCGCGCGCGTAGTTCTCGTTGATGCGCCCGGCGGCGTTGTTGGCATTGTCCAGGTAGCGCAGCATGGCCGGGTGGCGCAGGCTGGCGCCCAGCAGCGCGCGAAAGCGCCCCAGCGCGTGCGGGCGTATGGCGCTGTTCTCGTAGTCGCCCACCAGCGCGCGCAGGTTGGCCTTGCGCAGATTGACGTTGAAGTGGTTCATCCAGAACCAGGTCATCTGCTCGAGCAGCTGGTGCGGCGAGTACAGCGCGCGCAGCGCAAAGCGCCGCTGGGCCTCGCGCAGCACCTGGTTCAGCGCCTGCTGGTAGTCGCGCTGGGCGGCGCGCTTGGCGTCGGCGTCCGCCAGCGCGACGGCGGCCTGGCGCTGCGCTTCGAGCGCCAGCACCATGGGCGCAAAGGCCTCGCGCGAGATGCGCATGGCGCCGATCTGCGCCTGCGCCGCGGCGGGCAGGGCGTAGAAATGGACCGGGTCGGGGTAGAGCTGCTCGGCCAGCCAGGCGGGCAAGCCCAGCTGCTGCAGGCGGGCGGCACTGGCGTCGCTTTGGCCCCAGGTGATGCGGTCCAGCCAGCGCTGGCGCGCGGCGGCGTCCAGCGGAGCGGTGCCCAGGGCTTGGGCTAGTTCAGCCTGCGCGCGCTGATGGGCCGGGGTGGGGGCCGGTGCGCTGCCCGTGCCCCGGAGCGGCGCGCTGGTGCAGGCGCCCAGCAGGCTGGCACCGGCCAGCATGGCCATCAGGGCCTGCCTGCGGCCGGGGTTTGGAAGGACTAGCGGCATGGTCGGGTCTCCAGACAACCCGATGGAGTCACGCCCCCTGCGGCGGGTTCCGGCCTGCGGCGGCATGGAAACCATTGGTAGCCTGCTTCACCCAAGCGACATATGGAAACTGGCTGCGCCGGTGCGGCAAGGCTTTCAGGATTCGTTACAAGTATTCAAGCGGATGGGACCGCGCGATAAGCGGTGTTGTGTCCAGGCCCGAGGGATGGTGCGGCCCGTGGACGGGCCTACCCAAAGGCGCAAGCAACCGGGCGACGCCGAACGCATGCACTGGAGTTGATCGTTCAGGCAGGAGCCATGTACGCCTTGCGCCATGAGTAGGGTTATTGAAAGAATACGGCATAAAGCCTTTCAAATAAAGCGCTTGCAGCTCTATTTTTAATAGTAATGGCCAGGCTTTTCGGGCGTTCACCCGGGTGTTGCGCGTCTGGCATTCACAATGCAGGCTTGCAGCGGTTTTATTGCTTGGTTCCCCGTGATTCGATTCCTTTCCCTTCAGTCCGCCCTGGTCCAGCGCCTTGGCCTGCTGGCCTGCGCCCTGCTGGCGGGCTGCGCGCGCCTTCCCGAGTCCATGCCCGGGCTGGAACGCAGCCTGCAGTTCACCCCCAACGACTTCGACAGCGCCAGCATGCATACGCGCCATGTCCTGGCCTCGCAGGCGCGCACCTGCGAGGCGGCGCGGCGCGCGCTGCTGAGCCAGGGCTATGTGGTGAACCAGGCCACTGCCGAGTCGGTGGTCGGGCGCAAGTACTACCAGCCCCATGCCGACGTGCACTACGAGGTGGAGATGCGCGTGGTCTGCGCTCCCGAGGGGCAGGGTGACGCGCGCACCTCGGCCTTTGCCAGTGCGCTGCAGGACCGCTATGTGATCAAGAAGGTCAACAACTCGGCCTCGCTGGGCGTGGGCGGCATAGGCTCGGTGTCGCTGCCCGTCTCGGCCACCGACGACACCCTGGTCAAGGTGGGTAGCGAGACCATTTCCGACACGCAGTTCTACGAACGCTTCTTCCAGCTCTTCGAGCGCTATGTGCGCCTGGCACCCGCGGGCAGCACCACCGTGCAGTTGCCGGCAGAGCCTGCTGCCGCAACGCCTGCTGCGGCCACGGCGCCTGCCGGGGCCACAACGGCGCCACCGGTCGCCACGGCCGCCGTGCCGCAGCCGGAAGCGAGCGCGACGCAGCTTCCCCGGCAGGAGTCCGCGGTGCAGCAGCGCGCCGAGGTAGCGCCTGGGCCGCAGGGCGAGGTGCCGGAGGCCATAGAGAAGCTCATGGCGCAGTAGGCGCCGTTCCCGTCTTTTTTTGGGTTTTTTCATGTCCCTGTTTTCACGCCGCCAGGTCGTTGGCGCCTGCACCCTGGCGCTGCTCTCGCTGGCGGCAGGCGCCCAGCCCCAGAGCGCCACCGGCAGCCCCATCAAGCTGGCGCTCATCGAGAGCCTGTCCGGCAGCTTTGCCAACACCGGCGAGGCCGTGTTCCGCAATCTGCTCTGGGCCGCCGAGCGCGTGAACGCGCGCGGCGGCGTGAAGCTGCCCGGTGGCGCGCGGCCGCTGCAACTGGTGCGCTACGACAGCAAGGGCACGAACGAGGAGGCGTTGTCGGCCCTGCGCGCGGCCATCGACGACGGCGTGCACTTCGTCATGCAGGGCAATTCCTCGGCCACGGCTGCCGCCCTCGTCGAGGCGATCAACAAACACAACCAGCGCGAGCCCGATCGGCGCGTGGTGTTCCTCAACTACTCGGCCGTCGATCCGCTGCTGACCAACGACAAGTGCAGCTTCTGGCACTTTCGTTTCGACGCCCATGCCGACATGCGCATGGCCGCGCTCATGGACGTGATGCGCGAAGACAAGGCCCTCAAGCGCGCCTATCTGATAGGCCAGGACTACAGCTTCGGCCAGGCCGTGCTGCGCGAGGCGCGCCGCCAGCTCGCCGTGCAGCGCCCCGATGTGGCGATCGTCGGCGACGAGCTGCACCCCGTGGGCCGCGTGAAGGATTTCGCGCCCTATGCGGTGAAGATCAAGGCCAGCGGCGCCCAGGCGGTCATCACCGGCAACTGGGGCAACGACCTCACGCTGCTCGTCAAGGCCGCGCGCGAGGTGGGCTACGACGGCATGTTCTACACCTTCTACGGCAACGCCCTGGGCGCGCCCTCCGCGCTGGGCGATGCCGGTGTGGGCAAGGTGGTGGCCGTGGCCGACTGGCTGCCCAACCTGCCCACCCAGGGCAGCGAGGACTTCTACCGCGCCTTTCGCACGCGCTTCCCCCAGCCGCAGGACGACTATGTGCACATGCGCATGCAGCTCATGGTCGAGGCCCTGACCCAGGCCATGCAGCAGGCCGCCAGCAGCGACCCGCTGCCCGTGGCGCGTGCGCTGGAGCAGGCCAGCGTCAGCCTGTACGGCCAGTCGGGCCATATGCGGGCGCTGGATCACCAGTTCCAGCAGGGCCTGGTCGTGGGCGTGATGGACAGGCTGGGCGCGCCGGGCGTGAAGTTCGATGTCGAGGGCTCGGGCTACGGCTTTCGCGTGGTGCGCCAGATTGCGGCCGACAAGGCACAGATGCCCAGCTCCTGCCGCATGCAGCGTCCCTGACCGGCCGTATTGCCGGCGCCTGCGCGTGACCGCCGGGTCTGCTCCTGGTACGTAGTCCACCGGCAGGGTTCACCCGGATGCCGTTCCGGGGGCGATGAGGCACGATTGCTGCACTGCAGCATGCGACCCACGCTGTGCTGATTGCCTATGTCCACTCTGCCTGTTACCCGCCGCCATTTCGGCCGGCTCGGCGTCTTGTCCGCCGCGGCCCTGGCCATGCCCGCCGTGCTGCCTGCGCAGCCGCGCGCGGCCACGGCCGCGCCGGTGCGCATTGCCGTCGGCGGGCAGGCAGGGCTGTATTACCTGCCGCTCACGGTGGCGCTGGGCCTGGGCTTCTTTCGCGACGAGGGTCTGGACGTACGCGTCGTGGACCATCCCGGAGGCGGGCCGGCGCTGCAGGCGCTGCAGGCCGGGGACGCGGACCTGTGCTGCGGCGCGTTCGAGCATGTCGTGCGCCAGCATCTGCGCGGCGTTCCCTACCGCAGCCTGGTGCTGCTGGGGCGGGCGCCGCAGCTGGCGCTGGCGGCGTCCACGCGCCATTGGCCGCTCAAGGACATTGCCGGCTTTCGCGGGCTGCGCGTGGGCGTGACGGCGCCCGATTCGTCCACGCAGTTCCTGGCAAGCCTGTGGCTGAGCCAGCTGGGCGTGCCGCTCGACGAGGTAAGTTTTGTGGCTGTGGGCAGTGGCATGGAGGCGCTCTCCGCTCTGCGGCAGGGGCGGGTGCATGCGCTGAGCCAGGCGGATCCACTCATCACCATGCTCGAGCAGCGCGGCGAGGTGCGCCTGCTGGCCGATACACGCACGCTCAGGGGCAGTGTTGAGATGTTTGGCGGCAACATGCCCGGCGCCTGCCTGTATGCACCCCAGGGCTATGTGCAGCACCATGGGACCGAGGTGCAGGCGCTGGTCAATGCCCTGGTGCATGCGCTCAAGTGGCTGCAGACGGCCAGCCCCACCGACCTGGCGCGCGTCGTGCCGCAGGACTACCTGCTGGGCGACCGCGGCCGTTACATGGCGGCCTTCTACAAGGTGCGGGAGACGCTGTCGCCCGATGGCCTGATGCCTGACGATGGACCCGTGACGGCCATCCGCGCCGTGACACGCCTGCAGCCGGAATCGGCATCCACGCGGGTGGCGCTGGACAAGACCTTCAGCAACGACTGGGTGCGCAGGGCCAAGCTGAAGTTTCAGCTCTGACGGTGGAGCGGCTAAAGTCGGCGACCGTTGGCGCGCTACGCCATGCTTCGATTCACCGCAAGGCTTTCCCCATGTCGCTTCACTTCAGCATCGGCCCCCTGGTTTCACTGATCGCGGGCATCCTGATCCTCATCATGCCCAAGCTGCTCAACGTCATCGTGGCGCTGTACCTGATCGTCATCGGGGTGCTGGGCCTGGTGGGGATGCACAACCTGCGCCTGTAAGAGCGTAAACACGCTCTAAGACCGGAAACAGGGCGTTCAGCGCTTGCGCTTGGAGGGTGTGCCCCCCTTGTGCGTGGGACTGGCCTTGTGGCTGGTCTTGTGGCTGCTGGTGCCGACCTTGGCAGCCGAGGCAATGGCACGGCCTGCCGGCTGCCTCGCGTGGCTGTGCTTGAGCGCGGTGGCGGTCAGGCGGACGGGCAGGTACATGATGACGCGCTCGCCCGTCTTGAAGCTGCTGGAGACCTTGAGGTCGTTCCAATCGGCCACGTCGGCGGCACTGACCTTGTAGCGGTGGGCGATGCTGGCCACGGTGTCGCGTTTGGCCGCGCGCACCATGGTGCGGCGCGTGACGATCTCGGGCGTGAAGGCAATCTGCCCGTTGTCCGCCACATGGCCGGAGACGTCGGCGCGCGTCGTGGAGGCGCGCGGCACCATCAGGGCCGAGCCGGCCTTGATCATCATGCGTGGCGGTATGCCGTTGAGCTCGCGCAGCTCACCCTCGCTCATGCCAGTGTGCTGGGCGGCGGCCGACACGCTCATGGTGCTGGGCACGGTCCAGACAGTCCAGCTGGCGTTCTGCACGTCGCTGCGGGCCTCCAGGTTCTTGCGGAACACCTGGGCGTTGTCCCAGGGCAGCAGCACCTGGGGCACGCCCGCGGCCAGGATCACCGGCTTGTGCAGCGAAGGGTTGAGCGCGCGGAAGTCCTCCACGCGTATGCCCGCCAGCTTGGCGACCAGCGATACGTCGATGTCGCGCGTGATCTCCACACTCTGGAAGTAGGGGTGGTTGTGGATCAGCGGCAGCTCGGTGCTGAAGCGGGTGGGGTCGGCCACGATGTTCTTCACCGCCTGCAGCTTGGGCACATACATGCGCGTCTCGGCAGGCATGGACAGGTCGGTGTAGCCGGTGCCCAGGCCCGCCTTCTCGTTGCGCGCAATGGCGCGCGCCACGCTGCCCTCGCCCCAGTTGTAGGCGGCCAGGGCCAGGTGCCAGTCGCCGAACATGCCGTACAGCTTTTGCAGGTAGTCCAGCGCCGCGCGGGTGGAGGCCAGCACGTCGCGCCGGTCGTCGCGAAACACGTTCTGCTTCAAGTCGAAATAGCTGCCCGTGGCCGGCATGAACTGCCACATGCCGGCCGCCTTGGCGCTGGAGACGGCCTGCGGGTTGAAGGCGCTCTCGATATAGGGCAGCAGTGCCAGCTCGGTGGGCATGCCGCGGCGCTCCAGTTCCTCGACGATGTGAAACAGGTATTTGCTGGAGCGCTCCGTCATGCGCTGCATGTAGTCGGGCCGGGCGGCGTACCACTGCTCTCGGTCATGCACCAGGTCGTTGTCCAGGTCGGGCATGGCAAAGCCACGGCGCATGCGGTCCCACAGGTCGGCCGGGGCGTTGATGCCGGTCACGGCGCGGCCCTTGGCGGCACCGGACGTGATGGGGCTGAGCGGCCCCGCGGGATATTGCGAGCGGTCGTTGCTGCTGCTACTGCTGCTGCTACTACTGCGGCTGTTGGAGGCGGCGTCGCCAGGGGTGTTGGTGGTGGCGCAGCCGGCCAGCCACAGCAGGCTGGTCAGCCACAGAATGTGCAGGATTCTCATCGGAATTCGTTTTTCCATTGGCGCAGCGCGGCCAGCACGGATGCGGCCTCGCGCGGGTTGACATGCGCGTCAAAGCCGCGGGCCGCCTGGGCGACGCCGGTTTCGCGCGTACGCAGAAAAGGGTTGATGGCGCGCTCCGTCGCCATGCGCGAGGGCAGTGTGGGCCGGCCTGCCTGGCGCAGCGATTCACACTGGGCCAGGTACTTGAGCAGGTCCTGGTTGCCGGGTTCGACGGCGCGCGCGAACTTCAGGTTGGACAGCGTGTACTCATGGGCGCAGCACACGCGCGTGTCGCCCGGCAGGGCGGCCAGCGCGTCAAGCGAGGCCTGCATCTGCGCCGGCGTGCCCTCGAACAGGCGGCCGCAGCCGCCCGAGAACAGCGTGTCGCCGCAGAACAGCAGCGGCGTTCCGTCCATGTCGGGGCAGTAGTAGGCAATATGCCCCGCCGTGTGGCCGGGCACGTCGATCACCGCAAAGCGCAGGCCCAGGGCGGTCACGGCGTCGCCCTGGCGCAGGCGCTTGAGGGGTGCTGGCATGGTCTCGCCCGCGGGGCCGCAGACGGCGGCGCCCGTGGCCTCGCGCAAGGCGTTCACGCCGCCCACATGGTCGCCATGGTGGTGCGTGACTAGAATCGCCTGCAGTGACAGCCCCATGTCGCGCAGCGCCTGCAGCACCGGCGCGGCGTCGCCCGGGTCCACGACGAGCGCATGGCGCGCGTCGTGCAGCATCCAGATGTAGTTGTCGGAGAAGGCGGGCAGCGGCAGCAAGTTCATGAGCGGCGAAATTATAGGTTTACACCACTGGTTTGCCACCCCCCCGGGGCGCTACCTGCTCGCCTGGGAGCAGGAGCGCTATGACGAGCTGGTGGCCGACGTCTTTGGCTATCACGCCCTGCAGCTGGGCATGCAGGGCCTGGCCGGCCTGCGTGCCAACCGCATGCCGCACCGCTGGCTGGCGCTGGGCGCCGAAGAGGCACAGTTGCCGGCCGATGCGCCGGTCCCAGATACGCCTGCCGTGTCCCTGCTGGCCGAGGCCGTGGCCCTGCCGTTTGCCGAGGCCAGCCTGGACCTGGTGGCCATGCCGCATACCCTGGAGCTCAGCATCGACCCCCATGCGGCGCTGCGCGAGGTCTACCGTGTGCTCATGCCCGAGGGCCGGGTGGTCATCAGCGGCCTCAATCCCTTGAGCCTGTGGGGCCTGCGCCAGTGGCGCGCGCGCCTGTACCAGCGCTGCGGCGGCGGTGGCCGCTTGTACCTGCCCGACATGGGGGAGTTCATCACGCCCGGGCGCCTGCGCGACTGGCTGCGCCTGCTGGGCTTCGAGCTGGAGTCGATCAGCTTTGGCTGCTACCGGCCAGCATCGAACAGCGAGCGCTGGCTGGAGCATTACGGCTGGATGGACGGAATGGGTGCGCGCTGGTGGCCCATACTCGGGGCGGCCTACGTGATTGTCGCCGCCAAGCGCGTGCAGGGCATGCGGCTGCTGGAGCCCTCGTGGCGCAAGGCGCCCAAGGCTGCAACGGCGCAGGTGCAGGTCGCGCGCCGTCATTGAGCGCCCATCGCAGGCGGTGGGCAGGTGGTTTTTTTCAGGAGTGTTTTTTTGAATCAGGTGGTGATCTATACCGATGGTGCCTGCAAGGGCAACCCGGGCCCCGGCGGCTGGGGTGCGGTGCTGCGCGCAGGCGCGCTGGAGAAGGAATTGTTTGGCGGCGAGCTCGGCACCACCAACAACCGCATGGAGCTGATGGCCGTGATCCAGGCGCTGGCGGCGCTGAAGAAGCCCTGCCAGGTGGCGCTGTACCTGGACAGTCAGTATGTGCGCCAGGGCATCACCGAGTGGATCCACGGCTGGAAGAAAAAGGGCTGGCGCACGGCAGCCGGCCAGCCGGTGAAGAACGTGGAACTGTGGCAGCGCCTGGATACGCTGGCCCACCAGGCGGGCCACCGCATCGAGTGGCACTGGGTCAAGGGCCACGCGGGCGACCCAGGCAACGAGCGCGCCGATGCGTTGGCCAACAAGGGCGTGGAGCAGGCGCTCGGCCGTTGATGTCAGGCGGGGGGCGTGATGGCCCGCAGCGCGTCCTGGATGTCCTGGTCCGTTTGCGGGCGCACGAGCCGCGCGACCTCCTGGCCGTCCCGCAGAAAGACCAGCGTGGGCCAGAGCTTGACGCGGTAGCTGCGCCCCAGCGGCCGGCCCGGCCCGTCCTCGACCTTGAGGTGCGCGACGCCGGCCTGGTCTTTGAGCGCCTGCTCTATGAGCGGCTGGGCGCGTTGGCAATGGCCGCACCAGGGCGTGCCAAATTCGAGAACGGCTGCGCCCTGCAATTGCTCCACGGTTTCGCGCGTGGGCGGCTCGGCCAGGTGTTGTGCGTGGTAGGGCATCTCAAACAACTCCGTCGAACATCATCACATCCACCATCTCGCCGGCGGCCACGGGGCCCTGGTCATGGTGCAGCACGATCAGGCCGTTGGCCTGCACCATGGAGCTGAGCACGCCCGAGCCCTGGTTGCCCGTACTGCGCACCTGCAGCCGGCCGTCGGCCGCCACGCTGACCAGGCCGCGCTGGTACTCGGTGCGGCCGGGCTTTTTGCGCAGGGCCTCGGCGCTGGCGGCGCGCAGCAGCGGGGGCGCCGTGTGCGTGCAGCCCATCATGCGCAGCAGGGCGGGACGCACAAACGCCAGGAAGGTGACCATGACGGCCACCGGATTGCCGGGCAGGCCGAACAGCACGCTGCGGGCTGTGGATTCTTCATTTTGATAGCTGCCAGCGCTTGACTGGCGGGCGTTGTAGGCTGATTCCGCTTGCATTTGGGACCGGATACGCCCCACGGCCATGGGCCGTCCCGGGCGCATGGCGATGCGCCAGAAGGCCACGTCGCCCAGCTGCTTCATCATGCTGCGCGTGTGGTCGGCCTCACCCACGCTGACGCCGCCGCTGGTGATGACGGCGTCGGCCTCGGCGGCCGCGCGGCGAAACGCGGCTTCGAGCAGCGCGGGCTCGTCGCGCACCACGCCCAGGTCGATCACCTGCAGCCCCAAGCGCGTGAGCAGGCCGAAGACCGTGTAGCGGTTGCTGTCGTACACCGCGCCCTCGCGCGGCGGCTCGCCCAGGCTCAGGATCTCGTCGCCCGTGGAGAAATAGGCGATGCGCAGGCGCCGGTAGACGGTCACCGTCTTCAGCCCCAAACTGGCTGCCAGCCCAATGGCAGCGGGCGTAAAAAGCGCACCTTTTGCGAGCGCCACGCGGCCCTGCATGAGGTCTTCGCCCGCGCGGCGCCGGTTGTCGCCGCGGCGCAGCAGGCCTGCCGCGATGCGTATCGTGCCGTCGGGGCCGGCGCCGGTCAGCTCCTGCGGCACCACCGTGTCCAGCCCCGCGGGCATGATGGCGCCGGTCATGATCTTCACGCATTCGCCCGCGCCCACCTCGCCCACCCAGGCCTTGCCGGCAAAGGCCGTGGCGCCCACGGGGCGCAGCACCAGCGCCTGGCCGGGCACGAGCTGCGCGCCGTCCAAGGCATAGCCGTCCATGGCCGAGTTGTCGTGCGGCGGCACGCTGATGGGCGAGACCACGCCCTGCGCCAGCACGCGGCCCAGGGCCTCGAAGATGCCGACCTCCTCGGTCTCGGTGACGGGCGCCACCAGGCGTTCCAGAAACGCGTTCACGTCGGCCGCGCGCAGCGCCTGCGGGTCGTAGCCCTGCAGCTCGGCGGCGATCTGCTCAATGGTCTTCATGGGGTGCATGCCACAGGGGCGATGAGGGAAGCAGCCGCAGCATGTGCAGCTTGTCGTGGCCGCGGCCGGCGACGACGATGGCGCGCGGCAGCAGGCCGTAGGGGGTGAAGCCGGCGCGCTCGTACAGGCGCACCACATGCTCGTTGCCGGCCGTCACGGTGAGCACGAGCTGCTCCAGCCCGGCGATCTGCGCGGCCCGCTCCAGGCAGGCCTGCAGCAGCTGCCGGCCTATGCCGCGGCGCTGCGCCCGGGGCGCCACCATCATCGCAACCACGGTGGCCATGTGGCGCTGCTGGGCGCGCTGTTCGCGCTCGCAGCCCAGGCTGCCCAGCAGCGCGCCGTGCGCGTCCCAGGCACCCAGGAAGAAGCCTTCGCTGGCGGGCAGGGACAGGCGCGGCGCGTAGGCCTGGGCCGGGCGCTGCAGCGCCGTGGCGTAGTCGCTGGTGAAGGCCTCGGGGGCGCAGCGCAGGGCTTCGTCGCGCAGCGCCTTGTAGGCCGGGGCATGCGCGGCCGTCAGGACGGTGATGCGTGCTGGGGCCGATGCGGGGGGCTGGGGCGTCATGGCGACGGCTGGCCCTCCAGCGCATGCAGCTCGGCCAGGGTGTTGGTGTTGCGAAAGGCCAGCGGGTCGTCGTCCGGACGGTCGAAGGCCACGATGGCGCAGCGGTGCTGCTCGGTCCAGCGGTCAATCTTGCGTCCGCCCTCCTGGGTGAAGCGCATCAGGCTCTCCAGCAGGCCCACGCGCAGCAGGCAGAACACCGGCTGGGTGCGCACGCGCGTGCCGCCGTCGTCGCCCTGCTCGGGGGCGGCGGCCATGGCGATGTCGGCGCCCTCGGCGGTGGCGGCGGCGGCCATGCGGGTCGCCAGGTCGGAGGGGAAGAGCGGTGTGTCGCAGGGCACGGTGAGCAGCCAGGGCGTCGCGCAGTGCTCCAGCCCGACGAGGAAGCCGGCCAGCGGCCCCGCGTAGTCGGCCAGGCCGTCGGGCCAGACCGGCGCGCCGAAGGATGCGTAGGTGGGCAGGTTGCGGTTGGCGTTGATCATCACGCTGCCCACCTGGGGTGCAAGCCGCATCAGCGCGTGCTGCGCCAGCGGCAGGCCGCGAAAAGGCTGTAGCCCCTTGTCCACCCCGCCCATGCGCGAGCCGCGGCCGCCGGCGAGGATGAGGCCGGTGATGTCCCGGGTGTCGATCATGCGTTAGCCGCCGATGTAGCTCATTTCTATGCGCCGCCCCTGCTGCGTGCCTTGATCGGGCGGCAGGCTGGCGCGCAGCTCGGAATAGCGGTCGCCGCGGCCCTGCCAGATGGCGGCGATGGCGGCGCTGATCTGCGCGTCACTGGCATCGCCACGCAGCAGGCTGCGCAAGTCCCAGCCCTGGGTGGCGAACAGGCACAGGTACATGCGCCCCTCCATGGACAGGCGGGCGCGGTTGCAGTCGCCGCAGAAGGCCTGGGTGACGCTGCTGATCACGCCCACCTCGCCCAGTGCCGGGTCGTGGCGGCCGTCGGCCCCAGCCCAGCCCCAGCGCTGGGCCGTCTCGCCCACGGCGCTGGGCGACAGCGGCACCAGCGGCAGCTCGGCCTGCAGGCGGGCGATGACCTCGTGCGAGGGCAGCACCTGGTCCATGCGCCAGCCATTGGTGGCGCCCACGTCCATGAATTCGATGAAGCGCAGCGTGATGCCGGTGCCGCGAAAATGCCGCGCCATGCGCACGATCTCGTGGTCGTTGGTGCCGCGCTTGACCACCATGTTGACCTTGATGTGCTTGAGGCCCACGGCCTGCGCGGCCTCGATGCCGGCGAGGACCTCGGCTACGGGGAAGTCCACATCGTTCATGCGGCGGAAGATGGCGTCGTCCAGGCTGTCCAGGCTCACCGTGACGCGCTGCAGCCCGGCATTTTTGAGGGCGCGCGCCTTGCGCGCCAGCAGCGAGCCGTTGGTGGTCAGCGTCAGGTCGGGCAGGCGGCCCTCGGTGGTGCGCAACTCGGCCAGTTGGGCGACGAGCTTTTCCAAGTCCTTGCGCAGCAGCGGCTCGCCACCCGTCAGGCGGATCTTGTGCACGCCATGCGCCATGAATAGCCGCGCCAGCCGCGTGATCTCCTCGAAGCTCAGCAGGTCGCCGTGCGCAAGATAGCGGTAGTGCTTGTCAAACACTTCCTTGGGCATGCAGTAGCTGCAGCGGAAGTTGCAGCGGTCGGTGACGCTGATGCGCAGGTCGCGCAAGGGCCGCGCGCGCGTGTCGAACAGCGCGCCCGTGGCGGGCATGGCGGCCGCGGGCACGGCGGGGCGCAGTACCCTGCTGCGCTCGTCCACGAGAGGAATGACACGTTCAGCCATGGCCAAATTGTGCCCCATGGGCGCCGTAGGGGTATGCACATGGGTGCGGCAATTGATTTCGATCAATCTGCCATGGTGGCTGTCACGTTTTCGGGTCAGAAATTTATATGAAACAGGGCCCCAGCGCTTATCCAGCAAGCGCGGGAAGCTCTCATTTCAGTAGTTTTGGCGGCTGCTTGTAGAACCGGGGATAGTGTTCCTTCACGCCCTGGCCGCCCCAGTCCCAGCCCGTGCACTGGCCCAGGTGGCGCGGCGGCTCGTCGCCCTGGCTGATGAACACGGCGCTGATGGTCTGAAAGGTGGCGGTGGCCAGGTTGAACAGCAGTTCGCGCAGATGGGTGCAACTGGCCACGCCGCCCAGGTGGGTCTGGACGGCCTGGCGCCAGCCGCGCGTCATGCTGCAGCCGACCATGGACTGCAGGGCGCGTTGGGCCTCGGGGCAGTCCGCCAGGGGGTGGGCCTCCATGGCGGATTCGATGGCGCGCACGACGAGATCGCGGTCCACCGTCACGCGCAGCCACATATGGTGTATGGGCGTGCCGGCGCGGCGTACCTGCCCCGGCTCGCGCAGCGAGGGCAGGTCGTAGGTCTTGCTGTCGTGCAGCTCGCCTTCTATGTCCCACAGGCCATCTTCGCGTTCAAAGCCCTGGTAGGTGACGCGGCGGATGTGGCGGGCGGTGCGGGGTGGGGGGGCTGACAGGGGCATGGGCAAAAGACTCTCAGCCTCTCAGCCGTGGCGTATGGCCACGGTCTTGAGCGTGGTGAAGCCGTACAGCGCCTCGAAGCCCTTTTCGCGCCCGTGGCCGCTGGATTTCACGCCGCCAAACGGCAGCTCCACACCGCCGCCGGCGCCGTAGTTGTTGATGAACACCTGGCCGCTTTGCACGCGCCGCGCCATGCGCAGCTGGCGCGCGCCGTCGCGCGTCCACACGCCGGCCACCAGGCCGAATTGCGTGGCATTGGCCAGCGCCACGGCCTCGTCCTCGTCGTGAAACGGCATGGCGGCCAGCACCGGGCCGAAGATCTCCTGCTGCGCCAGGCGGTGCTGCGCCGGCACGTCGCGCAGCAGGGTGGGGGCCTGGTAGTAGCCGGTGTCGGGCGCCTCGTCGACCACCGTGCCCTGGGCTACGAGCGGGATGCCGGCCACCTGCGCGTCGGACAGGAAGTCCCACACGCGCTGCTGCTGGCTTTGGCGGATCAGGGGGCCCAGATCCAGGTCCATGGCCGCCGGGCCCACGCGCAGTTGCTCGAAGGCCAGGCCCAGGCGCTCCAGCAGCGGCTCGTAGATCAGCGAGTCGATGAGCAGGCGCGAGCCGGCCGAGCAGGTCTGGCCCGCGTTCTGCACGATGGCGTTGATGATCACCGGCACGGCGGCGTCCAGGTCGGCGTCGGCAAAGACGATCTGCGGGCTCTTGCCGCCCAGCTCCAGCGTCACGGGGCAGTGGCGCTCGGCGGCGGCCTGTTGGATCAGCGTGCCCACCTTGGGGCTGCCGGTGAAGCTGATGTGGTGGATGCCCGGGTGGCGGGCCAGCGCCTCGCCCACCTCATGGCCGTAGCCTGTGACGATGTTGATGGCGCCCGCGGGCAGGCCCGCCTCGGCCGCGAGCTGGGCCACGCGCAGCAGCGACAGGCAGGCGTCCTCGGACGGCTTGACCACGCAGACATTGCCCGCGGCCAGCGCAGCGGCTACGCAGCGGCCGAAGATCTGCATCGGGTAGTTCCAGGGCACGATGTGGCCGGTCACGCCATGGGGCTCGCGCCAGGTGAGCACGCTGAAGCCCTCCTGGTAGGGAATGGTCTCGCCATGCAGCTTGTCGCAGGCGCCGGCGTAGAACTCGAAGTAGCGCGCCAGCGCGGCGGCGTCGGCGCGGGCTTGTTTGGTGGGCTTACCGCAGTCGCGCTGCTCTATGGCGGCGAGCTCCTCGGCATGTTCTGTGATTTTGGCCGACAGGCGCTGCAGCAGCCGCCCGCGTTCGGCCGGGGCCAGCTTGCGCCAGACGCTGTCGTAGCACTGCTGGGCGGCCTGCACGGCGGCGTCCACGTCCTCGGGCGTGCCGCGCTGGATCTCGTCATAGGGCTGGCCGTCGGAGGGGTCGATCACGGCGATGGTGCGCCCCGACGACGAGGGCACGGCCGCATTGGCGATGTAGTGGTGCTGCATGCGGACTATTGTGCGGCAGGCATGGCCGGCGTGCTGTCGCGGCTGTGCGTTGGCCCTCTTGTTGCGCGAGCGTGCCGCTCGCCATTCGTGCGGGCGGCTGGTGTGGTTTGGCATTAAAAAAGCCGCCAGCGCCCATTCACAGGGCGCTGGCAGCTCTTGTTTTGATAGTTGCTTCTAGCCCGCGTGGAACTTCACCACCAGCGGCACGATGAGCAGGGCCACGATGTTGATGATCTTGATCAGCGGGTTGACCGCCGGACCGGCCGTGTCCTTGTACGGGTCGCCCACGGTGTCGCCGGTCACGGCGGCCTTGTGCGCCTCGCTGCCCTTGCCACCGTGGTGGCCGTCCTCGATGTACTTCTTGGCGTTGTCCCAGGCGCCGCCGCCGGTGCACATCGAAATGGCCACGAACAGCCCGGTGACGATGGTGCCCATCAGCATGCCGCCCAGCGCCTTCGGCCCGAGCGCCAGGCCCACGACGATGGGTACCACCACGGGCAGCAGGCTGGGGATGATCATCTCCTTGATGGCGGCACTGGTCAGCATGTCCACGGCGCGGCCGTACTCGGGCTTGGCCGTGCCTTCCATGATGCCTTTGATCTCGGCAAACTGCCGGCGCACCTCCACCACCACGCTGCCGGCCGCGCGGCCCACGGCCTCCATGGCCATGGCGCCGAACAGGTAGGGGATGAGGCCGCCGATGAACAGGCCGACGATGACCATGGGGTCGGACAGGTCGAACTTCACCGCCTGGCCGTAGCTGTCGAGCTTGTGCGTGTAGTCGGCGAACAGCACCAGGGCGGCCAGACCGGCCGAGCCGATGGCGTAGCCCTTGGTCACGGCCTTGGTGGTGTTGCCCACGGCGTCCAGCGGGTCGGTGATGTCGCGCACGCTGCTGGGCAGCTCGCTCATCTCGGCAATGCCGCCGGCGTTGTCGGTGATCGGCCCGTAGGCGTCCAGCGCCACCACGATGCCCGCCATGCTGAGCATGGACATGGCGGCCACGGCCACGCCGTACAGGCCGGCGAGCATGTAGGACACGATGATGGCCGCGCAGACGAAGAGCACCGGCCAGGCCGTGGAGCGCATGGACACGCCCAGCCCCGCGATGATGTTGGTGCCGTGGCCCGTGGTGGATGCCTGGGCGATATGCTGCACCGGCGAATACTGCGTGCCGGTGTAGAACTCGGTGATCCAGACCAGTGCCGCCGTCAGCACCAGGCCCGTGGCGCAGGCGCCAAACAGCTTCATCTGCGCGCCCGTGCCGCCCAGGGCGTTGTCCGGTATCACCCAGGCGGTCACGAACCAGAAGGCGATGAGCGACAGCACGCCGGCGATTGCCAGCCCTTTGTACAGCGCCGGCATGACGTTCTTCATGCCCGGGCTGGCCTTCACAAAGAAGCAGCCGATGATGGAGGCGACGATGGACACCGCGCCCAGCACCAGCGGGTAGGCCACGGCGGCCGCGGGTGCGGCGCCCACCAGCAACGCGCCCAGCACCATGGTGGCGATCAGCGTGACGGCATAGGTCTCGAACAGGTCGGCCGCCATGCCGGCGCAGTCGCCCACGTTGTCGCCCACGTTGTCGGCGATCACGGCGGGGTTGCGCGGGTCGTCCTCGGGGATGCCGGCCTCCACCTTGCCCACCAGGTCGGCACCCACGTCGGCGCCCTTGGTGAAGATGCCGCCGCCTAAGCGGGCAAAGATGGAAATGAGGGATGAGCCGAAGGCAAAGCCGATCAGCGGGTTGAGCGTGGCCGACAGCGTGGCGTCCGCTCCCGCCCGGCCGAGCAGGAACCAGGCAAAGCCCGTCACGCCCAGCAGGCCCAGGCCCACCACCAGCATGCCAGTGATGGCGCCACCGCGAAACGCCACATCCAGCGCCGGCCCCATGCCCTGCGTGGCCGCCTGCGCCGTGCGTACGTTGGCGCGCACCGACACATTCATGCCGATGAAGCCGCAGGCGCCCGAGAGCACCGCGCCGACGACGAAGCCCATCGCCGTGGTCGCGTCAAGAAAAACGCCTATGAGTATGGCCAGCACCACGCCCACCAGGGAAATGGTCTTGTATTGCCGCGCCAGATAGGCCGCGGCGCCGGTCTGTATGGCGCCGGCAATCTCCTGCATGCGGGCGTTGCCCGCGTCTTTGGACAGAATCCAGCTGCGGGTCCAGATGCCGTAGGCCACGGCAACCAGTCCGCAAACCAGGGCCAGGATGAGAGGGGCAGTCAGCGCTGAGGTGGAACCAGCCATTCGTTATCTCCATCGTTAGTCTTGCTCGGATGGGAAGCGCAACGCGGGTGGTGGAGCTTCCCCTGCGTTGCTTCCTCGCCATGCCGGTGCCACGGATGGGCTGGAGACGATTGGCCAACCAAGTCAATTTACCGCCAAACGCCACGCTGCAAGCTGGCTGCAAGCAGCCTAGGCCTAAAATCCAGGGTTAATCCCGAGCCACTGGTTTCGCTACATGCAGTCTGAATGGCGCGGGTGTCACGCCACATCAACCACTCCACCCCCCAACCATGTCGCTGAATAACGTCAAGCCCGGTAAGAACCTTCCAGAAACCTTCAACGTGGTGGTCGAGATCCCCGCAGAAGCCGATCCCGTTAAGTACGAGGTGGACAAGGACTCCGGCGCCGTCTTCGTGGACCGCTTCCTGACCGTGGCCATGTACTACCCCTGCAACTACGGCTATATCCCCCAGACGCTGTCGGGCGACGGTGACCCGGTGGACGTGCTGGTGATCACGCCTTACCCGCTGCTGCCCGGCGTGGTCGTGCCCTGCCGCGCTTTAGGCATCCTCAAGATGGAAGACGAGGCCGGCATCGACGGCAAGGTGCTGGCCGTGCCCACGACCAAGATCCTCAAGATGTACGAAAACTGGAAGACCGTGGAGGATGTGAACCCCATGCGCCTGAAGGCCATCAGCCATTTCTTCGAGCACTACAAGGACCTGGAAGAGGGCAAGTGGGTCAAGGTGCTGGGCTGGGACGGCATTGATGCCGCGCACAAGGAAATCGTGGACGGCGTGGAAAGCTACAAGAAGTCCTTGGGCTGATCACTATGGTGTTGATAGCTTCTGGCGCTTGCTGGGTAAGCGCTGCAGGTTAATAACACCAAAAATACAGGCCGCCGCAAGGCGGCTTTCTTTTTGGGCTTTGCGTCACGCAACCGCCGCGCTGGCGAATGCCGGCGATGCCGAAAAATCCACCCGCGCCTGCGCCAGCGGCTGCATGGCCGCGATCAGCGCCCGCGCGTCGCCGCGTCGCCACTGGAAGGCGTAGTGCAGCGGCGCCAGCGGCGCATCGGCGCCCACGGCGCGAAGGCCCAGCGCGTTCACCCAGTGCGCGGGCAGAAAGCCCACCCCCAGGCCCTGGCGCAGCATGCCCGCCACGGCCCCCCAGCTGTTGCAGGTGATGCGCTCCTGCGCCGTGGCCTGGTGGGCCAGCAGCCAGTCGTCCAGCAGCCGGGTGGTGCCCGCGCCGGGCGGCAGCGTCACCAGCGGGTGGCTCTGCAATAGTGCTTTGGCGTCCAGATGGTCGTCTCCAGCAAGGCCGGGCGCGGCGGCCCAGGCGAAGCGTGCTGCGCCCACGGGCTGGGACAGCAGCTCGCTGCGCGAGGAGCGGCCCGCGATCACGGCAAAGTCCAGCTCGCCGTCGGCCAGGCGGCGCTCCAGCACGCCGCCCACATCCACATGGGGCTCCAACGCCAGCCGCGGGTGCGCCAGCCGCGCGGCGGCCACGAAGGCCGGCAGCCAGGTCAGGGCCGACAGATCGCCCACGCCGAAGCGGCAGCGGCCCGTGAGCTGCGCCGGCGCATCCAGCGTCTGGCCCAGGGCGGCCATGGCGTTGAGCACGTTGAGCGTGGCGGGCAGCAGGCGCTCGCCCGCCTCGGTCAGCACGGCGCGGTGACCGCTGCGGTCGAACAACGCCTGGCCCAGCGCGGCCTCCAGCTCGGTGATGCGCTTGGACAGCGACGACACCGACAGGTGCACGCGCTCGGCCGCGGTCGCGAAGTTGGCACAGGTGGCGGCCCACCAGAAGGCTTCGAGCTGCTTGATGGAGGGCTGCTGCATGGCGGATGACGTTTCTAATAAGCGAACATATTCATTCTAAATATTTCGCTTTTACGCATGAATCGGCTTGCCTACAGTGCGATCACCCTCCGCCGCAACCCGCATCCACGCCATGGCCTCCTACGCCGAACCCACCTCTGTCAAGCTGCCCGCCGCGCTGCGCAACATGCTGTCGCTGCACGACTTCGAGGCCGCGGCGCGCCGGCGCCTGCCGCGGCCCATCTTCGGCTACATCGCCGGCGCGGCCGAGGACAACGGCTCGCTGCGTGACAACCGCGAGGTGTTTGGCGAATACGGCTTCGTCACCCAGGTGCTGCGCGACGTGTCCCGGGGCTCGCAGGCGGTGGAGCTGTTCGGCCAGCGCTACAGCAGCCCGTTTGGCATCGCGCCCATGGGCATCAACGCGCTCTCCACCTACCGCGGCGACCTGGTGCTGGCGCGTGCGGCGCAGCAGGCGGGCATCGTCTCCGTCATGAGCGGCACCTCGCTGATTCCCATGGAGGAGGTGGCGCGCGAGAGCCCGGCGACCTGGTTTCAGGCCTATATACCGGGCGACCAGGAGCGCATCGACGCGCTCATCGACCGCGTGGCGCGCGCGGGCTTCGGCACGCTGGTGGTGACGGTGGACATCCCCGTCTCGGCCAACCGCGAGAACAACATCCGCACCGGGTTTTCCACGCCGCTGCGCCCCAGCCTGCGCCTGGCCTGGGACGGCATGACGCGGCCGCGCTGGGTGGCGGGCACCTTCCTGCGCACGCTGCTGCGCCACGGCATGCCGCATTTCGAGAATTCGTTTGCCACGCGCGGCGCGCCCATCATGTCATCCAGCGTGCTGCGCGACTTCTCGGCGCGCGACCACCTGAGCTGGGGCCATATCGCGGCCATCCGCCGGCGCTGGAAGGGCCCCCTGGTGGTCAAGGGGCTGCTCAGCGTGGCGGACGCATTGCAGGCCCGGCGCGTGGGGGCCGACGCCATCGTGCTGTCCAACCATGGCGGGCGCCAGCTCGACGGGGCCGTGTCGCCCCTGCGTGTGCTCGAAGCCGTGGTGGCCGCCGTGGGGCCGGACTACCCCGTGCTCATCGACAGCGGCTTTCGGCGCGGCTCGGACGTGCTCAAGGCCCTGGCCCTGGGCGCGCGCATGGTGCTGGTGGGCCGCCCCTTCAACTACGCCGCCGCCGTGGCGGGCGAGGCCGGCGTGGCCCATGCCATAGGCCTGCTGCGGGGCGAGGTGGATCGGAACATGGCTATGCTTGGCGTTACCGGCTGCGCCGAACTGGGGCTGCAGCACATCGTGCGCCGCCGCGCGTGATCGGCCGGCCCAATCCATCGTTTCTTCAACCCATCACAGGAGTTTTCTCATGCACGGTTTTTCCTTGCGTCTTGTCGCGCGCGCTCTCATCGGCGGCCTGGCCATTGCAGCCGGCTCGACTGTGCTGGCCCAGGCGGCCTACCCGAACAAGCCCATTCGCCTGATCGTGCCCTTTGCCGCCGGCGGCACCACCGACATCATCGCCCGCGTGGTGGCCGACCCGCTGGGGCGCGAGCTGGGCCAGGCCGTGGTGGTGGACAACAAGGGCGGCGCCGGCGGCACCATCGGCGCCACCGAGGCCATGCGCGCCAAACCCGACGGCTACACGCTGAGCGTGGCCACCGTCTCCACCATCGCCACCAACCCGGCGATTACCCCGAAGTTCCCGTACAACCCCGAGACGGACTTCGTGCCCATCATCAACATCGCCGCGACGCCCAACGTCATTGCCGTCAACCCGAAGTTCCCCGGCCACGACTACAAGGGCTTCGTCGATGAGCTGAAGAAGAACCCCGGCAAGTATTCCTATGCCTCCACGGGCACCGGCAGCATCACGCACATGCTGATGGAGCTGTACAAGAGCATGGCCGGCGTGCAGATGACGCATGTGCCCTATCGCGGCGCGGGGCCGGCGCTGAACGACGTGGTGGCCGGTCAGGTGAACATGAACCTGGACAACCTGCCTTCCTCGCTGCCCTTCATCAAGGAAGGCCGCCTGATCCCCATCGTGGTGGCGGCGCCGCAGCGCCTGGCCGTGCTGCCCAACGTGCCTACCTTCAAGGAGGTAGGGCTGGAGCCCGTGAACCGCATGGCCTTCTACGGCATCCTGGGTCCCAAGGGCACGCCCAAGGAGGTCGTGGACAGGATCAACAGCGCCGTCAAGAAGGTGCTGGCCGATCCGGCCGTGAAAAAGCGCATCGAGGACACCGGTTCTATCGTGATCGCCAACACCCCTGAGCAGTTTGGCGAGCAGATCAAGAGCGAGTTTGCCACCTACAAGGAAGTGGTGAAGAAGCAGAACCTGACGCTGGATTGAGTACTGCCGCACGCGGTGAGTGTTAGCATTCGTAACTTCTGGGTTGCTATGCTGCCCAGCCTCTCAAGGCTATCCAGGAGTCCCGCATGTTGTCCGCCCCCGCCGCACGGCTTTCCACCCGTCCTGCCTCCTCCGGTGCAGCGGCGCAGTACCTGACTTTCCGCCTGGGACAGGAGGAGTACGGCATTGACATCCTGCGTGTGCAGGAAATCCGCTCCTACGAGCAGCCCACGCGCCTGGCCCATGCGCCCGAGTTCATCAAGGGCGTGATCGACCTGCGCGGCGTCATCGTGCCCATCGTGGATCTGCGCCTGAAGCTCGGTTGCGCCCGGGCCGATTACACCGACTTCACGGTGGTCATCATCCTCCACGTGGGCGCAATGGTGCTCGGCGCCGTGGTGGATGCCGTGGCCGACGTGGTGGCGCTGTCCGCCGATGCCATCAAACCGGCACCGCATTTCCAAGGGCAGGTGGACGCATCCTTCGTGCGCGGTATCGCTGCGAACGATGGGCGCCTGTTGATCGTGGTGGACATCGAATCGCTGCTCAGCAGCGCAGAGATGGGCCTGGTCAAGTCTGCTGCCGCCGCCTGAGGCCAACGACGCCACGACGCCACGGACGTATAGCAAGGAGTGTGTGAATGTTGTTTGGAAATTTGCGGGTGGGGGCCAAGCTGGGGCTGGCCTTTGCCGTGATGGCGATGCTGACGGCGCTGCTCGGTGGTTTGGCTTTGATCGAGCTGGGCAAGGTCAACGACAACACCCGGGCTATCGCTACCCAGCGCCTGCCCAGCGTGCAGTTGCTGGGGGACATGCGCTCCACGTCCAACCGATTGCGTGCCAGCGAGATCGGCATGGTGCTCAATCAGGACCAGAAGCTGAAGGCGCAACTGGCCGAGGACGTGAAGAAGGTCAGCGCCATGCTCGCCGATCTGGAGCAGCGATATGCGACGCTGGTGACACCGCAGGAAGCGCCGGAGTTCCAGGAGTTCAAGACCCACCGCGCCGAATACCTGCGCTTTCAGGCGCAGCTGCTGGATATGGCGGCACAGGGCGGGGCGCTCCAGGCCGAGGCCAGCGAGCTGCTGTACAGCGGTTCGATGAAGGCCTTCATCGCCATGGCCGAGACCACGGGACGCCTCTCCAAGATCAATTCGGCCCAGGGGATCACGGCCTACGAGGATTCGCAGCAGTTGTTTGGCATTGCCCGCGCCACGGTGCTGACGCTGTTGGTCGTGGCCGTGCTGGCCGCGCTGGCGCTGGGGATGTGGATCACGCGCCTGATCACGGCGCCTGTGAGGCAGGCCGTGCATGCCGCAAGAGAGATTGCCAAGGGCAACCTGAGCGCGGATCTGGTGGTGAAAAGCAGTGATGAGCTGGGTCTGCTGACCCGGGCGCTGCGCGACATGCAGGCTAGCCTGGCCGGGGTGGTGATGGGCGTGCGCGCCAATGCCGAAGGCGTGGCCACGGCCAGCAGCCAGATCGCCCAGGGCAACCACGACCTGTCGGCGCGCACCGAATCCCAGGCCAGCGCGCTGGAAGAAACCGCCGCATCCATGGAAGAGCTGGGCGCCACCGTGCGCCAGAACGCCGACAACGCCGCCCAGGCCAACCAGCTGGCCATGAGCGCCAGCACCGTGGCCGTGCAGGGCGGCGAGGTGGTGGCCGAAGTGGTGGACACCATGCGCGGCATCAACGACGCCAGCCGCAGAATCGCCGACATCATTGGCGTGATCGACGGCATCGCCTT